>JBAYBM010000041.1:0-2702 GCA_041669265.1 Bacilli bacterium | reverse complement strand
TTTATTTTTTCATTGATATGAGAATCTGTCTTAAAAGTTCACTTGTTCAGTTTTTTTTCCAATCAAGAGAAGACAACATAATAATGTATGGAAATGATTAGATTAAGAGGAAAGTAAGAATAAAGGGGGACAACTGGTACAATGAAAAGATAATTAAAAATTCACTAGCTTATATTAGTTTTTCTAAATATAGAGAATTTGTAAAAATTGTAGCCCATAAAGTCCAATAAAAAGTTCTTTCACCATCTGTTAATTACCATTATTATTAATGATTTGATTTTCTTCTATTGCATTCTTTACACAACATCTGAAGATTTAGAAGATCTGTTTTACCACCTTCACACCAGGGTGTTATATGATCTGCTTCCATTTGTTCAATGGCAAAATGCTCATTACATAAAGGACAAATACCTTTTTGTTTTTCATATTTGGCTATTTTTTGAGCATCTGAAAAAGTACGAATTGAAAGATATTTTTCTTTTTTAGTTAGAATATAAGGATAAATTCCAGATTTTTTTGTTACATCATCATCCATCATCAATTTAGCAGTTTCTTCTTCTATTTCATTTTGATCAAAAACTTCATCTTTATATTTGTGATAAAGTGATCCCCAATCAACTCCAGCCATGTATTTTTTTCTTTTTACTTTAAAAGTTGCTTCTATCCAATTAATAACTGAATTAAAATATCGCCATAAAGCACTAGCATTAGGATCATGTTGATGCTTAGACATATATTCTTCAATATTATTTGCAGAAATCCATTTAATAGCTGTTTCTAAATATTGTTGTCTTATAGCAGAACCAGTTAAATAACAATTTGCTAGATTATAAGCTGCACATCCTGTTTTACTAAAGTATTTTTTTGCATCAGTTACCCATAAACCAGAATATACTGCATTCCGTAATTCTTGATCTGTTAATTTTTCTCCTGCTATATTTATTGTTCTAAACCAATCAAGTTTTTCACTATCTAAACCACTGCAAAAATAAACCATTAACTTATAATTTAAAATATTATCTTTTTCATCAGATTGTAAATTACAAAGGCTTCTTCCTTCAAAAGAAAAATCACCATTAATATATTGGCAAATTGAGATTGTACGCTGTTGTCCATCAATAATTTCATAATTGCCATCATCTTTTACAGACCAATACATAATATTTAAAGGAAATCCTTTAATTACTGTATTAATTACAGCATTTCGTTGCTCATCTTTATAAATAAATTCTCTTTGATAAGGGGGCCTTATATCTAATTTACCACTTAATCCTATCACTCCTTTTTCATTATTATCAACATATCCATTTGCGAGTTCTTTAATAGATATTTCATGTAACTCAATATTCATAAATGCTTCCTATTTTAATATTTTTTTATTTTTTACCACAATTCTAGCATATATTTCTTTGCCATTTATAGTGAATCTTCTTCCATAATTTGGATTGTCTTCTAGATATCTATCAATTCCCAATACTTCAAATTGTTCTGGATTGTATTTATTTATAAATGTTATTGGTACTCCCATCTTTCCTTCATAATCTAAAGGAATATCTTTTGTTTTATTTATATTTATAGCATCATAATTATCATATTGAGGATAATCTTTTTCATTATTTTTATAAGTCTTATAAAGTACTAAATCTTCATGTCTTTTTTCAATATCACAATTTGTAAACCAACAAATATTTCCAAAGCTTCTCCACTTTTGTCCTTGAGCATCTTCTCTATATCTTGTAGCTCTTGGGGTATAATATGATGGAACTTTAAATTCCATATCACCACTATTATTACCAACCCATAATTTATTATCTTTAATTAAATTTGATATATCTTTATATGTAATATTATTTTGATTTCCAATAATAATAAATTTTTTATTATATTGTATTAATTGAGAAATATATTCTCTAAATAAAGAAAAAGGAGGGTTTGTAACAACAATATCAGCTTGTTTTAAAAGTTCAATAGATTCTTTATTTCTAAAATCGCCATCACCCTTTAAATAATTTACTTTTATTTCATTTATATTAGGAATTTTATCATTATGTATATCACCATTATATTCTAGATATATAGCTTTCTCACAAATATTTTGACTAAACAAATCTCTTTCTTGGTTTTTATAACATGTAGCAATTAATTTTTTTAAACCCAAATATTCAAAATTGTAAGAAAAATAATGAAAAAAATTACTTACTCTAGGATCATCACAATTACAGTAAATAATTTTTCCTTTAAAATGCTTTTTATAATACTTTAATTCTTTTTCAATATCTGATAATTGTGTATAGAATTCATCTTTTTTGTTTTTTTTTGCATTTGCTAAAGAACTATGTGCCATTTTAACCTCATTAAAAATATAATTTATAATATTATGCCTTTTCTAAAAAGTAAAAGCAAATAATTTTAAATAAAAAATATTTACTACGACTTGTACAATAAATTTGTCTATAAAAAAAATCCAACAAAAACTTGTTAAATTTTGAGGGAAAAATCACTTAATTCTATTGCAAAAAAACATATTTCAGAAGAGATAATCAACATCCATAAAAGGGAAAATTGTTAAATATTTCTTAAAAAAGAAAATAATAATTGCATTAGATAACAACTTCTCAATATCAAATTCCAGCTTTATACTTTCTATATTAAAACAAGGAGAAGGTTTTAAATGGAATTTTTAAAGAATATATCAATATATG
>JBAYBM010000040.1:0-3028 GCA_041669265.1 Bacilli bacterium | reverse complement strand
TAGAAGTGATATTAACTGAACCAAAATATGAAATGCCTGAAGCATTAGAGAAGTATAAGAATGATAATAGAATACTTGCTACTGCAAAAGATTTAACACTATTTGATGATAATATTATTTTCTTAACAGATGATTTGAATTTATTATTAAAAGCTGAAAATTTAAATATTCCTTGCGATAAATATAAAAATATTAAAACTAAGCATATATATAGTGGATATTCTGAAATAACTATGACAGATGAAGAAATGGCTAAATTATATGAAGGTGGAGAGCAGAATTTTAATTTACATACTAATGAGTATTTATTTATTGCAGATAAAGATGATAGTTTAGTTGATAAGTTTAAGTGGAACGGTGAAAAATTAGTAAGCATTCCAAATAAAACATTCAAGTCAATATATCTTGATGATTTTAAACCTAAAGATGTATTTCAGTTATGTGCTATGGATTCAATTATAAATAATGACTTAACAGTATTGTATGGTGGAGCAGGGAGTGGAAAAACATTAATTGCACTTTCATATATTATGCAACAGATTAGTAGTAATAAAAACGGAAAAGTTGTAATTGCGTTTAACCCTGTTAAATTAAAGAATAACGAACAACTTGGATTTTATTCTGGTAATAGGGTAGAAAAGCTCATACAAAACTCCATCGGGGGTATTTTAGAAAGCAAATTAGGTGGAATGACTGCCGTTGAACTATTGATGTCTCAGGGGAAGTTAATGATTGTGCCTACATCTGATATTAGAGGCATTGAAATATCTCGCAATGATATTTTATTTGTAACTGAGGCTCAGAATCTTGATGATTACACAATGAGAACTATTATTCAGAGAGCTGAAGATGGTTGCAAGGTAATTATCGAAGGAGACATACTTGAACAGCGCGATATTAATATTAGTTTAGAAAAGTCTGGTATGTATAGAGTAATTGATGTATTTAAGGGTGAACCTGAATTTGGTTGTGTAAAACTCGAAAATATATATAGAAGTAGATTGAGTGAATTAGCTCAGAGAATTTAATTTTTAATAAATAAAATATAAAAAATATTAACTCTCCTTTTGACTGTTTATCAATTTGGAGATATAGACGGTAGGCTGTTTACCTATCGTCTTTTTATTTGTAATGAATAAGGAGACGATAACAGTGTTATTAACAGAAGAAATAGAAACAAGTTGGCATAAAAGCAATAAAGAATGGTATATAAACAAAGGATATGCTTTTACTAAAATGAAAGATAAAATTAAAGTAAAAGTTTATGATTTGCCAAGAGGTAGCGGAGTAGTAGTAGATGTATTGTGTGACAATTGTGGATGTAGATTAAAACCGAAATGGTATGATTATAATAATCACAAACATGATGATAAATATTTTTGTGTTACATGCTCAAAAAAAATATTTGGAAACAAAAAATTCACAGAAACAAGATTAAAAAATGGTAAATCATTTGAACAATGGTGTATTGAAAATAGTAGACAAGATATTTTAGATAGATGGGATTATGAATTAAATAGCCGTAAACCAAGTGAAATAACATTTAGTAATGGTAAAAAATATTATTTTAAATGTCCAAAAGGAGTTCATGATTCTGAATTAAAAAATATAAGTTCAATTACTTCTCATCCAACTAGTTCAATAATATCTGGGTGTGTTGCGTGTAGTAGTATAGGACAATACTTAATTGATTCATATGGCAATAATGCTGTAGATTTATATTGGGATTTTAATTTAAATAAAGAATCTCCTTATAAAATAATGCGGGCATCTAAAAAGCCAATATGGATAAAATGTCAAAAAAAAGATTATCATGATAGTTATAAAACAACACCTGTGCAATTTACGTTGCACAATCATAGATGCCCATATTGCAGTAACAATAGTAAACAGGTACATCCTTTAGAATCATTAGGGAAAGTGCTAGAGGATAAAGGGTTATTACGTTTATGGTCTAATAAAAATGAAAAAACATCATATAAATATACTCCATTTTCTGCTCAAAAAGTTTGGTGGAAATGTCCAGACGGAAAACATGCAGATTACAAAAGAAAAATTAGTGATTCCAATAAATGTAAATTTAGATGTCCAGATTGTGTTTCTGAATTAAGTAATTCAATACTACAAGAAAAGGTACTAGCTTTATTACATAATTTTGATTATACGGTATTAAACGAAAATAAGTGTTCTATAATACCTAAAAATCCAAAAACTAAAATGTCTATGCTTTTTGATAATGAAATAAAAGAATTAAAATTAATTATAGAAGTACATGGAGAACAACATTATAAGAAGGCTGGCTGGCATATTTCTAAATCTAAATTAAATAATACTACTCCAGAGTATGAATTATATTATCAAAAACTTAAAGATAGGTATAAACGTTTCATTGCATTTTTAAATGGATATAGTTATTTAGAAATACCATACTGGATGGATGATGATAAAAATACTTGGAGAATTGTAATAAATAATAAAATTGATGAATTAAAAAATAAAAATAAGCTATTATCTGCTTAATTTTTTTAACAAATAAAATATAATAATTACATAATTTAAAAAACAATACATAGAATACAAAATAAAACAACAAGCCACTTTTCATTTGAAATTCCTTTCTTTTAATCAGGAGGGCTAGGTTTATGCCTACCCTCCGAACTCCAAAAAAGGAATTATGATATGGAAATAAATATATGGAGAAGAAGATTAAAAGAATAAGAAGAGTTTAAGAAAGATTAAAAGATTAAAGGAATAATGGAGGGAATGAATGGAGTTAAAGAGATTTGAAAATGAAAGTAAACGTTCTTATGTGGAACGTCTAGTAAGGCAAAGAATGATAGATAAAACAATTTCAACTGAATATGAAGATTTAAGTGAACTAATATTTGGAGAAGGAAATTGTTTTAATTCTAGTTAAGTTAGGAAAAGACTTTATGGAATTAAATATCATTTAGAATTGCAAGATGCAGACAAATATGGTAATGGTATCGCTACTAGAATATTATCAGTAAGTGATTGCCATGTACCG
>JBAYBM010000039.1:0-3401 GCA_041669265.1 Bacilli bacterium | reverse complement strand
GCAACATTATTATGGAGGATTTTTTAATAAAAATAATTCGAATTTTTACGGGGTTAAATTGCAAAATAAAAGGGGTTCTTTTTCAAGAACCCCGTTTGAACCCCGAACAATTTCGGAGACCCTAAATACCTCTCTAATTCTATAAAAAAAATAGACAACCATTGAAGATTGCCTATTTTGATTAATGTTTTAAACTAATGTTTTTTTGCGAATGGAATAAAGAATATTAATGATAATAATATAAATGAAACAATACCAAACGTTCCACCAACTATTGGTCCATAAGAGAGTAATAACGTACTCTTATATTTTCCCCATTCAAGAGCATTTGCTGATACAAATAAAGGAACACTGCAGAATAATAAAACGGTTCCTAATAAAATAAAGAAAAGAGCTAAAATTAAAAATAATTTCTTCATATTTTCTTTTTTAAATTTGAAATCAAAAATACTTAAACAAATTAATACAATTGCAATTAAGAAGGAAAAATAACCGATAAAAGCACCAGTATTAAATGAGAAGTTTCCAAGTAAACTAACACTGCCATAACTTCCACCATAAACAACTAAATATCCAGGAACAAATCCATCAAGGAAACTGACGCCTTTGACTGATGTTCCACTAACAGTAATATTTGGCCAAAATTGACAAGAGAAGCAAATTAAACAAAGTACTAATGCACTAACTTTAAAGCCAAAGAATACTTTATCTTGTGTTGTTTTGAAACTTTTAAATAAATCATTCATTAGAAAAACCTCCACTTATGATATATTATCATAAAGTCTATTTTTAATGTATATAAAATTTACAAGATTTATAAGGTTTTTTTAGCAAAAGGATCAACATTAGGAATTAAAGACATATATTCCTTTAAATCACAGATTTTATCATCCTTAAAATAGATGGTAGATTCTCCATTAAAATCTAATGCTTTTTTACCATCTTCCATCTTAAAATACCATTCTACATAACAAACATCATCGATTTCCTTAAAAGATAAAATATTCCATTCAACTACCCTATTATTTAAATTCCAATCTTTAAACCATCTTTTAATTTCTTCTATACCACTATAATGGGTTCCAATTGATTCCATATAAATGATATCTTTAGTAAATATCATATCAATTCCCGTGTCTTTTTGATTAACCCACATTTTAAACCATGTTTCTATGAGTTCTTTTTTATTCATAAATAACCTCTATTTTATATTGCTTCTTTTTACACTGATATTTATTCCATTATATAAATCTTTGTTTGGATATATAACAATATGTTTTTTAAAATGTTTTTTACCTAGCTTTAAAATTTCATGAGCTTCATCTAATAGTGTTTCAACATTTTTTACTAAAATTACTCCATCTCCATGACCAGAAAAAATATTATATCCCTTTGATATTTTTAATATTTCATTTGCGCTATTAATCCACGTTGATAAATCTTTACAACCTGGAAGTTGTAGCCAAAGCCATGGGCAAAGATTGTCTCCTGTGAATATATATTTATTACTTTCATCAATTAAAACAATAGAGCCTTCAGTATGACCAGGATAATTTAAACATTTAATTTTTCTATTTCCTAAATCAAAAATATAATTATCATCAATAAGAATTTTATTAGGATGATATTTTCTTTTTGATAATTTTAGATTTGTCATTTTTCTTGATTTCAATAAGATTTTACAAGCTAATTTTGAACTTAAAAAATTATAACAAAGCTTATTATCTTCACGAGCAAAATAATATTCTTTAAAAGCGAATCTACCACCACTATGATCACAATGATTATGGGTTAATACTAAAGTAATTGGTAGATTTGTAATACTTCTTATAGTTCCATATAAATCTCCAACTCCTAAACCTGAATCAATTAATAATGCTTTATTCTCACCTAAAAGAAGATAGCAATTTGCAATGCTTGCTTCATCAATTCGATAAGTATTCGTATTTAATTGATAAATTGTATGTATTTTATCGTTAAATAAAGTCCCTTTATCCATATAAATACCTCTATTTATTATTATAGCAATATAATATTTAAATAGATAAATTATATAGTTTTAATTTTATAGATTTTATCTTTTCCTCTTATTTCATTAGTAGCTACTATTTTATCAAAATAACATACTAACCAAGCTTCTTTACATTTAGGAAAATGAAATAAAGTTAAAGGAAACATATGGGAACGGATAATATTAGATATTTTTTTATCTATCTTTACAAATTTAGAAGCATTATTTAACGCTACAATTGGATGAGAATATCCATGTAATTTTTTACCTAATGGCCTTGAAATATGATTGTGCCAATCATATAAATAAAAATCATGTAATAAGGCACCAATTATTAAATCATGATGATTGATCTTCATTTTATGAGTAACAGCAAATTTATAGCTTTCTAATGCAACATTAATAGAATGCTCATAAACACTTATAGATTTATGTGCATAATATTTCTTTAATTGTTTAAATTCATTACTATCAATAATTTTATAAAATAAATCTAAATCTTCTTTAGTAAAACTAATCTCTTTTTTCATTCTTATATTATTATAATTAAATAAAATATATACAAGTAAAATACAATATTTATAATAACAAATTTATGGGTAATAAAAAACTTCGATAAAATCGAAGTAATTTGTTATATGGTGGAGCAAGGCACGTGCGTGGTCGAACCGATATCCTCCAGTTTTATACGCCTTTGCCCGTTCTTGAAATTGAAGAAAATGTCGATATATGGCTGGTTATCATAGAGATACACGGAGTTAACGAAGGTATTGATTAAAACCTTCCTTTCCTCGATATCGTCAGGATCAAACTGAGAATATTCGTTGATTACGTACTCAATCTGGTCTTTTGATAGACTTGGATTTTTAATCCTTTCTACCTCTAAATTTCTCTCAATTTCAGTCTTGTCAGCTTTTAACTTGTTGTATCTTTCTTTTAATTCATCACTGGCAAATCCGTCCTCAATTGCCTTCATTATATTGTTCATTTTCTTTTGTGTTTCCGCTATGGTGCTTTCCATTTGCTGGATGAACGGACATTCCTGCTGAAGATAGTCGTATAGTTCTTGAACCATAATCGCCTTGTTCTCTTTCTCGCTGATGAATTTGAGAGTGGCTACTACCACTAATTTCTCTATCGCCTCTTTCTCCACAGATTTCTTTGTGCATTTTCTTCCGTGCTTTACCTTTGAACAAGTGTAGTAGCGATAGATTTTTCCGGTTTTCTTCTTCAAGGTTGAGTCGCCAATCATGAATGAGCCACAAGTTCCGCAAATCAGCTTTGTAGTAAGGATATATTCCACGTCAGTCTTATAGACTTGAGGTATTCTTTTGTTCTTTTCCTTTTTCTTTTGGACTCGATTAAAGAGGTCATCATCGATGATATGAGG
>JBAYBM010000038.1:0-5156 GCA_041669265.1 Bacilli bacterium | reverse complement strand
TTTTCATTTTTATTTTAAATTAACTGTAACATATGATGTTATAAATAGTCATCGAATGCTGGTGACTTTTTGTCAAATTATAGGTTACAACAAAAAAATTAAAGCAAATTTTAATAATTGAATAACCTTATATCTAGGCAATTTTTACAACATATTTTAAACAAAACACAAAGGTAGCTAAAGTTCTGAATTTTTAGTAAATCTTTTTAAGTTTTTAACTAAAATATTATAGCTTTTGTTTTTTTAGTCATAAAAACTATTTTTTTATCTGATTATTAATAAGTTCAATGCATTTCATTAAAACAGCATCTTCATTATTTATCAACTGACTGGGTGTTTGATACACCTCATAATGTGGTCTCGTTCCACTTCCTTGTGGGAATAATTGTTGGTTAACATCCTGTTCATTTATTACCGTAAAAATTGAAAACACTATTTTAGAATAGGGTAATTCATAAATTAAAGATTACAAAAAAGTAGAACTGGAAAAGCTATAGCATATACCTATTCATTATTTCCGAAGTTATCTAGATATCATTTGGATGGTAGATATAGTATAGATAATAATTTAGTAGAAAATTCTGTTAGGGGATTAGCTATCGGGAGATTATGTTGTGCACAACATAATCTCCCTTATGTTGGCAACAAAATTATGTTGGCATGATTTCTATTGTATTGATAATCAAACTCCTTAATAAAATATACACAACATAATTATTTACCTTACTTTAGTGGTAAGGAACTGTCATTAAAGACAGAATATATAATTATGATCAAAAAGATTTATTCAAAAGGGCCTAAATTGCACTTGCATTTAGATGCACCCTTGTTAAAAGAACGAGAAGAGTATCTTTTAAATATGGAAAACAAAGGTTTTTGTCCAAGGTATCTTCAAATGACATCACAGTATTTATTATTTGCCGTTAAAACTTTAGAATTAAAGGATAAAAAAACTGAATTAGTATCCTTAGATCGTATTTTCAATACTGGTAAAGACTGGGAAAAAAGGAGACTTTCTAATCCAAAACGTAAGAATCTTAATAAAGATGTAGATACAAAGATGAGAGGTTATGTTTTTACAACATTTAAATGGTTATCCAGTATATCTCGAATTAATCCACTATATTTAGATAATGAATTAATATTTAATAGATTTAATAAGAATGCTGCATATAGATTAAATTATCTTCATGCTCCCTTTTTAAAAGAACGTTTAAATTTTTTAAATCATTTAGAAGCTAACGGAATGAGTTTTAATAGGATTCGAGAATATGCTGTATATCAAATTCATATAATATCGTTTTTCAAATTAACTTCATTACGTATGTTTGATAAAAATGAACTGGATAATGCTTCTGAAAAATGGTGGCATCTTGATAAGACAAAAAATATTGAAGAGAGAAAAAAACGATATAAAAATTTTCATGCAGTTTCATTTAGTTGGTTTAAATATCTTGGTATATTAACATCTGAAGATGCTAGTATACCAGAATTAGAAAAATTTGAAAGCTATTATAAATGGGCTATTATAAATAAAGGTTTATCTACAGAAACAATAAAAAGTAGAAGATTAGAGTTAAAACATTTTTCTTATTTTTTATTTAATCAAGGTTACGATTTAAAATCTTTGAATATCTTTTGCTTAGATAAATATATAGAATTACGTCATAAAGAAGGTTGTCATCGTCGCTCAATTGGTACAGTAATGACAATATTAAGAGCTTTTTTCCATTTTGCTTATAACGAAAAATTTATTAAAATAGATTTATCATTTGCACTTAAAAATCCCAGATTATTTTCATTGGAAACTCTTCCTTCAGCTCCTAAATGGGAGGAAGTACAAAAACTTGTCGAATTTTATAATGGCAACACTCCTAGTAATATTCGAAATAAAGCTATTATAACCTTATTATCTGTTTATGGTATTCGATGTAGTGAACTTAGTAACATAACAATCAAAGATATAGATTGGGAAAATGATACAATTATCATTAATCGAGCAAAACGATGTAATCCTCAAGTATTTCCATTACCTACTATAGTAGGTAATGCTTTAACTAGATATATTACAGAAGGAAGACGTAATGATCTTAATCGAAAATTTCTCTTTTTAGATTCAATAGCTCCATTTTCACAAATAAAGCGATCAACTATATATGGAATAGTTGCTTATGCATATAAATCTCTTAATATTACATTAAATCATATTGGACCTCATTCTCTTCGTCATGCCTGTGCAAGTCATCTTATTAACTCAGGTCATACATTAAAAGAAGTCTCTGATTTACTAGGGCACAAACAACTTGATACAACTAGAATCTACACAAAAATTGATATTATGAATCTTCGTAAAGTAGCAGATATGAATTGGGAGGAAATATTATGAAAACAAAAGATGCAATAAATCAATATGTTCAATATCGTGAAAATCTAGGCGGAAAATTTAAAATTAGTACTTTCGTCCTTAAAAGTTTTGCAGAATATGTAGGTGATGAAAAAGAATTGGCAGATATTCAATCAATTGAATGTAAAAATTACTTATATAAAAAAGCTCAAAAGAATTCAAAAATAACAGTCTATTGGTTTAATATTTATAATGTTCTAAATGGACTTTTTAGTTGGGCTTTGATTCGTAATTATATAAAAGGAAATCCTTTACCTATTGACAAACCAAATAAACCCTTAGCTTTTATCCCTTATATCTATAGCCAAGAAGAACTAAAACTTATTTTTGAGAATTCTTTGACATATAGAAAAAGATTTAATATAATCTATCCTGAATCTATGCGTATAATATTTATGGTTACTTATTTACTGGGGCTAAGACCTAGCGAAACATTAAAACTTTGTATAGCCGATGTTCATCTTGGTAATGAAAATTATGCAGTAATAAGACTAACAAAGTTTCATAAGTCAAGAATAGTGCCATTTAACAATATGGTTGCATCTTTATTAAGTAAACATTTAAAATGGAGAAAAGAAAATAATTTACCTGAAAGTCCAAAAGACTGTCTATTTATGACTCGAAAAAAAGAACCAGTAAAATTAAGTGCCATACAACAAGCTTTTAGAACTGTATGTAATAAATCCAATATTCATAGAAATGATGCAATGAAATCAGATGTACGTATTTATGATCTTCGTCATACTTTTGCTACAAACAGAATTATATCTTGGTATAAAGAAGGTAAAAATGTACAAGAGTTATTACCATTTTTATCTACATATCTTGGACATTGTAATTTAGATAGTACTTCTGTTTATATTTCATTTACGGATACTCTACTACATGAGGCTAGTTTTATATTTGAATCATATATTAATAAATAACTTATGAAATGTTTTAATAAAAAAAAATATGTAAGTTACTGGGTAACTAGTTTTTTATTGGATTACACATTAACAATACGAAATTTATCAAATAACACACGTAAAAGTTACAGAGATTGTTTTAAACTACTACTTCCTTATCTATCTAAAATTTGTAAGAAAAAAATAGATGAAATGTTTTTAACTGATTTTAATCAAAAGAATATTATAAGTTTCCTGAATTATTTAGAATATGATAGAAAGTGTACAGTAAAAACACGAAATCAACGATTGGCTGCAATTTACACTTTCATACATTATATATTAGTTAATAGTCCTGAATATGCTGAATGGGGTCGACTTATACATAATATACCTATGAAGAAAGAAAAAATCAAGGTTGTTAATGGAAGAATAACACCTCGTATTACTTACTTAGAAAAAAACGAGATGAACGCTTTATTAGCAGCAGCAGACCGTAATACAAAACAAGGACAAAAAGATTATGCATTATTACTTTTCCTTTACAATAGTGGTGCGCGTGCATCAGAAGCAACCTCACTAACTATTGGTAATTTATTAATTAATACACAATATGTAAATCCACAAGTAATAATATATGGTAAAGGAAATAAACAAAGAACATGTCCCTTATGGGAAAAAACGATGGATATACTTAAACCCCTAATAGAGGGAAGAGAACCTTCTGAAAATGTTTTTTTAAATCGCTACGGAAATCCTATTACACGTTTTGGTGTATATGAGATGGTAACAAGAAATGTTTCTAAAGCAATACAAAAAATTCCTTCTATGGCAAATAAAAGAATAAGTCCACATACAATTAGGCACTCTACAGCATCTCATTTACTTGAAGCTGGGGTAGATATTAATACTATAAGAGCTTGGTTAGGACATGTTTCTGTAAATACTACAAATATTTATGCTGAAGTTAATATGCAAATGAAAGCCAATGCTCTTAAAACATGTGAAATAAAGGAAAAACGAATGAATAAGAAAATATGGAAATCCAATCAGAAGCTTATGGATATTATAAGTAGCATATAATTATGTTGGCATGAAAACTTATATATTACTGGTAATGTACTATTTAGAAATCATGCCAACATAATTTTGTTGCCAACATAAGGGAGAAAAAATTATATGTTCTGTGGAAATGATGAAGCGGCATCTAGAGCTGCTATTATGTATTCTCTAATAGGTAGCTGTAAGGCTATGGGTGTTAATCCTCATAAATGGTTAAGTTATATTTTGGATAATATTTCTGACTGTAAAGATATTAGTAGTTTACTACCAGAAAACTTTATTTAATCTCAAAAAATATTCTTTAAACAAAAAATAATAGTGTCTTTACTAAAAATGAATGATACTTAGTATCATTTTATACCAAAACATGTACTTCATCGGATGCTTACTTAATGTTAACCATTGACCTGATTTTGTTTTTTTTCCAGGTCCACAAAAAAGCGATGGAAAACAGATAGGTTCTTTTGCCATTTTTGGTTTCTGCGTTTGTTTGTGCGAATTACAAATGTGTCTGGTTGTGTGGGTTGGCTCTATTCATTGTGCAATATGTGCAATTATTGTGCAATTAACTATTTCCCAATATGTAATAAGCTCCTGCTCCTTTTTGTCCGCTGCTTTCTAGTAATCCTCTGTTTACCAATCCAATAAGATCATGACTTGCTGTATTCCTAGAACAATCATTTATATTTTGATATTCACTATTTGTAATCTTACCTTTTTCTTTGGTGTAAAACATTGCTTTAGTTTGTCTTTTATTAAGACTAAGAGATTCATAGTACTCAATATTGAACTTATCTTTTCTA
>JBAYBM010000037.1:0-5346 GCA_041669265.1 Bacilli bacterium | reverse complement strand
TAAAGTATTTACATTACTCTTTTGAATAATTTGAATTAAATAGTAATTATCTTTAATTAAATCTGGTCTTGGCATTGCATAACTATCAGTACTTGAATTATTAGCTCCAATATAGAAGTATTTAAAATTAGAATAACGATAATCATCTACATAATTACCACTATTTACATCATCACCAGTATAACCCCATAAACGTGCATCAACATGATATAGTCTAATACCACCATCATTATAATATTTACTATATTTATCCCACCAAATAGAGTTATTTCCATAATTTGAAAATAGTTCTATTAAAATATATTCATCAAAAGCAGTACCATTCCAACTTCCTGGATAAGCAAGTAATATGCAATCATTAGTTAAAGAAGCAGGCTTGATTGTAATAGAAACATGATCTTTACTTCCATCTAATACATAAGGAGATGCCCAACCAACAGACATCTTTGAAAAAGAATTCCAATCAAACATACCATAATCTTGCATATCAAAAGAGCCAAGGTTATGAAGAGTTTTATCTTCACTAGAGTAATCATAATAATCTTCAAGACCAAAAATATGACCTTGTTCATGAATAGTAGTATAAGCATCACCAAGATGATGTAAGTTTGTAGTACTATAGCAATTAATACTAGGATTTTCTTTAGTTCCACGTCCTAATGAAGCAAAATCCATATGTGGCCATAAAGTTCCACCCCAAATTTGAGCATCACTTCCATCAAATATAAAATGAATTGAATCTATATATCCATCATCGTCCGTATCATAATCATCTAGATTTATATCAGTATTTGTTTTAATCCATGTAAGAGCAGTTTTAAAAGAATTATAAAGTTTATCCTTTGCTTCACTTGAGTTTGGTTGAAGTTCAGTTTCTTCATAAGGAGCTTGATACATATTATCAAGACTTCCACAAACTGTTCCAGTTAAATCAATAGCTCCACAAGAAGCATTCTTATAATAATCATGGATATCTTCAGTATTACTATTTACATTTTCAAGTTCCTCTTCGGTCCATTTATAAGATGGAGTTCCTGATAAATGTACTGGAACAAATAATAATTTTTGTTCTCCTAAAGTAGGGGCATAATCACTACAATAAGCTTTTGAAGTATATTTAACATCAACTTTGCTATAACCAGCGCCACTATCAGCTACAACAATATGAATTACAGTACTAACATTATCTTCACAAGAAACATTAATATCACATTCGCCAACCCCTTTTGCACTTAATATTCCTTTATCAGTTACAGTTACTACACTATTATCTGTAGAAACATAACTTAAAGTTTTATTTGTAGCATCAGAAGGTAAAATAGTAGGTTCTAATTTATAATAAGTATCCTCTAAAGATAATCTTATTGTAGATGATGAAAATGAAATACTTGTAATATCTATATAAGGATCTTTAACGCTAATGTTATAAGACATTGAAAAATCTTTATAACTTGCTGTTATATAGACAGTTCCTAAAGCATCCTCTTCAAAAGGTAAAGTTAAATCAACTAATTTATCTTTACTATTTTTAGCAGTTAAAGAATATCCTTTTTCTCCTGTTTTATCATAAGGAAGAGTAATTTCTTTATCATTACTATAATTTGCTAATACACTTAATGAATTAATACCTATATCAGTATAAGTATTACCAAGTTCATATTCATTATCTCCATTAAATACCGATATCCCTTTAATACTATCTTCATTATTAGAACAAGACGTTACCATAAATCCGATAGTAAAAAATGCAATAATAATACCAATTAAAGATTTTTTATTAATATTTTTCATATTATTAAATCCCCCAAAATATATAAATATTATACAACTATTACAAAGTATCAAGAACAAAAATACATCGATTAAAGTACTGTTATATAAATATTGAATTCAATTAATATTATTTTTATAAAAAAAATCAATTCATTGTACAAAACTTTAGTCCAATAAATTGATGAATTTTAATAATTTGGCGGGGGTGGAAGGAATCGAACCCACATTAACGGTTTTGGAGACCGCTGTTCTACCATTGAACGACACCCCCAAGTGAAAACACTTGCTTTATGATTATATCTTGTTTTATCTTTCTTTTAAAGTGTTTTATACCTATAAAAATCTATTTTTGGAAACCACAATAAAAAGAAACTAAAAAAGGAAATATTGTGATTTTACTTTTTATTTCTTAAAATTATTTTTGCTTTTGAAGGATACTTGTTATCTTTAATAATAACTTCTCCTGCATCATCAGCTTCAATTTTTCCACTTAAAGGATTTTTAATACTTTTTACACTACCAATAATAGAAGCTTCTACACTGCTATATTCAAATGCTAGATCACAATCTGTCATTGTACAATTTATCAATTTTAAATTTTTACAATAACAGAATGGTTGAGTTCCACTTATCTTACAATTAATTAAAGTAAGATTATTTGAATACCAACCTAAGTATTCACTTTTAATATTTGAATCTTGAATAGTAACATGATTAGAATGCCAAAAAGCATCTTTAGTATTTAAGGTAGAATCTTTAATAACCATATCATTTACGTATTGGAATGAATATTTACCATTAAAAACTAAACCACTAATTTTAATATTTGAACATTCAAAAAAAGCATATTCAGAAGTCAAAGAAGAATCAATTATTTCAATATTGCTACTTCTCCAGGAAAATTCACTACTATTAATTTCAACACAATTTAAATAAATATCACTACATTCCCTTATTGCTTTTACTC
This sequence comes from Bacilli bacterium, assembly GCA_041669265.1. Lineage (GTDB taxonomy): Bacteria > Bacillota_I > Bacilli_A > RFN20 > CAG-826 > Onthovivens. The sequence continues at coordinate 2,606 of JBAYBM010000037.1, read as the reverse complement.
CAAGTAATTTACTATGTGAGATTTTAATATTACTTGAGTACCAAAAAGTAGCTCTTGTTTTATCATCAAAGACTGTATCTTTTATATCTATTCCACTTGTGTGCCATAATCCATAGCGTAATGAAAATAAGCATGAATCAATAACAATATCTTCACACTCTTTTAATGGAGATTCTCCATCATTAGGTCCTTCAAATTTACATTTATAAAGACTCAAAGAGCTCTTATTATAAAGAACTCTTTCTAAATCAAAATTTTTATATTCTATTCTTTCCATTTTAATTTAAACTACGTAAAACTTTATTTACTAATCCCATATCACATTTACCAGCATATTCAGTTTTAAAATGTTTCATAACTGTAGGTACACTCTTATCAGGTAAAGATAAAATAATCTTTTTAATTTCTTCTTCACTTAATAAAGTTGGTAAATATCCTTTAATAACATCAATTTGGTTAATGGTATTTTTAACTTGTTCTTCTCTTCCACCTTTTTCATAACTCTCTTTTTCTTCTTCAAGTTCTTTAACAGTTTTTTGAATTATAGAAATAAGATCCTTATCATCAAGTGTTTTACCATTAGCTTTAGCTTCATATCCAGCAATCATATACTTATTAATAACAATACTAAGTACTGTTCTTTTATTAGTATCTTTAGTTTTTAAAGCTAACATATTCTCTTTTTTAATAGTATCAATTAACATAACAAACTCCTATCTATGATTAGCAAGGAAATAGATAGCGATTACAGTAGAACCAGTATGTGAACCAATAACTGGACCAACGTAATTCATCATGAATTCTTTGTTGTTTGGATGATTCTTAAGCATTAAACCTTTTAAATAATCTACATCATTTAACATGCTACCATGAGTCATTCCTAATATAGTATCATCAATACATTCTTCATCAAAATGTTTTGCAAGAGCAATCATTGATGCCTTATGACCAATCTTTTTAGCAATTGGAACTAATCTACCTTCATCGTCCATATGCATAACTGGTTTTAATTTTAATAAAGTACCAAGTAATGCCGCTGAAGCAGTTAATCTACCACTTCTTAAGAATGCACTTAAATCATCTACTGTAAAATAGTGACAAATTTTAAGTTTAGTATCTTCAGCATATTTATAGCATTCTTCGATAGTTTTACCTGCTGCTTTTTGTTTAGCAGTTAAGTAAACAAGCATTCCTTGTCCACCACTTGCACTCTTCGAATCAACTACATAAACTTTATTATTTTTATATTCATTATTTAAGTCTTCAGCAGCCAATCTGAATGAATTATAGGTTGCACTTAATGCACTTGAAAAAGCAATAACTAAAATATCTTTTCCTTGATCAAGATATGGTTTAGCAACCTTTTCAAAATCATTAGCATTAATAGCACTTGTTTTTGGCATACCACCAGTTTCAAGCAACTTATAAAAATCTGGCATTGAAAGGTCTTTATGACCTGTTGTATCAACGTATTCTTTACCATCAGCAAATCTGAAGGATAAAGATACTACTTTAATGTCGTATTCATCTACATATTGTTGGCTTAAGTCACAACAGCTATCAGTGAATAAAACGAAATCACTGTTCTTCAACATATTATTGAAATCTCCCTTTGTTCTTTCCTTTTGAGGCATGTGTCAAAACTGTACCGTTTTGATTTTTTGCTGTAGCTTTAGCAAATTCCTCAGCTTCAATTTTAGTAGCAAACTTTTTTATAACTTTACTACCATCTCTTAAAATTACTTGCCATTCTCCTTCTACTTTTTTAACAAAATAGACTTTCTTTGGAGTCTTGCTTGCACTTTCGCTTTTAGAGGCTACTTTTTTACTTTTCGTTATTTTCTTGTCATCTTTTTTAACTGTTTTCTTACTTGCAGTTTTCTTTTCACTCTTAACTTCTTTTTTCTTTTTTAAACCAAACATTAAAAATCGTCCTCCTTTTAACATAATTATATTTTATAAACGTTAAATGCGCAAATATTCTACGCTTAAAAATAAAAGGAGGTGGTAAATGATATAGTTTTTTGTAAAAATATTTTAATAAAAAGAAAAGAACCGCTTTATTGAGGCGGTTCTTATTGAACAATAATTTAGATATTGTCGGAAATCTTTAATTCAAAATAATCTCTTGGATGCGCACAGCATGGACATTTTGCTGGAGCTTCTTTACCAACATAAATGTATCCGCAATTACGACATTTCCAAATAGAAACACCTGTATCTCTCTTAAAGACTTTGAGTAATTCAACGTTCTCTAAAAGTTTGTTATATCTTTCTTCATGGACTTTTTCAACAGTAGCAACCATTCTAAATTTGGCAGCAACTTCTTTGAATCCTTCTTTATCGGCAACTTCAGCGAATTCTTTATACATTGATGTCCATTCATAATTTTCACCTTCAGCAGCAGCTTTTAAGTTTGCTTTTGTATCTCCAAGTAAACCTAATTCCTTAAACCAAAGTTCAGCATGCTCTTTTTCATTGCCAGCTGTTTCTTCAAAAATAGCAGCAATTTGTTGATAGCCATCTTTCTTTGCAACACTAGCATAATATGTATATTTATTTCTAGCTTGTGATTCTCCTGCAAAAGCAGCTAATAAATTCTTTTC
>JBAYBM010000036.1:0-5514 GCA_041669265.1 Bacilli bacterium | reverse complement strand
TTAGGAAAAGTTACAAACGAAAACCTTGATCTCAAGGAAGCTGATTTATTTAAAACTGGCGATACATTTACTATTAATGATAATGTTAATGGTTATACTTCTTATGGAGAAAATTTCTTCCCTAACAAGAATGCTTTAAATAATTATGATTATTTCCCATACGCTATTGATTTTACTTCAGTAACAAAAGATGAGGCTACAATCGATATTTCGTTAATATAAAAAAGGAACACCATAATGGTGTTCCAATTTTTTTTATTTACTATCTTTATTTAATAAAACAAGGATTGAAGCTGCATATTTTTCTTTTCTACTTTTTAAGATCTTAGTATATAGTGGATAATTAATTACAATCATTATAATTCCAACTATACCAACAATAATTCCTAAAACCATCATTAGATTTGTACCATCTCCAAGTACTTTCATTGCTAAGCACATACCAATTCCCAAGACTAATGCACCAATTATACCTAAAGTATAAGTGAAGATAATTGCTGGTAGTTTAGCTTTCTTATCTAACTTTTTAGCTTCATCAATTCCTGTCTTTGGTTTAGTAACATACTCATCTCTTAATTTTTCTTCTTCAAAATTTTCCATAAATTTTTCCTCTTTCTAACCAACATGTGTTGGTTTATGAGATAATAATAAGGTAAAATAAAAATGAAAGGAACAACAAGTTTTAAGGTTTGTGTTGGTTTATTGATATGACAAATTTTGAATCTAAATCTATTAATTCTTGTATTAAGATGGAAAATGCTTTGATTGAAATTTTAGAATATAAAGACTTTCTTGATATTACTGTTAAAGAAATATGTATAGTTGCTAAAGTTAATAGAACAACCTTTTATGCCCATTATGATAATACTTTTGAATTATTAGAAGATACTAAAAAAGAAATGATTAATAAATTTCTTTCCTCATATAAAGATAAATCTTTTGAAGAGATTAGTAAGAATGAGAATCTTGATTTAATAAATAAGGAATATTTATTACCATATATAAAATTTATTAAAGAGAATAAAAATATATATGAAGTATATACAAAGAACTCTTTAACTTTAGATACTGATGAATATTTTTCTAACATTGTTAAATATATAGCAATGCCAATTGCTAAAAATAGTGGAGAAAAAGATATAAAGTTTATTGAATATGTAACTTCTTTTTATATTGAAGGTATTAATAGTATTATTCGTCGTTGGATTAAAAATGGTTTTAAAGAAACTGAAGAGTATATTCTTAATGTTATAATGCGAGTACGATATAAATAATATAAAAACTCTATCATTTAACGTATAGATTTATTCATTTGTTATTTTTTCATGAGCAAATCTATCATATAAAGCCTTAATAGATTTATTAAAATCCTTATTTGAAATACCAATAATAATATTAAATTCTTCACGACCTTGATCAATTAATTTAATGTTAATGTTTTCTTCTCCAAAGACTGATAAGATTCTTCCAGAAGTACCAGTTTTCTTAACCATGTTTCCTCCAACAACAGCAAGTAAAGCTATATCATCATCTTCTTTAATTGAAATAATAGTGGTAAGTTTTTTAAGAGCAGCAATTACATCATATAATTTTTCTTCAATCATCTTCTTTTCTACAACAATTGAAAAACTATCAATAGAGGTAGGAATATGTTCTACTGGTACATGATATGAATTAAATACATCTAATACGCTTAAAATAGTAGCTAATTTATCAACATTTTTTGCTTTAACAAATGTTAAAGCCATAAAACCTTTTTTCCCAGTAATTCCAGTTATTAAATGTTTTCTATCAGAAGTAGTTTTCTTAATTAATGTTCCTGAATCATTGATATTATTAGTATTTAATATTACTAAAGGTATATCATCATCCATTAATGGAAGAATAGTTTCTTCATGAATTACATTTGCTCCCATGTAAGATAATTCTCTTAATTCATCATAAGAAACTTGTGTAATTTTTCTTGGATTATCTATTATTTTTGGATCTGCCATAAAGAAGCCAGAAACATCAGTAAAGTTTTCATATAAAGAAGCATTAATTCCTTTTGCTAAATATGAACCAGTTACATCGCTTCCTCCACGTGAAAATAGGCATATTTTCTTATTTGGATAGGAACCATAAAAACCAGGAACAACCATGATTTTGTGCTTACTTTTCGCTTCTTTTATTGATTTTTTAGTTTCATCTTCTAAAACTTTTCCATCATAATCAAAATGAATTAAATCTTTACTATCAACAAAATCATAATTTAAATAATCTGCCATCATTTTAGCAGAAAAATATTCTCCCCTAGATACTAGTTCTTCTTCATCAATTTGATCATCAATTAATCTTTGATATAGTTCTTTAAATTCTTTTTCTAATTTTGTTTTTAAGTTCAGTTCTTTTTCAATATCTAAATATCTTTTAACGATAATATCAAAAATTGGTTTAGCATCGACATGGTATTTATGATGTTGATAAGTAAGATAAAGTAAATCTGTAATTTTGTTATCACTATTTTTTGCTTTTCCTAAGGCACTTACAACGATAACAGTTCTATCTTTATCTTTAGTAATAATATTTTTTACTTTTTTAAATTCTTCTACATTAGCTAAAGAAGAACCACCAAATTTACAAACTTTATCCATACTATTTCCCCATTTCTTTAATTATTTTATTTACTATTTGAACTGCATTACTTGCAGCTCCTTTTCTTACGTTATCAGCTACACAATAAAAAATTAAGCCATTATCTACAGCCAAATCTTTTCTAATTCTTCCTACATAAACATAATCATTTCCTTTAGCAATAGTAGAAACTGGATAGATATGATTTTTAGGATCATCTACTACTTTTATTCCTTCATATTTTGCTAAAACTTCTCTAGCTTTGATAACATCAACAGGTTTTTTAAACTCACAATTCACAACAACTCCATGTGCAACTTCTACTGGAACACGAATACATGTTGCGGAAACTTTTAAGTTTGGTAAATGTAATATTTTTCTAGTTTCATTTACCATTTTCATTTCTTCTTTTGAATATCCATCATCTAAAAATACATCAATTTCAGGGATACAAGTTTTTGAAATATCATATGGATAAAATTGTGGCTTTTCTCCATTTTCACAACGTTTTAAATCATCAATTCCCTTTTTTCCAGAACCTGAAACAGCTTGATATGTAGCAAAATTTACTTTTGTTAAACCAAATTCATTATCTAATGCTTTTAAAGGTAAAACAGATTGAATAGTGGAACAGTTTGGATTTGCTATAATTTTTGATTTTGTTTTATAGTCATCAATATTAATTTCTGGAACAATTAAACTACAATTTTTATCCATTCTCCATTCTGAAGAATTATCAACAACTAAAGCTCCTTCTTTTGCAGCAATAGGAGCCCAAATATGACTTACGTTGCTTCCAGCACTAAATAAAGCAAAGTCAATATTCTCAAAGCATCCTTTTTTTAATTCTTCAAGTTTATATTTTTTACCTTTAAATTCAAGTTCTTTTCCAATACTTTTTGCACTTGCAAATAGATGAAGTGATTTAATTGGCAAATTATATTCTTCAATTACTTTTAAGAAGGTTCTTCCAACTAATCCAGTAGCACCAACAACAGCAAAATTATAATCTTTCATATCTTTCTCCTTTAATCTACTAAACAAACAAATTTATATTTACTCAAATCTTTTTTATCAGGATTTGTTAATTCATGTAATTTATTTTTATCATCAAAACATAGATAGGTACCTGTAAATTCATTTTTGACGATAGCTTTTTCTTTCAAATTACAGTATTTATATTCTTTATTTTTACTTACTCTTATTAAATCTTGGAGGATAGCGGAAGCTGTAGGATATTTCCCCGCTCCTTTTCCTACAAACATAAGTGGATCTTGATATTTCCCAAATACCGATATGGCATTAGTTTCGTAATCTATTTTTGATAATAAATTATCACCTCTTAAACAAGTTGGAATGATTAATATTGATATATGATCTTTTTTAAATTCAATTCTTGTTAACATTTTTAATATTAAATTCTTATCGTTAATTTGTTTTAAAATATTATCATTTAGTTTTGAAATTCCAAAATGAGGGATATCATCATTATTTATTTCTTTCTTTGTGACTATAGAAGCTAAGATATTAGCTTTTCTAACCATATCTAATCCTTCTAAATCACTTGTTGGATCTTTTTCAGCAAAACCTAATTTTTGTGCTAATAAAATGGCATTATTTATTGGCATATGTTCTTTTTGCATCTTAGTAAGAATAAAATTAGTAGTGCCATTTAATATCCCAATAATTTCGTTTATTGAATCAAAATCGCTTTGAATTGATAGTGGATAAATAATTGGAATTCCTCCACCAACACTCGCTTCAAATTGTATTGATACGTTATTTTTATTTGCTAAATCTAGATATTCTTTTAAGTGCAGAGAAATAGTTTCCTTATTGGAAGTAATAACATTTTTGTGATTTGATAAACTTTTTATTATTACTTCATGAGCAAGAGTGTCTCCTCCTAAGCATTCAATAACAGTATCAATTTTATTATTATTTATTATTTCATCTATTTTTGTGACTAAAAGGCTTCCTAATTCATCTTTTTTTGAAGGCATATCAAAAATAGAGACAAGATTAAATTGAGGATTTAAAGAAATTAAATCCTTAACACCTTTACCAACAGTTCCATAACCAAATATTGCAACATTATTCATACGATACCAACTCAACTTTCTTAACAAAATTTATTTTCTTTAACTTCGTTATTAAATTATCTAAAGGGATTTTTATTTGTTTAATATCAATTTTAATTGTTATATAAGCTAATTCTTGAACAGGAGTATCTTGAAATATTGTTAAAATACTTACATTTGCTTTTCTTAAAGCATCAAGAATAGAATTTAGGATGCCTTGTTTATCTTCGACCTTTAAAGATATAATGGCTCTTTTTGTTTCACTATTTTGAGGAAGAAAAACCATATCTTTATATTTATAGTATACAGATCGTGAAATCCCAACTTCTTTACATGCTAAAGTAACAGACATACCATCTTTATTAATTCTCTCTCTAGCTATAATAACTAGTGGCAATACTTCAGGGAGAATTGCCTTGTTAACTAGTAAAAAATCATTATTCATTTTTTAGTATCTCCTTTTTAATAGATACTCCCTTTTTAGAAGGTGAAACATCAATTAAAGTTACCTTTGAAGGGAAATTTTCTTTATTTAAATCAGACTTTAGTTTGTCTATTTCTTTTTCCATTCCTTTTAGATAAAAAGCAATCATAGTTGAACCTGAACCAGAAATAGTAAATGGTATATTATATTTATTCATTATGTTTTCAACAATTTCGTAATCATTAATAAGTGTCTTTCTATAAGGAACATGTATTTTATCTATTAATGTTTTTCTTAGTAAGTCTAAATCTCCATTTTTGAGAGCTAATGGGAGAAGTGCTATATGACTTACATTATTTTTAATTGCAGATAAAGGATATTCTTTTGGTAAGCTTT
>JBAYBM010000035.1:0-5764 GCA_041669265.1 Bacilli bacterium | reverse complement strand
TTTGATAATTCTTCCAAGCGAGAAGAAAACTTTTTGCGTGATTTTTCTAATCCTTTATAGTATTTTTCTGTAGAATTATCGTTTGTTTTCTCATGTTTAGAAAACTTTTCCTTTAAGAACTTAAATAACCCCATACTATTTAGCCATTTTGCTTAAAGCATCTTTAGCAGCGTTTTGTTCTGCTTCTTTTTTTGTTTTGCCTTCACCAGTTCCAAGAATCATATCATTAAAATATACATTTACAGTAAAAATTCTTTCATGTGGAGGTCCTTTTTCCAACAAAAGCTTATATTCAACTGAACGACGATGTTCAGCTTGCATAGCTTCTTGTAAAATTGACTTAAAATCTCTATATTCACTTATATTAAAATTAATAATATCTTCTTCAAAAATCTTTGTAATATATTCAGTTACAAAATCGATACCTTGATCAATATAAAGAGCACCAATAACTGATTCGAAAATATCTTCTAAAATATTGTGATTATTTCTTACTTCTTCAATACTTAAACTATGACCAGCACGAATAAAATTAGGATAACCTTCAAGTCTTGCTTTATTAGCTAAAGTTTGAGATTGAACTAAAGTTGCTTTTGTTCTTGTCATATCTCCTTCTGACATTTCAGGATGATGCTTATAAATTAAACTGGCTACAACAAACCCAAGAACGCTGTCGCCCATGAATTCAAGACGTTCGTAATCATGATGATGAGTATTTGCATCACTATTAAAAGAAGAATGGGTAAAAGCCATCTTATAAATTTCAACGTTTTTTGTAACGATGTGTCTTTCTTTTAAAAATTCTTCAGCGCCTCTCATTTAGCAGAAATATTCTCCTTAAATTTAGTAATTATATCCTTTTTTGCTAGTAAATAACCTAGATCCAAAGAATGAGTAAAAGCTTGTGTATCACTAGCTCCATGTGCTTTTAAAACAATTCCATTTACTCCTAATAGCATTGCACCGCCAACATTTTTGTAATCCATTTTTTCTTTCATTGATTTGATACCTTTTTTGCAAACTAAATATGAAAGTTTTGTAAAAATATTACGAGAAAATGCGTCTTTCATCATTTTGCCCATAACTTTTGCGGTGCCTTCCATAGTTTTAAGGAAAATATTACCAGAAAAACCATCAGTAACTAGTACATCACATTCTCCAAACAAAGGATCTCTGGCTTCCATGTTTCCACAAAATTGTATTTTTTTATTTGCTTTCATTAATTGAAAAGCATCTTTTCCAACAACGCTTCCTTTTTCTTCTTCTGTACCATTGCTTAATAAATATACTTTTGGATTATTATTATCATATAAGAAACTATAAAATAAACTACCCATTGTAGCGAATTGATTAAGTTCTTCAGCTGTATTAGCATTATTTGCCCCTAAATCGCAGCAAACAAACCTTTTATTGTCTTTATAAGAAGGAAAAATACTTATTAATCCTGGTCTAGTAATTCCAGGAATTCTTTTAATTTTCATAACAGAAGCACTTAATAAAGCACCTGTTGAGCCTGCACTTATTATAAAATCACATTTTTCATCAATAAATGTCTTAACAGCAATCATTAAAGATGATTCATTATCTCTTAGTGCGCTCATTGGATCAATATCCATTCTTAAAACTGTTTTTGACAAAACAATTTTTACTCTTTCCATATCTTTCATTTCATTTACAAGACTAGAATCTCCAATAGCGTAAATAAAAACATCTTTATGCTTAGAAATAAACTCTTTTAAAGATGGGACTGTAGTTTTTAAGCCATAATCTCCACCCATCATATCTATAACAATTTTCATAATAATATCCTCATTAAACTTACTATTTTATTATATAACAAAACTATACAAAATAGCTTCTTTTTGTTTGTAAAGTAATAAGTAGCTTATTATCCGTAATATAAGGCAGAACCTTTTCCCACGCAATATATTGCTATAAGTAAATGGGCTAACCCCCAATATTCTTAGGTTTTTTGTTTAAAATAATTTTTGCTTCCTTTTTAATATTGATTGCAGCATTTAAATCTCTATTCATTATATTTCCACATCCACAAACATAAGTTCTTTCATTTAATGCGAGATTATTTATTTTACCACAATTTGAGCACATCTTTGTTGAAGGGAAAAACTTTGGTATATAAATTAAATATTTCCCGTTATCAGCTGCTTTATAATTCAAATAATTACAAAATGTATTAAACGAGTTTCTATAAACACTTTTACCTAAATGATGAATTTTAGACATTTCAATTAGATCGAGCGTTTCTACACCAATTAAATCGTAATTTGTTACTAAGTTAAGTGATTTTTTATGCAAAAAATCTTTTCTTTTGTTAACAATAAATTGATGCTTCTTAAGTATCTTTGCTCTAATCTTATTATAATTTTTGCTCCCTACAATACATTTAGATAATCTGTTTTGTAAGAAACTTATTCGCTCATAAATTTCATCAAGGTCACCAAAAACATTGTTGCCAACTTCCTTATCACTACTAATATAAAAATAAGGGGAAGAATAATCCAAGCCAACGCTTTTTTCTATCTTGACCACTTTGCTAATTTTGTGTTCATAAGCAATAATTAAATTAATATAAAACTCTTTTGGAACCCTTTCTTCAAGGATATATTCGATGATTTTCCCATTTTTTGGTATATCTCTATGTAAAACAATCTTTAATGAATCGAAATTTTTTAATATAAGATGGCTCTTAACAAAATTTAATTCATTGCCAAAATTTGAAAAATGGATTTTTTTTGGATAACTACTTAAATTCTTTGGCTGAAGATTTGAAATATTTTTTCTCTTAATTTTAAAATATAAATTTGTTGTATTAATAAAAGAATTTAAATATTTTTCATCAAAAATTGCAAATTTTTTAATAAAATCCTTTAGGAAAATCTTCTCAGTTATATCTTTTTTAATAAATTCATTAAACAAAAAAATATTTTGAATATAGCATTCTTCAAAATACTTCTTTTGTAAATTGTTTGGGTAAACCCTATAAATATATGCCCTTACTTTCTTCATGCTCTCAAATAACAAGAAGGCAGCAAAACAAAAAATTTTAAAATTATTTTATTCAACACCGACAATATAAGAATAAATTGGTTGATTTCCCTTACGAATATCAACATCAAAATCCGAATATTTTTCTTCAATAACTTTTTTCATTTCTTTTTCTTCATCATCATTAATATCTTTACCTATTAAAATAGTAATAATTGAACTTTCTTCGTCAACCATATTTTTAAGCAAAACATATAGTGCATCATTTTTATCTTTACAAGAAGAAAGAATTTGTTTTGATTCTCTAATAGCTAAAAATTCATCTTTAGAAACATGGACTCCATTTATATCAGTATCTTTGATAGAAAAGGTTACACTACCAGATTTTACGCTACTCAAAGCCTGGCTCATTGAATCAAAATTTTCGTCAGCATTAACATCAGGAGTAAACATCATAGCGCTTACAATGCCCTGCATAATGGTTTTAGAAGGAATAACACGAACATCACATTCATCTTTCAAAACTTGTTGGGCTTGATTTGCAGCCATTATAATATTGCTATTATTAGGAAGTACATAGCAAACTCTTGAATTCGATTTTTTAATTTCCTTTAAAAAATCTTCAGTTGAAGGATTCATAGTTTGACCTCCAGCAACGATATTCGTTACGCCAATTTCTTTAAACATCTCATCAATACCATCACCACTACTTGTTGCTACAATTGCATAGTCCTTTTTTTCTTCCTTTGTAATTTCAGAAGAATCATCCATTTGATCAATCTTTTTAGCAACTTCTGGATCTTTCACACTGTCTGTATTAACAATTGACAATTGTAAAAACTCACCATAGTCTTGAGCATATGACAAAATATTTCCTGGGTTTAATGAATGAATACTAACTTTTACAATATCATCATTTTGGTTTATTTTTAAATCTTTGCCATGAGAATTTAAAACACTAAAAAATCTATTTCTTTGAAATTCTTTTTTCTTGTCTTTAGGGCCTAACTTAAGAGCGAATTCAATTGAATATCCTTCAGACTCTTTAATCTCTTCAATAGAGCTTTGTAATGCGCCTTTTTTACCTAAAGCAGTAACTTCATTTTTCTCAATAAACTCTCCAAGTAAAACACTATACATTCCTTCAAAAATTCTTACTAAACCTGCACCACCACTATCAACAACACCAACTTCTTTTAAAACAGGGAGTAAATTTGGAGTTCTTTTTAAAGATGCTTTCGCTTCTTTTAATAAAATCTCAAATGCATTTTCAATGGAGGTTTTTTCAGTTACGTTTTCTAATAAAAAAGAAGAACTTTCACGAATAACTGTTAAAATAGTTCCCTCTACAGGCTTAATAACAGCTTTATATGCTACTTTTCTTCCATTATCAATAGCATATGCTAAATCAATAGCATTAACAGATTCTTTTCCTTCTAATCCATCAGCAATTCCTCTAAAAATCTGGCTTGTAATAACTCCACTATTCCCTCTAGCTCCCATTAATAAGCCTCTTGAGAAACTCTTAGAAATAACCCCAATATTTGTATCATTACGATTAATAACTTCTTTTGCTCCGCTACTCATCGTTAAATTCATATTCATTCCTGTATCACCATCAGGTACAGGAAAAACATTCAAAGCATCAATCTCTGGATAGTGATTATATAAATGGTTTGCACCACTTATTACCATTTTTTTAAATATTTGACCATCAATAATTTTCATATTCGCTCCTAAAAATTAAAGATCACGAATTTCTTCTACATAAACATTTACTTTTTTAAATAACAAAGGATATTCTTTATTTAAAAAATATAAAATTCTTTTACTTACTTCGCTAGCAACTTCTGTGATCTTTACTCCATATGCAACAACAAGGTGTATTTCTACAACATAAAATTTATCTACTCTTTTGTATAAAATTATACCTTCACTATATTTATCTCTTTTTAATAGCATATTTAAAGGTGACTTTGGTGAAACCAAACCAACTACACCGTATGTTTCGCTACATATATCACCAATATAATTTGCAATTTCTTTTAAATTAAGATTGGTATTACTCTTACTTGTTTTTTCTTTCATAATATTACCTTTTGTATTATATCATATTTAATTTTCATAACAAATAAAAAGGCTCCATATTTACAACCACAAAAAAAGCCCGGCGGCTTGCTATTCTCTGAGATAAACTCATACCTTCGCCATTGCAGTGCTTAACTTCTCTGTTCGGGATGGAAAGAGGTGTGACCACTGTATCATCGTCACCAGACTTTTTAATAGAGAACTTTGTTCTCTGAAAACTAGATATTTTAACACGTTCATGTATGTTAGTTACCGAAAAATTTTATGATTCATTTTTACATTTAAGTAAAATCTTAGAAATTAAGTCCTCGTGCTATTAGTATGAGTCGACTGAATGCCTTACAGCACTTACATCTCTCACCTATCAACCTCTTAACATTAGAGGGCACTTACTTCTTACGAATGAGAAGTCTCATCTTATGGTTGGCTTCGCGCTTATATGCTTTCAGCGTTTATCCTTTCCATGGGCAGCTACTCAGCCATGCTCCTGGCGGAACAACTGATATACCGTTGCCATGTTCATCCCGGTCCTCTCGTACTAGGGACAAGTCCATTCAAACTTCTTTCGCCCACAACAGATAGGGACCAAACTGTCTCACGACGTTTTGAACCCAGCTCGCGTACCACTTTAATTGGCGAACGGCCAAACCCTTGGAAGGTACTTCCCCTC
>JBAYBM010000034.1:0-5778 GCA_041669265.1 Bacilli bacterium | reverse complement strand
TTACTATTATTTTATTTAAATTAGAAGGTCAATTAATTGCTAGACATCCTGGATATAATGGAGAATATTTATTAAAGTTATCTCATGTTGATTTTAATAACTATACCTATAACATTAATAATAAATCTTATAATTTAATTGATAATAATTTCCCTACAATATCTAAAGATAATCCATATAAATTAACTAAAGAAGAAAGTGATTTAATGGATAAATTAGTAGCAGCTTTCTGTCATTGTGATAAATTACAAAAACATATGAGTTTTATCTTATCACATGGTTCAATGTATTTAGAATATAACTATAATTTATTATTCCATGGATGTATTCCAACTGATAAAAATGGTGAATTTTCAACTTTTAAAGATGAAAACGGCAATATTTATAAAGGCAAATCCTATTTAGATTATTTAGATAAAAATATTAGAAAAGCATTTTATAATGATGATCCATTTTCTAAAGATAAAGACATATTTTATTTTTTATGGTGCTTTAAAGATTCTCCTCTATATGGGAAAAGTGATGTCACTACTTTTGAAAGATATTTTCTTAATTCAAAAGATAGAAAAGACTTTAAAGAAATTAAAAATCCATATTATAAATATATTGAAAAAGAAGAATATTGTAATAAAGTATTAAATGAATTTTCAATTACAAATCCAAATGCAATTATTATTAATGGGCATATGCCAGTTCAAGTAAAAGAAGGAGAATCTCCTGTAAAAGCTAATGGTAAATATATTGTAATTGATGGAGGTTTATCAAAAGCCTATCACAAAGTAACTGGTATAGCAGGATATACATTAATATATAATTCACATGGTTTAAGGCTTATAGCTCATGATATATTCACTTCCAAAGAAGATGCAATTAAAAATAATACAGATATAGCACATTCAAAATTAAAAATAATGACTCCTAAAACAAGAATGACTGTTAGAGAAAGTTATATTGGTTTAAAAATAATATCTCAAATAAAAGATTTAGAAAAACTATTAAGTTATTATTCTGATGGAACTATAAAATCTAATTAATTTTTAGCTTTTTCTTTAATCTTGTCTAATAATTCCATAACATATATTGTTTCATTTAAAGGCATTGAAATACTTTCTTTTTTGCCTTCTTCAATAAGTTTTTTAATTTCAATCCACTCATATTCATAACCTGATATATTCTCATCATACATTATTTTATCAATTAACTTTGGAGGTCTATCATTTGAATATATTTCAATAATATGAGGATGATTAACATGATCTACTTTAATATATCCTTTATCTCCATATATATAACCCGAACAATCAATATTAGATCTCATTGAATTATATATAGAAGCATGAACATTATCTCTAAAAGAAAGATTAATATAATCTTCTTCATCTACTCCACTTTTCGTATATATAAATTTTGCATCAATATCTGTTACTTTTTTATTAATACTCATTAAAGCAAAATTTATAGGATATACGCCACAATCAAGAAGCACTCCTCCTCCATTTATATCAAGCATTCTAGGTATTTTATTTATAGCATATCCAATATTAGCAAGGATACTATAAACATTTCCAATTACTCCACTATTTATAATTTCATTTATTTTTTTAGAAGAATCCATATATCTAGTCCATATAGCTTCAGCTAAAAATACCTTATGTTTTTTTGCTTCTTTTACTACTTCTTTAGCTTCATTTGAATCAACACAAAATGGTTTTTCACATAAAACATTTTTATTATGTTTTATACATTCTAACATTGTTTCTTTATGTGCTTTTGTAACATTAGATATATAAATTAAATCTATATTTTTATCATTTATTAAATCTAAATAGTTTCCATAAGCAACTTTAAAAGAATGTGCTTTCTTAAAATCATTTGCGTTATTAATATCTCTAGCAGCACAAGCATATAAAATAAAACCATCAAGTTTTTTAACTACTTCTGCCATCTTTGCAGCCATTTTACCACAACCAATAAAACCAATGTTCATCAATATCTCCTTAAAAACCCTATCATTTATAGGATGGGTTTATAAAACAAAAGAAAAGTAGCTTTAAATTGCAGCTGTTTTCTTTGCTTTAACTTTCTTTACAATAATCATTGTTAATAAAGGAATATAAGCAAATATAGGTAATAAGAAACCTAATATTTCTAAGTCCGATTGAACAAGTAAATTATAAGTAGCATGGAATATTATCGCCACTGTAAGTAAAGCAAACATCCCACAAAATGCTAATTTTTTTCTATCTTTAATTAATGCCATACCATAGCCAACATTCGCTGTACATAAACTATGCATTAATCCCGCTCCAAAAGCGCGAATTAAAGCCCAAATAATATCAATAGATCCATTTGTAAAAACTAAATATACGTTTTCCATAACTGCAAAACCTGCACCTAAAGCAAATGAAACAGTAATCAAATCTTCTCTTTTATTAGAAAATACATAAGCAAAGAATAATATAGGTAGAGCTTTTGCTATCTCTTCTGTAATTGGAGTTATAGTAGTAGTTACATAAAATACATCATTATTAAGATTAGACAAGATTAAACCATTAATACCGGAAATATAAACACAAACAAACATTCCAATAACAACAAATAAAACAGTTAATTTTGCTTTCTTTTCAAGAAAAAATAATACAAGAATTGTAGGAATAGCAATACAAATAAACAAAGAAATCATTGTTGTGTCCATTTTTTAACTCCTTTCTTAAGAAAAGGAATAATAAGAATAAATAAAATAGAAGAAATAACAACAAAGATAATCATAAATAAAGTACTGCCATGATTAATAGCACTTAATTCTAAAGTTATAAATAATTCAATTAATAATTCTATTAAACTATAAATCTTTATAGGTTTTACTATACCTAACTTATCCTTAGGTAGTAATAGATGTTTAAAACTATAATATGCAGCAGGACCAATAAATATAAATTGTATTAAAGTAACTATCTTGGTTTCTATAGTATTAGAAGTAAATAAAGAAGGTACATAAATAAGTAATATTAATAAAGGAGCCAATAAAGCAATATAGCGATATTTTAATAAACTTTTATCTTTTTTATCATCTACTTTATCATCTAATTCACCAAAAGAAGCAGTAAATAAAAATGCCATACCTCCAATAATACCTAAATTACCAACTTGAAATCCTGTTTCTATGTTTTTAGTAATAAATATTTGTAATAGTTCAAATATATAAGCCATAGTAAAACATCCCATTGCACAAGTTACAAGTTGGCAAAATAATGGTTTGCCCTTTTTAAAATAATTTATTGCACCGAATATAAAAGCAAAAAGAGTACATAACATTAATACTCCATAAAATATAACAGCTAATAATATTTGTTCTTTACTCATAATATCTCTAATATTTATTTTAACCTTAGAAGAAGATTACATAAAGAATTATTATTTTTATTATCATTATTAGTAACATTAAATTTTAAAAGTCTGAGTTGTTTTTCAATAGCTTTGCTTTCTATTAAAGCCTCAGGCACTATTCTTTCAACTATTGATTTATCAACCATAAATGTATATGGATTAATAATAATAAGAATTGATTTTTCTTTTTTATAGTAAAAGTATAATTTTTAAAATTATTATTCAATAAAAAATATACTTGCATTCTATAATATTTATATTAGAAATCATATTAAGAAAATTTCTAAATCGTACAATATCTACATTATTAATAACAATTAATTATCTTCTAATATTTTGTTGGCTGCTTTTATTTTTCTTTTAATGTACTTAAAATAATCTTTAGATACAGTCGAGTATTTATTATTTCTTATATCTATTAACGCTTCATCCATTTGTTTAGCTATTTTACGCGATTTAAACTTCTCTTGTATAGAAAAAATAAAATTTAACAATTTTTCCAGAACAAGAGGTTGTCGCAATAAGTTAGCTGTCTCATCTTCATCTTCTAATAGAGCATCCAACATTATTTTTTCATTTGCTTTAATAAGTGGATTCAGTTTTCTATTCGATAAATCTTCATATTCTGGATTATCTAAAAGATCTTGAAGCCTATCCATATAAGCATCAAAAGCCAATTCTAATCTAGTGCTTTTCTTTTTCATTTTTATTCCGGTTTCCTAAATTTTGGACAAATACCACATATATGTCCTTTTGATTTATAAGCTACAACATCAACTCCATCATATTTACCATGCATTGGTCTATGATCTGCAACATGATGGTTCTTTTTTAAATTTGCAACATGAAGTCCTGATTTTTTTATTTTATCATTATTCCATTGCTTTGGAAACCACATATGACCATCTTTTTCACGTTCTATGATTTTTTTATGACAATCAATATGACCAGATCTAACATGATTTCCATAAATATTATCAATTTTAAATGATAAATCATGTTTCCTTAAATATTTTATATTATCATTACCATGACCACCTTTTAGCATAATAAGAGGTTTCCGATTTTTATATCTAAATATACCTCTCGTTGTATGCTTCATTTCATTTTTACTAACATTATTGAATAATTTAAACATTATTATTCCTCCTTAAATTTCACCCTTTAAAACACTTTTTTTAAACTAGTATTTTAATTTTACATAACACATTTATCATTGTTAATATAGTTGCTGTATCATATATTTATTATTTATTTCTATACAAAATTTATAAAAATAGTCCATAAAATCGTAAATAATTAATTTTTTATTGAGTTTTTCTGCTACAAAAAGTATAGTAATAATATGAAAATAAACAAAAGAAAATTTAAACAATCGACGAATTTTTCATTTTCTATATCAATATGGAATGTTCTCAAAGAAGATGGTGAACGTTTTGGATACTCAAAAAACAATAATGTAAACATAAGCGGTTTCCTAAATTCATTAATTCCTACTCTTTCGCATTACCGTGAAGACGTTCATTCAAAATTTGTAAAATATAACAATGGTAATGAAGAAACCACATTACTTGTTGAAAGAAACATTTTTAATGTTTATCTAAAGACTTTTGATCTTAATGATGATGCAATAATGAATGTACCATTTAGAATTAGTAAAAAATATAAAAGCGAATTTATTTATATTCATGATGTTCTATTAGAAAAATATAACATGAATTTTACTTCCTACATTCGTACTCTTTTAAATGAATATTGTTCTAAAAGAGTTGTTCATAGAGAATTGTTTTATTATTATGACAAAATACAAATAATAAATGACAATATTGTTGGCCAAAAGGAATGTAATTTTTATTCTAAAGATGGTAATTCTTGTGCATTTGTCCCAATGTTCATAGATGCAATTGATGAAAGTAATTATATCTGTGGAGTAACACTAAAAGATTATAATCCAACATGCTTTAAAATCTCAGAATTAGATAATATCATCGAACTTGATAAAAAAATAACTTGTAAAAATCTTGATTACGACAATATTTATAAAATATGTTTATCTTTAATGAAAAAGGAGAATGGAAAATGTTTGGTTCTAAAAAAATAAAAAAAGCAAAAACAAAATTGTTTTCATCAGATAAAGAACGAAAACAATTTTTTGCTATTAAGTCCAATTATAAAAATAAAGAGACTAATAATAATCAAAAGAAAAAGAAATAATTTTTAATTGAATACTTTTTATAAAAAAACACTGATAAATCAGTGTTTAATTTTGGTACTCCGAAATTTTACGGGGTTAGTCTTTTTTTAAATATCACAACTTTTTACGGGGTTCATTATTATTAAATATCAAAAAAACTCTATTCTTTAAATGCTTAAAATTTGTAATCCCATAGC
>JBAYBM010000033.1:0-5884 GCA_041669265.1 Bacilli bacterium | reverse complement strand
TTTGTTATAATAATCAAGAGGTGTATTATGAAACTAAAATATAAACGAGTAATTCTCAAAATAAGTGGTGAATCTTTAGCTGATAAAAATGATTTATCTATTATTGATAAAGGTAGATTAGATGGCATAGCTGATGCAGTTAAATATCTTCATGATGAAGGTGTTGAAATTGGTATTGTCATTGGAGCTGGGAATATTTTTAGAGGTCGTTTAGCCCAAAAGATTGGTATTGATCAAACAAATGGCGATTATATGGGTATGCTTGGTACAATTATTAATTGTATGGCTTTAAGCAGTGTTTTAGAAAAAATCGGTGTAGAAAATAGAGTCATTAGTGCTCTTGAAATAAGAGCAGTTAGTGAACCATATAGATTTAAAAAAGCTCGTGCTCATTTGAGCCAAAAGAAGGTTGTTTTATTTGCTGCAGGTACTGGAAATCCTTATTTTACAACAGATACTTGTGCTTCTTTAAGAGCTCTTGAGATGGAAGCTGATGCAATTTTAATGGGTAAGAATGGTGTTGATGGTGTTTATGATAGTGATCCAAAGAAAAATAAAAATGCTAAATTTATTGAAAATTTAACATATAATGAAATCATTGAAAAGCATCTTGATGTAATGGATCAAACTGCAATTACTATGCTAAAAGGTCATGGAATTGAAGTTAGAGTCTTTTCAATGGAAGATCCAAAGAATTTTTTAAGAGTTGTCCATGGTGAAAAAATTGGTACAACTATAAAGGAGTAAGTTATGGAAGATATTAAAAAAGTTTCTACTGAGAAAATGGGTAAATGTGTTGAGAACTTAAAGGGCAATTTATGTTCTCTTCGTACTGGTGTTGCAAATGCTGCAATATTAAGTGATTTAATGTGTGATTATTATGGAGATAAGATTTCAGTTACATCAATTGCTGCTGTTAAAGTTCCAGAACCACGTCAATTACTTGTTGTTCCTTATGATGCAAACGATGTAAAAACTATTGTTGATGCAATTAACAAAAGTGATATTGGAATTAATCCAATTATTGACGGACATCAAATTAGATTAGTTATTCCTTCCCTTACTGAAGATCGTCGTAAAGAACTTGTTAAAAAGGCAAAAGGATATGGTGAAGAAGCAAAGGTTTCTATACGTAATGTCCGTAGAGAAGTTTTAGATAGTATTAAAAATGATGATGGTTATTCTGAGGATATGCGTAAAAACGCAGAAAATGATGTTCAAAAAGTAACTGATGATATGTGTAAATCTGTTGATTCTTTAATAAAAGTAAAAGAAACAGAAATTATGTCAATTTAATATGGAAAATAAGCAAGAAGATACAAAGAACACACCAAAAGTTAATTTGTCTTTAAAAAAGAATTTATTTTCAAGAACACTTGTAGCTTTGGTATTAATTATTATCATAATTCCTTGTGCTATATTAGGTGATTATGTTTATTTAGCACTTATTTTTTGTTTATCTGCTATTTGTTGTCATGAAGTTATAATGGCGCCACAATCAATTAATCATCGTTATAAAAGTATAATTTATATTTTTGCTTATTTGATGATGTTTTCTTTAGTTTTTTGGCTTATTCTAAAAGACAACTTAGATTATTTTTTAGAATCACAAAGATTAGGAACCGAATTTATCTTTGATTTAAAGAGAGGATTTGATTCTCCTCAAATTTCAATTATGGCATTCTTTATATCTATTTTGTTTTTCTTTTTAATGGTAATGCTTGATAAAAATTTTACAATAAACGATGCATTTTATTTCATTACAATGCTTTTTGTTGTTAGTTTTGGTTTTCAATGTATTTTATTTTTAAGATATTTCCCATTTGTTGATGCTGCAAAAGCTGGTATGGATTCAACTACTGATAATTTTAAATATTTAACATCTGCTTTATTAGTTATTTTTGTTGTTGCAGCAGATTGCTTATTTGATGTTGGTGCTTATTTAGTTGGTTCAATGCTTGGAAAACATAAAATGTGCCCAAGAATATCACCAAAAAAGACATGGGAAGGATTTATTGGTGGATTTATTTTTTCAGTTGTATTTAGTTGTTTAACTGGATATTTACTTGCTTATTTTGGCCATCCTTTACTTTCGTTTTTTGATTTAGCACATTGGTGGAATATTTTGATTTTAGCTTTAGTTATTCCTTTTACTGCTACTTTTGGGGATCTTATTTTCTCTACAGTAAAAAGAAATTTCCAAATAAAGGATTTTGGCTTTATATTAAAGAGCCATGGTGGAATGCTAGATAGAGTCGATTCTATTATATTTTCTTGTATAGCTGCCAGTTTATTACTAGTTGCTATGTCAAATAATTGGCTTATATTTTTATGATATATAAATTATGCATTTTAGGTGTAACTGGCTCAATTGGTAGCCAAACTTTATTAGCTTTAAAAACATTTAATAATTATGATTTAAAGGCTATTTCTATTGGAAATCAAATAGATAAATTAGATAATATTTTAAATTCTTTTCCAAGTATTGATTTTATTTGTGTTAAAAATAAAACTGATTTTTTATTTTTAAAGAAAAAATACATAAATAAAAAGTTTTTTTATGGTGATAAAGGACTAATAAAACTAATTAAAAAATCTTCTAGTGATGTTTTTGTAAATGCACTTGTAGGGTATGTTGGTTTATTGCCTTCTATTTCAATTTTAAAAATGAATAAAACACTTTTACTAGCTAATAAAGAATCTTTAGTTGTTGGTGGAGAAATTATTAACAAATTGTTAGATACAAAACATGGCAAATTATATCCTATTGATTCTGAACATGTTGCTATTTCAAAGTGTTTATATAACATGAAAAAAGAAAATGTTAAAAAGATTGTGATTACTGCTAGCGGTGGCCCTTTTTTCAATTATGATAAAAAAGAATTAAATAAAGTTACATTAAAAGAAGCATTAACTCATCCTACATGGTCAATGGGTAGAAAAATATCTATTGATAGTGCAACGATGATGAATAAAACTTTTGAAATAATTGAGGCTTATTATTTGTTTGACTTTCCTCTTAATAAAATTGATACAATTGTTGATAGAAAAAGTTATGTGCATTCATATGTTATATTTAAAAATGAAACAAGACTTCAAGTGGGGAATCCTACAATGATAGAACCAATAAAATATGCTTTATCATTTGGATATTGTAAAGAAGAAAAGTTCGACGATGTCGAGATAAATACTATTGCTAACTATAAATTATTGCCTTTAAGTAAGAAACAATTTCCATTACTTAATTATGCTGATTTAGTTATTAAAAATAAAGGTAATTATGGCTGTGTTTTAAATGCAGTAAATGAAGTTTGTGTGCAAGCGTTTATTGAGGGTAAAATTCACTTTATTGATATTGAAAAAATTATTGATAAAGTAATGTCAAGTTATCACTTTAGTAGTAATATAAATATACTAGCGTTAAATTTTACAAATAAAAAAGTTAGAAGAATTACGAATAAGATTATAAGGAATATGGTGGTATAAGATATGAGTTTTAATTGGAATACAGTGTTATCAATAGTATTGTTTGTTGTGGCCCTTGGTGTACTTGTTTGTATCCATGAATTAGGTCACTTTATTTTTGCAAAATCTTTTAAAGTTTATTGTACAGATTTTTCAATTGGTTTTGGTCCTAAAATATTTAGTATTAAACGTAAAAATGGTGAAACTAGTTTTACTTTAAGAGTCGTTCCTCTTGGTGGATTTGTTGCAATGTTTGAAAATTGTGAAGAACTACCCGAAGAATATAAAGCTGCAAAAGGAAGAACTCTATCCGATATTAATCCTTGGAAAAGAATTTGTGTTTATAGTGGTGGAATTATAATGAATTTTGTCCTTGCTTACTTAATTTTCTTTATTGGTGCTTCTTGTTTTGAACAAAAAGGTGTAAATTATATCAATGAAATTTCTGTTAGTGATACTGCATTACAACAAGAAACATTAACAGTAGATAAAGAAGGTGAAATTGGATTTGATTTATCTAATCCTATTTTATATGACAGCAGCGATGTAATTAACGTTAAAAAAGCTGATTATTTAAGTAATTATACTGTTTATTATATGAATGAAAGCAATGAAAAAGTGTCTTTTCAAACAATAAATAATCCAAATGATCCAATTACAATTAGTAATGTAGATTCTTCGAATTATTCTTTAGTATTTGATTCATCAAACGCTGGATTAAATAATTTAGATTTTAGTGAAGTTATAAAAGTTGCAGTTAATGAAAAATATACTGGCACTTACTATATTTCAACTTTAAAAACAGATTCTGAGGGAAACTTAGTTTATGATAAAGTCGATGGTAGTGTAACTCCAATCTATTTACCTGTTATTAAAGATAGCTCTTATTCGTATTATGAATTAACTCATGGAGAAGATATTACAATTTCTCCTGCTGAAGTAATGATCAATCACAAAGATTATTCTAGCTCATCAACTGTATTAGATATAGACACTGCTTATTTACATGTAAAACCATCATCAACAACTGATGGAAAACTTGAAGAATTTGGTTTTGGCTCATATATCTATTCTTATTGGAATGGTGCCAAATCATTTGCTGTTGCTGGTAATCGCTGGACACAATCAACATCTTTAATTTCTCAAGCATTAGGTGGCTTATTTGTTGGTCAAGGTTGGGATCAATTAGGTGGTCCAGTTGCTATTTTTACCCAAACAACAACTATATTAAATGATTATCCTGCTTATGTATATTTAAATACATGGGGCACAATAAGTGTTAACTTAGCCTTGTTTAATTTACTTCCATTTCCAGGACTTGATGGATGGTCAATTATTGTTGGTGCTGTAGAAGGAATTGTTAATTTCACTAAACGTAAAAAATATGAAGCTAGTAAAAAAGAAAATAAAAATACCAACACATCAACTGAAAAAACAGTTAGTGAAGATAATAATGTTGTAAAAGAAATTAATGTTGGTGAGAAAAAAGAGGAATATAAGCCATGGTCATTCCCTTCAAAAATTAAAAATATAATGTCTTATGTTGGGCTTGGTTTGATTATGCTTTTAATGGTGGTTGTCTTTGTAAAAGACATTATAAATTTATTTTAGAATATGTGCACTGATGAAAAAATGATACGTTTTTTAGAATCTATTGGTATAGAAAATACCAATGTTTTTGATATGTATTTTAAGAACATCACTAAATCGAAAGTTGATAAAAATTATTATATTTATAATATTGAAAAAGACACTCCTTGGGAATTTCAAGATCTTCAAATATTTATAAATTCTTTAAGAAATATCAAAAATTATAAATATGAAATTAACTTTATTTATAAGAATGAAATAACAGATGAATCAATAAAAGAACTTGTAAATGCATGGTATTTTAATGAAAAACAAGAAAATTTTAATGCTTTAGTTTCACTTCATAATAGTGATATTACTTTTATTTTTACAAACGAAAAAGAACAAGAAAACTTCAAGTCTATTGAAGGAGATTTAGCTTCTTTATTTAAATTTATTAATTATAGATTTGATATTAATTCTATGGTTGTTGATGAAAATAAAGATGAAGAAAACAAAGATGACGAAGAAAAGGATAATGAAGAACCAAAAGTAGAAGAAAAAAGTTTCGAAGATATTAAAAAAGAATCTGAAAGTGATTTAGTAACTAGAATAAAAACAAATTATGAAACAATGGTTTCTGAAAGACGAGAGAGCAATGTTTTTAAAAAAGGTGGTTATGTTGAATATCGAATTAAAAATATTGATTCTAATTCTGGTGCTGTAGATATTAATGGCTCTATTTATGAAATGGATTCTAGAAAAACTAAAACTGGAAAAACGTTAGTAAAATTAGGTGTTGAAGATCAAGATGGAGCTATAAACGTTACTATTATTTCTAATAGCAATT
>JBAYBM010000032.1:0-6333 GCA_041669265.1 Bacilli bacterium | reverse complement strand
CTCACAAAAAGAGATATTTCATAAAACTATTCTATTTTTGTTATAAACTGATTCATGCAAATGAATAAAAGAAATACTAGAAGAAAAAGGAATTAAACAAAAGTGGCTTTCTGAAAAATTAAAAAAAGTTACAACATAGTTAATTCTTATATACCAAACAGAAAGTAACCACGTTTTTAGGTGCTTTACGAAATTGCTGAAATACTTAGCTTAATCGTAAAAAATTTATTAATTGATAACGACTCTACAAAGGGAAATTAATGGATAACAAACAAAAAATTACTACAGATATAAAAGTGCCAAACAAAAATATGGAAGTGTTAAAAAAACATTTTGGGCAATGCTTTGATAAAAACGGCAATTTTGACATTGAAAAGTTTAAACAAGAACTATCTGAAAACGAGATTGATTTTTACAAAGAAAGTTATGATTTAGATTGGCTTGGCAAATCCTACGCTCGTATTTTGGCAAGTGACGAAGCAACAACTTTACTCAAAGAAGACGAGGAACACAACCAAAAAGACGAAAACAAAAATTCTCAAAATCTATTGATTAAAGGTGACAATCTGGAAGTATTAAAACACTTATCAAACGCCTACTACGAAAAAATTAAAATGATTTACATTGATCCTCCTTACAATACAGGTAGTGATGGCTTTGTATATCAGGATGACCGAAAGTTTACTGTTGATGAATTAAAGTTACTTGCAGGTGTAGATGAAGAAAAAGCTAAACGGATTTTAGATTTTACACAAAGTAAAAGTAATTCTCATTCCGCATGGCTTACTTTTATGTATCCACGACTTTATATTGCAAAGCAGTTACTTACAAACGATGGTGTCATATTCATATCAATAGATGAAAATGAATTTGCACAATTGAAACTACTTTGTGATGAAATTTTTGGGGAAGAGAATTTTGCAGGAGATATTGTTTGGAAAAACAGCAGTAAAAATGACCAAGCTTATATTTCTATGCAACATGAATATGTGCTTGTATATGTTAAAAGTAAAGTATATAATGTTGGTAAATGGAAAGAATTAAAGGAAGGGCTTCAATATATTTATAAAGCATTTGATGCTCTAAAGAAAAAATATAAAAATGATTGGGCAAAGATACATGAAGAAGGGTTAAAGTGGTACAATCAATTTCCTGATTCAAATCCAATAAAAGACAGTAAACATTATAGCTGGATGGATGAAAGAGGGGTTTATTTTCCTGATAATATTGCAGGCCCCAATCATGGTCAATATGTTTATGATGTAATACATCCAATAACAGGTGAAATTTGCAAACCTCCTGCAAGCGGTTGGCGTTTTCCTGAAGATAAGTTGAAACAAAAAATAAAAGATAAACTAGTTCATTTTGGGAAAGATCACACCGTTGTTCCAAATAATAAAACATATCTTAAAAATACAGAATATCAGAGTCTGACTAGTATAAAATACAAAGATGGTCGTGTAGCTTCAAACATGTTAAAAAACTTGTTTGGGGTGAAAAATATTTTTACAAATCCCAAAGATACTGGTGTCATTGTAGATTTTATGAAAGCTATTGGGGTTGATAGCCAAGATTTGGTTCTAGATTTTTTCGCTGGCTCAGGTTCTACAGGGGAGGCAGTTTTACGACTTAATATAGAAGATGGAGGGAATAGAAAATATATCTTAGTACAATTACCAGAGAAATTAGATTCGAAGAAGAAAAATGAAAAAGTTGCTTTTGATTATGTGAAAAATGTATTAAAAATTCAAGAGCCAACTATTTTTGAAATCACTAAAAAGCGTCTTTTATTAGCTTCTGATAAAATAAAACAAGAAACCATAGCGTCAAAAATTGCCGAAAAAGAGAAAGGAATAGAAGCACTAAACGGCAAGCTGAATTTAGACAACAAAGAAGAAAAAATAAAACAACTTAAAGCAGAAATTGAAAATCTTAAAAATCAAGATTTAGGTTTCAAGATTTTTGAAACTATGCCAATTTGGGATGATTATGATTTTCAAGCAGATGAGCTAGATACTCAGTTGAAAATCTTTGATGAATGTACACTAACCGATGAAGATATTAAAGCTTTATTGATTACTTGGAAAACGTATGACGGAATTCCATTAACTGAAAATCCCCAAAAAATAGATTTAGGCAACTATACAGGATATTTTACTAAAGGGAAACTCTATCTAATGAATAAAGCTTTTACAACTGATAATCTGAAAAACTTATTGGAGAAAATTGATACAGATAAACAATTTAATCCAACTACAATAGTTGCCTTTGGGTATAATTTTGATAGTAAAAACCTTAGAGAAATTTCTGAAAACATAAAGTCGTATACTAACAAAAAGAATATTGATATTGACTTTATAACAAGATATTAAGCATGAAAAAAGATATTACCGTTAGAGATGAATTAACAGATTTTCTTTTATACACGGATCCGAATGGAGATGTTAAGGTAGAAGCTTTTTTGCATAATGAAACAATCTGGCTTTCTCAGCAGAGAATGGCAGAATTATTTGGTGTACAAAGACCGGCAATAACAAAACATCTTAAAAATATTTTTGAAAGTGGTGAATTGAATGAAGATATGGTATGTTCCATTTTGGAACTACCCACTCAACATGGTGCAATTGAAGGGAAAACTCAAAATGTAAAAACAAAATTTTATAATCTTGATGCCATCTTATCTGTTGGATATCGTGTAAATTCATTACAGGCTACTCATTTTAGAATCTGGGCAACTAAAACCTTAAAAGAGTATATTATTAAAGGTTTTGCAATAGATGATAATAGACTTAAAAATGGTCAATATTTTGGGAAAGATTATTTTAAAGAACTGCTCGAAAGAGTTCGTTCTATACGAACAAGTGAAAGACGAATTTATCTACAGATAACTGATATCTTTGCAGAATGTAGTATTGATTATGATAAGAACTCACAAATAACTAGAGATTTTTTTGCAACTGTTCAAAATAAATTTCATTATGCTATTACTGGCAAAACTGCTGCAGAGATTATCTATAAAAAAGCTGATGCAAAACAAGAAAAAATGGGGCTTACTTCTTTTAAAAATTCACCAGATGGACGAGTTTTAAAATCTGATGTTACTGTTGCCAAAAATTATTTACAGGAAAATGAGATTAAACATCTTGAGAGAACAATTTCAAGCTACTTTGACTATATAGAGAGAATGATAGAGACGGAAACTGTTTTTACAATGGAGTCGTTAGCAAAATCGATCAACGAATTTTTAACCTTCAACAAGTATGAAATACTAGAAGGGAAAGGGGCCATATCAAAACAGCAAGCAGATAAAAAGGCTGAAAAAGAGTATATGGAATTTAACAAAACTCAAAGAATAGATTCCGACTTTGAAAAACATATTAAAAGTCTTGTAAGAAAAGGTAAAAAATAGTATGAAGGAATTTAATTTTGAAAAAAATCTGAATCATCAGACACAAGCTGTAAATAGTACTGTGGCTGTATTTGAATACCTTGAATCTATTAAGCCTATTGGTGCTGATAAAAATTGTATTAATACTGTTTTGAACAGAGAAGAACCATGGCGAAGATATTCTGATAATATTTTTAGAACTCAAAATTCGAATAATATTCCAGTTAAATATTCTGAAAGCAATATTATCGATATAATGATGGAAACAGGTACTGGTAAAACATATACTTATACTAAAACCATTTTTGAACTAAATAAAAATTATGGTATATTTAAGTTTGTTGTAATAGTTCCTACACTTTCAATTAAAGCTGGCACAATAGATTTTCTAAAATCAGAAAGTTCACGAGAACATTTTAAAGAGCAATACGGTAAAACCATTCATTTGCATATTGTTGAGAGTAAAAAAGGTGGTAAGAAAAGTGGTAAATCATTCATGCCTCCTGCTGTAAATAGTTTTGTTACTTCAGGTAATTTTGAAAAAAGCAGTATTCAGGTAATGGTTATTAATGCAGGTATGATTAATTCAGATACCATGCAGAAAAGTTTTGATAAAGGCCTTTTTGATAAATACATGATACCATTTGAAGCCATTGCTGCCGTAAATCCTTTTTTGATTATTGATGAACCACATAAGTTTGCTAAAGCCAATACAACGTGGAAGAATATTCAAAAGATGAAGCCTCAGTTTATTTTGCGTTATGGGGCAACATTTCAAGAAAATGAAAACCTTATTTATGTTTTATCAGCTGTTGATTCATTCAATAAAAATTTGATAAAAGGTGTAATTGGTCATGTTACTGAGTTTGAGAATGGGGAAAATGCCTATGTAAAACTTATTAACACAAATGGGAAAGAAGCAAGTTTTGAACTAAATGAAAATAATAAACGAAAAACATTTAAGCTTGTAAAAAAAGATAGTCTGCAGAAAGTGCATCCGGAAATGAATGATTTGTTAATTGAAAAACTCAATAAAACTAAGGTTGTATTATCAAATGGATTAGAATTAAAAAAAGGTGATAAAATTAATCCATTCTCTTATGCGCAGACTTTACAGGAGATAATGCTTCAAAAAGCGGTGAAACATCATTTTGAAATTGAAAAAGCTTTTTTAACCCGTGATGTAAAAATAAAACCGCTGACTCTATTTTTTATTGACAACATTGAAGAATACAGAAATAAAAACGGTTACTTAAGAAAAACAATAGAACAATTAGCAGAATCAGAAATAAAGAAACTTCTAAAAACAGAAAAAAATGAGTTTTATAAAAATTATTTGAAAAAATCGCTATTAGATATTTCTAAAACTCACGCAGGTTACTTTTCTAAAGATAACTCAGAAAAAGATGATGCCATAGAACAAGAAGTGAATGAAATTTTGCATGACAAACAGGCAATGCTTGATTTAAATAATCCAAGACGTTTTATTTTTTCAAAATGGACATTGCGAGAAGGTTGGGATAATCCAAATGTTTTTCAGATTTGTAAATTAAGAAGTAGTGGAAGCGAATTATCAAAACTTCAAGAAGTTGGTCGTGGTCTACGCTTACCAGTAAATGAATACGGGAATAGAGTAAAAGACGAACAGTTTTATCTAAATTATTTTGTTGATTTTACAGAAAGTGATTTTGTAGATAGACTTGTAAATGAAATTAACGAAAAATCAGGAGCTATTTCAATTGAAAATGAACCCGAAAAGCTTAATGATAATATAGTTAAAAAGATTTGTAAAGTATACGAAACAAACGAAAATGATCTACTTGAAATACTTGATGATAATAATGTGGTTAATCGTTCCAATATATTTAAAGATGGTGGTTTCAATTACATAAAGAAAAATTATCCATTAATATTTGAAGGTGTTGCTTCTAATAAAGTGAGAAAGGCAAATGATGATAAAAAACAAGTTACCGTTAGAACTGAAAAGTATCAGAAACTAAAAGACCTTTGGGAAAAACTTAATGAAAAGGTTATTCTTGAATATAAATTTAATAATGAAGTGGATTTTCAAGCTTTACTTACTGACTTTTTCAAAGATCAAAAGAAAAACTTTTCGATTGAAGGAATTAAAGAACGTAAAGTTAAAATTGAGATTGAAAACGAACAAGCAGTATCGAGAGAAGAGACATCTGTACTTGATAATGAGATTACCCCTGTTTCAACAATGAAATACAGTGATTTCGTAAAAGACTTAGCAAAAACATTAAATATCAACCTAAAAACTATTAACAAATCCTTAATTGATTCTGCAATTAAAATAAACCAATATTTAAATACTTCTACAATCAGGATAATAAAGCAAAACTTTGATAATTTCTTATTATTTAATGCAATAGATAAATTTAGCATTGAATATAAGAAAGTTTCAAATAGTATTCATCCGACAAAGATTACAGATTCTAAAGGGAATGTATTACCTGCTATTTCAGCCTCAGATGTGGGGGTTCTTTCTTCCAATTCAGATGTAGCTAAAAACTATTTCTTTAACGAGTTGTTTTATGATTCAGAATTAGAGAAAACTAATATTGAAACAGAAATAGACGAGGTTGTTGTATTTACAAAAATTCCCAAAAACTCAATAAAGATTCCAGTTGCCGGTGGAAAAACTTATTCTCCTGATTTTGCTTACGTTCTAAATTTTAACAATGGAGATAAAAAACTTTATTTCATAGTTGAAACTAAAAATGTAGGCGGAAAGGATAGTTTAAGAAAAGAAGAAATGCAAAAAATTAGACATGCAGAGAAATTCTTTAACGGTAGTGTCAAGATTGATTTTAAAACTCAATTCAGTAATAACAAGATTGTTGATTTAATAAAAGAGATAACAGTAAAAGAAAACAAATAAAATACGTAATTTAAGTATGCATCCGACGAAGTACTTCTTT
>JBAYBM010000031.1:0-7268 GCA_041669265.1 Bacilli bacterium | reverse complement strand
TATTAATCTATTTCTAAATGTTAATATATCCATTAATCTATGTTCATTAGTAATATGTTTATAATCTTCATAAGCTTCAAATAAACCTGCTATACCTTTAGTAAGATTAGATATTATTTCATCCTTCTTATTAATATCATATATAGTATATGCAAATATAATCTTAGTATTAGAATTAATATCATTTACTTTTAAATAATCTAATAAGGGAAAGAAATAGTTATAATCTTGTTCATTTAAAGAGTGACCATATATATAAAGATTATCAAAATCTTTAAACTCTTCTTTTCTTTTTATAGTGTTATATTCTAATCTTCTATATGTTTTAGTAAATATATATCTAGGTTCACAAGCTGCTATACCTTTAGAATCTATACCAAATATAGGTTTATCAGTATCACCATTAATATGGAATACATCTAAATTATTTATACTTGAATAATTAAATGAATCAATAGAGTATATTACTCCATTTAAATCTTCTCCATAAATAACACTTAAAAGATTAATCCTATCATAAATTTTATTTTGATTATTAGTTTCTTCTTTAATATATTCACCAAATATTTTTTCAAAAACCTTTAATTCATCTAATAAAAAAGAACAAAATGCTTCCTTAGAAAATTTTTTGCCTTTAAAAATATTCGACAACATTTGCGATATTAGATCATCTTTTATATTGTTTCTAAGTCTTTTCCCAAATAGAAGTTCGTATATATTTATCCATGATGGGATTTTATCGTCATCTAGTTTTTGATTAAAAGACTTACTCATTGATTCTTCAATATCACACCATTTAATCACTTCTAAGTCACCAACTTTAATCACATAATGCCCATCATTAGAATCAGTATATCTTACATAAACAAGATCAATTGAACATAAATAGAAAAAAATATTCCAAATATTTTCAGGCGTTTTCAAACTCTTACAATTTGGGTAAAAAGTGTTGTAACTATTTACACATGAAATAACATCTTTTTTGTTAAAAAGATTATTATTAAAAAAATCATAATATGACATTTTGAATTTTAATTCTAAATCAAAACCGTTACCTATAACAAATTTAATTTTTTTCTTGTTTTCTTCCATATTTATCTCTTTTGATAAAAAAGTTAAACTATTACTTATAGCAATAACCGCCATCAATTTCTATTAAGCTTCCATTAATGTATCCATCGTTTATTATATCCATAACAAGTTTAGATATTTCGTTTGGTTTAGCAAATCTTTTTAAAGCTATTTTATCGATAATTCTTTGTTCATGTTCTTTATTTCTTTTAATCATCGATGTTTTTGTAAAACCAGTGATTACAGCATTTACAGTAATATTTTTATCGCAAAAATACTTAACAAGATATTTAGTAAGAGAATTAATACTAGCTTTTGAAACACCATAAGCTATAGAACTTGAATGATTATAAATACTCATAACAGAACTAATAAAAATTATTCTTCCATTTTTATTAATTTTATCTTTAAGCCATTGTGTAATAAAAAAAGGAACATTTAGATTAGTATCAAAACACTTCTGCCATTCGTTATACTCAATTTCACCAAAAGGTTTTTTCAAAGTTCCTCCTGCATTAAATATCAAATAATCAAAGCCCCCCCCAACTTCCTTTGAAATGTCAAAAATATATTCTTTCACTTCGTCCATATTTGACATATCAATCTTTTTTATATGAAGTCTTTTTAAATATTCTTTTGAAAAAGAGCTAATTACATTTTCTTTATTTTGATCATCTTGTAAGTATGTAGTATAAACAACACAATTCTTCTTTAGTAGTCTTTTAACAATTGATAAACCGATGCCTTTAGTCCCACCAGAAATAAATGCAACTTTATTTTTCTTCATAAAAAATCTCCTTTATCAAATTAGCTAAATCAATTGAGTCTTTATTGAAGACTCTTATTGATTCAGTTTTATGCTCTCCAATCATAATCAACCCTTCTTGCAAAAGATATCTCATTCCATTACCATCAGAATTGAAACTATATCTCTTCTTACTGCTATCTAAAAATTTTGCTTCGAAGAAGCCAATGTTCCACCAATCGTCTGGAATTTCAATTGTACCTTTACTTCCCATTAATATAGCTTTATTCTCTGCTACAAGATTTTTATATAATGATGCTTCTACTATTGTATTATCATAGGACATATTAATATAATAAACAGAGGAACCACAGTATTTTGCAAAACTCTTTTCAACTTTCTTAGGATTGCAAGACAACAATTTTTTAGAAAAGAAAAAAGGATAAACCAAAGCTTCTTGTATAGAAGTAAATGAATCAATACACATATTAAAATGCACAGATAATAAATTACCAATTATTCCACAATTAATAAGCCAAACTAATTGATTAAATCCTCTTAAGTAAGCACATGCAATATTTTCAATAATCAAAACTCCATTACTATCAGCTAAAGCAAACAATTCTTCTAATTTGTTTTTATCTAATGAAATAGGAGTATCAACAATAATATGCTTCTTCTCAATTAAAGCCTCTTTACAATATTTATAGCGTTCATCTAGTTTGCACTTAATATAAACAATATCTATTTTCTTTAAAAATTTACTATAATCATCTTCACTTTCTCTTAATTCGTACTTTAACTTAAATTCTTTACCAATTTTAGAATCTTTAGAAAAAACAGAATCAACATGTATTCCGCTTACAAATTTTGATTCCATAATGAAATTATTATCATAGTTTTCATCAGTCACTATACCAACATCGTAAATTCCCATACTTTCTCTTATGGAAGTGCTCGATATATTTTTTGTTCTTTCTAAATAAACAACTTTACAATATTTTTTAAGATAATCAAATTTCCCAATCCAATCAGAGCCAACTACAAAAACATCAACATCATATTTTAAAATATCATTAACTTTTTGCCCCTGATATTCTTCTACAATTATCTCATCAGCAAGACCAGTTTTCTTAACATTATCAATTCTTTTTTGCAAACTATCCTTAACATTAAGTTTTCCCCTATCAAAATCATATGTCTCGCTAGTAACACCAACAATTAAATAATCTCCTAATTCTTTTGCTCTCTTAAGTATGTTGTAATGCCCTTGATGAAACAAATCAAATGTACCATATGTAATAACTTTTTTCATAATAACCCCTTTATAATGATAATAACTCATCTAATAATTCTTTTGGTAATTTTGGCCTTTGATTAAAAGGCTCTTCACCAAAAAAAGTTTTAGGCAAAGCTTTAGTATTAGATGGCAAAATAATTTCAATAAGCAAAGGTTCCTTCATTTCAAAAATTTTCTTTGAATTTTCATCTAATTCAGTTAAAGAATTGATACTTAAACTTTCTATTCCATAAGCTTTAGCAATCTTTTCAAAACATGGACTTAGATATCCATATTCATCAGTTGAACCAAAATGATTGCCATCAAAGAAATCATCTTGTTGCTGTTCTATAAGACCAAGACTCTTGTTGTTAAAAACAAAAATACAAATTGGTAATTTTTCACGATATATTGTTTGTAATTCTTGTATGTTCATTTGCATACCACCATCACCACAAATAACATAAGTATTATTCTTGTTTGATAAATATGCTCCAATTGATGCAGGTAGCGCAAAACCCATTGCCCCATGACCACCAGAAAACAATACTTTTTGCTTTCTTTTTACATCAAAAGACCTAGCAACCCACATTTGATTTTGACCAACATCAACACATATATTTGAGTTTTCACTTATATAAGAGCTAATTTTGCAAACATATTGATTTGGTAAATTATTATTTGATTTATCATCAAAATCAAGTAGTCTCTTTTTAATCTTACAGCAAATATCAAGCCAATCAGTAAAAGAAATAATACCTTTCTCATGTACTAATTTTTTAATTATAACGTTACAATCTTGTTTATAATCTTCCTCATTTTCATTAATTTTTCTTTCTAACTCATTCTCATCAATATCTATACGAATTAATTTTGCATCTTTACCAAAAATACCATAACTACCAGTTTGTCTATTACATAATCTGCACCCAAACGAAACAATTAAATCAGCTTTACAATCACAAATTAAATTTGCTGATCTTGATCCATATCCGCTTCCTATAATACCCATATTGTTTTTAAAATCAGTTGGAAACAAATCTTTTTTTAGCAAACTAGTAACAAATGGAATATGTTTTCTTTCAAGAAAATCTTTAAGAAGTTCAAATTCAATGTGGTTTAAATTGATTGCATTTCCAAAAACAAAAAGAGGCCTCTCGCATTCATTAAGAGACTGGACTATATTGTTAACTTTTGAACAATCATAAGAAGTTTCTTCAATACCATTTATAGTATCTTTTACTTTGTCAAAATCAATCCTTTTCTTTTGAATGTCCATAGGCAAATCTATTAGAACTGGCCCTTTTCTTCCTGAATTAGCCATATTATAAGCCTTGCTTAATTCCGTTACAATGTCCTCTTCTTTTTTAATCATTATAGAATATTTTGTAATTGGCTTAACAATATCAACAATGTTTGTTTCTTGAAATCCTTGCTGTCTTAAAGTAGGAATTTTAGTATATTCAGTAAAATTTAGTTGGCCTGTAATAAAAACTACTGGAACTGAATCATAAAAGGCATCGGCAATACCAGAAACTAAGTTCAATGCTCCAGGCCCACTAGTAGAATAAACAAAACCAACTTTACCACTGCATTTAGCATAACCAACGCCTGAAAAAGCTGCGCCTTGTTCGTTATAACAACAATGATTATTCATTTTACCATTTTTATAAATAGCATCCACTAAACGAGCAATCATTGTTCCTTGGTATCCAAAGCAATCAAATATCTTTTTGCTAATAAAAAAATCAACAATATATTCTGCTACTGTCATAAAATTCCCCTTTGTTACATATATTATTACATTCAAAAACAATAATTGACATAATTAATTAAAAAAATAATGTCAAAAAAAACAAATTATAATTAGTCATAAATATAGTAAGTATTCTCATTAAAACATATTATATTAGATTGATAACAAAAATGTATATTACCAGTACAATGTTTATTTAAATAATCTATTACTTCACTTGAAGGATGTTTATATTTATTACCTAAACCAAATGATATATAGAAGTTGTTACTTCTACTAAAGAAATCTATAGTTTCTAATGCAGTTTTTGATCCATGATGAGGAACTTGAAAATAACCAATCGTAGGACATCTATAATGATATGGATAATATTCTAATTCTCTAGATAATTTTGTTTTTTTAATATAATCAATATCTTGAATATCTAATGTCCCATCTCCTGTTAATAAACTTAACCCATCACAATAGCTGTCTGTAGGAAAATGAAACAAGATGGTATTAGATATATTTAAATCAGTAAAATATCTTTCATATATTTTCTTAATTTTTTTAATATTACCTTTAACATTTAAATATTTACTAATAGTTAAATCTATAGAATCGGCCTTCTTTTGACTATTAATACCTATTTCTTTCTCAAGATCATCTATTAGTTCTTCTATTTTATTTTTATTGTATGATTTGTTGTATAAAACAAATGTCCAATCACCGTCTCGTATAACCTTTTTTCTATATTCAAATAAACCACTCTTAATATTATCGCTATTCTCTTTTACATCGCTATTTGGCCAGCCTTCATTAGTAAATCTATCACTGTATTTATGATAATCGTTTAGAGAATATCCATTAACAAGAAAATATGTACTTAAAAATAAAGTTCTCCTATTATGATTACCACTTAAATAGAGATAAGGAAGAATAATCTTTTTTGGTTTGCCAGTAAATTTTATTAGTTCATCAATACCATTTGTATGATCTTCATGTAAATGAGATATAACCAATAAATCTAAACTTTTACCTTTAGTAAAACCATTTTTTATTGCATTATTAACATATCTTTTAGAACCACCACAATCATAAACGAAACGAAAATTATTATCAAGTTCACCAAAATAAAATAGTCCCTGCCCTACATTATAAAATTTGAACACATTCATATAAAACCCCTTTTAATAATGAACAACTTATAAATATTATAAATAAAATTTTAAAAAAATAATTTAAATTTTACTTATTTTCTAAAAAAAATGTATATATATGTATAAAGCCCTTTTAAGGAGGTATTAAAAAATGTCAAAATTACTCTTATCTTTTATGTTTTATGTTTTACCCAATCTAATTGATTTAATCAACAAAACATACTTATTAGATTTTTTACAAATTATCTTTGATTGATGATACACATATTATCCAAATATATCATTTAAAGATTTAATTTATATAATAATTAAAAAATTAATAATTCTATATATTTGTATTCTCTTTTTTATAAGCTGTCATAGAATGAGAATGTCTTTCGTTAATAGGAGGTAATTTCATATAGTCTCCGTATTCTAGTCTTAACATATCGCTATATTTGGACATGCAAGGAAATGTATACCCGCAAAACTCAATTGTCGTATATTCATTAAATAAATAACTTGGAAACTTGTTATCTTTTTTTAAATCTTTAATATAAACCATTGATAAATTTTGTAAGTAATTAGATTCTTTTACTTTATGAGAATATTTATCTAAAGAAGTTAGTAATCTTTTATTAGTTTTCCAAAAAAATAATGTTCTTAATAATTTATAAAGTAAAGAAGGGTGTTTAGCAGCTCTAGCATATATTAACTTATCAATAAAAAGAAAATGTAAATTAGTCAATTTCCTTTTAAATTTATTATTAGACAAATAATCAAAAGGAAATATATCTAACCAAACTCCCTCTCCTGGTATTTTTTTAGCATTATCTTCTTCCGCATCTGTATTATTATCAAAAATCTTAGAAAACGAAATATTCGTACATCCCTTATTGTTGCCATAGTTAATTAAAGTATATCTTTTATTAGATTTATAAGTATTAATAAATTTATCATAGTTATTTCGAGTCATTAATACATCTATATCATCATCCCAGGGAATAAAACCTTTATGTCTTACTGCACCTAATAATGTTCCACCATATAATGAATATTTTATATTATTTGATTTACAAAAATTATCAAACTCTATAAGAATTCCTAATTCTATTTCTTGTATTTCCTTTAATGTTAATTCTTTCATATTATTACCCCTTAATATTATCTAACATTTTTAATTATTAATCTATTTCTAAATGTTAATATATCCATTAATCTATGTTCATTAGTAATATGTTTATAATCTTCATAAGCTTCAAATAAACCTGCTATACCTTTAGTAAGATTAGATATTAT
>JBAYBM010000030.1:0-9402 GCA_041669265.1 Bacilli bacterium | reverse complement strand
GCAACATTATTATGGAGGATTTTTTAATAAAAATAATTCGAATTTTTACGGGGTTAAATTGCAAAATAAAAGGGGTTCTTTTTCAAGAACCCCGTTTGAACCCCGAACAATTTCGGAGACCCTTAATTTTCTACTGGTGCCCCCTCGCAGAATCGAACTACGAATAGATCCTTACCATGGATCCGTTATACCACTTAACTAAGGGGGCATAATTATGTGCGTTATTATTTTATATGATATGTACTCTAATTTCAATTACAATTTAATATATTAATATTTGACAATCAATACATCAATTTTAAGACTCTTAAATTGGTTTTAAAAATAAGGAAGGTAAAAAAATAATTAACACATCATAAAGTTCTAATTATTATTTTTATAGCTTTATTCATCATTTGAATATCCATGCTATTAATTCCAGGAACATGAATAAATAAAGCTTTATATCCATACTGTTTTTCATTATATAAGGAATAAAAATAAACATTATTACAAACATAACTACCAGCATCATTAGAAATATAGGAAGGAATCTTATAACCTTTTAATTCTAATAATATTTTATTAATATCAATACTAGTTTTTAAAATTTCATCAGCGTTATTAATTATTTTACTTTCATTTAGAAAAATGTTTCCACTATTGTCTTTAATGTTACTTTTTTTGATATTTTTGGCACTACTTTCAATACTTATTTCATTTCTTGAAGTTGCTACACCAATATTAATTACATAATCAGGTTTTTCTTTTTTAATTACTTTTTCTAATTCTTTATAACATTCATCAAAAACAACAGGTAATTTCATTACTATTATTTCTTTATTATCTATTATTTTTGGTAGACATTTTATCGCTTCATAAGAAGGATTAATATCTAATCCCTTAAAAACATCAAAACCTGTAATTAATATTTTCATATTTCTTTTGCTAATAAATCATATACAAAAGCATTTGTTATCTTAATTTTAATAATATCGCCTTCTTGATGTGTTTTATTAGTTTTAACTATAATAGATCCATCAATATCATCTGGAGCATTATAACCACATCTAACTTCATATTCATTATTAGGATTAACTTTAGTAATTATTGCTTTTGTTTCTTTACCTATTAATGCTTTATTTAGTTTATAAGAAATACCTTTTTGTATTTCCATAATCTCGTCTTTTCTTTTGTTTTTTATTTCTTCTGGAATTTGGTCTTTATAAAAACTTCCTTTCGTTCCCTCTTCTTTTGAATAAGGAAATACACCTAAATGATTAAATTCTATATGTTTAATAAAATCTTTTAATTCGTTAAAAGCATCCTCTGTTTCTCCAGGAAATCCTGTTATTAAAGTAGTTCTTAAAATAGCATCTGGAATAATGTTTTTAATTCTTTTATATAAAGATAAAATAGTTTCTTTAGTATCTTTACGGTTCATTCTCTTTAGCACTTCATCATCACAATGTTGTAAAGGAATATCTAAATAATGAGTATCTTTTTCGAATCACGAATAAAATAAAGTAATTCATCACTAATTCCTTCAGGATACATATATAAAGTTCTAATAAATTCAATTCCATCTATCTTATCAAGTTCCTTTAATAAATTTAATAAATTAGCATTTTTATCATCTAAATCTTTACCATAATTTACTGTATCTTGAGAAATAACAACAAGTTCTTTACAACCGTTTTTAGCTAATTCTTTAGCATACGTAATTAAGTCATTCATTGGATAAGAATGAAATCTACCACGAATAAAAGGTATGGCACAAAATGCACAAAAATTATCACAACCTTCACTTATTTTTAAATAAGCAGTATATGAACCAGTTGAAATAACACGATTAAAAATATCAAAATCCCTATCAAATCCCTTCTCTTTAAAGAATCCGTTGAGGATTTGAGGTAGTTTTTCATATTCTTTTAAAGAAATAAATAAATCAACTTCAGGCATTTCTTCTTCAAGTTGTTTTTTATATCTTTCAACTAAACAACCAGTAACAATTAACTTCTTATGATATTTTTCGCACTCTAAAATAGTATTAATTGCTTCTTCTTTACTAGGTTCAATAAAACCACAAGTATTAATAATTATTACATCAGAATCTTCTAAAGATGTAGTAATTAAAAACCCTTTAATTTTGAATAAAGCTAAAAGAGCTTCACTATCAACGGTGTTTTTCGCACAACCTAAAGAAATAAGTGCAACTTTAATCATTTTTATACTCTTTTACTATTTACATTTAATTTATATATTGAAGGTAAAACTTCTTTAAATTTACTATAATCTTTTAATCTAAATTCCCAATTTGGTGAACCACAAACTCCAGGAACATTCATTCTATAATAAGAACCTAATTTTAAAAAATCTTGCATAGGAATAATAACTGTATCAGCAATAGAATCATAAGCATAATTTAAGAACTTATCTTGTATAGATTTCCCTTTTATTTTTAAAACTTTAAGTTTCAATCCTACTTGAGCTTTTTCCTCAACAGTTAAAGTCTTATACCAGCCCATTAATGTATCATTATCATGAGTTCCTGTATAAACTACTTGGTTTTGAGCAATCTTTGCAATAGGATTCAAAACATTGAATTCTAAAACGTACATTCCAGGTAAATTGTAATGGTCTCTTAATTTTAAAACTGAAGGAAATAAATCACCTAAATCTTCAGCAACTAAACTTAAATTGATTTTCTCTTTTTTAAGTTGATCAAATAATTCATATCCAGGGGCAGTTTCCCATGTTCCTTTAATTGCAGTTGGACAACTTACTGGCACTTTCCAATATGTATCAAAAGCTCTAAAGTGATCAACACGTAAAATATCATATGTTTTACTTGCTTCTTTAAAACGATTAATCCAAAAAGCAAACTGTTCGTTTTTTAATTCGGTCCAATCATAAATAGGATTTCCCCATCTTTGACCAGTTTTACTAAAATAATCTGGTGGTACTCCTGCGATATAAGAGAATTGATCTTTAACATCGAGTAAAAATTCGTCTTGATTTTCCCAAACATCACTACTCATTCCACCCACATAGAATGGGATATCTCCCATAATTAAAATATCATTGTCGTTTGCATATTTTTTCAATTTTAAAAATTGTTTAAAAGCAATAAATTGACACCATTTAATAAATAAAATTTCACTTTTATACTCTGAATAATCTACCTTATGTTGATATGGATCAAGTTTTTCTTCTTCATCCCAATCATTCCAAGGTAAATAATTATTCTTTAAGAAAATAATATGAAATTTAGCATAATTATCGAGCCACTTTTCTTCTTTTTCAAATTCAATAAATTCTTTTGAAGAAGTGTCTTTTTGTTTTTTAAAAGCTTCACGAAGATATTTATCTTTGAAATTTCTTACAGCATCAAAATTTACTCTTAATGCGTCTTTGTTAAAAGGGACTAATTTCTTAATTAATCCTTTAGCTAATAATTCATCAAGTGAAATATAAATTGGATCTATTGCTTCACCACATTCAGATTGATATGGTGAATTACCATATCCAACTGGATTAATTGGAAGCATTTGCCAAATTTTAATTCCACCTTTTTTAAGTAAATCAACAAAATCATAAGCAGTTTTTCCAAAATCACCTATTCCATATTCACTAGGCAAAGATGATATTGCCATTAATATACCATTTGTTCTCATATGTTAATATTATACAAAATGAAAAAAGATTTATAAATATAAAAACGAAAAAAGTTATTGATTTTATCTTATTTTTTTAGTTTAGAATATATATAGAAAGGTGAATACTTTATGAAAAAAATATTTGTTTACTACTCTTGGACTGGTAATGGCGATGCAGTTGCTGAAATACTAAAGACAATGGGTTATGAAATACTAAAATTAACAACAAATAAACCAAAAGGAAAATCAAATTTCTTTAAAATGATGATTTATGGACAAAAAGCTTTAAAAGGTGAAAAAGCTAGATTAAATCAATATAATTTAAATATAGATGATTACGAAAATATTGTAATTGGCTCACCAATTTGGGCAGGAAAATTATCCACTCCAATTAATACGTATTTAGATGAAAATATGGAAAAGTTATCAAATAGAAAGATCTCTTTTGTTCTATCTGCTGGAGGAAACGATGCAACTAAAGCTCAAGAATTTATTAAAAATATTTTCAAGAATTCTACAAGTATTGTAATTTCAATGCCTAAAAAACATCTTGATACATTAAAAGAAACCCTTAATAATTTCCTAAAATAACACTTTTAAGAAACAATAAATATTAATTATATTTATTAACTTTGTTGAAACACAACCTCATTTGTGCTATTTTATTGTAGTTGATTTTTCAAAGGAGGATTTTAGTTATGAAAATGAGAAATATTGCAATTATTGCACACGTTGATCACGGTAAGACTACTCTCGTTAATCAATTACTAAAATGTTCCGGAACATTTAGAGACAACGAAAAGATTGAAGACCGTGCTATGGATAGTAATGCTATCGAAAGAGAAAGAGGCATTACCATTCTTGCAAAAACTACTTCAATTAATTACAAAGATACAAAAATTAATATTCTTGATACTCCAGGGCACGCAGATTTTGGTGG
Organism: Bacilli bacterium; assembly: GCA_041669265.1. GTDB lineage: Bacteria > Bacillota_I > Bacilli_A > RFN20 > CAG-826 > Onthovivens. The sequence continues at coordinate 4,824 of JBAYBM010000030.1, read as the reverse complement.
CGAAGTTGAAAGAATTATGCACATGGTTGATGGCTGCTTACTTTTAGTTGATGCTTTTGAAGGTACAATGCCTCAAACAAGATTCGTTTTAAAGAAAGCCATAGAAGCTCATGTAAAACCAATTGTTATTATTAACAAGGTTGATAGACCAAACGCTAACCCAAGAAAAGCTGTTGATGAAGTTTTACAACTTTTTATGGAACTCGGCGCACCAGATGATTTCCTTGATTTCAAGGTTGCTTATACTAGCGCTTTAAATGGCACTTCATCTTTACAACCCGAACCAGAAACTCAAAAACCAGGAATGAATTCAGTCTTTGATTTAATTTTAAGTGAAATTCCTGAACCACAAGTTACTGAAAAAGGACCATTACAAATTCAAATTGCAATGTTAGATTATAACGATTATGTAGGTAGAATGGGAATTGGTCGTATACAAAGAGGAACAATTCACGTTGATGAAATGGTTTCTTGCTCACGTAGAGATGGCACAGTAAAACAATTCAAGATTTTAAAAATTATTGGATATTATGGACTTAAAAAATTAGAAATTAATGAAGCAAATGCAGGAGATATTGTTGCTATTGCTGGTTTACCAGATATTAACGTTGGTGAAACTATTTGTGATCCAAGTAAAATTGAACCACTTCCACCATTACATATTGATGAACCAACTTTGCAAATGACATTTGGTACTAATTCTTCTCCATTTTCAGGTAGAGATGGAAAATTATTAACTGCTAGACAAATTCAAGATAGATTATATAAAGAAGTCCAAAAAGATGTTTCTTTAAAAGTTAAAAGAGTTGAAAACAGCGAAACTTGGGTTGTTTCAGGAAGAGGTGAATTACACCTTGGTATTTTAATTGAAACAATGAGAAGAGAAGGTTTTGAACTTGAAGTAAGTAGGCCTTCTGTTATTACTAAAATAATTGATGGTGTTAAATGCGAACCATTTGAAGATTTAAGTGTTGAAGTTCCTAATGATTTTGTTGGTGATATCATGACAAACTTAGGTGCAAGGGATGCTACTCTTATTGATATGGATGCAGGAGATGTTAATACAAAAATTAACTACATTATTCCATCCCGTGGTTTAATTGGTTTTGTTACTAATTTCTTAACTTTAACAAAAGGATATGGAATTATTGCTCATACATTTAAAGAATATCGTCCTGCTGAAGATAAGATAATCGGCGAGAGACAAATTGGTGTATTAGTTTGTACTGATAAAGGCATGGCTACTCCATATGCTATTCAACACGTTGAAGATCGTGGTGTTATGTTTATAAAACCAGGAATTGATGTTTATGAAGGCATGATTGTTGGTGAAAATAAATATGATATTGATTTAGCTGTCAATGTTTGTGCAACTAAAAACTTAACTAACCAACGTTCATCAAATAAAGACCAAACCGTTGTTCTAAAATCACCAAGACAAATGACTCTTGAAGCTTGTTTAGATTATATTAATACAGATGAGCTTGTTGAAATTACTCCAAACACATTTAGAATGAGAAAGAAAATACTTGATACTTCTGAACGTAAAAAATGGGATGCTCACCAAAGAATGGATGCTGCATCTAAAGAATAATAAAACTCAAAATCCACTGCAAAGCGCATGTGGATTTTTTATTTGTATAAATATTTAATTATTCTACTGACTTTAATGATTCGCTCATTGATACTTTTTTAACACGAGAATTTAGTAATAAATTAACAATGAATGCTGTTAGAATACTCAATAAAACCGCAAAAGCATATGATTCAGGTTTTATATAATAATAGAAAGTAACAAGAGGAGTTTTGTTGGTTCCTAGAACAACATATAGCATTGGCATTCCTAGAAATATACCTAATAAAGAGCCAATTATTGTAGAAAACATAGCTTCATATAATAATGATTTTCCAATTTGTCTATTTCTGAATCCTAATACTCTTAATGTTGCAATATCTCTAATTCTTTCATTAAAGTTTAAAACTCCTAAATTAATTAAAACAATGATAGCTAAAATAATAGCAAATACTTTAATAGCTAAAGTCATTGATTGAATGCTGTCCATATACCCATTTATTTTGTCACTCATTTCACTATAAGTAATACAATTACTTACATTACTTAAACTTTTTATATTTGAAGAAATTTCATCAACATCTGCGCCGTCTTTTAAATTTACCCAAGCATTAGTTCTCGTAGAAGTTAAAGTAGGTAAGGTTTCTTCAAAAACAAATAATCCATGAATTGAAAAGGTATAAAATACCTTATTAACTTTCATAACATAAGAAGTACCACCATAAGAAAAACTCAATGAATCACCTTCTTTGATTCCAAGTTCATTAGCACTATCAGAATCTAAACCAATTCCTGAATCATCCCATTTTTCATAGTGAAAATTTACACTATCTTCACTAAAATAATGTATTAATTTACTTATAGTTTGTCCGTTATTATCAACTTGGGATGATAAAGTAGAATATTCATCTACACTATTAACACCATTTATAGCTAAAATCTTATCTTTTAACGTTGTATTATTTGAAGTGTAATTTACAGTTATATCAGCTCCATAAAAATTCTTCATATCATAATCTTTTCCATAATTAATAGAATCATCAATTCCAAATCCGCAAATTAATAAACCAGTACAACCTAAAACACCAATGATAATCATAATAGTTTTAGTAAAGTGTACTTTAATATTTCTTAAAGCCATACGAATAAATGGATCTTTTAAGAATGATTTACGTGTTTTAAGTTTTACATTTGGAGTTGCTGGGCGCATTGAATTTGCAGGAGTTAAACTTAATTCTTTTCTTATCAATAAATAAGTTAATAAACTAACTAAAACTAATACGGCAACAACAATTATGATAGCAATTAACCATGGGAAATTATATTGCTGTGCAGGTAAAGCATATAGTAAATTATATTTAATATTTAAAACATTTGGTAATAATAAAGGTCCAATAATTAGACCTAAAATTACTCCAACTAAAGATACTCCACACATAAAAGAAATATAATTAAAAAGTATTTGCCTTTTAGAAAAACCTAATGCTTTCATCGTACCAATTTGCATTCTTTGCTTTAAAATAAGCTGCGAAATTGTAGTTAAAACAACAAGAATTGCAACTACACAAAATATCAAAGGAAATGCCAAAGCTAAAGCATATGCTTGAGAAATATCGTTACTTATTACGGAATTAGAAAGTAGTTGTTCTCTTGTAAATGTAGCATATAAATTAGAATTGTCTTTATAATAATCATTTATTTTATTTGTAACATTTTCAACTGTTATTGAATCATCAACTTTAACACAATACTGATTGCATATTGAAGATATAAAGTTATTAATCGTTTCTACATCTTTAGATTTTAAATAATTTTTTGAGTAGGTAAGAACATCTTTAGCAATGTCAGGAATTTCAAATGAATTTTCTATTTCATTAATCGATGAGAAGAGTAAATATTGCGTATTAATTAAAAAATTAGAGGAATTAAAAGTACTATTTTGTATATTCTCAGGTTGAGACATAAAAGCAGTAACCCCTAAATCTAATGCAAACTTATCATCAGTAAAACACTATTTAAATAAGTTAAAACAGTAGCTTTTATAATCGTTGTATCTTGATTAGGATAAGCGTTATCAATTGCTAAATTAGCAATATTTAATAAGCTTGCTTTAATTAAACTTGTATCAAAAGAAACTGGCAAAGTATCTCCTGTTTCTAATGATGGATAACGTTTTTTAAATCCACTATCGACAAGAAAATAAAAATCACTATTAAATGTATCTTCATTAGAAAGTTCTATATCATATCCTTTATTAATGGTAGGATATTCATCACTTAATGAAACATACGCATTGGTATTATCAACTAAAAAAGGCATATATAATCTTTTATTTATATAATCATCTTCTTTAAGATTGCTGTTAGTATTTTCTCCTTCAGCAATTTCTAAAATATTATTATATTCGTCTTCATTATATTGATTAAAAGTAATCCAAACATCAGCTAAATTCCCGCTTTCATATTCTTCATTAACTCTTCTTTCAAGTTCAATTGCATTTGCTTCTAATCCACTAAATAGCGTTACACTAACTGCTAATATAAAAATAATCGCAATGAATTGTTTCATTTCTCTTAAAAAATCACGTAAACTTTTTTTAAATAATATCTTAAAAGACTTCACCACTCAATCTCCTTACAAGATTTTGGAGTCTTAATGACTTTATTAGATATTACACTCCCATCTTGGACAGTAATTATTCTATCAGCGATAACACTTAATTCCTTATTATGAGTAACTATAATTGTGGTCTTTTTTTGAGTTTTGCAAACTTTATGAAGCAACGTAATGATTTGTAAACCAGTTTTGCTATCCAGAGCTCCAGTTGGTTCATCACAAAGTAATAATGTAGGATTCTTTACAAGTGCACGAGCAATAGCAACACGTTGTTGCTCCCCACCACTAAGTTGAGCAGGAAAATTATTCAATCTTTCTTTTAATCCAACTAATTCAAGAATATCTTTTGGATCAAGATGCTTATCAACTAAAGTTGAAGCTAAAACTACATTCTCAAAAGCTGTTAAATTAGGCATTAAATTATAAAATTGAAAAACAAATCCAATATCATTTTTTCTAAAATCAGACAGTTCTTTCTCAGACATGGTAGATACTTCTTTTCCATCTAAAAAGTATTCTCCACTTGTTGCTTTATCCATGGCTCCTAAAATATTTAATAAGGTTGTTTTACCAGCACCAGAAGGGCCTAAAATAACAACCAGTTCTCCTTTTTTAATAGTAAAAGAGGCCTTTTT
>JBAYBM010000029.1:0-9546 GCA_041669265.1 Bacilli bacterium | reverse complement strand
GTATAGTTGTTATAACTACAAAAACGCCTAAAGAAGGGGAAATACGTGTATCTTATAATGCGAGATTTTCTGTAGAAGCTCCAGATTTATCAGATTATAATTTGCTTAATGCAGAAGAAAAATTGCAGGTAGAAAAAGATGCAGGACTTTATGAAGATGATGATTTACCTACAAAACAAAAATCCTTAAAAGATTATAATAATAGATTAAGAAATATAAGAAAAGGGGTTAATACATATTGGTTGTCTAAACCATTGAGAGTGCCATGTGGACAAACACATTCTCTATATTTGGAAGGTGGAGATAAATCTGCAAGATATGGAGTGGATGCTAGTTATAATCTTAGTCCAGGAATAATGAAAAAGTCTTCAAGGAATAGATTTGCTCTTGGATTTTTATTGTCTTACAATTTAAATGATAAGCTTTTATTTAAAAATAAATTAACAATTAATAAAGTTAAATCTAAAGATTCTCCATATGGGGATTTTAGTGATTATGCTAAAGCAAATCCATATAATCCAATTTATAATGATCATGGAGATATAATCAAAATATTTAGAACAAATGTACCTACTTCGTTGAGATTTCCAAATCCATTGTATGAAGCTTCTTTAAATAACAGAAGTGGATCCGAATACACAGAATGGACGGATAATTTTAATTTTGATTGGTTTATAAATAATAATTTTAGATTTAAAGCTAGTTTGTCATATTCAGAAAAGAACACTACTAAAGAGACATTTACAGATCCCAAATCAGCTCGATATAATAATTCTAAATATGAGGGAGATGGTTTGTTAAAGAAAGGTAGAGCTTATAAATATGATGAAAAGAGCAGTAACTTGGATTTGAATGTTGTATTTAGTTACAAAAAATCTTTTGGGAAGCATTTTATAAATACGGTTATTGGAACTAATATCATAGAGAGTAATTATTCTAATGAATCCTATAGTGTTATTGGTTTCCCTTCAGGAAATTTGGATTATATATCTTATGCGAATGAATTTGAAAATAAGGCTCCTGATGGAGATGAAGGAAAATCTAGATTAGCAGGTGCATTTTTAAATGTTAATTATTCTATGAATAATTTATATTTATTGGATTTATCTATTCGCATGGATGGATCTTCTAAATTTGGAAGTAAAAAACGTTATGCTCCATTTTGGTCTATGGGTGTCTCATGGAATTTGCATAATGAACAGTTTGTTAAGGAAATAGAATTTATTAATAGATTAAAGATAAGTGCAAACTTAGGAGAACTTGGTAAAGCTTCATTTAGTCCATACGAAGCTCAAAATGTATATGAGTTTTATAAAAATCAATCCTATACAAGTGGACTAGGGGCATGTTTAATGGCTTTGGGTAATGAAGATTTAAAGTGGGAAAAAACTCGTACCACAGATATTAATTTTGAAATAGAATTTTTAAAAGGTTTATTTGCTTTAAAAGCAAGTTATTATCTTAAAAAAACGAATGATTTACTTTCAGATATAACGCTACCATTATCTAATGGTTTTAGAACTTATAAAGATAATATGGGTTCTTTGGAAAATAAGGGTTATGAATTAAATTTAAGAGGATTTGTATTTAGAAATGAGAATGTAATATTGAGTTTATTTGGAACATTAGCTCATAATAAAAATACGATAAAAAAAATAGCAAATTCTCTTCAAAGCTATAACGACAAGGTTGATTATGATCAAAATAATAATGATGTGGAGTATGTAAATGGACAGATTGTTACCTCAAAGCCTAAAATTCAATTTAAAGAAGGTCAATCAACTACGGCTATTTATGCAGTAAAATCTTTGGGTATTAATCCTATCAATGGTAAAGAGGTATTTGTTGATAGAAATGGAAATATTACTTATGATTGGAATGCTTTGGACAAAATAGTGTGTGGAGATACAGAACCAGATTTTTCTGGAGCTTTGGGTCTTAATGCGGATTATAAAGGTTTTAATCTGAATATGAGTTTTATGTATAAATTTGGGGGACAAGTATATAATCAGACATTAGTTGATAGAGTTGAAAATGCCAATTTAAATTGGAATGTGGATCATAGAGTCTATAAGGGACGTTGGAGAAATCCTGGTGATAGGACTTTTTTTAAAGATATTAAAGATAATACAAGAACAGAGGTCTCAACTAGATTTGTAGAAGATGAAAATGTACTACAATTTCAATCATTATCTTTTTCCTATACTTTCCCAAAAAACATTATTAAAAAGTTATCATTAGAAAGATTAAAATTGACATTTTTAATGGAAGATGTTTTTAGATTTTCAAGTGTAAAGAGAGAAAGAGGATTATCTTATCCTTTCGCTAGGACATTTAATTTTGGTGTTCAAATTCAATTTTAGTAAACTTTAATTTAAAATTTTAAACGTATGAAACGAACAATATTGATATTAGGTTTGATTGTTATGATCTTGGCTACAAGTTGTGATGATTGGTTAGATACAACTCCTAAAGCTCAAGTTAATTCAGATAAATTATTTTCTACAGAGACTGGTTTTGAAGATGCATTATATGGGGTATATACTTCTTTGACATCTAAAAATACATATGGAATGAATATGACTTATGGTTTTATGGATGTATTAGCGCAATATTATAAAATGGATAATTCTCATATTCTATATGAAGCTTCTTTGTATAATTATGACAATAGTAAAGTAAAAGATGTGATAGAATCAATGTGGTTAACATCTTATAATACTATAGCAAATTGTGATTTACTCTTAGAAAATTTAGAAAAAAAAGATGATAGTTTTTTTAAAGAAAATTATAAAGAAATACTTACAGCTGAGGCTTTAGCTGTAAGAGCTTATGTACATTTTGATTTACTTAGAGCTTTTGCTCCTGCCTGGAGAAATAATCCAGATGTATTATGTCTTCCTTATGCTGATAGTTATTCTAAGAAAATACATAAACAAAAAACTACAAAAGAGTTTATAAATTTAGTTATACAAGATTTGATGAAAGCTAAAGAATTACTAGATAAAATAGATATGGTATTTAGTGATGACTTTAAAAATGTTAATAATATTTTTTATTATCATTATCAATCTGATATCGGAAAAGAATTCACTTCCTATAGATCCTATAGATTAAATTATTATGCAATAAATGCACTCTTAGCAAGAGTTTATAATTATATGGGGGATAAAGAAAAAGCATATAAATATGCTAAATATATTATAAATTTACAAAAAGATGGTTTTTATGCTTTTACCACAGAAAGTGAATTAAGTGCTGAATTAAAAGAACGTGATATCGTTATGCAAAATGAATTGTTATTTGCATTAAATTATCCTGGAGTACATGATGATTGGTATAAAAATGATGTTGTTAATTCTACCGCATTTATTATAAATGGCATTGATGATATTTATAAAATTAGTGATGATTTTAGAAAGACTTATCTTACCATGAAAAATTCAAAGGATAAAACTATTTCTATTAAATATGCTGATATAGATTCTGAAAAAGGAGGTAAAGTACCCATGATTAGACTGTCTGAAATGTATTTTATTGCCGCTGAGTCTATTTTTGAAACAAATAAAAAGGAAGCTATAGACTATCTTTCTATCTTAAGATTAAATAGAGGAGTTAACTCAGAAATATCTGAAACCATAAGTTATGAAGATTTTGTAAAAGAACTTACTATAGAAGCAAGACGGGAATTTATAGGTGAAGGTCAAATGTTTTATTGGTATAAACGCTTAGGTCTTCCTATTGATAGGGCTAGTGATAAGATAGATTTATCAGATGCTCAATTTTGTTTACCATTACCAGATACAGAAGTAGAATTTGGATCTCGTTCTGAAAAATATTTAGAAAATTTAAAATAATTTGTTATGAAGAATATATTTATATTAAGTCTTATTTTGCTTAGTTTTTTTGCTTGTTCAAAAACAGATTATTCAGGATGGGATAGAAAGCCAAGTGTGTATTTTGAAAAATCAGAAAAAGATAGTACCATTTTTTCTTTTGCTTTTGATGAAGATTTAAAAGAAGGGGAAGTTGAGTTAAAGCTATTGTTGATAGGAAATACCGAATCTTACGATAGACATTTTAATGTAGAGTTTGACAGTAAAAATAGTACGGCTATCTTGGGAAAAGATATTGAACTGTCTGATAGTGCTTTTATAATAAAAAAAGATTCTACTTATGGTATTATTAGGGTTAAAATTAACAAGACAGATAATTTAAAAGACGACATGCTACTTGCTAAACTAAAATTAGTTCAAACAAATGATTTTAATTTGGGATTATCAACTAATATAAGTTCTAGGATCTTTATTACAAAACAATTAAGTAAACCCAAATGGTGGAATGATTGGCAAGTAAATAATGGTTTGGGAGCTTATTCGAATTTAAAATATCGTACCTTTATTAAACTTACTGGTATTATTGATATGACAATAGAGGGAGATAATGCAAAGATGGATTATTCTGTAATGCGTATCAATGTTCTTAAATTTAAGTATTGGCTTGAAGAGAATCCCATGAAAGAGGAAGATGGAACAGATATGACAGTAGCAATTAATGGTTAAGAATAAATCATAGGATAATAATAAAATTTAAACGAATGAAAAAGATAATATATTTTATGTTTTTTATAATATCGGTTGTGGGATGTTATGAAGACAAAGGAAATTATGATTATAAAGATTTATCAGAAGTTGAAATTTCTGGTATAGATGAAGAATATACAGTAAATATTGGAAGTGAATTTAGTATTAGTCCCAAATTGACATATAAAGATGAAGGAATAAAAAACATTAAATATACCTGGAAAATTAACGACAAGGTAATAAGTGAGGAAAAAGAATTAAATATCGTTGTTGATGGGTTAGAAGTAAAACCAAATCAATATAGTGAATTTGATGTAACTGATGTAGATAATGGAATTGTTTATTCAAAATTGTTTAGGATTTCTGTTGAATCAACATTTAAAAATGGATGGTTATTATTAAGTGATGGAGGAAATTCTTCTACTTTGGATTTTATTAGACAAGATGGTAAAATTTATAATAATGTTTATGAAAGAGCTAATAAAGAAAAACTAAGTGGAGGTGCTCAGTCTATATGTGAACATTTTTTACCGTGGAGTGAGGAAACAGGACAGATTTTTGTAGCATGTGATAAAGCTCCTGCTTATTCTGTTGAATTAGATGGGAATAGTTTTATTAAAATGATTTCAACTAAGGATGAGTTTGAAGGCGGTATTCCAGACGATTTTAAACCCATGGGAATGAAATGTGTTTCGTCTTATGATTATCTTTTTAGTAATGGAAAATTATATGTACGTAATGATAATAGTGGTTTAGATTCTCATTATCAATCGGGTTCTTTTCCAAATTTTCCTGTTCCAGGTGAATATAAGTTCTCAAATATATTATTTAAAGGTAACTTTGTGATGTCTAGTGATATTTATGGGTTTGATGAAAATTCAAAAAGTTATCTTATGATTCGTAATGGGTTAATCTCAAAGTTTGATTATGTAAATGACAAATATCAGAAATTCATACCTTACGATATGAATATGGATTTATTAGCTGCTGGAGCATATTCGACAACATCTCCTTCTGATAAATTTATTTCGATATTAAAAAATAATATTAACGATGAAGTTCACGTACATTCTTTTGGATTTGTAGGATGGGGTAGTAAAAAATATTATTCAATAAAAGATACAATATTTCCTGATAATTCAATAATAAAAACTACGTCAAAATATGCTATATGTTTAAATCGTCCTTATGTATATATTGCAAGTGATGGTGTATTATATCAATATAATCGTTTAGCCAATACTATTACTAATATTAGAGATTTTGGAAGAGAAATTAGAGATATAGAAATATGCAGTACTGATCAAGAGAAATTGGGTGTTGTGTTAGTTAACGCTTTAGATAATAATAGAAGTGATTTTTATCTTCTTGATGTTTCTATCGTTGGAGGAGGAAAGACGGTAGAGGGATATAAACATATAGGAGAATTTGGAAAAGTTGTAGATTTATCTTACAAAGTTGGAAGCCAGTGGGATATGTATTAAAACAAGATATAGATATTAATATCTAATTAGAATGTTTAATAAGTTATAAAAGATGAAAAAAATAATTTTATTTTTAGCCTTAGGACTATTTATGATGTCGTGTGCTAAAAAAGAAGAGGGTTTTAATGTTAAGTTTGAATTAAACAATATTGATAATCAAAGGGTTTATATTCAGGAAAATGTACCTAATATAAAAAAATGGTATATAGACAGTATAGAAATAAAAAATGGAAGTGCTGAATACAAAGGTAAAGTCGAATTTCCTAAATTAACAACTTTTATTTTCACTAAAAATGGTAGACTTTTTAAAATATTACCTTTGTTTCTTAGCAATAAAGAAATTACTGTAAAAGGAGATTTAGATGATTTTGACAATATAAAAATTACGGGAAGTAGTACTAATGATGAGTATGTAAAAATAAAAAAAGGATATAATAATATCTTAAAGGAATATAAAAGAACGAGATATTTAAAAAGTAAAACTTTAAAGACAAATAAATATGTTAGGGATTCTCTAACTACGAGATTAAATGAATTATACGAAAATATGTATAATTATTTTATATGTTTGCCGAATATTAAAACTAGTGAGATTATTCCCTTTTTTGTTTGTGAACATTTTAACGGTAATATTTCTAAAATTGATAATTTTTTAAAGTTACAAGATAGCTCTCTTTATAGTAATCCTTATGTTATGTCTTATAAGAGTAATAATGAAAGAGAAAAAAGAGTTCAAGATGGATGTAATGCATTTGATTTTTCTTTAAAAGATTTAGATGGTAAAAATTATAAGTTATCTGATTTTAAAGGTAAATATGTATTATTAGAATTTAGTGCTTCTTGGTGTGGCTGGTGTAAAAAGGAAATTCCATATTTAAAGAGGTTGTATAAAAAGACACGTAATAAGAACTTCGAGATGTTTACTATTAATCTTGATAAAAAAAGAAATTTGTGGGAGAAAGAAGTCAAGGAAGAAAAATTGCCATGGAAAGTTTTATCTGATTTAAAAGCATTTTCTGGACCAGTAGCTAAAGAGTATAATATTCATGGAATTCCTCAGATATTTTTGATTTCACCTGATGGTAAAATTGTAAAAAGAGGATTACGAGGTGATTATATGATAAATTATATAAATGATCTTTTAAAATAGAGCGATTTTTTACTTATAAAAAATATTATGTATTTTATGTTAATTGTTAAATTATGAAAATTTGTAAATTTTTCTCATTTGTAGTTTTATTTATAATGTTAGGATGTTCTAGTAGCATCCTAACAAATGTTAAAGTGGATTGTAAAATAGAATGTGATAATATTGAAGTTGAAAATGAATTAAATGGTAAAATGGCTTATTTATATGCTTCCCCTCCATTAAATTCTCTTTTGGATAGTTGTAAAATAGAATCTACAAAATTTTATTTTGATACTGATAAAATAAAAAATACGATGCCTTCGTATATATACATACCTATGAGCAATAAATGTTTTAATATAGGTATTCCATCTTATATTACTTTATTTTTAACTAAAGGAGATGATGTACAGATCAAAATAAAAACAAATACAGAAGAAAAGGTATTTGTTTCTGGCTCAGAATCTAATGATGAGATGAATAAATATAAAAAACTATTTTGTTCTCTTAAAAAAGAGGTGAAATTTGATAAATTGACAAATTCTATTCAATCTAAATATTCTTCAGGGGATATTGAAGATGTTAAACATTATATTCATATACGTGATTCCATATCAAATATAATTATAAAATCTTTTTTTGATAGTTCAGAAGAAATATCAAATAGTGATGCCGCTGTTTATTTGATTTTTAAATATTTTCAGATCTTTAATATGGAACTACAAGAAAAAATTTTAGATAATTTTTCTAAAAGAATACAATCTGAAAATATTTATTATAAATTGATGTCTAAAAAATTAGAAGGTAAAAAAAGATTATCTATAGGTTCACAAGCACCAAATTTTAATGTTTTTGATACAAAAAACAAGTCATATTCTTTGAATAACTTTAAAGGGAAGTATCTTTATTTAGAATTTAGTGCTTCATGGTGTTGTTGGTGTAAAAAAGAAATTCCTTATATCAGGGAGGCATATCACAAGTTAAAAGATAAAGGAATAGTTTTTGTGACAATAATGATGGATACTAATAGAGATTTGTGAATTAAAGATATTGAAAAAAATAATATAGAATGGCTTACGTTATCTGATCTTAAAGGAATGAAAAGAAGTCCACTTATTAAGAAATTTAATATAGGAGGAGTTCCAGATTCTTTTGTTATAAGTCCTAATGGTAAAATTGTACGAAGAGATCTTCGTTGTGATGCTATTCTTCCCTTTTTAACAAACTTGCTTAAACTCAAATAAATATTAAAAATATATTTTTCTTGAGCATCTTACGAAGTTTAGAATAACCATTTTTTTTGAGAGTTTTGACCGTGTTAATGGAAATGTTTAGATTCTTGGCAATTTCTTTATTACTATATTCTTTAAGAGTAAGTCTTAAAATCTTGGATGTTTGAGATGGGAGTGTCTCAATAGCTTGATAAATACTTTTATAGCTTTCTTCAATAGTTATAAAAGTATTTATATTTTCATCTACAAATTTATTGTCTTCCGTATTAATTTCATTTATAGAGATTGTATGTGTAGTTTTAATACGATTAAGAATTTTATTCTTAACTGCCACATACATATAGGCTTTGGTTTTTAGTATTTCGGAAAATTGTGCCCTTTTGTTCCATAATTCGATAAAAACTTCTTGTACAGCATCTTTAACTATTTCGCTATCATTATATATTCTAGTGCCATATAAACATAGAGAATCAAACATATTGTCAAATATTATTTCAAAAGAGATTTTATCTCCTTTTGAGAATTTAATAATATGTTCATTAGTTAATTTCATATGTAAATAATTTTATATAATAAGCAAAGTTAATAATTTAAATTACTTTTTTCATTCAGTAATTAATTTTAACATCTTACAAATATAATCATTATTTTTTACTTGACTAAGTATATTAATTTGAGCAATTATTATAATAATTGTCAAAAAAAGATTATATTTACACTACAAATATAAATAATATATTATGTATAAAAACAGCTCTTGTTACCAGATAATAAAACTCAATGTTTTATTAATAAACGTAATAAATATAATAAAATATAATAACTATGATACTTAAACATTCTCACAAATCCAGTTCTTTTTTATTTCTATCTATTCTATTAGGAATAAGTTTATCATTTATTAGTTTGAAAGCCAATGCCTATTCCGGAAAAGTTAAATCTAAGATAAATGCCAGTGGTAATAAGCCTACAGGACTTTGTTTCGATGGAGTTTATCTTTGGCAGGCCGATGCTGCAGCAGATAAAATTTATTGTATAGACCAGTATACAGGTAAAGTTATAAGAGAAATTGAATCACCTGCTTATTGGCCAGGAGGTTTAGCTTGGGATGGCAAATT
>JBAYBM010000028.1:0-9607 GCA_041669265.1 Bacilli bacterium | reverse complement strand
ATCATTAACGTTATTTAAAAAACTATAAATATGATTAATAATTAATCTTCTTAAAGCAAAATGATTAACGTAGTTTAAAGTATTTGGTTTTAATATAATTTTAAATAAATGAATTGATCCTTTATTAAATCTACCTTCATCATACATTTTCTTTATAACACCTAATTGATAAATATCTTGTCTTCCAACCTTTTTACCTGATCTTTTAGTTATTAAAGGGGTATGCAATAATCTAGTAGACTTTAGATAAACTAATTGCTTAATTTTATCAACGCTTTCGCATTGAAATAAACATCTATAAAATATCTTCTTTTTACCACTATTAATACCAATATCACTTACTAAAATACTCTCTTCACTATAAGGATCAAAATCAAGATTAATTAATTGCATTATATATGTACGAACATTGTTTTGTTGAGCTTCACTAAAAAAATTTAAAAAATCAATAAATCCGATTGTTTCTATCTTTTTTAAATCATTACTATCAAAATAATCAACAACTTGATCTTTAAAATTTATAATATAAATTCTTTGACTACTATATGAACCTAATCTATTAACTTTTGCTCTCCTTACTTCATTTTTTGAAATAAGAAACACAGAAACAAACATTACAATAAAAACAATGAGAAAAATACAAAATAAAGCAGCCACCATTTGTGTTCTTGAATCAGATGTATTTGCTTCAACAAAAGCTAGTAAATTTAAATTAAGTATATACATACTTAAATATTTTACACTTTTAAAGAAGGTTTTTGAAATGATAAATGCAAGAAACAAGAAAAAGCCTACAAAGAATACCTAAAATAAATTATAATTAAAAACGGAGAAATACCCAAGCGGTTGAAGGGGTCGGTTTCGAAAACCGATAGAGGCGCATAACCTGCGAGGGTTCGAATCCCTCTTTCTCCGCCATTCTAAAAATATCCGAACACTGTATGTTTATCATAACGGGTTCGGCGTAACATTCAGGATGGATAGCCGTAATAAAGCTATCAAAATCCCAAATGATAAATAGCCGCTTAGAAATGGGCGTTTTTTTATTTAATCAGTTTGATTACAGCACATTCGATTATTTTGCCGCTTTCGTCAAATATATCTATTTTATACTTGAGAAATGAAGCTACAACGTCTATTATTAAGTTAATAAGATATTAGAAGAGTTAAGGAACAAGGAGACCTAGAATGATAAAAAGAGAAAGATATCTGAACGAATTGAAAAGAAAGATGTGGAATGGTTCTATAAAGGTCATAACCGGCCTTAGAAGATCTGGAAAATCTTTTCTTTTAAATCAGATTTTCTTCAATTACCTTATTTCATCTGGAATAGACGAGAAAAGAATTATCAAGTTTGCTTTCGACTCAGCTGATGATCTCACCAAAATAGGTGAAAACTTGGTCGATCTCGAAAAAGGAAAAAGAAAGGTCTCATACAAGAAATTCATGGCATATGTGGGCCCTCTTCTTCAAGACCAGGGTCAGCATTATTTGCTTCTTGATGAAATACAGCGCTTGGATTCATTTGAGTTCGTTTTGAATGGCTACCTGTCAAAAGGAAATACTGACATTTATGTTACTGGCAGCAACTCAAGGTTTCTATCAAGCCAAGTCATAACCGAATTCCGTGGCCGCGGAGATGAAATCCACTTGCTATCTTTATCGTTCTCAGAATTCTATGCCTATCGAAAAGGAGACATCCGTGATGCTCTCCAAGAATATATGGTCTATGGTGGGCTTCCTCAAGTTGTGTTAGCTTCTGATGACAAGGGAAAAATTGATTATCTTAATTCTCAAATGGAAAAAACTTTCCTGAAAGATGTTTTGGACAAACATCAAATCAATAACGTAAGGGAATTAGGAGAACTCTTGACCATTATTGCATCAGGAATATCTTCACTTACCAATCCAGCCAAACTAGCTAGGGCATTTAAGAGCAAGAGAAGTTCGTCCTCACTCTCTGAAGATACGATCTCTGATTATATTAGCTATTTTGAAGAGTCCTTTCTTTTAAGCAAATCTCTTCGCTATGACGTGAAAGGCAAATCTTATATAAATACTCCCTACAAACTTTATTTTGAAGACGTTGGGCTAAGAAATGCACGTCTTGGTTTTCGACAGGTGGAATACAACCATATAATGGAAAATATAATCTATAACGAACTAAGATATCGCGGATATAGTCCTGATGTGGGGGTTGTTGAAGTTAGATCAAAAAAAGAAGGAAAAGACGAAAGAAAGTATTACGAAGTGGATTTCATTGTCAATGAAGGAAGTCAAAGGATATATATCCAATCCGCCTACAATATTGAGGATGAAGAAAAAATGAACCAAGAGACTAAGTCTCTCGATAATATCTCGGATTCATTCAAAAAGATTGTTGTTGTCAAAGACAACATAGTTCCCCATCAATCAGAAAAGGGGTATTTGTTCATTGGCCTAACAAAATTCTTATGCGACCAAAATAGTTTGGTCTTCTAGACTTTGCTTTTCTTTAAGATAAAAATCATAAAGACCGATGATGTTCGAATAAATACATCCTTCCCCGCCATTAAATTACTAATTGGAACGGCAAATGATCCGTTTTTTTAGAAAAAAGAAACATTTAACAATTTACTAAATCGTGTTTAATTGTTTATTAAATAGTATAATAAATAATTAGAGGGCCATTTATGGATAGAGAATTAGCTAAAAAGAAGAAAAGCGATAAAAAGATTCAAAATTTTCTTACACTTCTTGAATATATAGAAAAAGAAGATATTGAACCAAATGTTTTCTTACATGTTTCCAAATCAGATTTAAATAAACTTAAAAAAGGAAAAGGAAATCCAAGTTTCTTTTTAATGAAAAGAATCACTAAATCATTTAATAATGTTGATTGGAAAAAAGTTAAAAAAGATGAAACATCATTATCTTTAACAGATGATTTAGGTTTTGAGCAAAAAACGAAAAAAATACGTTTATTAAATGCTTTTTTAATAAAGAAAGGTCTAACGTTAGCAAGAGTTCTTGGTATTTCAAAAAGAAAATATGATGCGTTAGAAAGCGGATATACAATTCCTTCAAAACATATTTTAAAGAAAGTAAGTATATATTTTTCTTTACCTTTAAACATGTTAACAGATGACAAAATTATCTTGCCTAAAGATAAAGAATTAAAAATTGATGAAGATTTAGCCGCAATTCAACGCCATGATTTATCAGAAACAATTAATCATTATAAAAATAAGCACTATTTAAGAAGAAATTTTTGAATACTCTCTCACAAAACAAAAGTGAGATTGTTCTTAAGTTTATTTGTTATTGCAGTTCCATTAATTGCTTATACTGCTTATTCAAGTTATGTAATTATCTCTAATAGAAATGAAAGTATAGCAAAAATGAAAGATAATAACGTGGATAGTGATAGCCAAGATTTTATTGATAATTATGTAAATAATAATACGAAAGATGTTGATTCTTCGTTAAAATATTGTGATGTAAGTATGGGCGCTCAAGTGAATAAAATTTTTGATATCCAACAATCAAATGAATATTTTTCGGTAGCAATGAATGTATGGATGGATTTTTCTCAAGATGATTTTCATACAATGTATAAAAATTATAAGAATCCTTCTTGGATTGATGAAAAAGGCGATAAAACAATGGATGTTTTTACGGTAAATACCACATCAAATTTAATTACTTATACTAGTGATGGAATACCAGATTATATTGAAATTGCTAAACCATTCTCTTTATATAATGAAATAAATACTGAACATAGTGATTGGATTAAAAATAATAAAGTAGCTTTAATTGATAATTTTATTAAAAATAGTGAATATAATGTTATACCTGCTTTATATAAAGAAGAATGCTTAAGTTATCCATTATTACATGAATCTAATGTTTATGATCAATATCCACGTAATTTTAATATAGGAAAAGGAGTAGATAATGACTCTCTGGCTTATTATTATGCTCCAGGAGAACCTTATTATTTATTAACGAATGATGGAACAAAAGAATTCCGTTTCTTTCAAAATTGTGTCTTTACTGCAAAAGTTAGTAAAGCATATGATAACCCTCGTTACCCTCTAGAAACAGCACAATTTTGGATTAATATTGAACCTACAAGTTGGTTACATGTTAATAATTTAAGATATGTTGCAAAAGATGTAATTGATGTCTCTAAAGATCAAACAACAAACGAAACTTATAAATCTTGCTCAATAGATGAAGGAATTTATAAAGCAATGAGTGAGGATGTAGCTTTTACAGATGGATTTAGACTAGTTAATAATGAAGATATAAAACCAACAAATCACATGGTTGAATATAACATTGATAAAGATAATGAAGATTATTCCTATAGTAAATATACAATTGTAGTAAGAGCAAATAGAGCCGCTTTTACAAGTGGTAATTTCTTACCATCTACATTCCTACAAAGTTTTATAAATTTATTAGCAGTAGTAATTTGGATTATTATTGCTTTCTATAATCAGAGTTATGCTAATGAAGATAGTTTAGGAATGCTTGGTACAGGAATGTTTTCAGCAATTAGCGCTACTATTGTTGGATTACAAACATTATCGGATGCTTCAATGTTTTCGCTATTAACAATGGTAAATATCTTTACTCTTGCAGTTATTCTTATAATGACTTATGAATCTATAATGGCAAAAAGAGCAAATGCTAAAAATGATAAAATCGCCATTGCTTATAATGGCGTAAAACTTAGAATTATGTTTTATATATTAACAATCTGTACTTTAATTATATTTATTGGATTACCAATTGCTTCTTATATTTGGACATTATAATAATATATAAATAATAAAAAACCTATGCAAATCCCGCTTACTTTATTCTTTTACGATAGAATTTACCATATACATTTTCAAGTGGAATAACATTAACGAAAGCAATAGGATCAGCACCACGAACAATTTTTAAAACCTTCTTTAATTCTTTTTTCCTAATAGATAAATAAATAAAATATCTTGGTTGTTGTGAATAACCACCATATCCATCTGAAATAGTACAGGAGTGTGGTAAATTAGCAATTAATGATTTATATAAATTGACATTTGGAGTAATTATTTGGACTTCTAGTTTTTTATTACTTGTATTAATTGTATCAACAACTAAAGAAGTAATAATCATATATAAAATAGTATATAAACAAACTGCCATTGCACTTTGTATACTAACAGCTCCAGGTACAAATGAGGAACTTAGTTGTACGGTTGAAGTTAAAGAAAAAACAATAACAATAAATAGATTAATTATTACAGACCATTTACCAACTTGAACTGATTTTCTTTCACTTATATAGTAAGCAATAACATCCGTTCCACCTGCGCTTGTTTCAATAACATATGCTAATGCACTACTAATTCCTGAACATACTCCACTAAAGATAACTCTACTAACAGGTTGATCAATAAATAAAGCACTTAACTGATTAATAAAGAATGCACTATCATCTGATTTTAATAAAATACCCCACAAAGTAACAGAAGCAACATTTATTAAAGTAAAAATAGAAAATTTCTTACCAATTTTCTTAAATCCTAATATAAATAAAGGTAAATTTAATAATAAATAAAAACCCCAATAAACAATGTTGGCATTTGTTTCAACAGCAAACCATGTTACATTAGCAATTTTAAATAAATTTATAATAGATTGAGTAACACCACTTGCTCCACAAGATGCAAGTTGATGTATCGTTAAACTATCAACAGCAATATCACGAATACCACAGGCTACAACGTAGTTTGGATTAATAAATGTATTAAAACCAAATGCAAAAATAATAGCACTTAATTCTGTAATAATCAGCATATATAAATCACTAAAAGCCTCACTTGTCTTTGGGTGATCGAAGAAGAAATTAACATAATGTTTTTTAAGTTTAGCAATAAGAAATTTCATAGATATAAAAATGATACTCTCTTTAAAAAGTAAATGCTACAAAGACATTCCTATTTTGTAGAAAACAATGTAAAATAAAAATTACAAGTGTATTTATATAAAATATAAATAAAATCTTGTTAAACTATACCGTAAATGGTAATATTTTAATTGCTTATAGTTTGTTGGAGGATGTTTAGATGAAATTTTTAAAAGCTCTCGCAACTCCATTTGTTGCATTATGGAGATGGATAAAGGAAACTGCATGGGTACAACCACTTCTTATTGTTGGTGTAATTTTTGCTGTCATATTTTCAATCCCATCAATTACTACTGCTATTCAAAACGCAGTTAATAGTACTGATGAGAATGAATATTTTGATAATGTTAAATTCTCATTATATGGCGCACACAATGGAACAAGTGATGTTGATACTTTCATGACAGATTACGAAAAGGCTCGTAATTACAAAATTAATGGAGAAGATGAAGAAGAATATAACTATTTCAAGAACACATATGGTGAAAAATTCTTCTTTGTTTTAACAAGTTCAGAATGTTCAAATTGTGAAGATATTGCTGATGGTTATGAATATTTACAAGATAACTGGAGTAATGAATCTTATTATGGCAGTGAACAAGGAAAATCAACATTTAGAATTCATTCAATTATTTGTGATGAGACTTTCGATGATGATGATGAAACAGATTATTATAAAGATAAAACTGCTTTAAACTTTGTTCTTGATGATCATACCCAAATTTTTGAAGACATGATTAACTTTGGTACAAAGAATAATTACTACTTAAATTTATTTAATTCTACTGATAGCACTGATACTTCTGCTGCTTCTACATTAAAGAGCAACATTGAATCATGGCAATCAACAACTGGAGATAACGCCAGTGTTCCATTAATTATGTTATTTGATTTAACTAATACTGATCCAGATTGGAAATATATGGTTACTACTTGTTATTTTGGTATTCCAAGTGATTCAAGTACAACTGATGTTTCAATCGCAAAATTCTTATCTGATTCTTGGAATGGTGTTGAATCATTCGCAAAGAAAGATAACTAATTAATATTAATTAACAAAATAAAAACGAATGGAGATTTCCATTCGTTTTTTAATGGGTATTTTATTTTCTATTTTTGTTTAAATAATCTAATACACATTTAGGAACAAGAGGAGAAATATCAACGCCACTATTAAATAATTCATTAATAGTTGAACTAGATATAAAGTTTGTTTCTTTATGAGCCATGAAGAATACTATTTCAATATTTGAATCTATATATTCATTAGCAGCTGCATATTGCCATTCATATTCAAAATCACTAACAACTCTTAATCCTCTAATTAAAGCAACAGCATGTACATTTCTTGCGTAATTCATTGTTAATCCATCATAACTATCAACTGATACATTATCCATATCAATGGTGGCTTCTTTAATAAGCTTTACTCTATCATTAACAGATATAGAATACTTTTTATCTTTATTAACAGCTACTAAAATAATAACTTTATCAAAAACTTTACAAGCTCTTTTAATAATATCAATATGACCATTTGTTAATGGACAAAAACTTCCTGGATAAACTGCTACTCTCATATCTTTCTCCTTAAAATATTCATAATAGAAATACCATATTTAAGTACCTTTATATTATAGTTTATAAAATCATTACTTCCTAATTCTTTATTAGATTCAATAATTATTATAGTTTTATTATCAATAAGTTTTTGTGAATACATCTTTTCTAAAAAATCATTATTAATTGTCATTTTGTAAGGTGGATCTAAAAAAACATAGTCAAATCTCAGCTCTTTTTTTGCTAATGCATCTAAAAGTTCTAAATAATCAAAATTATATACGAAGATATCATCAATTTTTAAAGAAGAAATATTTTCATTAATTATTTTATAAGCCGTTGGATCAATGTCATTTAAAAATACGTTTTTTGCTCCACGAGAATATGCCTCAATTCCAATAGCTCCGCTTCCACTAAATAAATCTAAAAAATTTGCTCCTGAAATATCACCTAAACTATTAAATAACCCCTCTTTTGCACGGTCTTTCGTAGAACGTGTAACTTCTAAAGAAGGTTGTTTTAATAATCGATGTCTATATTTTCCACCAATAACTCTTAGCATTTTTTATCTCCAAAAAAGGAAAATAATTCCTTGTTTATATATAAATAAATATCGTTAATTTCATTATAGGATTTATTATATTGCTTAACTATTTCTACTTCATTAATCTTGTCCATAATAACTTTAATTTCTTTTTGCGAAGTTAATACTTCCTTACTATTTTTAGAATAATGCTTTAAGTTATCTTCATAATCCATAATTTTTAAATCTTTAAGATAAGCAAGCTTCATAACTTCTTCATTTTGGTTTAGTTTTTTATCTAAATCAAGCATGCTTTTATATTCATCACTATTTCTAATAGAATCTTTTAATTTCATTAAAGCAAAATATAAATTTGTTTCCATGCTAAATATAATAACATAATTTAAATCTAGAGGGAATTTATGATATAATCTTTGATATGGAAATTTTTAAAATTGTTAAAGATAACAAGGCATCTATTAGGGAAGCAAGTAAACCAATAACTATGCCACTTGATGAAAAACTAAAGACTACATTACTTGATATGATTGAATATTTAAAATTATCACAAGATGAAGATTGGTCTAAAGAACATAATGTTCGTTCAGGAGTTGGTTTAGCTGCCCCTCAAATTGGAATGAATATTAATATGCTTGCAATCTATTATTTAGATGAAAAGAATAAAGAACATGAATTTGCCTTTGTAAATCCTAAAATTATATCTACTTCTGTAAAACTTGCTTATTTAGCAGGTGGAGAAGGCTGTTTATCTGTTGATAAAGAACATCCTGGATATGTATATCGTCCTTATAAAGTTACTATGAAAGCATTTAATCTATTAACTAATAAAGAAGAAGAACATGTTTTTACTGGTTTTGGTAGTATGGTTTTTCAACATGAATTTGATCATTTAAAAGGTGTTTTATTTTATGATCATATAGATAAAGATGATCCAATGAAAAAAATACCAGGTGCAATCGAACTATAATAACAAAAAAACTCCTCTAATAAGGAGTTTTATTTTGGGTATAAAAAAACCATCCTGCAACACCTGGATGGATTACTAATCCCGCCTAGATTAATCAAACTTTTTCGGCAGGACAATAGTATCTATCGTCATCATTTTGATATTAACCTTGTTAATATAATGTATCTCTTAAATCTGAATAATGATACATCTGGAAGATATTACGTATATACCTTTCGGATGACTTGCTAATAATATACACACACTTCAAAACCTTGTCAAGCATTTTCTTTAAATGTTTTACAATTATTTTACATAAGAATAAGTTTTATTTTACTTATTTTGTTCGTGATAATAGGAAAAATTTGAAATAAGTGGCGTGGTTGCGGTATTTACCGTAATTGTAACATTACTAAGCTTAACACCAAAATCAATAGCTTCTTCTAATGTTTTTCCCATTAAAACTTTATCAATAATTCCACTAAATAAAGCATCCCCACATCCCGTGGTATTGCCAATTCCTTTAACGTCAACTGGCACAATCTTATAAATATTTACAGTATTATTTTCACCATAATAAATATCATTTTTACCTTCACTAATTACTACTTTT
>JBAYBM010000027.1:0-10016 GCA_041669265.1 Bacilli bacterium | reverse complement strand
GAATTTTTATGTATTTCAAGAAAAACATTTTTAATAAACGAAACTTTTAAGTATATTAATACTAACATTTTTTATAAGTTTTTTAGGTTCATTGTGTACCGTTTGATTATGACTCCTGTTGCTTTTTTATATTCTCACATAAAGTTTAAAGTGAGAATTTACAATAAAAAAGTTTTAAAAGAATATAAGAAGACTGGTTATTTCTTATATAGCAATCACACGAATGTTCCACTTGATGCTTACCTTGCAAATTTGGTTTCTTACCCTACAAATACGTACGTTATTGTAAATGCGGAGAACTTAAGTGTAAAAGGTACAAGAACTTTTATGAAAATGGTCGGTGCTTTACCAATTCCGAATTCAATTAAAGGAATGCCAAATTTTTTAAAAGCATTAGATTATAGAAGTCAAAAAGGATCAAGCATTGTTGTGTTTCCAGAAGCTCATATTTGGCCTTACTACAATAAGATTAGACCTTTTAAGGATGTTTCATTTAGATATCCTATAAAAGAAAACAAACCAATATTCTCGTATACAGTTTGCTATAAAAAAAGAAAGCATTCTAAAAAACCAAGAGTTGAAGTATATGTTGATGGTCCATTTATGCCTAATACTAATTGTGAAGATTTACATGCTGAACAAACTCGTTTAAGAAATTTAGTTTATGAAGCAATGTCTAATGAAGCAACTCTTCATAGTGATTATGAATATATTAAATATGTTAGAAAGGAAGATTAAAAATGATTAACGTTTTATATTGTGGCAATGAATTTATCTTTAATGGTATTTTGTTATCTAGTTTATCAATGGCTAAAGTAACTAAAGATAGTATTCATTTTTATATCTTTACTGCTAATTTAACCTATTTAAAAGAGTCATATAAATCAATAACTACTAAAGAAGCTAAATATTTAGAAAAATGTTTAAAGAAATATAATAAAGATAATAAAGTTACATTACTTGATTTATCTGAAGATTATAAGAAATATTTAGAGCATTCAGCAAATAACTTAACAAAATATACTCCATATACTTTATTAAGATTATTTATGGATGTAGTCCCTGAATTACCAAGTAAGGTTTTATATATTGATGCTGATACATTAGTTAAAAAAGATATTGGTGAATTATATTTTATTGATATTAATGATGTTGAGTTTGCTGGAGTTAGAGATTTCCTTGGTAAATTCTTTATATATCCAAATTATATTAACGCCGGTGTATTGTTATTTAATCTTGATAAATGTAAAGAAACAGGATTATTTGCTAAATGTAGAGAATTAGTAGATACAAAGAAAATGTCATATCCAGATCAAGATGCTTTAAATAAATTAATTATTAAAAAGAAGTTTTTACATCGTCGATATAATTCACAAAGAATGAATCATAAAGATGATGTTATTAGACATTATAGTAAATCTTTTAGATTATTCCCTATATTTCATATTATTAATGTTAAACCATGGAATATTGAAGGAATGCATAAGAAATTAAAAGATCATACTGCAGATAAATTATTAGAAGAATATAAAGTCTTAATGAAAGACTATGAAAGTGTGAAGTAATATGGATTTAGTTATTAAAATATCATTTATTGTTTATTTAATAGTGTTAGGTTTAACATTTATTTTATATTTACCAAGAATTGTTTGTTGGTTTGGTTCAATTAGAAAACAAGTTCATTATACAAACGCTAAAAAGAATAAAATCTGTGTATTAATTCCTGCTCGTAATGAGCCAAAGACAATTGAAAACTTGTTTATGGATTTAAAAAAGCAAGATTATGACCAAGATAGTTTTGAGGTCTATGTAATTGTTGCTAATAAAAAGGATCCAAATATTTCTTTAATCAAAAAATATGGGTATAACGTTCATATTTGTGAAACTCAAAAAAGAAAAGGCGATGCTTTAGATAGTGCAATTAAAACTATTTTAAAAACAAACAATATTTTTGATGCATATTTAATCATCGATGCTGATTGCGGATTAAAAGAAAATTACTTAACTGAAATGAATGATGCTTTAGCAAGTAATCGTCAGATTATTTTATCTAAAAAAGTAGTTAAAAATTATACAATGAAAGATAAAAATGCTTTATCAATTCAAGGAGCATGTAATGGTATTATTTGGACTTTAATTGATGAAATGGGTAATAGATTTAAAAGCGACCATTACTTTACTGGTATGACTATTGGTACAGGACTTATGATTAGAAAAGATGTTGTTCAAGAATGGGGTGGTTGGAACTATAAATCAACTTTAACTGAAGATATTGAACTTGAAGAAGATATGGCAGTAAAAGGTTATACATTCTTTTATGCAAGTTATGCATTAATGTATATGGAAGAAGCTCCATCATTAAAAGTAACTAATAAACGTAGAACTAGATGGATGAGTGGAGTAGTTGATTCTACTAGATTATATGAAGATAAATTAAAAAAATCTGTTAAAGGGAAAGGCATTAAAGCTCATTTAAATAAATATTATGTTCAAGGATGTAATTATGCTTATTACTTTATTGGAGTTAGTGTTATATATTCAATTGTAGCTTTAATTACTTCTTTAATTACTTTGTGTTCTGGATATTTTACTTATTCAATTCAAACTTTGTTTGTAGGAATTTTAGCTATTTTAGTTATTTATTTATCTTTCTTTATTATGACAATGGTAGCAATGATAGTAGACCACAAACACATTAAAACCACTTTTATTAATAAAATTAAAATCTTATTTTTACACCCAATATTTTATATGGGATATATTAAAATTGTTTTTAAAGCTTTAGCTGGTATTAATGATGATACTTGGGAAGCTATTGAAAGAGTTCCAAGTGGAGAATTACCTAAATAATTATGAATTTACCTAATATTAAACCAAGAAAAGAAATCTTTGATAAAATTAAAATTCTTGAAAAAGAAGGTCGTTTTAATGAACATGTAGATGATATTCATTTAGATAATGTATATAAAGTAGATAGTAATTATGAATACATTAAAACACATGCTAAAGATAAATTTATTTATTGGTTAAAATATAACTTTGTTGTTAAACCATTTAGATCATACCATGTACATCACACAATGCATGTTAAAGTAAATGGAAGAGAGAATTTAAAAGGAATTAATAATGCAATAATTACTTCAAATCATGTTTTTATTTATGATTGTTTTGCAAATCAATATGCTTTAAGAGGACATAAAACTTATATTACTGCTGCTCCATTTAATTCACAAAAAGGTAGTTTTGGTGAATATATGAGAGTGGGTGGGATGCTTCCTTTTAGTGATGATATTGGTGGAATGAAAAATTTTATTAAGACATCATCTAAGCTATTAAAAACTAATAATTATCTTTTGTTTTATCCTGAGCAATCTGAATGGTATTGTTATGAAAAACCACGCCCATATTTACCTGGAGCATTTCATTTTGCAGTTAAATTTAATGTACCAATTATTCCTATTTTTATAACCTTTATTCATACTGGTAAAAAAGATAAATATGGTTATGAAAAGTTGAAATTTGTTGTTAATATAATGAAGCCAATATATAAGGATCCAAATAAAGACGATAAAGAAAATTTAGAGTATTTAAAAGATTTAAATATGAAAATGTGTCAAGATAAATATAATGAATTTTATAAAAAATAATAAATAACTATATCATTTCCATTCTCTTTTTAAATAAATATTCTTTTATGTTAATATTTTTATATGTTTTATATATAATTTTAGAAGTGGAGGAATATTATGAAAGCAATAGGTATTGATATTGGTGGTTCTTCAATTAAATGGGGCATAGTTGATGAAGATGGTAAACTAACAAATAAATGCGTTATTAAAATTGATCATAATAAATCTCAAGAAAATATAATTAACGAACTAAATGATAGTTTATTATTAAACATAAAAGATTTTAATGGATTTGAAGGAATTGGAATAGGCTGTGCTGGCTCTATTGATTCTACAAATGGAATAGTTGTATATTCTAATAACTTAAAGTGGAAAAACTTAAAACTTAAAGAAATTATTGGAAACAGAATTAAGCTTCCAATACATATTAGTAATGATGCAAATTGTGCTTTATTAGCAGAAACTACATTTGGTATAGCAAAGAGAAATCCTAATGTTATATTTTTAACAATTGGAACTGGTATTGGAAGTGGAATATATTTAAATGATCAACTTTATGAAGGTGTTAAAGGGATGGGTGCTGAACTTGGTCATATGGTCATAGAAACTAATGGATTTAATTGCACTTGCGGAAGAAAAGGATGCTTAGAAAGCTATGTATCATCTGTTGGTTTAACAAATTTAATTAGAGATGGCATCAAAAATAAAGGGTATAAAAATTTAGAAAAAATATTTGGGTCCACAAATGATATAGATATTGAAGTATTTTTTGATTTAGTTAAAAAAAATAATGAAGAAGCACTAAAAATATATAAAGAATATATTTATTATTTTGGCGAAGGATTATTAAATATTTGTACAATTTTTAAGCCAAATACAATAATTCTTGGTGGAGGTATTTCTAAAGCTGGAAATGTTTTGTTAAACCCATTAAAGGAATATTTACAAAAATATCATTATGGTTTTGGAAACGAAGATACTCCAAAAGTAGATTTACTAATATCTAAATACACTGCAGATGCTGGAATAATTGGTGGTGCAGCTTTAGTATTTAAAAAACGTGATGGTTATGTATCAACGTTAAGAAGCAAAGTTGGGAATATGCCACTAGTTATAGCGAACTCAGCAGTGGTTGTTTTAAATAAAGAAAATGAAATATTATTAGAAAAAAGAGAAGATGATGGCTATTTAGATATTCCCGGTGGTTCAATAGAATTTGGTGAATCAATTGAAGACGCAGCAAAAAGAGAACTATTTGAAGAAACAGGTTTAATTGCTCTAGATATGAAGCTATTAAAAACTTATTCTGGAAAATTAACATATCATTTATATCCAAACGGCAATGAAATTTCTGGAATTGATTCTATTTTTATTGTTAGAAAGTATAAGGGTGATTTCAAACTTCAAGAATGCGAAGTAAGCGGTTTAGATTGGTATGATATTAATACAGAATTCACTTTAATGACTCCAAGAAATCATCAGATTATTTTGGATTTAAAGAAAATTTTAAAAAAATAATTCAAATTTAATTGTTATTAAAATAAATTCATAATGTAAATTAAAAAATAATTATTTAAGTAAATAAAACTAAAAAAATATAAACATTAAAAAATGTATGAAAGAGTATGATTATTTCTAATCAAAAGCCTAAATAAACATTATAAAACTGTATAAAGTAAGAGAGCAGCGAAATAATTTCTTGTTGGAAAAAATGCAGTCTTTTTAATAAAATAAAGAATAATTTAATTAAAAAAATGATTTTTTAGTATTTTAAAAATTTCTTTTAATTAAATAACTGATCAAAAAAAGATAAAAATTTTTAATATATAAAAAAGCATTATATAAAGATAAAGAAAGCGCTTACAAAAAAGTGTTTGACTTATGGTTTTTGTTGAATATAATTAAAATATAAGGTAAAAAGTGTTTGATTAATTTAATTTATTTAAGTAAAAACACTTAAAAAAGGTAGGACAAATATGAAAAAGAAAATTAGTGTAGTTTTATTAACTGCTTTAGCTGTTTTAGGAACAGTTGGAGGATTAGTTAGTTGTGGAAACAACGAAACCCCAGTTACACCAACAGAAGATGATAAAATTAGTGTAACTTTAAGTGATTCAGCAATAAGCTTAAAAGTTGGTGAATCAAAAACAATTACAGCGACAACAAATCCAGTTGGTAAAACAGTTATGTTTACAACTTCTGATAGTGATGTTGCTTCAGTAGCAAAAGATGGAACAATTAAAGCACAAAAAGTAGGAAAGGCTACAATCACTGCAACAACAGCAGATGATTTAACTGCAACTTGTGAAGTTACAGTTACCGAAGAAGCTGTACCAAGTTTACCAAGTGATACAACAGTTTTTGAAGTTCCATTAAATAATGCTAGTAAAAATACATCTGCTGTTGAAGGATATGAAGTTACATATGCAGATAATATTGCTCAAATTGATTGGTCTAGTAGTAGTATTAAAGATTCTTCTTGGGACAACTATTTAATTTGTGATTTCCCAACTGGAGATTTTACTCGTAAAACAGATTTACATATTATGGGTAAAGGCAGTGATGCAATGACTGTTTATTATAAAATTTTATCTGATGAAAATACTATTTCTGAAGGAGAATTGACATTCTCAAATAAATATAGTGATGTTGATGTTAGTCTTGCAGAAGAGAAAAGATATTTATTAGGTCAAGGTACATTAAAACTATTAGTTTATGCACCAAAACCAGGAGCATTTACTGATGCTGGTTCATTTATGATTGCTCATGCTTATATGAACGGAGATAAAGATAAAGGTGAAGAACCAAGTTTTGATATTAATGATTATGAAGCCAAATATAATTTCCCAACTACTAATACATTAGAAGAATTAAATGCAAGTGGAATCATTTATGATCAAATTAGTGGTTCAAAAGGTGATTGTACAGTTACTTATGGAGAAACTGGTGTTACCTTTACAAATAAAAATAACTTCAATGATTGGGGAGATTATGCATTTAAGTTCCCTGAATATGATGGAGATAAAATTGTTGATTATACTGGAGTCACAAAGATTGTAGCAAAAATTAATGCTTCTGAAGGAGCATGGATTAAATATCGTTCTGGATGGAGTGCAAGTATTGAAGAAGTCCATGTTACTAGTGAATTAGCAAATAAAGATTTCTATATTGTTTTAACTGTTGCTTCTATTACTCCTTGGGATTCAATCCTTGATATTGCTCCTTTATATAGAGATAGTGGATATACTAGCGATTTAACAATTACAGTAAAAGAATTAATGGCAATGGCTCCTAAAGCTAATTAGGTAATAATATGAAAGACAATAGAATACTACTTATTCCATCTCTTTTCACATTATTAGTATCTTTAATAGTTCCTTCAAAAGCAAATGAAGATATAGTAGATAGTTCATCAAATTTAAGTAATGGAAATAATTATAATAGTAGTGATGAATTTGTAACTATAAAAGATGGTAAATTTAATTACCAAAATAGTGAATTTCGTTTTATTGGTAGTAATAATTATTATTTACATTATAAAGATGAAATAATGGTTGAAGATGCAATTTCAAGTGCTGCAAAAGGAGGATTTAATGTCCTCCGCACTTGGGGTTTCTTTGATGGAGTGGATGATGATTATAATAATAACCATGCTTATATGCAGCCATATGCAAATTCTTATGAAGCCCCAAAAACTGCTCCTGATTATTATGTAAATTGTTGGGAAAGAATGGATTATGCTCTTAATGTTGCAAAAGAAGAGGGTGTTAAATTAATTATTGTATTTACCAACTATTGGTCAGATTTTGGTGGAATTACTCAATATGTTAAATGGAGTGATGCTAATAGTGGGATTGATATAACGGATAAAAATTATAGTCCAGATTTATCGAAGTTTTATGAAGATAGTTTTTGTAAAGAAACATTCAAGAACTATATGAATTATTTTGTTAATAGAGTGAATACTGTTAATGGAGTTACATATAAAGATGATCCTACAATTATGGGATTTGAACTTATGAATGAACCTCGTAATCCAGGTAAAGATGTTTCTATTGTTACTAATTGGGCTAATGAAATGACTACATATCTTCGTTCGATTGATTCTAATCACTTAATTGCATTAGGTGATGAAGGATATTTTTCAAATAGAGAATCTGATGCATATAATGGTCAAAGTAAAGATAGTTATAATGGAAATCAAGGTGTAAGTTATGAAGACATTATTGCTCTTCCTAATATTGATTTTGGTACCTATCACTTATATCCAGAAGGATGGGGTGCTCCAGAAGTAGCTGAAGCATGGGGCAAAAAATGGATTAAAGATCATATTGAAGCTACTGATAAAGTTAATAAACCATGTATTCTAGAAGAATTTGGAATTAATACTCAAAATAAACAAAATAGAGAATTAATTTATTCTTCATGGTGCCAGCAAATATACGATTTAAATGGTGCCGGAGCATTATTTTGGATGATTGCTGGTAAGGATACTGGTGATAGTAGTGATAATGGATATTATCCTGATTATGATGGATATAGATTATTATGGAAAGGTGAAAGCAAATCTTCTGAAGAAATTATTGCTTTACATAATTATGCAACGATGTTTACTTATGGAGCAGATTTTGTAACTTTTGAAGATAAGATATTCTTTATTGCACCTTATAAAACTGTTGCTGATTATACTAGCGATGGACCAGTAGAAATTGATAGTGATACTACTCCAATCTATAGAAGTAAAATAAGTGTTAGAAGTGATAAAACTGTTAAAAGAGTTGCTATCTATACAAACTACGTTTATGCAGGTGAAATGATTTATGATAGTGATTCTAATTATTACTATTTTGATATAGAAATGAAATATTATTTAAGAGGAAACAAGATATCAATTTACGTAAAGAGTTATTTTGATGATGGCACTACATTAGAAAGTGATATGGGCTTTATTCAAAGACAATTAAAATATTCTATGGTTTTAGATAAAACATATGAATTTAATAGTAGTGATAGTGAAGCACCAACCCTATATAACTATGGAAATTGTGCAGTCAAATCCTTTACTGGAGTCAATTTATCAGATTTTAATGGTGGTAGTTATAAGATAACTTGCAATAGTAAAGAAAGTACCTATTGGAGCGAACTCAAAATAGGAGTTAAAGGATTAGGGAGTGTTATAACAGACCATAATGAAGTTGATTATGATGTATATTTTCAAAAAGATTTATGTATTCCTTATGATGGAAAAATTCCATCTGGAGCAGAAGCTACAGAAAATTCATATGGTTTTAGAAACTATGCTGCTTTAGACCCAAGTTGGACAAAATTATGTCTTAATGAAAACAATATAAAAGCTACTGATTGTGAAGTAGTAGCTATTGATGGAGTCGATTACTATAAACAAACAGTAAAGATTCCATATAGTGCTGATGATACTCAAACATTATTAGTACTTGGTATTGTCTTTAATTATTTAGGTTATGAAGGCGATTTATATATTGATAACTTAAAGTTCTATAACAAGGTTGATGAAGGAACCGCTACTGATGGATATGAAGAAAGACCAGAATTAGTAGAACCTAGTGATGATACTAATACTGATACTAATAATTCTTCAATAAATTTACCATTAGTAATTAGTTTAAGTGTTATTGGAGTAGCAGTTATTACAACTATAATTATTCTTGTTCGTAACAAAATATTAAAGAAAAAACCTATTAAATAAGCCTCCTTTTCCAAAAGAGTGAAGAAATATACTATCAAACAGTGTATGGATTCACTCTTTTATTATGTTAAGATTTTATGGTTTTGTGATATTATAATCTTGCTGCAGGAGTGGTGGAATTGGTATACGCCCCGGTCTCAGAAGCCGGGTTCGAAAGAATTGAGAGTTCAAGTCTCTCCTCCTGCACCATAAAAATATCTTATTTTGTTAATGAAATGAAAATAGAAACAAAGTAAAATAAACATATTGCTCCTGTGGCGGAATTGGTAGACGCGTTGGACTCAAAAGAGTCTCGGTTCGCCAAAAATGCAATTTCAAAAAAGCCCGATACTATCGCACTTATTGAGATTACTCCAAACGAGGGCTGAGTGGAAAAAGCCACTGAAATGGCAAAATTACCCCTATATTTCCACTCAAACGACTAAAAACAGGGTCGAATTTACCTGAAATTGGTCAAAAAATGGGGGTGTTCAGAAAAATTCGGATGTGCCTGATTCGGTTCGTGTCGGTTCGTTAACACTTAGAAGAGTTTCGCTCCAAAAAAATGGTAGTGGAACACTATAAAAAGTGTGATAGAATCTCACTTATGCAGGTGTGGCGTAATGGCAGCCGCGACAGACTCAAAATCTGTTGAACGTGAGTTCGTGAGGGTTCAACTCCCT
>JBAYBM010000026.1:0-10562 GCA_041669265.1 Bacilli bacterium | reverse complement strand
TTTATAGTTTTTTAAATAACGTTAATGATTATTTCTATTTTAGTGGAGATTCGCTTGAGTTTAGTGTAATTGATGTTAGACAAATGAATGAATATCAAACCGCAAAATTACAATTTGAAATGTTAAGACAGGTGAAGAAATTCTTTGAGATTTATGGATTAAGTAATGTTTTTGAAGCTACTTTAGTTAGTGGAAAGATTAGTGATTTACCATTTTATTATGATGATGCCTATAAAGTTTTATTAGATTTATATAAATCATCTACTGTTTCTAATAATAAGATTGTTCTTTATAAGAGTGAAAAGAATGATGAAGAAGTTGTTGGAAAAACTTACAAAAATGAGATTGAACGTATTATAAAAGATAAATTATATAGTATTGAATTTTGCCCAATAGTTCATATATCTAATAAAAAAGTTTTAGTTAGTGGATATATGTCATATGTAGAATATCGTTCAAGTATATTTAGTAAAGATAAAGATATCTTCAAATATACTCATGATTTTAATATGTCTAACGAATTAATCAGTGGAATAATCCGTAAAGGGGTGCCGACATTCTTATCACAAAAAGAAAATGCTACTCAAAAACTTACTATTTTAGTTTCAATTCATGATTTAGATAATGCTAAAAAAGCAATCTCTCATATAAGTGGAAGTAATAATTCAAAGATTATATTTATGATTAATTCAAAAGAATTAATTGATATTGAGGATGATGATTTCTATTCAAGACAAATTGCTCAATTTAAAGAAAATGGATTTGAATTTGGTGTATATATGTCCGTTGGTGATTATTTCTTAAAATCAAAAACTTATCTTCAATTTGATTATTATTATGTAAATACAAAAATTGAAAATAATGCTAAACAAGATAGTAGAAGTTTTATAAATGCACATAGTTTATTAGACAAGCTAGTTAAATTTAATAGGCCTATTATTGTTATTGGTTTAACTAGTATGCAATCTGTTGAATTACTTTATAACAGTGGAATTAATATCTTCTGTTGTGATGCAATAAGTAAAAGGAATGTTATGCTTTTACCTTTAGATAAAAAGCAAGAGAAAAAATTATTAGAAATGAAACGTAAATAAGGAGATGTTTTATGGAAATTAAAAATAAAGAGATTACATCAAGAGATGATGATTTTGCTCAATGGTATACTGATGTTTGTAAAAAAGCTGAATTGATGGATTATAGTGATGTTAAGGGTTTTATTATTTATAGACCTTATGGGTATGCAATTTGGGAAGAAATTCAAAGTTATTTAAATAAAGAATTTAAAAAAACTGGACATGAAAATGTTTATTTACCTTTGGTTATTTCTTCTTCTCAATTTCAAAAAGAAAAAGATCATGTTCAAGGATTTGCTCCTGAGACATTAATTGCCACTATAGGTGGAGGTCAAACTCTTGATGATCCATTAATTATTCGTCCTACAAGTGAAGTTTTATTTTGTAATCACTATAAAAATATTATTCATTCTTATAGAGATTTACCAAAACTTTATAATCAATGGTGCAGTGTTGTTCGTTGGGAAAAGACCACACGTCCTTTCTTAAGAGGAAGTGAATTCTTATGGCAAGAAGGTCATACAATGCATGCTACTGAAGTTGAAGCTAGAGAAGAAACATTAAAGATGCTTGATATTTATGATAGATGTGGGAAAGATTTATTAGCAGTTCCTTTTGTTAAAGGAAGAAAAACTGAAAAAGAAAAATTTGCAGGTGCTAAAGAAACATATTCAATTGAAGCATTAATGCATGATGGAAAAGCTTTACAGTGTGGAACGTCACATTATTTTGGTGATGGTTTTGCAAAAGCTTTTGGAATTAATTACTTAGATAAAGATGGGAAAATTAAAACACCATTTCAAACATCATGGGGAGTTTCCACTCGTTTATTAGGTGCAATAATTATGGTTCATGGTGATGATAATGGTCTTGTTTTACCTCCATATGTTGCTCCAATTCAAGTTGTTATTGTTCCAATCCAGATGGCAAAAGAGGGTGTTTTAGCAAAATGTAGAGAAGTTTATAAGACACTTGAAGATGCTGGTATTAGAGTGAAACTCGATGACAGTGATCATACTCCAGGTTGGAAATTTTCTGAATATGAAGTTAAGGGCGTTCCTTTAAGACTTGAGATTGGTCCAAAAGATATTGAAAATAATCATGTAATGGCTGTAAGAAGAGTTGATAGAATTAAAAAGACCATTGATTTTGATAAATTAAGAGAAGCGATTCCACAAGAATTAGCTGAAATACACAATGAGATGTATAAGAAAGCAATGACTAATTTATTAAATAATATTACTGAAGTTCATACTTATGAAGAATTAAAGAATGTTGTAAATAAAGGTGGCTACGCCAAGATGATGTGGTGTGGTGATAGAGAATGTGAAGATAAGATTAAAAACGATTTTAATGCAACAAGTCGTTGTATGCCTTTTGATCAAATTCCATTTGATGATAAATGCCCAGTATGTGGGAAAAAAGCAAAGTACGTTGTCTATTTTGCTAAGGCTTATTAGAACAAAAAAAGAGGAATTCCCTCTTTTTTATTATGGTTATATAAATGGTATTCTCAACTATTAGTGAAAACGTTACAAAAGCATTAAGTTCAAGTTCCTTGTGGGGATCTATTTTAACTTGTATAGTTTTAATATTTGTTGGATTTTTATTAAGAAAAAAAGATATTTTAAAAGATGGTAGTGAAAAAGTACTAACGAAAATCATATTAAAAGTAGTGCTTCCTTGTTTAGCTTTTATTGGCTTTATGTCAGATTGCAGCCAAGCAAGTTTTATGAGTGCTGTTTTTACTTTTTTGTTTTCCTTATTTTTCTATTTAACTTCAATACCTTTATCAAGATTATTAACAAAATTTATAAAAAATGATACTAAAAGAAAAGTTGTTGAAATACTTTTAATATTTGGAACAACAACATTATTTGGCCAACCTATTATTAAATCCGTATTTCCTGAAGCAATGAATGATTCAAATGTTTTTGCAATTGTCTTTAGAATTTTTCTTTATACTTATGCCGCTATTTCTATTGAAAATGCAGGTAACAAAAGTGACCCTGAAAACAAATCGAGCCCCCAAATGAGTAAGATTTTTAAAAAAATATTTTTAAATCCTATTATTATTGCTACATTTTTAGGAGTTATTATGTGGAGTTTGCAATTAATCCCTGGGTCAAATACTAGTAATTGGTGGACTGTTCTAAGCGGAGAAAATTATTATGTTTTTTGGCGTTTAGATATTGTTGCTCCTTGGATAACAAATTGTATTTCAGCTATAGCAAATTTATCTGGGCCTTTAGCTTATCTTGCAATTGGAATAACTCTTGGTGGAGCTTCTTTTAAGAAAGCAATGAAAGATAAAGATGTTTGGATTTTTTCTATTATTAAAACATTTGTATTTCCAATATTATATTGTGGAGTTGCTATTGGTTTATATTATCTATTTAAACAATTTGGTGGGGTTGTTTTACCAACAGCAAATTCAATAGATGCTATTACTTTAATGCTTGCAGTTCCTCCTAGTGTTGTTGCTACTTCTTTTTGTATTAATTATGAAAAGGAAAAGGTCTTTGCATGTAATTTTAGTCTTGTAGGTAATTTAATGTGCATCATAGCTCTTCCTTTTTATGTTATTTTATTAACAATATTGAATAGTGTTATCTTTGCACTTTAACCTATTGACAAGGGTTTATACTTTATTTAGAGGCAAAAAATGGAAGATATATTCTTAGATGCGTTAATTGATAGTTTAAAGGTATTTGGATTCTGTTTGATAATTTATTTTATCTTCTCTTTTTTTGAAGAAAAATTATGCAAAGTATTAGATAAACATACAAAATTAGGACCTTTATTCGGGTCTTTAGTAGGAGTAGTTCCTCAATGTGGAGTCTCTGTTGTTGGTAGTGATTTATATATTAAAAGACATATAAGTATGGGGACTCTTGTTGCTATATTTATTGCGTGTAGTGATGAAGCATTGCCAATTCTTTTTAGTAATTTTGATAAATGGTATGTTGGTTTTATTTTAATTGGAATAAAAATTGTATATGGATTTATAATCGGTTTCTTAGTTGATTTATTTTATACAAAATCGAAAAAGAATGTTGAAACTCATCTTGAATCTTGTGATCATCATGATGAAAAAGTTGATATTGGTTGTTGTCACCATAAAATAAATGATGAACATGAATCGAAATGGCATGAGCATTTAATTCATCCATTAATACATTCTTTAAAAATATTTTTATATGTATTTATTATTAATATTTTATTTGGTTTATTAATTTATTATGTTGGTGAAGATAATATATCAAATTTCTTAATAACAAATAGATATTTAACTCCTTTATTTTCCCTTTTAATTGGATTGATTCCAAATTGTGCAAGTAGTGTACTTCTTTCTAATTTATATGTATTAGGAAATCTTCCTTTTGGTGCATTATTATGTGGATTATGTGTTAATGCTGGATTAGGTTTATTATATTTATTTAAAGAAAAAACTATCTTAAAAGAGAATTTTATTATATTGGGTATTTTAATAGTGGCATCCTTAATTATTGGTTATGCTTTTATTTTTATTAGTATTTAGTTTTCTATTTTTAACTTCTAAATTAATTTCTTTAAATTTTGCTTCATCAATATTATAAAACTTCATATATATTATCCAAATAATTAAAAACAATATTGCAGGTAATATGTAAGTTAAGATTTTATATATCATTAAATGCGAGTCATAATCTGAAGAAGAAATGGTATTCATAATTGCAGTATTTACAGCATTTACCACATCAAATCCTGTATTAACTACTCCTTGAGCTTCATAATCACCTATCTTTTGATTAAGATCTGATAAGCCACTAAATGATAAAAACATATAAAAGAATCCAGTTTGGAATGCTCCTGAATATTTAACAAAAACATTTTTTAAAGCCATGAATTCTTTATCACGTCTTTCGTTTGTAAGATATTCATTTATTTCTGGAAGAATGTTTGATGATAATAAAACAATAGCGTTTATTTGACCTTGAAATAGAATCATAATGAATTCAATTATAAAGAAGTAATAAATCATTCCTCTATTTGAGAAGATAAAATAAATTAATAGATAACAAGTTATAACTCCCATTGTAGAAATGGTAAGAATCTTTTTTCTAGGCAATTTTTTATTAATTAGAGGATACATAAATTGAGAAAAAGAACTTGCAAGGCCATATACAATAGTAAAGATAAAACAAACTCCAGTAAATCCACCTGATGCTAATAAAGACCCATAGATAGGTTGATTTCCATATCCATAGGTATAATAAAATAGATTAACAGAAGTACCCATTACAATAAATTGAGCAGTAAAGAATAGTGCAAGCATAATAAGTGAAGCACGTGAATATTTATTTTGTTTAAGAATTTTAAATGTATCAGTAAAATGAGATTTATAATTAAATTCAATTGGTCTTTCCTTAGTTATGAAACATAATATTAAGGAACTTAGTACAAATAAAGCAGCAATAACTGCAACAATAATTCTAAGAGTTAATTTAGCTTGTCCTGCGCTAATTGCAGGAACTATAGAAGCCAATGCGTATGTACCAATAGCAATAAATATAGCGCTAAAA
The DNA here is from genome assembly GCA_041669265.1 of Bacilli bacterium. GTDB lineage: Bacteria > Bacillota_I > Bacilli_A > RFN20 > CAG-826 > Onthovivens. The sequence continues at coordinate 4,924 of JBAYBM010000026.1, read as the reverse complement.
GCGCCATATTTTGCTTTTACAGATTCTATAGATGTTAATGAAGTAAAGAAACCCCAATAACCAAAATCATTAATAGAAAAACATATTTCAAAAAAGAAATAATAAATTAAAAAAGTAACAACAAATGCCCAACCAGATAATGTATCAAAAAACATTAATAAAAAGAAAACCATTGAGGAAGCAGCACCAATAAAGACATATGGTCTAAAATTTCCACTTTTTAGTTTTATTAAATTTGATAAATGAACCATTAATGGAAACATAAAAGTTGTTCCAACTGTTTTAATAACGATTAATCCAATAGTAATAACTAAAAAATAAGTATTAAAGTTTGGATCAAGTGGTAAATCTGTTCCATATTGAATAAATAATAGTAAGAACAAAGATATAAATTGAAAAATTGTATCTTTAAAGCATCCAGCTATAGTTAGTGGAAGCCAAGTAGAACGTGGGGCTTCATCTCCAGTAAAAGTTCTTTTACTCCAAAAATTCATAAAATTTATTATAATCTTTTTCTTATTATGAATACTATGTAATTCAAGTTTTAAAGCACTTTTTCATTTTTGAATGATTTTATTGTTAGGATAAAATGGTTTGCTAGTAAGTCATTTAAAGCAAAATATACTATTTTTATTAGTATCGATTTTTAATATAAAATATTGTTAATTTTATACTGTTTGTGTTATATTTAATAGGCAACCATGGAGTAATACCCAAGTGGTGAAGGGGCTTCCCTGCTAAGGAAGTAGATCGGGTAACCGGTGCGAGAGTTCGAATCCCTCTTACTCCGCCATTGGCGTTGTATCCGAACACTGTATGTTTATCATAACGGGTTCGGTGTAACATTCAGGATGGATAGCCGTAATAAGGCTATCAAAATTCCGAATGATAAATAGTCGCTCAGAAATGGGCGACTTTTTTAGTTCACAGCTAGTTATAAATGTGTTATAATTCTTCAAGAAAGGTCGATATATGGATTGGTCTAAATGTATTAAGAAATTAAGAAACAACTTGTTAGTTACTCAAAGCGAATTAGCTAAAATACTTGGGGTTTCTTTTGCTTCCATTAATAGGTGGGAGAACGGCCATCACGAACCAACTATGTCGGTAAAAAGAAAAATCCGCCAACTCTGTCTAGAACATGATATTGATATTAGGAATATTTAAACTTATGATAAATAAAGAACTAAAAAAATTAACATATATCAGTTTGTTTAGTAGCGCTGGTGTCGGATGTTTTGGCTTTGAAAAAGCCGGTTTTAATTGTATTGCTACAAACGAACTAATCGAAAGAAGACTTCAAGTCCAAAAGTGGAATAATAAATGCAAGTATAATTCTGGATATATTTGCGGCGATATAACACAAAAAGAAACTGAAAATCGATTACTCGACCAAATTGAATTTTGGAAGAAAAATGAAAACATAAGCGATGTAGATGTTTTGATAGCTACTCCACCATGCCAAGGAATGTCAGTAGCGAATCTTAAAAAGAAAAGCAGCGATTTAAAAAGAAATTCTTTAGTTGTTGCCTCCATAAAGCTAATTAAAATTATTCTCCCAAGGTTTTTTATTTTTGAAAATGTTCCTGCATTTATGAAAACAATTTGTACTGATGTCGATATGATTAATAAACCAATTGAAGAGGCAATAAAACAAAATTTATCTGATAATTATGTTTTCTCTTATCAGGTTTTAAATTTTAAAAATTATGGTTCGAATTCAAGTAGGACAAGAACTTTGGTTATTGGTATTAGGAAAGATATTGAAGAAAGTGCAACTGGATTAAATTTTTTCCCAGATTTTCGAAAAGAAAAATCATTACATGAGACAATAGGATATCTCCCTAGTCTTAAAACTATGGGAGAAATTGATTCAAATGATTTTTATCATGCTTTTAGAATTTATGATTCCAAAATGCGTCCATGGATTCATGAGTTAAAAGAAGGACAAAGCGCTTTTGATAATATAGATCCTTTAAAAAGACCCCACCAGATTATAGATGGGAAAATTGTTCAAAATGTTAAGAAAAACGCTGATAAATATACAAGGCAGTTTTGGAATAAGGTTGGACCATGCATTCATACTAGAAATGATCAATTGGCTAGTCAAAATACCATTCATCCAACCGATGATAGAGTTTTTAGTATACGCGAGCTGATGATTATGATGTCGATTCCCGAAGATTTTAAATGGTGTGAATATTCCTTGAATGAGCTTAACAAAATGAATATTACTCAAAAAAGAAAAATCTACAAAGAAAACGAAGTTAACATTAGACAATCTATAGGAGAGGCTGTTCCTACACAAATTTTTTATGAAATTGCTTTAAAAATAAAGAACTTTACTAATTTAATAGATTTGAATGATCTTGAAATTAAAAAAAACATCTCTGAAAATAATCTTTCGAACAAAGACTCTTTGGTATGCTTTGTCAGGATAAATGCAAAAAAATATACCTTTAGAACCATTTCAAAAATAGTTGAACTTGCAAACGCTGAGAGAAATGAACAAGAAGCCTTTTATACTGATGATTTTTTAATTGAGCAAATAATTCCGTGTCTACCTTCTTTTGATAACAAGACAGAGATAAGAATTCTTGAGCCTTCTGTTGGATCCGGGAACTTCATCCCTTTAATTTTTGATAAATATAAGACCAAAAATATTATTATTGATGTGGTAGATATTGATGAAACTGCACTAGAATGTTTAAAGATTACAATCAAGCCTTTTCTAAAGGAAAACATAAAGATTCATTATATTAATGATGATTTTTTGCTTCATAAATTTTCTTCAAATTATGATATCGTGATTGGAAATCCTCCTTTTCAAAAATTGACCAAAAAAGGTCATTTGCTAAGACAATATTTATTAGAAAATTATGAAAAAAACATTTACTCTAAAAACACAGCTTCTTTCTTTTTAGAAAAGTCATTAACATTAGCAAGCTTTGTTGGATTAATCATGCCAAAAAATTTATTAAATACACCCGAATATAAAGAAAGCAGAGCAATTATTGAAAAGCATAACATTAAATGTATTTTAGATTTTGGAGAAAAAGGCTTCAAAGGAGTTTTGGTTGAAACACTTTTTATAGGCATATTTGCTAATTTGAAGACTTGCAATAATAAAGTTCTCGTTTCTAGTTTGACTAAAGGAATCAATCTTTTTCAAAATCAGGATTATATAACGGATTGTAAATTACCTTATTGGATTATTTTCAGAAACAAACAGTTTGATGAAATGTTTAATATCATGCATTTTAATATTTTTGTGTCTTATCGAGATAGACAAATAACCTCTTCAATGGTTCATAAAGAAAGAAAACCTGGTGATATCAGGGTCTTGAAATCACGAGATATTTCTGATGATGGCAAAGAAATTAAAAGTATTGTTGGCTATGATGATTTTATTACGACTGAAGAAGCTAAGAAATGCGAAGTATTCAAGTTTTTTAAAAGAAAAGATGTGTTTCTAGTTCCAAATTTAACATATAAAATGAGAATAATTAAGAAAGAATCAAACTTTATTATGAACGGATCGGTTGCGGTTTTAGAGTTAAAAGAAGGTGAAACCTTTACATCTGATGATTGTGCTTTAATTTCCACCGATAAATTTAGAAATTTCTTACAAATAGCTAGAAATTATCAAACTCGTTCTTTAAATATCGATGTAAATTCGGTTTTCTTTTTAGGAAAGGCGGTCAAATGATTTATGAATGCGATGCAAGTAGATGAGAGTTTTATTAAAGAATTTTTAAGCCATAGAGACTATGACTTAAGAAAAAGTGGTTATGGTAGATGGATTGACCAAAAATGTACTCCTGATGTAATTACGATTATATCTGATTGTATATTGAGTTTTGTTTTGAAGAATGCGTCAACTTCTTTTACTAGTAGAGATATTTGGCATTCTGATTATGCAAATAAAAATGTGCTAGCAATTTTTGGTAAACCCCTTGTTGAAGACTATAGTGCTAAAAATGAATACGATAAATTCTTTCAACAACCAATGAAGCTTTTGTCTTATGCTGGAATTTTATGTGAAAGAAAAAGTGGGAATGAAAATATTTATACTATTTCCAACCAATTGTTACTTGAGTATTTATCTATTAGAGAAAAAAACAGCATTATTTTTTTGAATCTTTATATAGAAAAAGTTTTGAAGGACTCAGATCATTTTCTCTCGTTCGAGTTGTTTTTTTCAGATCCAAATAGAGAAACATATTCAAGTTTAAAGGATAGTTTTGAAAGATTTACAAAAGCTTATACAAAAATTACCGGAAAAACTGAATCTGATAGAATATTTACTAAAGTATTAAATCCTCTTTCATTTTCACGACAAACAAATGGAACGGAAAGAGGAAGAATTTCTAGCAATCCAATTACTCTAGATATGCTGATGTATAACAGGGAAAATTTTAGAGATATCAATAATGGCAAGCCAAAAGGAAAAACAAGAAAGAATTATATTGGAACTACTCCGCAATTGTATTCAAAAATTGATGCTTATTTGAATTATCTTTCTGAAAAAGCAAAAAAATATGTTGGTGAATACAATAAAGAGAATAATAATGGCTTAAGTGAGATAGATGTTCCAAATGAAGTAAGAGATTTTGCCCCTGCCACTCAAAAGCATCACATTTTTATGAAAAACGAATTTCCAGATTTAGCTGGACTACCTGAAAATATTATTTGTCTTACCCCTAATCAACATCAAGCATATGCGCATCCTAATAATCATACTTCAGAAATTAGCAAGCGCTATCAATATATTTGCTTACTTTCTAAATCTGATACTATTGAGAATTCTTATGTGCATCATCTTGGGCTTTATGAATTTGACAATTTTCTTAAAGTTTTAGCTGAAGGATTAAGCGATAATACATATTTAGATGTTCCAAAGAATAATTATTCTTATCTTAAG
>JBAYBM010000025.1:0-10832 GCA_041669265.1 Bacilli bacterium | reverse complement strand
TTTAGTGGCTGCAGAATATTTATCAAAGCATCCAAAAGTAGCTTGGGTAAGTTATGCAGGCCTAAAGACAAGTCCTTATTATGAATTAGCTCAAAAGCAATTTACTAATGGTCAAACTTCTGGCGTTCTTACCTTTGGCATTAAAGGTGGAAAAGAGAATTCAATCCGATTTATGGATAGCTTAAAAATGATTGCGATTGTCACTCATGTAGCAGATGCACGTAGCTGTGTATTACATCCAGCAAGTCATACACATCGCCAACTATCAGACGAACAATTACTTGCCGCAGGTATTAAACCCGACTTAATTCGTTTTTCTGTTGGTATAGAGCATGAGTCAGATATTATAGCAGACTTAGAACAAGCACTTGAAAAAGTCTAGTTGTTCTTTTCTATCCAAGAATTTATATCTTGATCATTTAAAGGTTTAGAATAAAGAAATCCTTGCCCCATATCACATCCCATCTCGATGAGCATTTTTTCTGTTGCTTCATCTTCAATACCTTCGGCAATTATTTTTAATCCTAGATTGTGTGCCAAATTTATTGCTGACTCAACAATGTAATAAGTCCCTTTCATTAAACTTAATTGACGAATAAAAAATTGATCCAATTTAATTATATCAATTGGAAAACGACTTAAGTATGATAAGGAAGAATAACCTGTTCCAAAATCATCAATTGATAATTTAATGTTATGATTTTTAAAACTTCTTAAAATCAAATTGACTTTTTCTGGATTAAACATTAATGAAGATTCTGTGATCTCAAATTCAATACACTCTTTTTTAACATCATATTGTTCTAAGATAAAAGCCACTCGATCTAAAAAACCCGGATTTAAAATATTTTTTGGAGAAATATTTACAGAGATTGTTGGATAGTAACCTTTACTATTAAACTCATGTAACTTATATAAACTTTGATTTAAAACAAAATCCGTTAATGGATGAATCAAATTCGATTCTTCTACAAGCGGGATAAAATCAGCTGGACAAATCATTCCTTTTTCTGGATGATTCCAACGTATTAATGCTTCCATTCCGATGGTTTTTTTTGTTTGTAAATCAATTTTCGGTTGATAATACAATATTGTCTGCTTATTTTGAATAGCTGCAGGAAATTCTCCTAACAATATCAAATTATTTTTTGTTATTGTAATATTATTATCGTTAAAAATGGAAGTACTCATACCACTCTTTTTTGCATAAAGAGTAGCCATATTTGCTTTTTGAAATGGAGTTAATTCAGAATCACTCTTGTCATATTCAGCAAGACCGACTGCAAATTCAGCGTAAAATGGAATGTTATTAATTAAAAATGGTTCACTGATTAAACGATCGATTTGATTTAAACAAAGCCTAGGCTGATCACATTCTATGAGCGCATAATATTTTGAGATATCAGAATGAATAAAGATAAACCTTTCTTCAGTAAATATTTTTTTCATTCTTTCATTTAATTCTTTAATCACTGAAAAACATATTTTCATTCCGAAATTATTAATGATTTCATCAATGTTAATCCAAGAAATAGATACTACATTTATTTTCGTGTTTTTATTTAAAAATGCAGTAATTTTCTTATCCATATATAGACTTACTATATTATATAAACCTGTTTCATTGTTATGAGTAGAAACATAGTGCATTTTTTTAATGTAATCTTTTAAGAAATCACTAAATACGCCAACTGTTGTGCCTACAATAAAAAAGTAAATTGTTCGGTAAAACCAGTTGATAAATAATTGTTTTTCTCCAGTGATTGTATCTATAGGCATTAGTGGACCGAGTAATAACCCACCAACAATTCCAATAAAGCCACCGCCTTTAAAACCCCAAAATATACCTGAAAAAATAATAGGTATATACATCGTATGTGAAAACACATACTTAATACCACCTGTTTGATATACAAATAAATAGATTAATGGTAGACTTGCAATAATAAGTATAGTAAATACAAAACTCATTGATTTACTTGATAATAGAAGTGCTTGAATAGAATTATAATTTTTATTTTCCATAAAGGCTCTCCTCTGCATTTGATCCTCAAAATAGGATAAACCCTATAAAAAAAAGGTTAACTTAATTAAAATAACCTTTTTCAATGCCCCATGTATATGAAATTATTTAATTATTTAATTCTTAAGCCTGCTTCCTTAAAAGCAATCTCATTCTGTGGATTTTTAAGAGCCACATTTGTTAGCCAATCATACTCAGCTAAACCTGTTAAACCTACTTTTGCACAAACTTGTTCTCGAGCTAAATTATAGGCATTTAAGATTTTGATTTTTTCTTGATCAGCAGCCTTTTCTATTTCTTCTGACCATTTTGCACCTAATAAAACTAAGCCAGCACTCGCATCAACATATTGTTTTGCTTTTTCAATAGAAATAACAGTTTGAGGAGGAGGTGGTGTAAATGAAGTAATTTGAACTGGTTCGTTCTTTTTTTCTATGCTAACTTCTGGAATACCAGGTGTTAATTCTTCTTCTTCTTCATTGCAGGCAACTATAAATAAGGAAGCTAAAAGAGCCGCTATTATGAAAATATGCTTCGTCAAAATAGACCTCCTTAAAAAAAATAGCGGTTCAGGGACTTGAACCCCGGACCTGCGGATTATGATTCCGTCGCTCTAACCAACTGAGCTAAACCGCCAAAGTTTCACAAATTTATACATTTTATTTAAAAAAAGCAAGAGATGCGTTATTTCTTTTCTTTTTATTTACTAATAATCAGTATAAAAACACTTTTGTTTCAAAAAAATCATCACCCCATTCAATAATACGCCATGAAGGTCTTGTACTTTTTAAACAAAAATAAGGTGTAAACTCATCTATAAGCATTTGCGTTGAAGGGCAAATATATACTTTTTTATTTCCAAATTCAGCCGTTAAAATGGAATGATAATGGCCAGAAAAAATATATTGCAACTGATTAAACTGGTTTAATACATGTTGAACTTCATCAATATTTTGTAATGCATATTTAGCATCCATAAATCGATGCCCAGCAATACAAGGTGGGTGATGAATAAATAATAAAAATTCTTTATCTTCTTTTTTTGCTTCTTTTTTAAACCATTCTAGTTGTTCTGAAGATATAGAATTAGAAGAACTATCTAAAAAAAATATCGTTTTATTATGTATTTCTTTTTTATAATAGTATTCCCCATTTCTTATATCAGACTCAATATTAAAAATCTGGTTCATTAGATGTACATTATCATGGTTTCCTGGAATAAAACACCATGGTTTTTTATACTGGCTCATTTCTTGAGAAACAAATTCGTAAGCCCCAATATTTCCATCATCAGATAAATCACCTGATAAAACTAATAAATCTAAATTTTCTTTTTCCATCGCCTCTAAGGCTATTATAAAATTTTTTCTGACATCTATTCCCTGAACCAATTCTTCATCTTTCCCAATATGTAAATCGGAAATTTGACCTATTTTAATATTTTCAGGATGAATTTTGCTCATACATATTTTAATGAATTAATAAACATTTCTAATATAACTCATTCAACCTATATATATGATTTTTTTCAACATTTATTATTCATTAATTAACAAAGATCACTTTTTATTACAACTTATAACATTTTTATTTGAATTATTTGTGAAGAGATGTTATAACCATATATTCAACATAAACTAACATTGAAAAAAGTGAATAACTTGCTTTTTTTTTAATACTTTTATCAATTGATTGTGTGTTGTTAAGTTATTGATATTAAATATTTTAGAAAAACAAATAAGCAAATCTATTCACTATTCACACTACTAATACTATTACTACTTATATATATAATAATATTAATAGTATAGATGTTTATAATAGAGTTTCATTGGAAGGCATTACACATCCTCCCTGAAAGTAAGCACCATTTTCAATTATTAATTGTTTAGTTTTTATATTTCCAGTAAATTTTGATGTGGATTCTAATGTTAGTTTTTCAACACATTCAATATTCCCTTTAACAGTGCCAGCTATTGTTGCATTGTTTACTTTGACTTCACCTTCCACAACACCAGTTTTTTCAATAATTAAATCTCCAGCTATATTTATTGTGCCAATAATAGTGCCTGCTATTCTAACATCGCTTTCGCCTATAATGTCACCTTTAACAGTAATACTAGTGCTTATTTGAGTAATATATTGATCTTCATGCTTAGCCATAAAATTCCTCTTAAGTAGTTGAAATAAGTTTTTTTATAAATAAAGGAATCATCTTTTAAAATGGCTTTATATAAATATGGTCTACTAGTTTTTATGGTATTACTAACAAAACCAATAATATCGCCTTTTTTCAACATGTTTCCTTTTTTCTTTTAAATTTAGTTTAAATGAGAGTAGTAAAATATATAACCATTTTCATGATCTATTTCTATAGTAATACCAAATTCATTTTTTTTCTATTAATACCTGCAAATGGTGATATGTAATATATCTTTTCTATTTTCATTTTCTTCAAATATTTTCCATTTATAAACACCATCAAAATCAATTTGAGTATTATAGGATGGTTTATAATTAAATTTTTTTTATCTAATAATGTGTTAATTTTAGATTTTTTTAAAATTATGTAACTAATATAACTTGAAATTTTTTTCATAGTTTTTCCTTTGTCCCATAAAACATAAAATTTAATCAAATATTGCTTATTGAATTTTTTTTGCCTTTTTCAAATGTTCAAAAGGAAACTGAGTTTATATTAAATTAAAAAGATGGTTATTATGGGTGTCTTAAAGAGCTTGATTTTTCGAGTGCGGTACAGCATTTGTCAACTCGGAAGATACATTCTCATTTAAGCAGGCTGTAGTTTACGACAATCAACAGGTGACCTTTGATATTAAGGTGACAATTGTCGATGCCGATACTGGTAAATTTGCATATAACCAGTCTTCAGTATTTTTATATGAATGACAATATGCTTAAGGCTCCCCCCACTCGTGCAGGTATTTAGTTAAAACGTTTAACTCATTTATAATGTAAATATTTAGTTACATTATAGATTTAAGCAACATTCAAGCAATATTTGTTTAATAGTTGAAATAAGATTCTGGGTCAACAAAGGAACCATTTTTTAAAATGGCATAATGTAAATGTGGTCCACTAGTTTTTCCTGTGTTACCTACAAATCCAATAATATCGCCTTTTTTTACAATGCTTCCTTTTTTCTTTTTAATTGAATTTAAATGAGAATAGGAAGATATATAACCATTTTCATGATCTATATCTATAGTAAGACCTAATTCACTTTTATTTTCAGAAAAAACTACTTTTCCAGAAGCTGTTGCAAAAACAGGGTCTCCAATTTGTGCTGCAAAATCTATACCTTTGTGTTTATTTTCATCATCATATTTTTTACTAATAATACCAACTACTGGTAATATGTTAGGTATCTTTTCTATTTTCACTTTTTCTTCATATGATCTCCATCCATATACTCCATCAAAATCAATTTGAGTTTTATTGGATGGTTTATAGTTAAATTTATTTTTTTCTAATAAAGCGTTAATTTTAGAGTTATCTTTTTCAAAATACGTATCTAATAAAATTTGAATTTTTCTTTCCATTATATAAATCGAATCTAATAATTCAAAATCTTTTTCATATTCTTTTTGTTTTTCGATTAATTCATTATTTAATGCTTTTATTTTTGGATAATTTAAAACAATAGCATTAACAGAAATAATTTTATAAACTAATAACCCAATTCCTATTAAAAAAATAACAGAAAAAATTTTGATCAATAATAACTGTATTTTTGAAATACGAATACTTTTAGATTTTTCTGATTTTTCAGGGATGATTTGTATTATGTATGCGCTTTTTTTCACTGTTATCTATCCATCATTTCTTGAATACGACTTAAATCTTCTAAAGAATAGTAATCTATAATAATACTTCCTTTAGAATAATTTTTTTCTTTAGAATGTAAAGAAACTTTTGTTCCAAAAAATTCAGTTAGTTTTTTGACAAAAGCATTTATGTTTGGATCTATTTCTTGTTTAACAGATTTTGGATTAGAATTTTTTGTTTTTCTAAGATTTTCTACTTCACGAACATTCAATCCTTTTTCAATAATATCCTTTGCCATTTTTTCTGGATCAGTGATATCTGGACTTAATAAAGATCTAGCAGCTCCTGAAGATAATTTTCCTTCTTGTATCCAATTTTGTACTTGTATAGGTAATTTTAAGAGTCTTATACTATTAGTAATAACAGATCTTGATTTACCTAAACTTTTTGATAGATCTTCATGTGTATAACCATGATTTTCAATAAGCTGTTGATAAGATTGAGCAAGTTCAATTGGATTTAAATCAACACGTTGAATGTTTTCAATTAATGCCCATTCTCCCATATTCTTGTCTGAGAGAAGTTCATACACGTATGCATCTATTTCTTCAAGTTGAGCAATTTTTGCTGCTCTAGTTCTTCGTTCACCACTAACAATTTGATAACGACCATTAAATTTTCTAACTGTAATTGGTTGAATTAAACCATGTTGTTTTATGGTTTCAGCAAGTTCATTTATTTCTTCGTCATTGAAAATTTTTCGTGGTTGAAAAGGATTAGGATCAATTAAATCAATTTTGATTTTTAAAATTTCCAAACCATTTTTTTTATTTTCTTCTTCAATGATATTTTTAATTTCTTCACGTTGGTGATCCTTAAAAATATGATCAAGACCTCTTCCTAAAGCTAATGATTTTTTACCCATTATTTTTCCCCATGAAGAATTTCTTCTGCTAATTTTACATATGCTTGTGCACCACTACTTTGAACATCATATAGAATTACTGGTTTTCCATGTGAAGGTGCTTCACTTAGTTTTACGTTTCTAGGAATAATAGATTGAAAAACTTTTTCAGAAATACAGTTTCTAACTTCTTCTGCTACTTGCTTTGATAAGCTAAGTCTTGCATCATACATTGTTAAAAGAGTACCTTCAATTTTTAATTCACTATTTAGATTTTTTTGAACTAATCTAATAGTATTAAATAGTTCAGCTAATCCTTGAAGTGCATAATATTCACATTGAACAGGAATTAACACACTTGTTGCAGCAGTTAAAGCATTTAGTGTTAATAAGTTTAAGCTAGGAGGAGAATCAATAATTATAAATTCAAAATTAGATTTTATAGCATTGATGACTCTTTCTAAACGTCTTTCACGACTCATTACATTAACTAGTTCAATTTCAAGAGCTGCTAAATCAGGACCAGAAGTAATAATTTTTAGAAAATCTAGATTTGTGGATTTAATTGTATTTTTTAGAATTTCGTAAGATAAATTTTCAGGATTTTCTGCCAGGTGAAGAGCTTCATGAATATCTTCATCTTGAACTTCATTAAAACCAACCCCTTGAGATGCGTTTCCTTGTGGATCCATATCAATCAATAAAGTATTTTTTTCGAGAGCGGCAAAACTTGCTGCTAAATTAACAGCAGTTGTTGTTTTACCAACTCCTCCCTTTTGATTGCAAACAGCAATTATTTTAGTCATGCATTCCTCTCATTACAATAGCGTAATGTTGTTGTTCTTCAGGTAACTGGTATTCAGTAATTTTTATACCAGGTTGATTTCTTAAATGATTTACATTATCTAAACTTTTTAAGGTAATGAATAAACCATTTTTTGTTAAACTGTTTTTTGCTCTTTCCCAATCATTTTCAAAAGAAGAAAGAGCTCTACATGAAACAAAGTCTAAATCAGTCAATCCAGACGTTTCAAAACGTTTTCCAATAACGGTAAGATTTTTGAGATGAAGAGATTGTCTTACTTCATTTAAAAAGAGAACGCGTTTGTTTCTTGGTTCTACAGCATAAAAAGTAATATTAGGTAAGACAATAGAAAGAGGTATAACAGGACACCCAGCACCAGACCCCATGTCTGCCCATTTAGTATTATTTTTTAATTCAAAGTCTTTGCTTAAAAATATAAAGGGAACTAGAGAATCTGTTATATGTCTTGAAATAAATTTTGGGGCATCATTTTTTGATATTAAATTTGTTCTTTCATTCCATTCCAAAACTAGATCTGAATAAAGATATAGTTGTTCTAATGTTTCTTGAGATAAAGAAATATCAAAATCAGTTAAAAATTTTTGTAGGAGAATTTCTTGTGTAGGGGAAAAATAATGTTTCACGTGAAACAATTTAGATTAAGATCATTTATAAAACAATGAGTAGTAAAAGCCTAATAAGTGAATAAATACTATTTTTGTTAAAATGATGTTAATATCTCCATACTATTTAACAAGTATTATTTTTTCATGTTTATACTTGTTTAAGAATTATTGATAATGGTGTATTACAAAAATCAATTATCATAATTATTTAATAAACACAGGATTTATCTGTTAGGATAATAAAATGAATTATAAGTGAATTGACGCTAAGAGTAGTTATCAGTTTTAAAATTACTGTTAAGTATTAACATGATGTTTTATAGTGTTAATTTAATCTAGAAAAAATTTTAAACATGATATCGGCTTGTTCATTTTGGTAAATACTGAATAAATCTATTTATTGGATTGCTTCCTTATATTAATTAATAATTGCATAAATTAAATTTTAATAAATGATAATTATTTTAAAAAACAAGCGGGGAAAAATAATTAAATTGCTAACAGTATTAATTCCATCAAAGGTTAATTTTGTGGATAGTTTGTGGAATAAAGAATTAACAATAATTAACTGTATTATTTAATGTTTCACGTGAAACATTGATAAAAAAAAGAAGAATGTTAATATTTATTTTATTAAAGATGAAAAAAAGAATAAAAGCGTAAAAAAAAGAAAAAAAAGAAAGTATATAAGTTTTACGTAATATTAATAGATTTGTTGATGTTATGTTGATAAATTGAATTAATTAAGCTTTTTCCTAAAAAGCGGCGATGGGTCCATCCATACCATAGCTCATTATTTTCATTAATTAATTCTTCGAGCCATTGATGAAATTGTGGATAGATTGTATTTAAATTATTCTCTATTAGTTTTATTTCTTTAGCAAATAAAATTCTTTTATTTCCTTCCTCATGAAGATGGCAAAAATAAATGGGTGTATTTGGTCGATGTTTTAATATGAATTCAGGAATAGGATTACATAAAACAGGCTTTCCAAGAAAAGTGGATTGTATTGGTTTTGATTTTCTATAATCCTGATCGGCAATTAAACAAAACAATTTACCTTCATCAATCAGATTTAAAATATTCTTAGGATTATTAATGAAAAAAGAATAACTTTCGTTATTTACGGCTCTAATTTTATTTTCCAAAATGTTATTCAAAAATAAAGGTTTTATGGGGGCATAACTTGCTTTTAATGGAATTCCCATTTTACAAAGCCATGGTCCAATTGCTTCATAGTTTCCGTAATGAGCTGTCATAAATAAACCACCAGATTTCATTTTCTGGATTGTGTCTTGACTAGAGGTGTCAATTGAAAATTCTAAATCATTATAAAAAAAAGGATAGTTTATAGTTTTGCTAGGAACTTTTTTATAAGGAGTATTGCTGCTTAAAAAATCAACAGCATGAATTGATAAATGCGTTAATAGTTTTTTATAAAAATTATTGGCGTCTTTAAGAGAATGCTCACTATATATATATAGGTAATTCGCAAAAACAATTTGCTTTTTCCATTGCACGAAATAGAGTAAGAAAAAGAGAATAGATGAAAAAAGAAAACGTGTGTGCTTCATAATAAAATCGGCTCAAATTTATAATTTAAAATAGAAAAGTAATAATTGATTACTATTAGTATTGTATCGCATGAATTAATTTGTTTCTGTGATTAAATCTTGACGTTCAGGATAGTTATATTTTGTTTAATCAAAAAATAGAATTTTTATTAAGATTAAAGTAAACTCTATTACAATTCATTATTTAGGAACAAATATGCGTTTTTCTTTTTTTATTATTTTTCTTTCACTGATGATGTTTTTTGGAAGATCCTTTGCTCAAAATGATATGGATTCTCAAGATAATCAAAAGGAGATGATTTCGCGTGTGGATAATCAGTGGTATATTGGGAGTAGTCCAGTTGAAGAAGATATTATAGTGAATGCATTAAAATCAAATCCATTATCAGAAGAAGATTATAGTACCGCAATGATGTATTATTATCCAAGTATATTTTTTGGAGGTATAGGTGGGCTTGCTCTTGCTTATGGTCTTGTTTCCTACTTAGGTAATAATGAAGTTGGAATGTATTTAACATTGGGTGGTGCAGCTTCTATTGGTTTAGCTATCCTATTGGGGCATTTTTCAAACAATTATAAAGATTCATCTATTGAACTTTACAACATGTATATTGGAGATAAGCCAGCCTTTATGGTGAAGCTCGTTCCGACAGAGCAAGGTGGGCTTGCTCTTGCATTTGCATTCTAGTTCCTTTCAATTTAATATGTAATAGTAAATAATGTAAACAGAAGTTTACGTTATTGCTTTTAAGTCGTGGTGAAAAAACCAATTGGAATAAGTAAAGAGAATTCAATTGTGTTGTATTATTCGTTATATAAAATTATAAAGTTTTATAGATTTAACGAAATTCAGCTGTTGCTTATTTGCAGGATGATGTATGCGTTTTTCATTTTTCGTTTATTTTCTTTTACTGATGATTTATGTGGGAACATCTTTTGCTCAAAATGAAACGGATTCTCTAGGTAATCAAAAGAAAGTCATTTCGCGTGTGGATAATCAGTGGTATATTGGCAGTACTCCAGTAAAAAAAATATTATTGAAAATGCATTAAAAGCAGATCCATATTCAGCAAATGATTATAAGACTGCAAAGGCGATTTATTATCCAGC
>JBAYBM010000024.1:0-11207 GCA_041669265.1 Bacilli bacterium | reverse complement strand
GCATCAATATAATTAAAATAATAGGATTTAATATCTTCGCAATGAGGACAATTTGGATTAGTTATAACGATAGCGTATTTTGTTGCAGTTTGGGAATACATTTCATCTGGATAAACTTGGTATTCCATATAATCTGTATAATCAGCTACAGTATCTGTATCACTATTATCTCCACAACTAAATAAACTCAAAGCCAAAACAGGTAAAATCATCATTTTAAATACTTTATTCATCTTTATAACTCCTTAAAAATTTTTCAATGTTATCTTCAAAAACTATATAATTTACAAGCTTCTTATCTTTAATAATTAATAAAGCAGGAACAAAATAATAAACTATATCTTTAACTTCACTTGCTCCTAAACTTGCTTTAGTATAATTTTCCATAAATGCTTGTTTAGAAACCATATTACTATCATCAATATCTTTAAAAAGAATCGCGTCTTCTTCACCAGTTTCATTTAATAAATAAATTTGTAATCGATTGTCTTTTAATAAATAATTATTCATAAAAGATTTAATTGCCATACAATGTGGACATATTGTCCAATAAATAAACACTCCGTAGGTGTTTTCTTTTTGATTAAAAATATCTTTGGCATTAATGTACTTATTTTTAAAATTTTTATAAGGTTCCATATTATTAAATATTATAGTGTATAAATTTTAAATTTCCCATATAAAAATATGAAATATTTTCGCTGATATATAAAAAGGAACATCCTATCGATGTTCCTATAATAATTATTTTTTACTAACTTTTCTTTTAATGAAATTAAATAAAACAACAATTTCATGGACAAGTAAAGGAGTTATAGATAATCCTAAAGTTAATCCCCATTCAATCCAACTAAGGTTAGCAGTATTAAAGACTGTACTAATTCCTGGAACCTCAATTACTAAAAGTTGTAACCCAATACCAAGGAAGAAAGCAAGAGCCATCATATAGTTCTTATTCTTAAAGATCTTAACAAATGATTTTCTAACATTTGACATACCAAGCATATGGAATAATTCAGCAAAAGCTAATGTTGTAAAAGCCATAGTTTGAGCTTGATGTAATATATCAGCATTTCCTTCATATAATGTTTTAATATTCGCTAATCCAAATGTACCATTAAGCCAAGCACAAGAGAAATAAGCAAGCAAGACAGCAACTGTAATAACAGCACCATATCCAATTGTAACTTTCATACCACCATGAGCGAATATGCCTTCATTTGGATCACGTGGTTTGTCGTTCATATTATTAGGATCTTTAGGATCCATACCAAGAGCAATTGCTGGTAAACTATCTGTAATTAAATTAACCCATAATAAGTGAATAGCAATAAATGGAGCAGGTAATCCAATACAAACAATAAAGAACATACCCAAAACTTCAGCAATATTACTACTTAATAAGAAGAGAACAGTCTTTTTAATATTGGCATAAATTCCCCTTCCTTCTTCAACAGCTTTTTCAATACTAGCAAAATTATCATCAGTTAAAACCATATCTGCTGCACCTTTTGCAACATCAGTTCCGGTGATACCCATTGCAATACCAATATCAGCAGCTTTTAAACTTGGAGCATCATTAACACCATCTCCAGTCATTGCACAAATATGTCCATTAGCTTCAAAAGCTTTAACAATATTAACTTTATTTTGTGGAGAAACACGCGCAAATACTCTAATGGTTTTTACTTTACTTCTTAATTCATCAAAAGATAATTTATCAAGTTCTTCTCCCATCATACATTCATTTTTATTAGTGGCAATTCCTAAATCTTTAGCAATTGCAAATGCAGTATCTTTATGGTCTCCTGTAATCATAACAGTAGTAATTCCAGCAGTTTTAAATTTAGCAACAGCTGGTTTTGCTTCTGGACGAGCAGGATCAATCATAGCAACTAAACCAATAAAAATTAGATCATTTTCATCAATCTTATTTTTAGTAGTATAAGCTAAAGCTAAAACCCTTAAAGCTTTGTCACTAAAATATTCATTTGCTTTATATATATCCTTAATATCACTATCTTTAATTGGTCTAACTTTACCATTATCAAGGATAAATTTTGCATATTTTAAAATACTATCAAGAGCACCTTTTGTATAAACAATTTTTTCTTTCTTTTCGTTTTGATGTTGAGTTGACATCATTTTACGAACACTATCAAAAGGTAATTCATCAATTCTTGGTGTTAACTTTTCTAATTCTTTTTTATGCATATTAAAATCATTAGCAAAAGCAACAAGAGCAATTTCAGTAGGATCTCCATAAAGACCTTCATCCACTGTAGCATTGCTACATAAAGACATACCTTTTGCTAACAATCTTAAATCTTCATCTTTATTTTCTTTATTAAAATCATCCTTTTTATAATATTTATTGTCAGAATAAGCTTCTAATACTGTCATTTTATTTTGCGTTAAAGTGCCTGTTTTATCACTACAAACAATAGAAACAGCACCTAAAGTTTCTACACTTGGTAATTTTCTAACAACAGTATTTGCCTTAACCATTCTTTGAACACCAATTGATAAAACAATAGTAACAACAGCCGCTAATCCTTCAGGAATAGCTGCAACTGCAAGAGCAATAGCAGACAATACTGCCTCAATCCATGATTCAACATTACTTCCATTTCCATCAACAAATATCCAAATAATATCAACAATCAAAACGATGACAACAATACCTAAAGTAATAAAACCTAATACTTTTGATAATTTTGCTAGTACTTTTTGTAATGGAGTCATTTCATCGGTTTCATCATCAATAGCCTTAGCAATTCTACCAATTTCAGTTTTCATTCCTGTTCCAACAACAATTCCCGTTCCTCTACCATAAGTTACTGGAGTCGTCATATAAGCTAAATTAACTCTATCTCCAATTACAACTGATTTTGAAAATGTTACATCGGAATTTTTTTCAACTGGAACACTTTCACCAGTTAAACTTGATTCATTTGCTTTTAAATTTTTAGCTTCTATTAATCTTAAATCGGCACCAATTGTATCTCCTTCTTCAAGAATAACAACATCACCAATTACTAATTCACTTGATTTAATCTTCATTCTCTTCCCATCTCTTAAAACAGTTGATTCAGGACTAGAAAGATTTTTTAAAGCATCAAGAGAGGTTTGAGCCTTAATTTCTTGTACTGTTCCTATAATAGAATTCATTAAAATAACAGCTAAAATAATTACAACATCAGGCCAATCTCCAACATCTAAGAAAGGATTAGTAATTGCTACTCCATCCTTAATCCATCCGTTATTTGCACAAGTTATCGTTTCATAAACTGAAACGCCAATTGTAACTGCAATTGCTGCAAACAAAACAAATATCATTGGATTATTCATTTGTTCAAAAAATATCTTAATCCAAGATTTCTTTTTCTTTTCTTCTAACTTATTTGGTCCATATTTTTGTAAACGAGCTTTTGCTTCTTCAGAAGTTAAACCAGTATCAATATTGGTTTCAACAGCTTCTTCTACTTGTTTTGGAGTCAAAGTTTCGAAAGCAATTTTCTTTTCACTTTCCTTTACAACCTCATTATGCATATTAGTAGCATTTTTCATATAAATCTCCTTTGATTTAATATGGTCTTGCTGATAAACTCTAGAACTTGCGGGTTAAACCGTGTTGACGCATATGTTCTATTCGCTACTCCCCACTCGGTTATTCTACCTAAATTTATTTATAAAATAAATAACAATTTAAACATTTGTAAAATATTACAAATTAATTCTTTTAATTTAAAACATATTATTTTAAGATAGGTACTATGAAAAATATTTTTATTGCCTTAAGTGGTTTAATTGCTATTTCTATTTGTCCATTTACAAATAGCACTACATCAAAAAACGTTACAAGTAGTTCCAATAGTATTTTTAGAGATAATACAACTGATGAAATAAATGAATATTATAAGAATATAAATGAAGATTCGTTGGGGGATGATTTTTTAGCAAATATTGAAAATGTAATTTCTCCATCAGATCAAAAAGAACTTGTATATGCTGGAGGAAATTCTTCTTATAGTGGCATGGGAAGCGTTACTTGGTACAATTATCTTTTAGCTGATAGAGATTGGGTAAAAGATCCATTAACAAGCGAAGAAGAAACTAATCAAATATGGAAAAAAGATGATGTAATTTGTGATGTTTTATATGATGAACAAGATGCTACATATAAAAGTAAGAAATTCTATAACGATTCAAATGTCGAATGTAAAATTGACCGTGAACATGTATGGCCAGAATCTCATGGTTTTCAAAAACCTAGTAATACCCCGCTTGCTTTAGCAGGAACTGATATTCATAACCTTCATATGGGTGAACATAATAACAATTCTACTGGGCACAATAATTATGTTTATGGAGATGTAAAAGACAAAACTTCCGCTACACAAATTAGTTCTACTATTTCAAGTACAACTACTGGATATAGAGACGATACAACTAATACTTATAAGGTATATGAACCACTCGAAGAAGATAAAGGTGATATTGCTCGTAGTATTTTCTATATGGCAACAAGATATAGAACATATAAAGATAGTGATTTATTATTACCACAACTTAAACTTACTGATGATGTAAGTTTAATTAGTGAAGGTTCAATATTAGCAAGCGAAACAAAAGATACCCCTGCTTATTATGGAATTTTGTCTACATTATTGGAATGGAATGAAATTGACCCAGTAGATGAGCATGAAATGCATAGAAATAATTTAGTATATAATGCAATACAAGGGAACAGAAACCCATACATAGACCACCCAGAATGGGTAAAACAAGCCTTTTTAGGTGAGAAAAGTAATATCACATATTCTTGTAATCTTGATTATGAAAATACATCAATTAATATTTCAATTAATAATATTGATGATTCTACAAAGACATATAAGGCCACTTATTCAATTACTACTTCTAAAGATTCAATAACTGGAGATATATCATTATTAGGAGATGGAACAATTCAAAAAATAACATATCCTACATTACCAATAGAAAATGACTTTAATCATGTATACGAAATTAACATTTTTGATAGCGATAATAATAAACTTAAAACATATAATGGAAATTATTATGGAATTATAAAAGATGGTAAATATTCAATTACAAATGAAGCGCCAAAAGAATTAACTCTTCAAGAAAGAATTATTGAATTTATTAATAATAATCTTGTTTTATTTTATGTTGTAGTTGGTGTCGTTGCTTTATTGTTAATTCTAATTATTATTCTTACTGGTAAGAAAAAACATAAAAAGCATTCTAAATAATTACCTATTTTATAGATTTATTAAATTCATCATATAATTCATTATTAATGTCATTTAATTTTTTAATATTTATTTTTACTATTTCTCTATCATAAGTTACAAGACCATTTACTTCGTCTTCAACATCATTAAATTCGGTATAAATAATACCAGATAATCCATTTTTAATAAGTGGTTTAATCTTTTTTAGATAAAGTTTTGTATAAGCATTTGTTAGTTTACTTATCGAATTATAATGACGATAGCCAAATTTCTTTTTACCATAAAAGTGTTTTCCATCAACATATGAATATCCACCAAACTCACTTATTATATAAATCTTATCCTTAGTTTTATAATTTTTCTGTGGATAAAAATAATTATGAATACTCTTAAAATCGCTCTCACCTTGTTCAATCCAACCGCTCGTTGCATCATATAATCTTGTTCGATCTTTGTTTCTAAAAAATTCATAATTATTATTAGCATCAAATTGGCCCCAACCCTCATTAAAAATTGTATAAATAATTACAGAAGGATGGTTAAATAATTGTTCTTGGACCTTACTCATTTCTTTTACGAATTCTTTTCTTCCATATTCGTCTTCCCTAGCAAATAGTTTGTAATTCTTATCGTTTCTATAATAATGATCTTTAAATAAACCAGGATAAAAAGTAATTTTATTATTATATTTATATCCACCATTTACGAAATCCTGAATTACTAAAATTCCTAATTTGTCACACAGATAATAGAAATATTCATTCTCAATTTTTATATGTAAACGAAGTGTATTAAAGCCCATTTTTTTAATTAAAACTATATCATTTTCCATCTCTTTATAAGTTAATGGTGTCAAATCTCCCTTAAAATAATAACCTTGATATAATAAACCATTTATAAATACAGGCTCTTTATTTATAATAACCCTTCTCTTACCATTTTTATCATTTTTAGATTCAATTTTTCTTAAACCAAAATAAGTTTTAACTTTATCCTTTTTAAATACTAAATTAACATCGTATAAATATGGATTTGAAAAACTCCAAAGATTAAAATCATTTAATTTTACAATCTCTTCAAAATTTGACTTAATAACAAAATTTTCTTTACCAATTTGTATTTTAACATTCCCATTACATGTAGTTTTTACTAAAATCTTAACTGCTTTTTGCTCTATTAGTGGGGTAAAATAAACTTCTTTTATATGTGCCTTATATGTTGCTTCTAACCAAACAGTTTTAAAAATGCCACTTGTTGGGCGATACCATATGCCACCATTATTAATTTCTTGTTTCCCACGAGGTAAAGAATTATTTTTCCCTTTATCCAATACTACAACATATATATCAAAATTATTATTTGTAACATAATCACTTATTTCAATAGAAAAACGATTGTATCCTCCAACATGCGAACCGACTTCAACATTATTAATATAAATATAGGCGATTTGATCAACGCCTTCAAAACATAAATATAACAGCTCTTTTTTAAATCTTTTTGGTAGTTCCACTTGCTTATGATAAATAATATATTCATCATCTCTTAAACAATGTTTTATACCACTAATTTCAGTCTCAATTGCATAAGGAACTAATACCTTTTTTGAAAAAGAGGTAGGTAATGCATTGTTTTTTTGTATTGAAATATCCCATTCTCCATTTAAATTAAAATAAGAATTTCGAACAAAATTTGGACGAGGATATTCGCTCAAAATTTCATTAATTTTCATATTTTGTATCATTATCCTCTTTCACTATTCTTTTCTTTTTTTCTTCTTTTATAATAAATATTATTGGTATAAAAATTAATAAGAAGATTAATGAACCAACTAACCAAATATAATTAGGAGGCAAATTTTGTATAGTCCCATAGGTTGGATCGGTATATGTCGAAGTTGCAAGATTATCAGTAATTGCCTGACCAATAAATGGTCCAGTACACATAGGAAGCATAACAACAAATAACATCCTAACTCCCATGAAAACACCTTCTTTTCCTTTAGGAATATAATCCCTTAAAATGGCATTTAATATTGCAGAAACACTTACATAACCAAACATCATTATGACTCCTGCAATTATAGTAAAAATCAAATTCTCCTTTGGTACAAAAAATAATATAAAGAAACCAACGAAAGCCACAATACATATAGGAATCAAAGTTTTTAATTTCCCAAATTTATCCATCAAATATCCAGCAACTACACTAAGGGCACTTCCAACAATTAATACAATACCTAAAATGATTGGCATGGTATTTGCATCAAAATTTAAACTATATTGGAAATAAATTGTTAAATATGGGAAGAATACTTGGGTAGCAATCCCATAAATTAAATAAGCTATTAATACAAGATATAATATTTTATTTGTTTTAATAGTCTTTGGTTTAAATCCATCAGCTAATAAGGAGAGATATTTTTCATCATTTTTATCAACCTTTTCTTTTGGTAACAAAAAGAACGATGCAATACCAACTAATAAAACAATTGCACCAATTATAAAGAAGAAAATATCCCAATGTGTTTCACCACTTGAATCTTTACTTGTAAATCTATCTAAACCAACAAATATAACCAACATAGCCATTAAGGGCAGAATTGAAAGAACTCCTTCAACTTTACCTCTATTTTTAGTAGAAACATTTTTTGTTACATAACTATTAAAACATGCATCATTTGCTGTACTTCCAAAGAATGTCATGACACAATCAAGTATAATAACAAAAACACTACAAGAAACAGCATCTAAATTTGTGTTTCTTTTAATAAATCCAAAAGATGCTGTCGCAATACCCCACAAAATATATCCTAAACAAATAAATATTTTTCTTTTACCTATTTTATCACTGAGACTTCCCATAAAAATTGTCGTTACTGCAGCAGTAATAGCACTTAATGCAACTGTAATAGAAATCATTGATGTGTAATTATTAGAACCAAAGGAAAATATAAACTTATTAAGGTACATATTTTCAATCATCCAAGCAAACTGACCAGCTAAACCAATAATTATGAAGCTAATCCAGTTTCGAAAACCAACTTTTTCTTTAGGCATTTTATTAACATTATCCATATAAAATCTCCTTTATTTGAATAAATCTATTACTTTTGAAATATATTTTGTCACGTCTCTAACTAGAACACTATTTTCATTAATATCCTTAACAGCAAGTTCGCTAGCCTTGCCTAAAATATAAGATGCGCAACTTGCTCTTAATAATAAATCATCGTGTTTTGTAAGTAATCCAAGTAAAATACCCATTAATAAATCTCCACTACCTGCTTTTGCAAGAGCAGGAGATCCATTAGTATTTAAATAAGTTCCAAACCCATCAGTAATTATAGTTGTATTACTTTTTAAAAGTATTGTTACTTTATATTTTTTTGCAAATTCTTTTGCAAATCCCACTTCGTTTTGTTTAATTTCATCAACACTTATACCTGTTAATCTACTAAATTCTTTAATATGTGGTGTTATAAAAACATTTCCAATATGGTTAGACAAAATATCAACTCCAAATTCACTTAAAGAATTTATAGCATCAGCATCAATAACTAAATTACCATTATAATTTTCTAATAAATACTCCACTGTTTTATAGACTTCTTTAGAAATTCCAAGTCCGTTTCCAATCCCAATTGCATCTTGATTTAATAATGAATCTAGATTCTTTTTATCAAACTTAAGATATCCTTCTTTTGAAGAATCTAATAAAACATAGGTATTTTCAAAATTCTTGGTTGCATAAATTGGATATAAACTTTCAGGAACACATAAGGTTGAATATCCACTTCCACATAATAAAACTTCAAGTCCATTCAAACTTATTAAACTAGCACCAATAAGTTCAGGACTACCAGCAATTAAACTTGCTCTTCCATATTCGCCCTTATTTGAATTACTGTCTCGAGTTGGAAATAAAGGAACATAATTATGTGCTTTTAAACTAATAATATAATTATTTAAATCAGGAGCTACTAAGCCAATATCAATTCTTTCAATCTCATCATAAGAATCTCTTCCGAAATTTAAAAAATGACCTAATTTATACTCTTGAATTGCTAAACATAGATTGCATTTAATAAAAGAACCCATAACAAAACCATTATCACTATTAATTCCGCTTGGTATATCGATAGAAATTTTATAAGAATTAAGTTCATTTATTTCTTGAAATAATTCCTTATAAGGCGAAACTATCTCTCTATTTAATCCAATACCAAAAATAGCATCAATAACTACATCAAATCGCTCATCTTTTAATGAATTTGCATATTCTCCTAAATATTTGTCTTTATTTATTTCGCATTCTTTACTAAATTTTTCACCAATGCTAAGTATTTTAACTTTGTATTTATTTTCAAGAAGTAAACGAGCTAAGACATAGCCGTCTCCACCATTTCCTCCCGTCCCACATACAACTAAAAATGTAGTTTTACTAGAAAATCTATTAATTATATATTTATATATTTCATCTCCAGCCTTTTCCATCAATTTTAAAGTATCGATATTGCTTAAAGCATCTAATTCTTTACTTTCTTTGGCAGTTAAAACAAAATCAAAATCATTGATGTTTCTTGTAAGCATCAGTTTATTTGATGGTTGAATAATATTTTCGTTCATAAAAATATTATACTTTTATTATTAAAGTATTTAAACAACAAAAAGAGCTCTATAAAGAGCTCTTTATTTAATTTTATATAAACTAATGGAATCTAGCGTATTGATCTTTAATCTTTTCGTGTGATTCGTGTGATTTAATAACATCAGCAATCATTTCAGCAATTGATAAAATCTTAACTTTTTTACTATTTGCAAATTCAGGATGTGCAATTGTATCAGTAATTAAGCATTCAGAAATATCATTATTTGCTTCAAATTTTAAAATAGCATTATTATTAAATAAACCATGAGCACAGCATATATAAACGGTCTTAGCACCATGTTCCCTTAAAGCATGGGCACCAGCTAAAATAGTTCCACCTGTATCAATGATATCATCAACCATAATACAATCTTTGCCTTCAATATCACCAACAATGTTAGTAATTTCAGCAACGTTTGGTTTTGGTCTACGTTTATCAATAACAACAATATTTGTGTTAGGAATAAAGTTACTTAAGTCCCTTGCACGATACATAGCACCGTGATCAGGAGCAACAATAGCAATATTACTAGGGTCGATTTCGCCATTCACAATCTTGTCTTGGAAGTATTTTCCAAAAACACTTGAAGGTGATAAGTTATCGAGTGGAACACTGAAAAATCCTTGAATTTGTGGAGTATGTAATTCTATAGTTAGAACTCTTTTAACTCCAGCATTTGAGAATAAATCTGCAACCATTCTTGCGCTTATTGGCTCATTAATGTGAGCAATTCGGTCTTGTCGTGCATACCCATAATATGGCATTATGAGTGTGATTTCTCTAGCATTAGCTCTCTTTACTCCGTCGATGAAAATTAAGGTTTCCATAATTCGATCATTTACTGGTGAACAGGTTGATTGAATTATATAAACTTTTTTACCACGAACATCAGCTCTTGATGTTGCAAGGACTTCACCATCTGCAAAGTGATGAATCTCTGCTTGGCTTCTTTCGATTCCAAGTAAAGCGCACACTTTATCAGTGAGTTCGACGTTAGAAGATAATGCGAATACTAATATGTCTTTAATCATAATAATCCCCCGCTTCTAATAGTCTAATAATGATTATAACAACTTAAAATTATAAATTAAACGATAAAATAGATTTTGTTGAATTGTCGTGAATTATAAAAGTAATTTCCGTTTTTCTGTTTTTCCCGGCTTTTAGTCTAATAAAGTATAATTTAAGTATCCTGTAGAAGGAAAAGGAGGTTAAAAATATGAAACATTTAACAGAAGAAAACAGGAAGATTATATGTTCGATGTTGTCGCAGCATAAAAAATGTTGGGAAATAG
>JBAYBM010000023.1:0-13428 GCA_041669265.1 Bacilli bacterium | reverse complement strand
TTAGTTCATCTTTGTAGTAAATAACACTATCTTTTCTCATAATTTTCTACTTACAGTAAACATCTAGTTTACTAAACTACATTATATAATTTTAAAAATAAAAGGCACTCTAATTAGTGAATCTTAAAAAGAGAATTAACTCTATTAATTTTAGCCTTCATTCTACAACTCTATTTTTAAGAGAATATGCCTTATTTACCGATTGAATTCTTTATAAAAAAGGTATATTTTATAGGTATGGAAAATATTAAACAAACAATAGCAAAAAATTTAGTAGAGTTGAGAAAAGCAAAAAAGCTTACTCAATCTGAGTTAGCTCAAAAGCTAAATTATAGTGATAAAGCAATATCTAAATGGGAAACAGGTGAAACTTTACCTGATATTGAAATACTCTATAACTTATGTAAATTGTATGGTGTTACTTTAGATTATTTAACTAGTAATGAAGATATAAAAACAAAAAAAGATAAATATAGCAATGGTATTGGTGATGAAATTAGGAAGAATGTTATTCTTGCTTTATCAATTACCTTAGTTTGGCTATTAGCAACTATTTTATATGCAGCACTATTAACAGCAACTGATGGCGCAATAAATTATATTATGGTTTTTGGTTGGTCAGTTCCAGCTAGTTTTTTACTTGCTACAATATTTAAAGCTATATGGCCACCTAAAGAAAGATGGGTTAAATATGTTATCTTTTCTTTCTTAAATTGGACAATAGTTATTTGTGTATTCTTACAATTATTCTTTTACCCACCAACTATAAATCTATGGGAAATTTTTATTATAGGTATACCAATTCAAATTGCTATCATTTTAACAAGTCAATTAAAATATCATCATAAAGAAGAATAGTTTATGAAGATTTCAGCTGGATTTTTAAAAACAAAAGATTATAAAACTTTTTATAAAATTTATGGCGAAATAAATAACGATACTACTCCACTAATAGTTTTATGTGGAGGGCCAGGATCGCCATTTTATTCCTATGAAGGCCCTTTTAAAGAATTAGCTGAATCAGGATTAACAATTGTATTTTATAATCAACACGGATGTGGTTTTAGCACTATCAATAAAGATAAATATAAGGAATTATACACATTTGAATCCTTTGAAGAGGAATTAGTGCTTTTAGTTAAGCTTTTAAATATTAAAAAATATCATTTACTTGGGCATTCTTGGGGTGGAATGCTCGCATTACACTATGTAACAAATAAAAGTCCAAAAGATATTTCTTCTCTAATACTATTTTCTACATTGCCATCAACAAAAATCTGGAATCAAGAAAATTCAAGAAGTATAGAAAACTATCCAATTTCTTATAAGAAGGCACTGCTTAATGAATTTGAAGGCAAAAAATATAATGAAAAAATGTTCACCAATGCCTCTAATAGATTTGTAAGTGAACATGTTAATAATCATAAAAACGCTTTTAAAAAATTTTATCCTTATACAAACCCTTATCCATTTGGTAGAGAATTATATAATTACATGTGGGGAAAAAGTGAAGTATATGGAAATGGTACATTATTAAATTATGATGTAACTGATAAACTTAAAGATATAAAAATAAAAACACTAATTATAAGTGGCCAAGAAGATGAATCTTCTCCATATATTAATAAATTAATGCATGATAATATTAAAAATTCAAAATGGGAATTATTAGAATATTCTCAACATATTGGTTATGTTCAAGAAAATAACAAAGTTATAAATATCTTAAAAGAGTGGTTAAATCTTAATTAATCTTTCTTGTTATTCTCTTTTTTCTTATTTTCAATCATTTCATCGATTATTTTAGCTTGTTTTTCTTGTTCTTCTTTTTGTTTTAATAATTCTTTATTTATTTTAATAAAATTACCTTTTTTTAATAGATAAATACCATAGAAAAATAAAATTACTCCAACAGCTACAATTGCTACACCAATCCA
This sequence comes from Bacilli bacterium, assembly GCA_041669265.1. Lineage (GTDB taxonomy): Bacteria > Bacillota_I > Bacilli_A > RFN20 > CAG-826 > Onthovivens. The sequence goes on along the minus strand of JBAYBM010000023.1, from coordinate 11,491 downwards.
TCCAATATAACTTGGTTCAGTCATTACCATAGGTACAGTAATTCCGATTGCCATAATAGCAACACTAATTGTAAGTACTATACCACCTACAATATAATACATATTTGGATTTTTATTTTTCATAATACTCAAATGCTACCCGTGGAGACCCTCCACGAACATAGATTACTCCTGTCTTTTTAAAGTTTAATTTATATAATAAGTTTTGCATAGGTAAATTATCATTATGGGTATCAATACGAATATGAGGATATATACCTATACAATATTTAATGATAAATGAACCAATACCTTTATCATTATATTTCGATGCTAAACGATGTATAACAGCATATTTAGAATCATCTAACCATTTTCCATCAATAACATCATATGTAGGATCATTACCAATAATAAATTTATAACAACCTACTATTTCATTATTATCTAAAGCAACATAGAATTCGCCTTTCCCAATATCACTAACAATATATTTCTTATATGGATATATCTTACCCCATTGATTAGGATTATTATGTTCACGCATATATGTTCTAGCATGTTCATAAATTGCTAATATATCATTTAAATCTTCTTTAGTTGCTTTACGTATAATCATATAAATTATTATATTACAAACAAATAAAAACTCTTAGCATTTTGCTAAGAGTTTTCATATATATAAAATTTATGAAAAACTAATTAATAAACAACTTACTATTAATATAATTACTTATTTCGCTTTTGTCAATTCCTAAACTGATAGAAAGTTCACCAAATAGTATTTTTTCTGCTAAATCAAAGATTTTTTTGTCTTCAATAGGTATTGGTTTCTTATTTTCTTTATATTCTTCCTTCTTAAAATATAGAGTATGCAATAAATCACACATATCTTCATAACTACCTTTATCTATAATTTCGTTATATCTTTCTTTTCTACGACGAGCATCCTTGATCCAAATATCTTTAGATTTTGGAAGATGCTCCACTATTTTATTTGCTTCTTCTGTAGTTATAATATCTCTTAATTGAGGACAATTTGCTGTAGGAATCATAATATGCATTTTTGAAATGCTATCAAAAGATTCAAGAACATAATAGCTTTCTATTCCGTTTCCATAGTCTTCTTTTTTAATATCCACAACCTGACAAACGCCATTAAACTTATGGACAACGTAATCTCCGATTTTATATTTAATTTCCATGCATATATAATAGCATAAATTGACAATAATGTCAGTGAAAACGTTTAAAATTGTAAAAAATATCAATTTTTAATGAAAATTAATGAAACTATAAATTTAGTATGTATTATAATATTGCTATGGATAAAAACATAATTTCATTAAAAGAAGCTATTAAAAAGGCTAAACATATTGTCTTCTTTGGTGGAGCTGGAGTATCTACTGAAAGCGGAATTCCAGATTTTAGAGGAAAAGATGGATTATATAAATTAAAAAGTAAATATGGAATGCCATATGAAATAATGCTTTCACATGATTATTTTGTAGAACATACTGAAACATTCTATAAATTTTACTATGAATTTATGATTAATAAAGATGCAAAGCCTAATTATGCTCATACTTATTTAGCAAAATTAGAAAAGCAAAAAGATGTAACTGTAATTACACAAAACATTGATGGATTACATCAATTAGCAGGTAGTAAAAATGTAATTGAACTTCATGGATCAGTACTTAGAAATTATTGTACAAATTGTTGTAGTAAATATACTTTAGATGAAATACTAAAACTCGGTCCAGTTCCATATTGTCCTAAATGTCATGGTTTAATAAAACCTGATGTAGTTTTATATGATGAAGGACTTGATGAAAATACAATTACTAAAGCTATGATTGCTCTTCAAGAAGCAGATCTATTAATTATTGCAGGTACTTCTTTAAGAGTGTATCCAGCAGCAAGTTTTATAAATTATTTCTTTGGAGATAATGTTTATGTTATTAATAAAGACCCACTTCAAATTGATAGAAAAATTAAATGCCAAATAAATGCTCCAATAGGTGAAGTATTTAAAGAAATAGATAATTAAATATAAAGAAAATGTACCGCTGAGCGGTACATTTTTAATATATTATAGAGTTCCGAAGATTCTATCTCCAGCGTCACCAAGACCTGGAAGAATATATCCCTTATCATTTAATTTTTCATCAACAGCTGCTAAATAAATTTCAACTTCTGGATGTTCTTTTTCAACTTTTTTAATACCTTCAGGGGCACCAACTAAGCATAATAATCTAATTTCTTTGAAACCTCTTTTATTTAAAGCACAAATAGCATCACAAGCACTTCCACCAGTTGCAAGCATTGGATCACAAATTAATACTAATGGATTTTCAACTACTGGCATTTTGCAATAATATTCATGTGGTTGTAATGTCTTCTCATCACGATATAAACCAATATGGCCAACTTTAGCCATTGGAAGCATATCTTGAACACCAGTTGACATACCAATACCAGCTCTTAAGATTGGGCAGATAACAATATTCTTATCTAATCTTACTTTTTCAATAGTAACTCCTGTTGGAGTTCTTCTAGTACCGACTACATGAAGAGTTAAATCTCTAAATACTTCATAAGTCATTAAGGATGCGATTTCATTTAATAAAAATCTAAAATCCTTTGAATTGGTCTTTTCGTCTCTCATCTTATTAAGTTTTAAATCAATAAGTGGATGTTTAATTACGTGTAACATGTTTTTTTCCCTCTTTCTAAATGTTATTTGGAGTCTTTTTTGTCCTTCAACTCTTTTTGTTTACTTCTTGGAGTCTCATCAATTTCTGCTGCTCCTTTAGCAGGAATCTCATTATTAATATACATATGACGTTTAATATCATACGTAAATTGACCTAATTTATTTTTTAGAACACTAGCAGCTTCTTCAACTGCAACTTGAAATTGTGATTTGTTCTTTTTATATTTAATATCTTTTGATTTTAAATTCAACTTAAATTTTTCAAAATCGACAACTAAATGATTTTTCTTAGCAGTTCCACTAACTTTGATAGATAAAGAAACTGAAGCAACTATATCAATTAATAAAATTCCATAGAATAAACCAAGTAAGAAAGTAATAAACCAAATATTAGAATTAAAGAAAGTTAAAGCACCTAAAATAAATGGACGGATAAAGAACCAATATAAAGCTCCACATACCATCCATATTGCACTAAATAAAGGACAAATAATTCCCATTACATTTCCTTTTAATGAGGAATAGTCCCATAATTTAATATTTAATCCTTTTACAAATATTAGTCCGGCAATAAATTCTAATAAAGTCATTCCTACTCCAATTAATAAAACTACAATTAAGGAAGTCCACCAATAATTTAAACTACCTAAACATACTGAAGAAGACTCAAAAGTAAAATAATAGTCAGGCACTAAATCTCCATTACATATATATCTATAAGATAATTCACTAATTAAATGTAATAAACATAACCCTAAACCATATAAAGGTAAACATGGTCCTTTTAAGAATCCAGGATTAACCCACCTATGCATTGAAAATATCCTTCTAAAAAGAACTTCAATACACCAACCTAAGAAACTACCAATTATAAATAAATAACAATAAGAGAAAAATATCCCCATGCCTCCCGAAGGATTTATGGTAATTTCCTCTAAAGTTATCAAGTGTAAATTCATATCGTTAATTATTCTAATATATATTTGAATTAAATTAAACCATCAATTGAATTATTTACTTCTTTTTGTGTTTTACTGTCTAACATGTCTTTTTTGATCTTCTGAACTCCAGGATATCCATAGATATGTAAAAAGCCTTTAGGACCTATCATATAACCATATTTTGTATCTATTGAAGTTGCGTAGACTGCATTTAAAGCTGCCTTACTAGGTGAAATAAAAACTAATCTCATTAAAGGTTTAATAAGTTTATTAAACGATTTAGAAAATCCACCTTTACTAGCGTCAAATAAATTAGAAGCAGTTACTCCAGGATGACAAATATTTAATGATGTTTCGTTTTGTTTTTCATATAAAGATTCAATCATTAAATAGCGTTTACTACGTGCATATATACTTGTTTTATTTTTAAGTTTAAGTGAATATAAATCATCTAAATCTTCTTTCTTAAATGAATAAGATATACTTGCACAATTAATAACTCTAAAATCATCTCTTACATATCTTTTTAAAGTCTTTGTTAATAAGACTGGACCAATTGTATTAGTAGCAAAAGTTAATTCAATTTTATCTTTATTATATTGACGTGGTAAATGATATATTCCTGCATTATTAATTAAAAAATCAATATGTTTATCTTTAAAACTTTTTGAAAACTCTTTTATGCTATCATTATTTGAAATATTTACTTCAAGTATTAAAATATTCGCATTAGGAAAATCTTTTAAGATTGCTTCCTTTGCTTCTTGCCCTTTTTCTATATTTCTAACAGCCATTATTAAATTTGCATGTAAGGCTACTAAATAATAAGAAATATAAAAACCAATCCCACTATTTGCTCCAGTAAGAATAATATTTTTATCTTTTAGATCTTTACAATGTTTATAAACCCATTTTGTGTATTTCTTCATATATTTCCTTATATCTATTATCAACCTTATTGAATGTTTTAACAAAACATTTATAGAAACCTTTAGAATCCTCATTTATATATCTAGTTTTTGCTTTATTACTAATGCTAATCTTTGTAAGATTATAATAATTCTTTAATTTCCAAGGTTCCAAAAAACCAATATCTATTGCCGATTTAGGACAATAAAAAGAACAACGCATGCACATTGAACAATTCTTCTTAAACTTATATTTATTATTCTTTATTACAATATTATGATTTGGACAGGTATATAAGCACATATTACAATGAATACATTTCTTATAATCCACTTTATAAAAGAGATGATTAACATATGCACCAAAATTAATAATCGATAGTATATAACTTATTGTTCTGTAATAGATATTATCTTTAATAATTACTTTATTATGGTTTAATAAATCATAAACTAGAATTGAACAAGATTTATCAGCATAATTTACCAGTTCTTTTATAAATATATTCTCAAAAGGAAATATGATGTTATAAGGCATTGCAATATGCATTTCATACAATAAATGAGCATTTTTTTGTTTTAAAATATGTTTTATTGTTCTACTTGAAGAATCATTATATCTTAAAGTTTCTCCACTATCTTTATAGATAAAGCAATCTTTATCCTTTAAATCTATTTTTTTTAAAAACTTATTAAAAACTTTAGGTGAATTAAAAGCATAGATTGGATAACCTATGCCTATTAAATCATATTTTGATAAATCTATAGAGTTATTTCTATAACTATATTCATATAAAGTAACACTATTATTTGTTTTGATAAATTTATCTTTTAATAAACTAGAAACGAATCTTGTATTATAAGTTCCAGTAAAATAAACCAACAAAACATTCATAAACTAATTATTACTACCACTTGCTTCTTTGTTGAAAATAAATTCAATTAAAGGTTTAATTCCTTTTCTTAAAACTAATACTAAAGAAACAACACTAGCTGCAATAATAAGTAAACTGAATATTAAATCGACAACTCCATTTGCTATAACATTACTAGCTAAAAGAACAATTGAACTAGCAAAACCATTGATTCCACTAGTAAGTGAAAGTAAAATTTCAACAAAGAAAACTATTAATAAAACACGAAGAGTAATCTTTCCAGTTCGATCATTATTTTCTTTTTCTAAGATAATACCACCAACAAAAGTTAATAATGCTAATACTCCAATAACAGTAAAAGGCGTAAAGAAAGAAAATACAAGCCATACTGCATTAGTTGAATTATTTGAAACACTATTTATTGCTAGAATAATATTTTGTATATAAGGGATAGCAATAAAACAAACACTGAAAATGATAAAAATCTTACAAAACGAAAGTTTATATTTGTACATATCAATACCTCATTAAGTTATTATAATTTAAAATATATAAAAAGAAAACAGCATTTCATATGTTAAATGTTCCAGATAATAGATATAATTATCTTATGGAAATTAAAAATTATAAAAAAGAGTTTATATACTCATATTCATTAGGAGCCTTTCCAACTATAGAACTTATTAAACATAAGAAAGAATATATTATTGATATTTATATCCATTCTTCTTTTAAAAATGAAGAAGTTTTATCTTTTATTAAAGAAAATATTAATAAAGATAAAATTAAATATAACGATAAATTAATTAATAAATTATCACCAAAAGAAAATTGTTTTGTTATTGGTATTTTTAATAAATATGATACTAATTTAGATAAAAATAAAAACCATATCTTGTTAGATAATCCTGCAAATATGGGAAATTTAGGAACTATCATTCGTAGTTCTTTAGGTTTTGATATCCTAAATTTAGCTATTATTAAACCAGGGGTAGATATATTTGATCCAAAAGTTATAAGAGCTAGTATGGAAGCAATATTTTCAATAAATTTTAAATATTTTTCCTCGTTAGAAGAATATAAATCAGCTTATAAAGAACACGAAATAAATGCCTTTATGCTTCAAACAAATAATACTTTAGATTCATTTAAATTTACTAATAATCTTCATACTTTAACATTTGGAAACGAAGCTACTGGCCTTGATAAAAAGTATTTAGATAATAATTCTATTATCATTAAACATTCTAAAAATATAGATTCATTAAATATAACAAATGCTGTAAGTATTGCTTTATATGAATTTAGAAAACAAATTAAAAATAATTAAAGTTCTATTTCATCGTTAGGATGCATTATTAATCGGTCTGAATATTTAAATTCTTTAGCAATTTCTTCATCAAATAAAACACCTAATCTTGTATGAATAGGAATATATTTTTTTGCTTTAATAACTTTAGCACATTTTATTGCTTCTTTAGGCCCCATATTAAAGACTCCGTCAATTGGTAATAAGCAATAATCAATATTTAAAGAAGGAAAATCTAACATCGCTTCTGTTTGATTAGTATCACCAGTAAAATATATTAATTTATTATCTACATAAATTAAAAAAACCAACACATTCATTTATATTATGATTGCTATTACATGCAGGCACTGCAGTGATTTTTATATCTTTAACAACTTTAGTTTGATATTTACCATCAATTAACATGTCTTTACTTCGTAAAATAATAGTATCTTTAGTAGATGGAACAATTGATACATTATTATGATCTTTATGTTCGTGAGAAACTAAAATTAAATCAGCTTTTAAAGTGTAACCTCCTCCAGCATATGGATCAACATAAATGACAGTACCTTTACTAGAAACAATACGAACACTACTATGACCTTGATAAAATAATTTAGCCATTTTATTTACCTCCATTAGGTACAACACAAAATACAACTAAATCACTATTGGTCTTATTTTTTACCCCATGAGAATGTCCTTTTGGGCAATAATGAGCTTCATTTTCTTTAACAACATATTCTTTTCCATCATCAAGAATATTTGCTTCACCTTTTAATACGTAAACAACTTCAAAATTATCAATGTGTTTATGATAACCAATAGATGAACCAGGTTTTAAAATAGATTTTATTATTTTAACACTATCATCACTATAAATTTTCGCTAAAATTTCGTTCTCTCCACCCTTAAAATTCTTTAAGGTAGTTTCTTTAATTTCTTCAAAATTTATATGCATATCCGCCTCCAATTAATATTTTGCATCATTTATTAGCATAGAATGTGTTCTTAATTTTCTTCTAAAACGGAATTTTGAATACCCATGATAAATGAAATAATATATATTAATAAAAATTATATTACCTAAACCTAATACGACCATATAAAGTAAATAAGCCCATATCCAACCATTTGGTCCACTAGCCCAAATATCTTTTAAAACAAATACAGGACTTGGATAATACATACTTATATACCACATATTTGTATTCATAGCTTGAGCACTATTAATACCATATACATTTGGAATTAACCAATTGATAAATTGAGCAATTCCAGAAAATACAACTAATAAACCGTAAGAATATAAACAAACTCTCATATTTCTCTTGTAACCATATTTACCAATAGATAAATATCCAAGAGAAAAGAAACCAAGCCATAATAATACAACATGCCACAATATTGTTTGAACATAAATTCCAACATCACCCCAACCAAATAATCCTTGTTGATTTGCAAATAAAGCAAAGAATCCACCCATCATCGAGTAAACACCCATAAACATAAATAATGTATCTCTACCTCTACGTCTAAATAAAGGCATTAATAAAGATATAAACATAGGAATTGAGCATATTTGCCATGGGAATATTTCAAAAGCATATTCTCCAAATTGCATTCCACGCATCATATTTCTACATATTTGTTTATATAGTTCAGTAGATAATAAAAGTAAACCTAAACAAAAAACAGTTATATTAGCAGCTTTTTTATTATTTCTAAATCTAATACCTAATACTAAAAAGAAAATACATAATATAAATCCAGGAATAGTAATACTTAAAACATGAGCATCCCATGCTCTCCAAGGTATCCCATTATCGGGAAAGAATCCAGGAAATGTATCACTAAAATTCATATCTACTTACCTTTTAATTTTATATATACACTTACTTTACTAGGATCACTTTCACTTGGTACATTAATAATTTCAAATATATCTTTATACTTTTTAATAATATCTAATGGCTTACTATATTTATAACTTCTAATATCAAATTCTGGATGTTGTTTATATAAATAGTTACTTAAATTAGATAAATGTACTCTATCTTCTTTTTCTGTTAATTCATATACATAAAGAATCAATACTTTATATAAATCATTTATATTAGAACCATCTAAATCAACTTCATCAATCTTCTCTTTATCTTTAAGAACATCAGAAACAACTGAACTGTTATTAATATTATTCTTAGGAGCATAAGCTTTAATTTGACCAAGAGGATAGAATCTATCTACTGCACTCTTAAATGCTTCAATAGTTTTACTTTCACCCATTCCTAATACTTGCTTATTTGCTTCTTTTAATCTAGTAATTAAATTAATAAAATCACTATCAGAAGTACAAATACAAAAAATATCAATATCGTTATTATGTAATAAATCCATACAATCAATAATTAGAGCACTATCTGTAGAAGATTTACCAGTTGTAAAACTGTAATTATGGATAGCGTTAATTGAATATTTTAAAGCTACTTTTTTCCAAGGAGATAATCTTACTTCACTAAAATCACCATAAACTCTTTTAATTACGATTCTACCTTGTTTATTAAGCTCACTTAAAATGGTTGGAACATACTTATAAGATATGTTATCCCCATCAATTAATAGAGCAATCGTTTGCTCGTTTTCATCGTTAAAATTTCTCATATTTTTATTTTAAGATATCTATTTTAAAATATAAAGAGAAATCAATAGATATTCTTATCAATATTTAAACATTTATTCAAAAAATACATTTTAAAATAATTTTTAATTGACATAAATATATTATCAATATACTATATAGTTATCTTATTTGTTGTTATATTTAATATATTGACAATACATAAAATCAACTATATATTATTAATATAACACGATATGGAAACCACTATGATTACAGTTAACGTTGATAAAGAAACTAAAGAAAAAGCCAATAAGATCTTTAATGACTTAGGTCTTAATATGTCTACAGCTATTAATATTTATCTTCGTGCAGTTATTAAAAATAATGGAATCCCTTTTGAGATCACAAATAAGAAAAATAAGGAATAATTAAAATCCTCTTTTTACGAAATAAAAGCCAGCAAGTGTCCTCCGCTGGCTTTTATTTTGCTTCTTTTTAAAGCTATTATTTATAATTGTTTTTTAAAGTCTTAACTATTTCACCTACATAAACTGTATGCATATCTCTTGTTTTATAGGCTGGCTTATAGATTTCTTGATCAATAAACTTTCTCTTTTTTACTTCATCTTTATATATTTTACGACATATAACAACTATGTCTGCTTCTTTAAAATAAGGAGCTAAATCTGTATCAACTATAGTTAAACCTACTTTTTTAATTTTATCTTCATTACGTCCACTTGTAATACCTAAATAATTAAGATCTTTACGATGCTTTTCGGTAAAGAAACATAATGAATAATATTCGCTATTTTCAATAAATTCATGGGTAAACCTTGAATGTCTAACAAAAATAAAACTTACATCTTTAAACCATAATTTACCAAATCCACCCCAACTAGCAGTCATTGTATTTATTTTATCTTCTTTTTTTGCAGTAATAAGCATCCATTGATCACCAATAATCTTACTTGCATTGATATCTAAACTCTTAAAATTTACTTCTTCGAACATGATTGTACCTCTCGTTAATATTTAATCAAACATTGCTATTATATAACAAAAACTATAATTTAACTAATTTTGGGATTTTTTTGTTCAAAACACTTGAATTTTATAATTAAAATATGTATATTTAATCGTACGTAGAAAGAGTAGCGCTCGCTTCTCACCAGATTAACATTGTTAATTGGTAACAAACTACAAATATGTAACTATTATATATTTAACGAGCGCAGTCCTAGATACGGCTCGTTTTTATTTTATGTAAATGGAGGAAATATTTTATAGCTATCAATTTCAAAAGTCCTAATATGGATAAACCAAGACGCGATAAGTATAACGGCGATTTGGTAAATGAAAGAATTCGTTTTCCAAGAATTTTATTAATTGGACCTAACGGAGAAAAATTTGGAGAGATGTCAAGATTTGACGCTTATAAGAAGGCAGAAGAATTTGGTTTAGATATTTTATGTGTATCACCAAATGGAAATCCACCAGTTTGTAAGCTTATTAATTATGGTAAATATCGTTTTGAAGCTCAAAAGAAAGAGCGTGAAAACAAGAAAAGTCAAAAAGTAATCGAAATTAAGGAGATTCAATTAACTCCACAAATCGGTGAACACGATATTCAAACTAAAGTAAAGGCAGCTATACGTTTCCTTACTGACGGAAATAAAATTAAAGTTGGTGTTCGTTTCAGAGGTAGACAAATGTCTCACCAAGAAGTCGGACAAGATGTACTTAACAAGTTCTTAGACTACGTAAAGGATTATTCAATCGTTGAAAAACCTCCAGTGATGGATGGTAGATGGTTGACTTGTGTACTGACAAGTAAAATTAAAAAGTAGAAAGAGGAGAGATTATTTATGCCAAAAATGAAATCAAATCGTGCGTTACTTAAGAGAATTAAAGTAACTGGAAGTGGAAAGGTTATGAGATACCACTCAGGAATGGGCCACTTAGCACGTCACAAAACAACAAAGCAAAAGAAACACTTAGCTACTGAAACAACAGTTTCTAAGAGCGACTACAAGAGAATTAAATATCTCATTCAAAAGTAATAAGGAGGTAACCATATGAGAGTAAAAGGTGGAACAGTCACACATGCAAGAAGAAAAAGAGTTTTAAAGCAAGCTAAAGGTTACTTCGGAAG
>JBAYBM010000022.1:0-14056 GCA_041669265.1 Bacilli bacterium | reverse complement strand
TTATTTATATAATTTTTATTTAGCTTGTTCAGCAACTTCTTCAGCGAAGTTATCGACTCTTTTTTCAAGTCCTTCACCAACTTGGTAACGAACAAATTTAATAATACTGTTTCCTTTTTCTTTTAAAACTTGACCAACACTCTTTTCAGGTTCTAAAACAAAATATTGATCTTCAAGAACAGATTCAGATAAAACCTTATGAACTTTACCTTTAACAATATTTTGTAAAGCAGCCTCTGGTTTATTCTTTAATTTCTCATCATTCTTACAAACTTCAGTTTGAATAACTGTTTCTTTTTCAATATCGCTTGCAGGAATATCGCTTTCTTTACAATATTTTGGATTATTTGCAGCAATAGACATAGCAATTCCTTTTGCAAGTTCACTATCATCTTTACTAAGTAAAACAATAACACCAATTTTACCACCCATATGGAGGTAAGTTCCAAAACATTGTTCAGGAGTTTTTGTAATTGTTTCAAATCTTCTAAATGTTAATTTTTCACCTAATTTAACTGTAGCATCAGTAAATAATGTAGCAGTTTTATCTTGGATTTCTTTTACATCGGTATAACCATTGTGTAAAACTTCGGTAGTTACATCTTCACAAAGTTTCTTAAATGGATCACTTTTAGCAACGAAATCAGTTTCACAATTGAGTTCTGTAATAATTGCTTTTCCACATTTATCACAAACTTTAATAAAAGTTAAACCTTCAGCAGCAATTCTATCAGATTTTTTAGCAACTTTTGCAATGCCTTTTTCTCTAAGCCAATCACATGCTTTATCAACGTTATTATCGGTAGCATCGAGAGCATGCTTGCAATCCATCATGCCTGCTCCAGTTCTCTCACGAAGAATTTTAATATTTTCGATGTTTGCCATTTTAACTATTCTCCTTTTTTCTCAACTGGTTTTGTTTCTTCAGCTTTTTTCTCTACTGGTTTTTTAACCATTGGTTTTTTATCAAAACTTGGTTTCTTATCAAAACCTGGTTTTCTTTCAAAGTTTGGTTTTCTATCAGATGGAGCTCCATCAGAATTTCTGTCTCCTCTATTTTCGAATTGACTACGACGTGCTTTTTCTTTTTCTAATCTTTCACGTTGCATTTCTCTACGAGCTGCTAATCTTAAAGCATTTTCTCTATCTGCTTGACGGACAGCATCTTTCATTGTTAATTCTTCGCCTTCATCTTTAGTATAAGCAATAGTTGGTAACCCACCTCTTGCTTCAACAACTGCATCAGCTAATAAACCAATGATTAATTGAACTGATTTTGTAGCATCATCATTTCCAGGAATAACATAATTGATATTATCTGGGTTAGCATTTGTATCACAAATTGCAAATACAGGAATATTTAACTTGTTAGCTTCTCTAACAGCGTTATGTTCGATAGAAGGATCAACAACAACAACAGCATTTGGAACTTTTCTCATTTCCTTAATACCTTCAAGGTTTTTGCTTAATTTTTCTTTTTCTTTCTTTAAAAGGATAGCTTCCTTCTTTGGTAACTTATCCCAAGTACCATCAGTTTCAGCAGCTTCTAAATCTTTTAAACGTCTAATACGAGTTTGAATAGTCTTAAAATTAGTTAAAATACCACCTAACCAACGATTGGTAATAAAGAAACTACCACTTCTTAAAGCTTCAGCTTCAACGATTGGTTTAGCTTGTAATTTTGTGCCAACAAATAAAACTTTTCCATTGTCATTAACAACATCAACTAATTTTTTATAAGCAGCTTCAATACCTGCTTTAGATTTATTTAAATCGATAATGTATATACCATTACGTGGGCAATAGATGTATTTCTTCATCTTTGGATTCCACTTTCTGGTTTGATGTCCATAGTGAACACCTGCTTCTAATAACTTCTTAATTGTTACGATTGGAGCATTTGGATCACGAACAGCAGCAGCCATAGTGGCTTCATCAGCTTTTTTCTCATCTGCTTTTTGATCAACTACTTCTTCTTTTTTAACAGCTTCAACGACTTCTTTCTTAATTTCTACGCTCATAAATTTGAGACCTCCATTTGTTAAACCTCCACTATTTCTAAAATGCGCCCTCCAACTTTTCGGAGACTAGGAACATCAATCCATAGTGTGTGTATTCTTGTGACAACGCACAAGTAAAAGTATTTTACTACTTTTTATATATATAAATCAATCAAAAAGTAGGCTCAAATCAAATCTTCTATCTAGAAAATAATTATTTATTTTTATTTGCTCTCGGAAAATGCTCTTCATATTGCTTTTTTAACGTTTGCTTCGTAACATTTGTATAAACTTGCGTTGTATTAATTGAAGAATGACCAAGTAAAATTTGAATTGTTCTTAAATCAGCACCGGCTTCTAGCAAGTGTGTTGCAAAAGAATGCCTTAAAAGATGAGGATGTAATCCAACATCAATTCCATTCTTTTTCTCAATAGCTTTTAAAATATATTCTACACCACGAGGAGTTAACTCTTTGCCTTTGTTATTTAAAAAGAAATAATTTGTTTTTCCTTCTCTAGATAAATCTTTTTGAAGTTCTTCTCTTAAAGTTTTTGCATAATTTATCATCGCTTTTTTCGCGGTATCACTAAATGGCACTAATCTTTCTTTTTTACCTTTACCAAAAACTTTTATCGTTTTTGAAGGAAAGTCTATATCAATTGTTTTTAAATTTGTAATTTCACTAACACGCATTCCGCTACTATATAAAAGGTCAAGTAATGCTTGATCTCTTGATGCAAGCTTATCAGTTCTTGATGAATTGGCATCAAAAAGCTTTTCAATTTGTGAATAATATAAAGCTTCAGGATACTTCACATTCTTTTTAATCGGAGCAAGAGTTAAAAATGGATTTTCATCTGCATACTTCTTTCTTACTAAAAATTTATAGTAATGTCTTAATGCACTTATTCTACGAGCTAAAGTTCTCTTACTATCACCTTTTTCATATCTACTTTGCATATAATCACGAATAAACTGGTGAGTTATTTTATTTTGATCAACATTTTCAATTGCCAAAAAGGAATTGAATGTATCGACATCCTCTTTGTAGTTTTTAATAGTGTAAACACTATAATTTCTTTCATATTGAAGATATTTTAAAAATTCTGCTTCTGAACGGTTCATATAATTTGTTTTTTAAATGCATCAATTGCATCTAGAGCATTTTTAATTACAACTTCTTTAGGTAATTTGTTTGCTCTATAAATTATACCAAAATTTGCGTTCATTGGTGAAAAATTATCTGCTCCAGTATGAGAAATATATCTTACTAAAGCACCTAAAACTGAATTAAAAGATAAATCTTTATACGAAATATTTTTAAGGTTCATATAACAATAAATAGCAGCCAATAATCCTGTTGCGGCACTTTCTATATATCCTTCCACACCACTTAATTGACCACCAATATAAATCTCTTTATTTACTTTCAACCTTAAATTGGAATCCAAAACCTTTGGAGCATATACATAAGAATTTCTATGCATTAATCCATAACGAATAAAACTTGCATGTTCAAGACCAGGGATTAGTGAAAAAACTCTTTTTTGCTCTGGATAAGTTAAATTTGTTTGAAAACCAACCAAATTATATAAGCTTCCAACTAAATTATCTTGTCGTAATTGGACTACTGCATAATAACGCTCACCATTATTCTCTAAACCAACTGGTTTTAAAGGGCCATAACGCAAAGTATCGACTCCTCTACTTGCAATTACTTCGATTGGTAAGCATCCTTCAAAATATTTTGTATCAAATTCATGTAATAATGCTTTTTTGGCATTAATTAATTCGTTTACAAAATTCTTGTATGTATTTTCATCCATTGGACAATTTATATAACTATCATCTTTGTGGTCGTAACGTGACTTCATAAAAACTTTATTAAAGTCTATTGAATCTTTTTCAACTATTGGCGAACTAGCATCAAAAAAGGAATAATTCTTTTCACCAGTAAGATTAGAAATTTCATTTAATAAATTTTTACTTGTTAAAGGCCCAGTACAAATAATATTTATACCTTTTGGTAACTTTTCAATGTCATCGTAAAAGATTGCTATATTTTTGTTCTCTTTAATTTTCTTTGTTATGTAAGAAGCAAACACATCTCTATCAACACTTAATGCATCTCCACCAGGAACTTCACTAGCTTTTGATGCTTCCATAACTAAAGAATCTAAATGGGTTATTTCTTCTTTCAATAACCCACAAGCATTATCTAGGTTTTTACTTTTTAACGAATTAGAACAAACTAATTCGCCAAATAAAGCAGTATGATGAGCTTCACTTTTAAAATTTGGTCTTTTTTCATAAAGATTAACTTTAATTCCGTGATTTGCTAAGAAATTTGCGGCTTCGGAACCAGCTAAACCAGCTCCGATAACATTTACTTCTATCATTTTTTCTTCTCTATTGGTTCAATATATTTACATTTTGGATAATTACTACAGCCATAAAAACTTCCACGTTTAGAACTTCTTTTTACAAGGACACCACCACATTTTGGGCAAATTCTCTTTTCGCCAGTATCTTCTTCAACAGTCTTTTTTTCTAATCCCTCAAGATAATGACAAGAAGGATAATTACTACAGCCAATAAACTCTTGACCTCTTTTATTTTTTCTATAAACAAGTGGTGAACCACAGTCTGGACAATTTCTTCCAACTTCCTTTGGTGGCTCTTTTGGTTCCTTTTTAATATATTTACATTTTGGATAATTACTGCATCCAACAAATTTTCCATTTCTAGATACACGATAAACAAGTGGTGAACCACATAATGGACAATTCTCACCGGTATATTCAAGTGGATCTTTATACATTACACCCTTAGTTTCTTCAAAATGAACAATAAAAGGTTCGTAAAAATCTTTAATTACTTTTACTTCTTCCTCTTCCCCGTCACTAATCTTATCAAGATTTGTTTCCATGCTTGCTGTATATTCGGTTGACATTAAGTCAGGGAAATATTTTGTAAGAACTGTAGCAGTTTTTTCACCTTGTTCAGTTGGAGTTACACCATCTTTTCCACTAATAATATATTTTCTAGTAACAAGAGTTTGGATTGTTGAAGCGTAAGTAGATGGCCTACCAATTCCTTCATCTTGCATCAATTTAACTAATTTTCCTTCGTTATATCTTGCAGGAGCTTTTGTAAAATGTTGATTATTTTCTAAATCAATTAGATTAAAATTATCTCCTTTAGTGAAAGATGGCAAAACATCAACATCATCACTATCAAGATTTAAAATATCATATCCTTTAAAAGTTATTACACTTCCTTCTAATTTAAATTCAATCCCATTAGTTTCAAAAATAACACTAGTTGATTCAACTTCTTTGTCAGACATTAAGCTTGCAATTGCACGATTATAAATTAATTTATAAAGTTTGTATTCATGATCAGTTAAGTAATTTTTCATTAAAGAAGGGGTTCTTTCAATCGATGTTTGTCTAATAGCTTCATGGGCATCTTGAGAAAGAGCGACTTTTTTACGAGTATGTTCGCCTTTATAAAAATCCTTACCATAAGTATCTTCAATATATGTCTTTGCCGCACTAATAAATGTATCACTAAGTTTAGTAGAATCGGTTCTAATATAAGTAATTAAACCTACTAATCCTTCATCAATTTCAACACCTTCATAAAGTTTTTGCGCTAAGAAAGTAGTTTCTTTAGTTTTAAACTTATATGCATTATAAGCTTCTTGTTGCATTGTTGAAGTAATTAAAGCCTCTTTTGCAGAAATATGTTTTTGTGTTTTTATAATATCCTCAACAATTACGTTTTTGCCTATTCTTTTAGCAATTGCTTCAGCTTCTTCTTTGTTTTTAACCTTTACAGCTTTACCATCAACTTTATATAAAGATAATTTATATTTCTTACCATTTAATTCAATATTTGCTTCAATAGTCCAATATTCTTCTGGTTTAAAATCATTAATTTCTTTTTCATGATCACAAATTAATTTTAAAGTAACAGATTGTACTCTGCCTGCAGATTTAGATTTGATTCTACTATAAATAAGATTAGAAATTTTAAAACCTATAATTCTATCAATAATTCTTCTTGCTTCTTGTGAATGAACTAAATCCATATTTATAGTTCTTGGGTTTTCGATAGCTTTATTAATAGAAGAATTTGTAATTTCATGAAATTCTAATCGTTTTGTTTTATTGACATCAAGTTCTAAAACTTGTGCTAAATGCCATGCAATAGCTTCTCCTTCTCTATCAGGATCGGTTGCAAGAATTACTTCATCAGCTTTCTTTTGGATATCTTTTAATTTTTTAACAACATCTCTCTTATCTTTTGAAATAATATATGTTGGTTTAAAATCGTTCTCAACATCAACTCCTAAACCACCTTTACCACTCGTTGCTAAATCACGTATATGGCCAACACTAGCCTCTACTTGATATCCTTCACCTAAATATCTTCCAATCGTTTTGCTCTTTGCAGGAGACTCTACTATAACTAATTTCATAACAATACCTTACTTTGCCTTTAAAATATATATATAGAAAAAGCATTTGTCAAATTAAATATTACATTTTTCATCCTTAAATAATATATATAATATATATTTAAAAAAATTTAACATTTAATAACATTTAATAGGTCGTTAGAGTTTTCAATAAGTGTAGCACCATCTTTTATTAACATATTACAAGCACTTTTCTTATTAATCTCATAAGGAATACAACATACTTCTCTACCTAAACAAAGGGCATAATTTACAGTTATTGAAGTTCCACTTTTTTCATAAGCCTCAGCAACCAAAGTTGTTCCAGATAAACCTGCAACAATTCTATTTCTAAATGGAAAATTCTCTTTTTCAGGTTGAACTCCATTTGGATATTCACTTAAAATTAAACCACCATTTTTAATAATATCATCGTATATATTTTGGTTTTCTTTTGGGTAACAAACATCTATTCCAGAACCTAAAACAGCAATTGTTTTTAAGCCGTATTTTATCGCTGATTTATGAGCTGCGGCATCAATTCCTTTTGCTAAACCACTTACTATTATATAATCTTTTGGCAGAGAACTTATAATTTTATCAACAGAATCTAAACCATAATCTGAAGCTTTTCTACTTCCAATAATAGTAATCATTTTTTTATAATTTGTTTTCAATAAATTGCTATCACCAAAATAAAACAATACTAATGGTGGTTCAGTTAAATCTTTAAGTTGTTTAGGATAAGAATTCTCATCAATTAGTGATATATATTTATCTTTATATAATTCACTTTTCCCTTTTAGAAAATCAAAATCAACCGGTTTTCTTTCTTTAATATGAGATAGTTCGTCTCCCCACTTTCCATTATATTTTAATGCTAAAAAAAGCAAAATTTCATCACTCTGCATAATAAACTTCCTCCTAATTAACAAGAAGGGAGTAAATATATTTTCTAAAATAATTTTAATTGTTTTACAAAACTTTTCCTAACAGGTTCATATGTATATCTATGAAAACCTTTGATTGGTCCGTATTTATCAAGAGCTAACATGTGCTCTTTAGTTCCATAACCTTTGTTTTTATCGAAATGATATAAAGGATATTTTTTACTCATTGCAATCATGTAATGATCTCTACAAACTTTTGCAAGAATACTTCCAGCTGCAACACATTCAAATTTTGCATCACCTTTTATAAAAGGAATTACTTTAATATTAGGCAATTTCATAGGCATATCATCAGAAATAACTAAATCAAATTCTTGTTTTATAGAAATGTTTTTGATTGCTTTTATCATTGCAATTCTTGAGGCTTCATAAATGTTAATTTTATCAATTTCTTCGGCAGAAACGTATCCGATTCCAAAACAAACTGCATTTTTTAAAATCTCTTTGAATGCAATTTCTCTTTGTTTTTGGCTTAATTTTTTTGAATCGTTTATATGTTCATTATAATAATTCTTTGGCAAAATTACAGCACCAGCAACAACTGGTCCACATAATGGTCCTCTGCCTGCTTCATCAACGCCAACTATTAAATTATATCCCTTATTATAAAACTCTTTATCTTGGCAAAGCATCTTCCACTCTTTCTAAAGTGAAATTACAAATATTACCACTTCTAAACTCATTTAAAATAACTCTTTCTGTTTTATCCATATCAACTTCATCATGCTTTGAAAGAAAACCTCTTTCTCGTCCTATAGCTTGGATAACAATATAAAAATCAGTGCATTCTTTTTCTAATAAATTGAATCTTGATATAAAGTTGAGGTGATAATTCTTTAATAAAAAATCTACACATTTTTTGCAAAGTTCTTCAACTGGTAAAACATCAGTATTCATCGCACCAATAAGAGCTAAATTAAATGCCTTTTCTTTATTTTCATAACTTGGTTCAAGCATCCCAGGAGTGTCAACTAAATCAAAATTTTTAGTATGAATCATATTAACGTTTCTTGTCATACCAACTTTATCAGCAGTTAAAACTACTTTTTTTTGACTCAATACATTAATCAAGGTTGATTTGCCAACATTAGGAATTCCTAATACCATTGCTCTACAACGTGTAAATATGATTTTTTTCCTTTTAGAATTAGTTTCTTTTTTAAGAACAAATTTATGAGTATATTCATTTAAATAATTCACAAGACCAGTTTCTTTTAAATTAACAGCAATAGCACAACTTCCTTTACCAGTAAAATATTTGATCCATTTTTCAGTTTCAAGAGGATCAGAAAGATCTTTTTTTGTTAAAATATATAATCTATTTTTACCACATGCCATTCTTTCAAGTAAATCATTTTTGCTAGAAAGAGGAATTCTAGAATCAAGTAAAATCATAACAAAATCCATATATTGAATCTTGTCATATAATTCATTTATAGCTTTACCCATATGTCCTGGATACCACTGTATATTATTGTTTTGTGCCATTTGTTTTATATTAACATATTTTAATATAAAAAAATAGATGGGAAATTTCCCATCTATTTAGTCACTTTTTAATAACTACTTAAGCACAGTCTTAATACGAGCGGCTTTACCACTTCTCTTACGGAGATAATGGATTTTATTTCTTCTAACTTTACCTCTTTTGATAACTTCGATTCTAGTAACGTTTGGTGAATGTAATGGGAATACCCTTTCAACACCAATAGTACTGGAAACTTTTCTTACAGTAAATGTCTCAGCAATTCCTCCACCTCTACGGCACATAACAACACCTTCATAGGCTTGGAGTCTGGATTTTCCATTTTCAGTAATTTTAACGTATACTTTAACAGTATCACCACTACTGAAGTCTGGTAAATTCTTTTTAATTTGGGTAGCTGCGACTTCTTTAACTAAGTTTTTATTCATAAGTTAACTACCTCCTCTCATCATCGTTCTTCTTGACGTTCATATAATAGTGACAATTAAAGCGGAGCGTCCGTAAGCACATTCGTGCCTTAATAATATATCAAAATAAAAATCTTTTTTCAATGCTTTTCTACTGTTAAGTATTTTTACTTGACATCACTATATAAAACTAATAAAATATAAGAACAAAAAAGGAGTGTTTTTTATGGCAGTAAAAATTAGATTAGCAAGATCAGGGAGACATCAAACTCCATTCTACAGAATTGTTGCAGCTGATTCTAGATATTCAAAAGATGGTAGATATCTCGAACAAATCGGTTATTACAATCCTGATAAAGGGGTCGAAGGTGTAACTCTTAATGAAGAGCTTGCAATTAAATGGGTTAATCTTGGTGCTCAATATAGCAATACTTTAAAAGCTATATTAATTGAAAAAGGTATTTTAGCAAAAGCTAAAACCGCTAAAGAAAATAAACCAGTTAAGAAAAATGTTGTTTCTACTAAATCTAAAAAAGTAGAAAAAAAGGCTAAATAAATATGGATTATAAAGCATTAATTCACACTATTGCTGATCCATTTATTACAAAGCCAGAAGCTTTACTTATTAGAGAACAACCAAACGAAAGCGATAAAGATATCACTTTATTAATTGTTGCGGAAAATGAAGATACTGCAAGATTAATTGGTAAAAAAGGTTGTGTTGCTAATGCAATTAGAGACATTGTTTCTATTGCTGGCAAACTTGAGAATAAAAGAGTTCATTTAAAATTCGAGTCATTCGAAGGCGAAAAAAAGGAATAATTATTATGTATTTACAAATTGGCAAAATCAGTAAAAATTGGGGTTTAAAGGGTGAAGTTAAAGTTTACTCTTGCACTGATTTTGCTAATTTAAGATACAAAAAAAATAACACAGTATATCTTAAAGAGGATGATAAATATATTCCACTTAAGGTAAATACCTATAGAAAGTACCAAACTGGTATAGATTTAGTAAGTTTTACTGGTTATGATTCTTTAAATTCAGTTGAAGCATTTTTTGGTAAAGAAATTTACGCTTTAAAAGAAGAAATTTCATTACCAAAAAATACTTTTTTTTATAGCGATTTAAAAGGATTAAATGCTTATTCACCAAACGAAAAATATTTAGGTGTAGTTGAGAATGTTAAAGAATATCCTGCTGGACCAAGTTTATTAATTCGTGTTAACGAAAAGAATACAGTTCTTGTTCCTTTTATTGCTCAATTTATTAATAAAGTTGATCTTGAAAACCAAAAAATTTACATTAATGAAATTGAAGGATTGTTTTAAAAATGAAATTTGTAATTCTTACGCTATTCCCTGAAATGTATACATCCTTTACTCAATCATCTATTATTAAAAGAGCCATTGGAATGGGTTTAATTGAAGTTAAACTTGTTAATATTCGTGATTTTACAAAAGATAGATATGGTAGAGTTGATACTCCTACAATTGGGGGAGGAGCAGGATTAATTTTAAAATGCCAGCCAATTATTGATGCTTTAGATTCTATTCAGAGTGGTCCATCTCGTAAAATAATACTTTCGCCAAGAGGCAAAACTTTTGACCAAAATAAAGCCATTGAATTATCAAAAGAAAAGGAAATTGTAATATTGTGTGGTCATTATGAGGGAATTGATGAAAGAGTATATAAATATTTTGATGAATCTTTATCAATAGGAAATTTTATTTTAACAGGTGGGGAGACTGCTTCTTTTTGCTTAATTGATGCTATAAGTCGATTAATTCCAGGAGTAATAAGTTCAGATTCAATAAAAGAAGAAAGTTTTTCAAACAATCTTTTAGAATACCCACAATATACTGAGCCATATGATTTCAATGGAGATACTGTTCCTGATATTCTTTATTCGGGAAATCACCAAGCAATAAATAAATGGAGACATAAAAAATCTCTAGAATATACATTAAAATATCGACAAGATTTATTTGCAGATTATTCTCTTACAAAAGAAGACCATAAATTACTTATTGAAATTGACACTAAAGATACCCCAAAATGGGAAACTGATGCTCTTGAAAAAGGGAAAAAATTTATTAAAAACCGTTAAATCCGCCTGGAAATTTACCTTTATTCCCCTTCATTTGCTTCATCATCATTTTTGTTTGATCATATTTTTTAATTACACGATTTACATCAGCAGTAGTTTTTCCACTACCCTTTGCAATCCTTATTTTTCTAGTATTCTTTAATATTTCTGGATAATTTCTCTCTTCTTCAGTCATAGAATTAATAATAACTTCAAAGTTTTTCATTTCTTTCTCAGCAACAGCTAATTGTGCATCACTAATTTTAGGCATTCCAGGCATTAATTTCATTATTCCACCTAAACTACCTAGTTTTTGCACTTGTTTCATTTGCTTTAATAAATCATTAAGAGTAAATCTCCCATCCATCATTTTTTGGGCTGTCTTTTTAGCTTCTTTTTCATCTACATTTTCAGAAACTTTATCAATAAGAGTTAAAACATCACCCATTCCCAAAATTCTTTCAGCCATTCTATCAGGATGAAAAATATCTAAGCATTCAATCTTTTCACCAACACCAATAAATTTAATTGGAACACCTGTAACATGAGCAATGCTTAAAGCAGCACCACCTCTAGAATCACCATCCATTTTAGACATAATTGCCCCAGTAAGCCCTAATTTTTCATTAAATGAAGCCGCAACATTAACACTATCTTGACCAGCCATAGCATCAGTTAAAAGAAAAATCTCATCTGGTTGAACTTCCTTTTTCATATTCTTTAGCTCATCCATTAAAACTTCATCAATTTGAAGTCTTCCTGCAGTATCTAATATTAAAACATCATATCTTTCATTAAACGCTTTTTCTTTTGCAACTTTTGCTATTTCAACTGGATTTTTATTTGTTCCTAGATTAACTAAATCAACACTAATAGATTTTGCTAATTGACTTAATTGTTCGATAGCTGCTGGTCTATAAGTATCACATGCAGCAAGTAAAACTTTTTTATTTAATTTATTCTTCATTAAATACGCAAGTTTAGCTGCTGTTGTAGTTTTTCCACTTCCTTGTAAACCAACAAGCATAATAACTGTAGGCCTATTCTTCTGATAAACCATCTCACTTTTGTCGCTTCCTAAAAGATCAACGAGTTCATCTCTGACAATTTTAATAACCATTTGGCTAGGATCTAATTTAGTAAAAACTTCCTGTCCAATAGCTTTTTCCTTAACTGAATTTAAAAATTCTTTTACAACTTTATAATTAACATCAGCTTCAAGCAAGGCAATTCTAATTTCTTTTAAAATATCATCCATGTTGGATTCGGTTAATCTAGATTCACCCTTTATTTTTTTAACAATTTTGGAAAATTTTTCAGTTAAACTTTCAAATGCCATAATATAATACCTCTAATATTTTCTTCTTTATATCTTCATCAATATTACTATTTTTTAATATTTCTTTAATTTTCTCATTTTTTGATAAAATATGAAGCTTATCTTCATAGTTTTCCAATTTTTCTCGTGCATTCTTTACTGCGTCACTAACAGCACTTCTAGAAATATTTAATTCTTCGCTAATTTCACTTAAAGATAAATTTAAAAGATAATACTTTTCAATTAATGAAGCCTGTTTTTTGGTCAAAATAGATTTATACAAATCATACAACTTATTTATATAATTAAATTCTTCAATATTATTCATCTTGATCTAACCCACTACATAATCCATATAAATATTTTTCCAAATCAAATTCTTCAAAATCATTAATTTTTTCACCAAATCCAATAAATCTAACAGGAATTCCTAGTTCTTGTCTAATTGCAAGAATAATTCCACCTTTACTTGTTCCGTCCATTTTTGTTATAACAATGCCTGTTACATCAACTAAATCTTTAAATGCTTTAGCTTGTAGAACTCCATTTTGACCAGTTGTTGCATCTATAACTAAAAAGCATTCAATTGGCGCATCGATTTCTTTCTTAATTACTCGTGTTATCTTTGATAATTCGTTCATTAAATTCTGCTTATTTTGTAAACGCCCTGCGGTATCAATAATAATCAAATCATAACCATTTTCTTTTCCAAATTGAACGCCTTTAAAAGCAACACTTGCTGGGTCTTCCCCGTTTTTTCCAGAAATTATTTCGCAATTCAAACGCTTTGCCCAAATTGACAATTGTTCGGTTGCCCCAGCTCTAAAAGTATCGGCAGCGACGAGTAAAACCTTCTTCCCTTTGTTAATATATCTATTAGCTATTTTAGCAATTGAAGTTGTTTTTCCTACACCATTTACACCACAAACAAGCAAAACTTTTGGTTTAGAAGAAAAATCTATTTCATTAATAACATCTTTGCCTTCTTCAAGATAGTTTACAAACATTTTATCAACCAAAAGATTATTAATTTCTTTTGGAGACTTAATCTTTTTTTCTGACGATTCATCAAGCAATTCATTAACAATCTCAATCGTATAATTTACGCCACAATCTGCTTCTATCAATATTTCTTCAAGTTCATCAAAATAATTCTGATTAACTTCAGAATATCTATTTGATAATTCTTCTAAGCGAGAAGAAAAGTTTTTACGTGATTTTTCTAACCCTTTATAGTATTTTTCTGTTGAATTATCGTTTGTTTTCTCGTGTTTAGAAAACTTTTCTTTTAAAAACTTAAATAACCCTATACTATTTAGCCATTTTGCTTAAAGCATCTT
>JBAYBM010000021.1:0-15350 GCA_041669265.1 Bacilli bacterium | reverse complement strand
CGTTATGAAATTGAAAAAGAATTGATTAATAATAATTTAGATGTTAATAAAGTCCCTGAATTATGGAACAAAAAATATCAAGAATATCTTGGAGTATCTCCAAAAGATGATAAAGAAGGTTGTTTACAAGATGTTCACTGGTGCAGTGGATTTGGTTATTTCCCATCCTATGCAATTGGTAATGCTTATAACTCAATGTATTTTGAAAAAATGAACAAGGAAATCGATGTTAAGAAAATTATAAGTGAAGGCAAAATGAACGAAATAATTTCTTGGTTAAAAGAGAATACCTTTAAGAAATCTAATATCTTAAACGATAAAGAATGGCTTAAGGATTTAACAGGAGAAAGTTTATCAGCTTCTTCATTTATTAAGTATTTAGATGTTAAATATTCTGATATTTATAAAATTTAGTCGCTATATTGCTACAAATAGAATATTTTGAACAATTTTAACAACATTGTTGAATAATTAGGCATTTATTACGATGAAAACACGTTTTATCACTCTTTTATGCTTGAATATTTGTAATTACTATGCTATTTTATTTTCATAAGGAGATGTTTCATATGAATAAAGCAGAATTAGTTGTCGCAGTTGCTGACGAATGTGGCTTAACAAAAAAAGATGCTGAAAAGGCTGTTGATGTTGTCTTCAAATTAGTTCAAAAAGAACTTGTAAAGGGAGAGAGCGTCAAGATTTCCAATTTCGGTGTATTCCAAGTTAAACACAGAAAAGAGAGAAAAGGTACTTCACCTGTTACTCAAAAAGAGATTGTTATTCCAGCAACTAAAACCGTTGGATTCAAACCATCTAAGACTTTAAAAGAAGCTGTTAAGTAGTTTAACCAAAGACGTATAATGAAAGGAACTTTTTGAAAAAGTTCCTTTTTTCATATATGATTAATACACTATGGACAAGATATTTGATAAATTAAAAAATATTTTTAAAGAAAATGGATACCATCTTTATATGATAGGTTCTACAAGTCGTGATTATTTACTTGGTAATAAAATAAATGATTATGACCTTGTCAGTGATGCAACTCCAGATGAAGTTAAGAAGTTTTTAGATGTTGAAATGACTTATGCAAAATATGGAACAACAAAATATTATGTTGATGGAAATAAAATAGATATCATAACTTTAAGAGAAGAAGGTAAATATTTTGATCATCGTCATCCTTCATATATTAAATTTGTTAAAGATATTAATATTGATTATAGACGTAGAGATTTTACAATAAACGCTATATATATTGATGAAGATTATAAAGTAATTGATCCAACATTAAGAGGAGTAAAAGACTTAGAAAATAAAGTATTAACTTTTATAGGTGATCCTAAAACTAGAATAGAAGAAGATCCTTTAAGAATATTAAGAGCAAGAAGATTTATTAAGGAATATAATTTAAAAGTTGATGATAATACAAAATATGTATTGGAAAATAATAATGATTTATTAAAATATATAAATAAAGACAAGATTAAGGAAGAAGAAAACAAATACAAAAGTATTTCGAGGTAATTAAAATGACTTTAAATAGATTTAACGCATTAGATTTTGAATATTTACTACTTGAGTTTTATAAAGAGATGAATATTAATGAAAAAGAACTTTCAGTTATTTTAATGCTCGACCATTTGATTTCACAAGAAAACGATTTTATTACTAATGACTTATTAGCTTTAAAAATGAATTTAACTTTAAAAGAAATAGATGAATGTATGACTAATCTTTATAAGAAAAAATATATTGAATTCAATGTTATTGATGGTAAACCAAGTACAAGTGTTAATCCTTTAAAAAAGATTTTATCTTCAAAATTTGAAAAATCTTTATTTACTGATGAAGAGTTTAAAGAAAATAAATCCATGGACGAAGAGAAACAAAGAATATTTGCTGAATTTGATAAGGTATTTTGTAGAGAATTATCTCCAATTGAATATTCTCATATTGAAGAGTGGATTAAAAATGAAATTCCTGAAGAAATTATTGTTAATTCGTTAAAAGATGCAAAAAGTATGAATAAACTTTCTATAAGAACTATAGAAAAAATAATATATCAAAAAACTGAAGAGAATTAATAATGAGTAAAAAGACTGATTTGATATTAGATTATTTTAATGAACTTTTACCAAATGCAAAATGTGAGTTAAATTATAGTAAAGATTATGAATTAATAATTGCTGTTATGTTAAGCGCACAATGTACTGATAAAAAAGTAAATAAAGTTACTGCTAATCTATTTTCTAAATATAAAAGCTTAGATGAATTAGAAAAATGTAGTTTAAATGATATAGAAAACGAAATAAAAACATTGGGTTTATACCAAAATAAAGCTAAATATTTAAAAGGTATAGTTCATGATTTAATTTATAGATTTAATTACAAAGTTCCTGAAAATAAGAAGGATCTTATGAGCTTACCAGGAGTTGGCAACAAAACTGCAAATGTTGTTAGAATTGAGTTTTTTAAAGATCCTGAATTTCCTGTTGATACTCACGTAGAAAGAGTTTCTAAAAGATTAGGATTATGCTCAAATAACGATAGTGTTATGGTCGTTGAAGAAAAACTTAAAAAAACTTTTGATAAAGATTTATGGATTAAGTTACATCATCAATTTATATTTTTTGGAAGATATCATTGTTTTGCAAGAAATCCAGATTGTGAACATTGTAAACTAAAGACTATTTGTACCTATTATAAGAAATAATTTCATCTACAATTGGCAAATAATTTAAAGGAGGATTTAAGCCTCTTTTTATTTTGTATCCTTTTTCTCTTATATATTTTAATGGTACCGATTTTCTATCATTACAGTTTAAGTAATCAAACATATCTTTTGCGAGCAATAAATAACATTCTTGAAGTCTATTAAATTCTATTAATGTAAAAGCTATTCCTTCTTGTTTGATAACTTTTTTAAAATGCTCTAATTGGCAAGGTTGAAAATTATCAATCTTAAAAGAAGTCTTTGAATTCGTAGATTTTGCTTCAAAATCTATATAGTATCCCTTGTAGATTCCATTATAGTCAGTAGTTGAATGTTTAGAAAAGAAAGCTAAAATTATTTTTTTATTATCTTTAGACATTTTGACAATTTTTATTGGAGTTGGTTTTTTATGAATAACTGCTAAATCATTATTTAAATAATATTCATTAGTTTTATTGATTTCATTTTCAAAAGACATTCCTCGATTGGAATAGTTAATTAATTTTCCTTCTTTTGAAACATCAATTTGATATTCTAATATAAATCTTCCTCGATAAATTTTATAAATTCTTTTTTAGTAACAGTGCCATTCTTATTTAAAGTAGAAATGGTTTTACCAATTGGATGAGGAAGTCGGCTGTTATTAGTAAGAACTTTATAATATTCATCAACAAGTTTACTATGGTTTTGTAAGAAACCTTGATACAAAAGAGCTAAGTTTTTAGCATCAAAGAGTGGATCATGGGCATTTCCTTCTGGTTGTATTCCAAAAGTTTTGAGTGCATCTAATAGCGATAATTGCCCACCTTTTTTACCTTGAACATATCTGATTAATAATGCGGAGAAATCAAAATAGTTTTTGTAAATTGAACGAATAAATTTATCATCATTAAGATTATTTATTGTGGCACTTTGATGTAATAAACGCATGTCGAAATTTCCATAACTTACATATTTTGTATTAGCATCTGCACGACAATATTTTTCTAATCTGATGATTGCTTCTTTAAACAACAAACCTTCCTCACTTAACAAGACGTCAGTAATTCCAGTTAATTTAGTAATTATTTTTCCAACTTTATCTTTAGATTTAACAAAACATTTGAATCCAGGAAGGATTTTTTTGATATTATTTTTTTTATCTAAGGTGACTTTAACTGCACCAATAGCAATAATTTCTTGGCTAATTTGTGTCCCTTCGAAATCTAGAAATACAATAGTTTTAGAACCGTTAAGTAATTTATCGATTAATTTCATGTTTTTAATTATAGAGATATATCAAATATATTTCAATTCCTGTAATTGAAGATATTTAATTTTTAACTTATAATAATTTAGTCAAGGAGTTTTTATGAAATTGAAGTTAACTAGTAATGATATTTTAAACAAAGAATTCGATAAAAATGTAAAAGGTTATGATGCTTTAGAAGTTGATAAATTTTTAGACCAAGTTTTAGAGGATTATCGTGTTATTGATGATGTTGTTGGAAATTTAAATCTTCAAATAAGAAACTTAAAAAGTGAAAATGACGAATTAACTAAAAAGATGGATTTAATCGAATCTCAAAAAGAAAAAGAGAAACATCAATCTTTTAGAACAACTTCATATTCACATCTTGATAATCTAGAATTACTTAAAAAAATTAGTGCTTACGAAAGTAAACTCTATGAATTAGGTGTAGATCCTAGTAAAATTAAATAACTTTCAGTCTATGCAATCGCTAGATTTAATCTAGAGGAAAGTCCATGCTTACACATCCTGTGATGGATGTAGTGATTATGCTAGCTCAACAAATAAGGCTAGGTATATGGGAGCATATAACGACTCTTGAAGACCTAAAACTCTGTCATGGTTAACGAGAATAAAGTGCCACAGTGACGAATTTACTTGAAAAGGTAAAATGAAACGTTGGTAAACTCCATAAGTAAGAAACCCAAATTTAGGTAGGGGAAGTTCCTAATGGTAACCGAACTAGAGGGAGCAAGTTGCAAAACTTAGATAAATGATTGCACTCGACAAAACATGGCTTATTGACTGAATACTCACTTAAAAGGAAATGTATATGAAAAAGATTAACTTACCTACAAAAATAACTATTGCAAGAATAGTTCTAGCTACTTTGCTTCTTATTGGAGTAACTGTTTTGTATTTAGTTGATCAATATAATCCTTTCATTTATACATTTAATTTTAAGATCATGGATGGAGTAGTTCTTAATGAAATACTCTTAGTTATTTTTGTAGTTTTCTTAATTGGAAGTTTAACTGATTATTTAGATGGGCATATTGCTCGTAAATATAATATGGTTACTGAATTAGGAAAGTTCTTAGATCCAATTGCTGACAAAATGTTAGTAAATGGGATGATTATATTTCTTGCTTTAAATTTTTGTTCAATTGGTGGATTTGTTAAGTTTCCATTCTTTTGTGTAATTATTTTAGTAATTAGAGATATAATTGTTGATGGTTTAAGATTTATTTGTGCAAGAAAGAATGTTGTTATTGCTGCTAATATTTTTGGTAAATTAAAAACTGTATTAGAAATGGTTACAATCTCAATTGTTTTATTAAATGGATTTCCATTTAGTTTTATAGACTCATCTTGGCCAACATATTTACATATTTCGGATATTTTATGCTACTTAACTACGATTGCAAGTGTAGTAAGTGGAATTATATATTTTATACAAAACAAGGATTGTTTGAAGGAAGATTATGGAAAATAACGAAGAAAAAAAAGTTGATGTTAAAGAGAATGCTGAACCACAAAAGAATGATAATGCTTTTGAATTGTTATTAAAGAAACTTGAAGAGAAAAACTATACTTTAGGTGTTTGTGAATCTTTTACTGGGGGATTATTTGCTAAAGCTGTTACAGATATTCCAGGAGCAAGCAAAGTTTTTAAAGGAAGTTTAGTTACTTATTCTTCTGAAGCTAAAGTAAATGTTTTAGGAATTAGAGAAGAAGATATTAAAGTTTATGGAGTTGTTTCTTCATTAGTAGCTTCTCAAATGTGTTTAAATGCACAAAAATTATTACATTCTGATGTTTGTGTTTCTTTTACAGGAAATGCTGGACCAACTACTTGTCCAGGAAGTGGTGAAGTTGGAGAATGCTATATTTGTGTTGCTATTAAGGATGTATTTAAGAGTTTTCATTTTAATATTGATGGAACAAGAAATGAAGTTCGTGCCAAAGCTTGTTTATTAGCATGTGATATTATTTTAAAAACTTTATAAAAAAATTATTTACTCCCTTCTTGTTATATAGAGGAGTGTTTTTATGGAAAATTTAAAAGATAAAGATGTAGAAAAAGAACTTGAAACCGTGATGGACGATGTCCAGCACTGTTTTGGTAAGGGTTCAGTTATGTGTTTAGGTGATAGACCAAACGTTAATGTTGATGCTTTACCAAGCGGTTCTTTGATGTTAGATGATTGTTTGGGTGTTGGGGGATATCCAAAAGGTAGAATTGTAGAAATTTATGGACCTGAAAGTAGTGGAAAAACTACTCTTGCTTTAACAGCAATTGCTGAAAGTCAAAAAATAGGCGGTAAATGTGCCTTTATCGATGCTGAGCAATCGATTGATCCAACATATGCTAAAAACTTAGGTGTTAATATCAATGATTTAATTTTGGCACAACCAAATTCTGGAGAAGAAGCTCTCCAAATTGTTGAAATGCTTGCTAAATCCAATGTCTTTTCTCTTATTGTTGTGGATAGTGTTGCTGCTTTAGTCCCACAAGCAGAGGTAGAAGGATTAATGGTGGATAGTAGTGTCGGCTTATTAGCTAGATTAATGTCAAAAGCTTTAAGAAAACTAGTCAGTGTTTTAAATAAATCTAGTTGTACAGTTATTTTTATCAATCAATTACGTGAAAAAGTTGGTGTTATTTATGGTAATAATGAAATTACAACTGGTGGAAGAGCATTAAAATTCTATTCAACTATTAGACTTGATATTAGAAGAGTTGAGGCAATTAAAAATGGCCCAAATCTAATTGGGAATACTGTCAGTGTTCGTGTTGTTAAAAATAAAGTTGCACCTCCATTTAAGAGTTGCAGACTAGATATTATTTATGGTGAAGGTATCTCAAAAGAAGGAGAACTTCTTGATTTAGGTGCTAATCTTGGAATTGTTAAGAAAGCTGGATCTTGGTACGAATTATATGGAAATCGTATGGGACAAGGTCGAGATACTGCAAAACTATATTTAAAAGAAAATAAAGATGTTTTTGAGCGTTTAAAGAAAGAAATTAAAACTGGCGAACATGTTGATGAAGAAAAAACTACTGAAAAATAACTAATTTGTTTGATTTATCTAGATAATTCTCTTTTATATTGATAGAATAATTATATGGTATCGCTTGATACTTTCTATACATTTTATTTTTCGTTTCAATTATTAAATAAATATAAGTTGTTAAGTTGATTTTTAGCGAATATATAATGAAAATAGTCATTATTACGATACTTTTTAGATAAAGGAGAATTTTGTATGGAAATTACATTAGCCATCGTTCTCATTATTGTCGCTCTAGTAGTTGGATGTTTTATAGGATTTTTATTTTGTTTCTTCTTACCTGTTTTAAAGGCAAAAAGAGCTAATAGAAATGCAGATAAAATAATTAACGATGCTCAAATCAAAGCAGAACATACTATTAAGAATGCCGAATTAGATGCCAAGCAAACTGTTTTTGATATGAAACAAGAAGCTGAAAGAGACATTAAAGAACGTAAACAAGAAGTCGTATTACAAGAAAACAAATTACTACAAAGAGAGCAATCTATCGATTCAAGAGATGCTCAACTTTTAAAGAAAGAATCCTCTTTAGAAGACAAAGAAAAATTAATTGATCAACAAATTGAAGAAAACAAGAAAAGAAATGGTGTTCTTCAAGAAAAAATTGATGGAATTTTAGTTGAATTACAAAACGTCGCAAAGATGACTGTTAACGAAGCTAAAGATGAAATCTTCAAACGTGTTGAGGAAAAGTATCAAAAAGAAATTGCTCAATATATGAAAACTCGTCAAGAAGAAGCTGAAAATGAAGCTAACGATAAAGCAAAAGATATCTTAGCGGAAGCTATGTTTAGACAAGCTCAAGAAACAACAACTGAAAAAACAGTCAATGTTATTGCTCTTCCAAGTGATGAGATGAAGGGGCGTATTATTGGTCGTGAAGGTCGTAATATTAAAACATTAGAACAAATTCTTGGTGTTGATATTATTATTGATGATACTCCTGAAGCAATTACCGTTAGTTGTTTTAATCCTATTAGAAGGGAAGTTGCTTCACGTGCACTTGATATTCTTATTAAGGATGGAAGAATTCAACCAGGAAGAATTGAAGAAGTTGTTAATAAATGTC
This sequence comes from Bacilli bacterium, assembly GCA_041669265.1. Classification (GTDB taxonomy): domain Bacteria; phylum Bacillota_I; class Bacilli_A; order RFN20; family CAG-826; genus Onthovivens. Next base: position 7,259 of record JBAYBM010000021.1, on the reverse strand, counting down.
AAAAAGAAGTTGATGAATCTATTAAGAAAGCTGGCCAAGATGTTGTATTTAAACTTGGTTTAGGTAATATGAATAAAGAATTAGTCAACTATATTGGAAAATTAAAATACCGTACAAGTTATGGTCAAAACCAATTGGAGCACAGTGTTGAAACTGCAGAATTATGTGGTATTATGGCTGCTGAATTAGGACTTGATCAAACTCTTGCTAAACGTGCAGGTTTATTACACGATTTAGGAAAATCTTGTGATTTTGAAGTTGATGGTTCACATGTTGAAATTGGTTCAAGACTTGCAAAGAAATATGGTGAAGGTGAAGTTGTTATTAATGCAATTGAATCACATCATGGAGATGTTCCAGCTAAATTTATTATTTCATATTTAGTACAAGCCGCTGATACGTTAAGTGCAGCTCGTCCAGGCGCTAGAAGTGAAACACTTGAAACATATGTAAAACGTATTGATCAACTTGAAACAATCTGTAAAGGTTTTGATGGCGTATTAAATTGTTATGCTATGCAATCTGGTCGTGAAGTACGTGTTATGGTTATTCCTGAAAAGATTGATGATGTACAAGCATTTAAAATGGCACATGATATAAAAGAAAAGATTGAAAATGAAATGACCTATCCAGGACAAATTAAAGTAAATGTTATTCGTGAATATCGTGCTATAGAAACTGCAAAATAATGAACATTTTGTTTATTGGTGATATTGTTGGAAAAATTGGAAGAAAGGCTCTGTTAAAGAGCCTAACTTTTGTTAAAGAGAAATATAAAGTCGATTTCACTATCGCAAATGGTGAGAATATTACCCATGGTAGAGGAATTAACAAAGTACATTTAGATTTTTTACTTAATCTTGGAGTTAATTGTGTCACTCTTGGTAATCACTATAAAGATAAGATCCAAGTAGTGGATATTCTTGATAATGACGCATTAATTAGACCTTTAAATTTAAAATATGAATTTCCTGGTACAGGAAGTAATGTTTATTTATGCAAAGGTAAAAAGATAAGAGTAAGTAATATTTTAGGTACTGCTTTTATGAAAGAAGAAGTTAATGACCCTTATATCACTATGAACAAGATTCTTGATGAAGATAAGTCAGATGTTAACATTATTGATTTTCATGCAGAAGCAACAGGTGAAAAGAAAGCTTTAGCCTTTGCTTTTGAGAATAAAATTACTTGTTTAGTTGGCACCCATACTCACGTTCAAACAGCTGACAATCAAATATTAGATACTGGTGTAGCTTATATTAGTGATGTTGGAATGTGTGGTGCATTTAATAGTGTATTAGGTGATGAAAAAAGAAGTGTTATTAATCGAATAATTTTGCATGATGAAAAAGCAAGATTTAAAATTTTAGAAGATGATGATTTATTATTTAATGCTGTTGTTATAAAAATTGATGATAAAACAAATAAAGCAAAAGAAATATTAAGAATTAATTTAAAAAATGGAAAAGAAATATGAGACCAATTGATATTATTGAAATGCCAAATCTTGATGAAGCAAGAATTAGAAACAAACCAGTAGAAACATTTCATTATGATTATGTTCCTAATGATAAACTTTTAGCATATTTAAAAGGTAAAAATTATTTTATTCGAACTTATGGTTGCCAAGCTAATATTCGAGACGGTGAATACTTATCAGGTTTACTTGAAAGCGTTGGAATGCATAGGGTTGAAAGCGAAAAAGAAGCTGATTTAGCTATTATTAATACTTGTGCAGTTCGTGAAAATGCTGAAGAAAAAGTATACGGACAAATTGGCGATTTTAAAAAACTTAAAGAAAAGAATAAAGATATAATTCTTATTTTATGTGGCTGTATGGTTGAGCAAAATCATATTATTGATCAAGTTAGTAAGACATTCCCATATGTTGATATTTTCTTTGGGACTCATAATATAAAAGATTTAATGATGTTATTAGAAAAATACATTAGTAATCATCATCGAATTATTTATGTTTCATCTAAAGAGGGGGAAATTGTTGAAGAATTGCCTTCTTGTAGAAGTGAAAAATTTAAAGCTTTTGTTAATATTTCTTATGGTTGCGATAAGTTTTGCACTTATTGTATTGTTCCTTATACACGTGGTAAAGAAAGAAGTAGAGACATTAATGATATTTTAAAAGAATGTAAAGATCTTGTTAATAAAGGTTATCAAGAGATTACTTTACTAGGTCAAAACGTTGATTCTTATGGCAAAGATTTAAATAATGGAGTTACTTTTGCTACACTTTTAGAAAGCGTTGCAAAATTAGGTATTCCTAGACTTAGATTTTTAACTTCCTATCCAAGTGATTTTAAAGACGAAGTTATTGATGTTATTTCTCGTTATCCAAATATTATGAAATATATTCATTTGCCAATCCAAGCGGGGAATGATACAGTTTTAAAACAAATGGGTAGAAGATATAGTAGTGGAGAATATCTTGCTTTAGTTAAAAGAATCAAAGATAAGATTCCAAATATTGCTTTATCTACAGATATTATTGTTGGTTTTCCAAATGAAACTTATGAGCAATTTTTAGATACAATAAAAGTAGCAAAAGAAGTTGGTTATTTAAGTGCATTTACGTTTATTTATAGTCCAAGAGTAGGGACTCCTGCTGCTAGGATTAAAGATAATGTCCCATATTTAGAGAAAGTTAAAAGATTTAAAGAGCTTGTAAAAGAACTTGAAATTGGCTTTGATGAAAAAGCGCAAGAAATGGTTGGCAAAACTTATTCTGTTCTTGTAGAAAGTATAAGTAAAAAAGATGAAACAATGTTAACTGGCTATACAGAATCTTTAAAAACAGTGAATTTTAAAGGTGATATTTCTTTAATTGGGAAAATAGTTAATGTTAAAATATTAGAAAATCATTTATATTCTTTACTTGGAGAATTAGTTAATGAATAAAGAAATTAAAGATAATATAGATAACTTAAAAAGTGAATTAATGAATGATCCTACTATTCTAGAATTTCTCGATTTGAAAAAAGAAGTGGAAAATGATAGGGTTTTAAAGAATTTGAGAAACAAAATTCAGTTTCTTAAAGATTGTAAAATGAATGATGAGCAGAAAAATAATTATAATAAACTATTGGATGAATATAATAAAAATCCTCTTGTTATTAATTATAAAAGAGCAGAAGAAAATGCATATGATTTATTAAATGAAATAAAGGATAATTTAGAATTATGATATTTTGTATACTTGGTCCTACTTGTAGTGGAAAAAGTGCTGTAGCAGAAGAATTATCAAACTATTTAAATGCTAAAATAGTTAATTTTGATGCATTTCAAGTATATAAAGAACTCGAAATTGGCACTGCTAAACCAACTAAGGAAGAATTAGAAAGTGGTAAATACTATTTTTATAATATTCGTCATATAGATGAAATATATGATGTAAGTCAATATCAGAAAGAAGTTCGTAGTTTTTTAGATGAGCATATTAATGAAAATATTATTATGGTTGGTGGAACGGGTTTATATTTAAAGGCCACTTTATTTGATTATCGTTTTGAAGAAGAAAAACCAATGCCTCTTGATTTTTTAAGTGATAAAACTAATGAAGAATTATTTGAAGAATTAAACATAATTGATCCTCTTGATGCTAGTAAAATTGGTGTTAATAATAGAAAACGCCTATTAAGAGCCTTATATATTTTTAAAGAGCATAAACAATCAAAAACAGATATAACTAATAATCTTAAAGATAATTTATTATATAAGAATGTTGTTTTTCTCGCTTTAAATCCAGATAGAGATAGTTTATATAACAGCATTAATAAAAGAGTTGATATTATGTTTAAGAATGGACTTGAGGATGAAGTTCATAATTTATATAGCTTTTATGATTCGAATTTAAGGTCATTACAAGCTATTGGTTACAAAGAATTTAATAATAGTGATTTAAGTAGCGAGGAAATTAAAGAATTGATTAAAAAAAATACAAGAAATTATGCTAAAAGACAAATGACTTTTTTCAAACATCAATTTAAAGATGTAAAATGGTTTGAATCAGGAGAAGAAGCGATTAAATATGTCAAAACAAATTATTGATGATTTTGATGGTAGAACGAAACTATTATTAGGTGAAAAATTTGATAAGATTAAAGAATTCAAATTTGTTATTTGTGGTGTTGGTGGAGTTGGCTCAATAATTCCCTTAACTCTTGTTCGAACGGGTGTTAAAAATATTACTATCATTGATTTTGATAAAGTGGATGCATCCAATCTTAATCGACAAATTGCTTATGATAAAAACGATATTGGATTATTAAAAGTAGATGCTTTAGAAAATAAAATTAATTTATTAAGAGATGATGTTAAAGTAAATAAAATAGAAAAACAAATCGATAATAATTTTGATTTTTCTATCTTTGATGATGCGGATTATGTTTTTGATTGTATTGATGATATACCAGCAAAAATTAGTTTAATTAAATATTGCTATGAACATAAAATCAAAATTATTTCATCTTTAGGAATGGGTAACAGGTTAAATCCTTCAAAAATTATAATTTCTACACTTGATAAAACTTACGGCGATCCTCTAGCAAAAAAGATAAGAACTTTATTAAAAAAAGAAAATGTAGATATTTCTAAAATTGTTGTTTCTTTTTCTTATGAAAAACCTATAATAAAAGATAGAATTATTTCATCTATAGCATTTGTACCTAATGAATCCGGTTTGCTAATGACTAGTTTTGTTTTGTGCGAACTACTTGAAATAAAGGAGGAACAATGATGGAATTGGAAAATATTACAAAAATTGCGAAAAAAGTTGGGATTGGAAGTAAGTATTTGGAACTTTATGGAGATTATAAGGCTAAAATCAAACCAGAATTATATGATACTGTAAAAGATAATCCAAATGGAAAGTTAGTACTTGTTACTGCTATTACTCCAACAAAAGCCGGTGAAGGTAAAACAACTACTTCGATAGCTCTTGTGGATGGAATGGCAAAAATTGGTAAGAAAGCTCTTTTATGTTTAAGAGAACCATCTTTAGGACCAGTATTTGGTTTAAAGGGTGGAGCAACTGGTGGAGGAAAAGTCACAGTTGAACCAAGTGAAGACATTAATTTACATTTTACTGGTGATATGCATGCATTAACCAGTTCAATAAATTTAATTAGTGCTGTATTAGATAACTCAATTTACTTTGGAAATGAATACAATATTGATAAAGATAGAATTCTCTGGAAACGTGCAATGGATATGAATGATAGAGAATTACGTGATATTGATATTGGTTTAGGCGAGAAAAACGGAATTCAAAGAAGAGATCATTTTGAAATTACAGTTGCAAGTGAAATGATGGCTATTCTTTGTATAAGTAAAGATAGAGAAGATTTCATTCGTAGAATTAACAATATTTTAATTGCTTATACACTTGATAATAAACCATTTTATTTAGAGCAACTACACATTACAAATGCAATTATGAAGTTAATGCGTGATGCATTAAAACCAAATATTGTACAAACTGCTGAACATAATCCATGTTTAATTCATGGTGGACCATTTGCAAATATTGCTCATGGTTGCTCAAGCTTAATTGCAACAAAATTAGCATTGAAGTTATCTCCAATTGTTGTAACAGAAGCTGGATTCGCTGCAGATTTAGGGGCTGAAAAATTCCTTGACATCAAATGTAGAGTTGGCGGATTAAAACCTGATTGTGCAGTATTAGTTGCTACTATCCGTGCTTTAAAGATGCATGGTGGTGAAGCTTATGAAGAATTAGATAAAGAAAATCTTGATGCGTTAAGAGAGGGTATTAAAAACCTTGAACAACATTACGAGAATTTAAGAAAATTCCAAATTCCTGTAATTATTGCTATTAATCACTTTGCAAAAGATACTGATAAAGAAGTTGAATTATTAACTAATTGGTGCAAAGAAAAAGGATACACTGTCGCTTTCTCTGATGGATATATTAATGGTGGAGATGGTAGTGTTGAACTTGCTAATAAAGTTATTGAATGTTTAGATACTAAAAAATCTAACTATAAACCAATTTATGATGTCAATGATACAATTGAAAATAAGATTAAAATTATTTCAAAAGAAATTTATCGTGCAGATGATATCATTTTTACTGATCTTGCTAAAAAGCAAATGGATGAAATACGTCGTTTAGGAAAAGAACATCTTGTTGTTTGCATGGCAAAGACTCCTTTAAGTTTTACTGATAATGCAAAAGTTTTAGGGGCTCCTCGTGGTTTTAATATTACTGTAAGAGAAGTTAAACTCTCTAATGGTGCCGAATTTATTGTTGCCTTAACTGGAAACATATTAACAATGCCTGGTTTACCAAGAGTGCCTCAAGCTGTTAAAATGTAAAAATAATTTCGTAGAAAAATATTTAACTCCCTTCTTGTTATATAGATGGGAGTTTTATTTTCTTTAAAAAAAGTATGTAAATCATTTGCACTTGAAGACAATAAACAATTTGAGGCGTTAAATGATATAGATTTTGATCTACCAGAAGTAGGGATGTTTTTTATTTATGGAAAAAGTGGAAGTGGGAAAACCACTTTATTAAATATAATGGAAGGATTATTAAAACCTACATCTGGAGAAGTTTTATATAAGGGTAAAAACATTTTAAAGTTTACAAAAAAAGAAAAGCAAAAATTTCTAAGAGATGAAATAAGTATTATTTTTCAATCTTTTAATTTAATTAATGATTTAACAGTTGTTGAAAATATTAATATAACTATGAAAATTAAAAAAGTTTTTAAAAAGGAATATGTTGATGAACTTATAGAAAAATATCATTTAAAAAATGTTTTGAATAACAAAGCCGGATCTTTAAGTGGTGGTGAGAAACAAAGGTTATGTTTAATACGTGCTTTGATTAGTGACCCTTCCATAATATTTGCTGATGAACCAACTGGAAATTTAGATGAAAAAAATTCATGTTTATTGATGGAGGAACTTAAAGAAATAAGCAAAAATCATTTAATTATTATTGTTACCCATAATATGAAATTACTTGAGTCTTATAATGATGGTTTATTAGAACTAATTAATGGGAAAATATCAAAATACAAATCAATTAATAATGATGATGTAGTTGTTAAAGAGAAAGTAGTTAAAAATAACAATAAAAATTATTCCTTATTTTTAACAATGAAAAATTATCAAAAAAATATAAAGAAAAATTTAGTTGCTCTTTTTAGTGTTGTTTTTACTACAGTTGTTTTATTATTATGCTTTTCATTTAGCAATGGAATTAATAAGAATAT
>JBAYBM010000020.1:0-18708 GCA_041669265.1 Bacilli bacterium | reverse complement strand
CATATAGCATCATATCCATCTGCTAAATGACTAGTTTGACGAGTTAAATCTGTATCTAAGTATTCTATTTCAATATCTGGATAGTCTCCTTTTATTGATTCGAATGATTCCTTGTCGTAACTCTTGGTATCATAAAATAATATTTTCATATATGTAAACTCCTATCTATATATTAAGTTATTTATTAAAAATAATAAACAAAAACCTTCGTTTAGGAAGGTTTAAATCGTAACTATTTTCTTGCTCTATTATAAAGTTTCTTATTAACAATATTTTTATAAATATTTTCGTTTTCTTTAAATGAGTAATTTTCATTATAGTTATTTGTTTCTACTTCAACTTCTTTTGTTTCGTTTCCGAATTCAATAATATACTTTTTAATCATATCTTTGCCCTCCCTGGCCGCACTACATAATATTATTTTTTTATTAAGAAACATAGAGAAAAGTATCGATTCAATCAAGATTAAAAGCGCTTTCAGTAAACGCTTTCACTTAAAAAATATGCTTATAATCGATAAAAATTAAAATAGCTATTTTGTTAATGAAAGTGTTTTCATTTTTATTAAAAAGAAGTCAAAAAAATAAAACTTGCAATAAAAACTCATGAGTGTAATATAAATAACGTAGATTGATAGAGGCGCTACTTAGATTAGTATTTACTCGAGGAGACATCCATTGAAGGTAAAGAAAGGCGAAGTGGCCGAAACAATTTTGAGGTATCAGAATTGATTGGGCTATGGGATAACATCCCAATAGACTCCTACATTTATTGTAGAGGCGCTATTAATGTTAATTTCCTTGTTTAAAATGAGATTGCATTAATAGAAAATGCAATCTTTTTATTTTAAGGAAGGAGAAACATATGAAAAAACTTAAAATAATGAGTACTCTTGCATCTTCTATTGCTATTGGATGTTGTTCAATAGCTTTAAGTAGTTGCGGAGGTACTGGTAACCATTTGGCAATTGTCCATTTTGATCAAACAATTCTTGGAGATACTCAAAAAGATTTGAGTGTATCTATCGGGATTAAAAAAGGAAACGATGAATTAAAAGAAAAGATTAATACTTCTTTAGCTAAGATTTCAACAAGTACAAGAAATGAATGGATGGAAGAAGCAATTACAAAACATACTGAAACTGCTACTGGAACCGATGGAGCTTTAACTACTGCACCACATGATTCTGCAAAACCAGATTTAATTGTTGGACTTGAATGTAATTATTCTCCATTTAATTGGACTGAAACAGTTGCTACAGATTATACCTATCCTATTGATGGTAAAATCAATGAATATGCAGCTGGATATGATGTCAAACTTGCAAAAACTATTGCCGAAGATATTGGATATAACTTAATTATAAATAAGATGGAATGGGATGCTTTAATTCCAGCTATTACTACAGATACTATTACAATTATCATTGCAGGCATGACAGATACTGAAGAAAGAAGACAATCTATTGATTTTACTGATGTCTATTATCAATCAGAATTAGTCCTTGTTGTTAATGCTTCAGGTGAACTAGCAAATGCTACTTCTTTAAGTGATTTTGCTGGTAAAAATATAGTAAGTCAAGTTTCTACAGTTACCGATAGTATTATTGATGAATGGGTAACTAGTTATGGTGTAAAACATTTAAATCCATTAAATGATTTTTCAACTTGTGCTATTGCTGTACAAAATGGAACTGCTGATGCAATGACAGCTGAACTTCCAGTTGCAACTTCTATTGTTAATGGAGCGAATGTCTAATGTCTAGTTGGGATAAAATAGTTAGTTTATTAGAAGGATATTATTTAACATTTTTAAATGGAATTTGTTCCACATTATTACTAGCAATTGTTGGTACTTTTGTTGGATTATTTTTTGGAATCTTAATTGGTTTAGCAAGAAATATGAAAATTAAAGAAACAGATAATGCTATTACTAAGTTTTTTAAAAGAGTATTAAAAGTTATTGTTTCTATATATGTAAATTTCTTTAGAGGCACCCCAATGATGGTTCAATCAATGATTATTTTCTTTGGACTTAGTGCATTAGGAGTAAAATGGACTCAATTTGATTCTTGGTGGATTTTTAATGGTTATATGTATTGTGGTTTATTTGTTATATCTATTAATACTGCTGCATATATGGCTGAAATCATTAGATCAGGACTAAATGGAGTTGATATTGGTCAAGAAGAAGCATGTAGAAGCCTAGGTATGCCATATTTTAAAACTATGTTTACAGTAATTATGCCTCAAGCAATAAGAAATTCATTACCAACTATTCTTAATGAATACATCGTAAATGTTAAGGATTCAAGCGTATTAAATGTTATTGGTTTAACTGAATTATACGCCAGTGTTTCTATTGCTACTAACAAGAATTATTTTAAAGTTGAGGGATATATTATTATTGCAGTTATTTATTTAATTTTAACCTTACTTGCCACTCTTATCGTTAAATTAATTGAAAGAAAACTAGATGGTAAAAAGGTATTTATCAATCCTTTTAAGCACTCAAAACCTGTTAATATAGGAGGCAATGATTAATATGAAAAATAACGTAATATTAGACATCAAACATATTGAAAAATCATTCGGAGAAACTTCTGTATTAAAAGATATTTCTTTGACTGTTAATAAGGGTGATGTTATTTCTATTATTGGTCCTTCTGGAAGTGGTAAATCTACTTTCTTAAGATGTATAAATTTACTTGAGAAATCTACAAGTGGAGAAATTTATTATAAAGGTAATAAAATAAGCGACACTTATTCCACTATTATTGAACTTAAAAAGAACTATAAAATAGTATTAAAAAGTAAGACTGCTGCATTTAAATTTGCAATTAAGCAAAATAAAAAGTCTTTATCAAAAGAAGATGCTATTAAAAAGAATGAAGAAATTAAAAATTCTTTTAACAATTATAAAATAACAAGTAAAAATGAATTAGAAGATAACATCTCTAATTTAAAGAAAGAATCAAAGAAAGTTGATGTTAATAAATATAGATCAAAAGTTGTAATGGTTTTCCAACAATTTAATTTATTCAATAATTTTAATGTTTTAGGAAACTGCACTCTTGCTCAAAGAAAAGTTCTTCATCGCTCTAAAGAAGAAGCTAATAAAATTGCTATCAAAGCTTTAAATGAAGTTGGCATGGGCGATAGAATGAATTTTAAAGTAAATGAAATATCTGGTGGACAAAAGCAAAGAGTAGCTATTGCTCGTGCTTTATGTATGAATCCAGATATAATTTTATTTGATGAACCTACAAGTGCTCTCGATCCTGAAATGGTTGGTGAAGTATTAGAAGTTATGAAAAAACTTGCTGAAGAAGGCATGACAATGATTGTAGTAACTCACGAAATGAATTTTGCTAAAGGGGTAAGCAATAAAGTTATGTTTATGGATAAAGGTTATGTCGTTGAAAGCGGCACTCCTGATGAAATATTCAATCATCCAAAAGAAGAAAGAACTAAACAATTTATTAATTTTGATAAAAAATAACAAAAGAAAAAGTCATTCGTAACGAATGGCTTTTATTTTTCTTACTATAAAACTATTAGCAAGGTAAGATTCTTAAGATATGACCAGAAACAATCATAAGAATTAAGTCAACTAACCAAATAATATTCCAGCCAAAAACGATACGTAAGATTCCAGCAACAATCTTGCCATCCATAAATCTTGTGACGACGCCACAAACAAATGAAGTAACAGGAATAATAGCTAAAATAATACTAACAATTCTGTTTAAACCAAAATAATCATGTTTTGAAGATGCCATAATATTTTATTTCTCCTTTACCTATCAACCTTTGCTTCTTTATTATTCATAAAATCTGTTACTTCATTAATTGAAAGAGTACATACATCACCATATAAAGTATGTTTTAATACACTAGTTGCTAAACCAAATTTTAAAGCATATTCAGGATCTTCATAATCTTTGATTAATCCATGAATTACTCCGCTAGCAAATGCATCTCCTCCACCAATTCTATCGTAAATATTAAAACGTATTGGTTCTTCTTTAATTAATTCACCTTTACGATTTATACAATAAGAAGATAAAGAATTATCACTTGAAGTATAAACAACACGATTCGTTCCAATTACATAATCTACATGTGATTTTGATATTAACTTTTTAGCTAATTCAATAGTTTTATTCCCTTTAAAATCTTTACTAACTTCAATACCTAGAATACGTTCTAAATCAAAATCATTAGCAAATAATACATCAACATAAGGAATAACACTTTTAAAATAAGGAGTTGCTTCTTCAATGGTCCAAAGTTTGCTACGATAGTTAAAATCAAAAGAAACTTTAACACCGTATTTTTTACAAGCTTCTAAACATTCGAATATTGCTTCTCTTACTTTAACTCCAAGAGCTAAAGAAATACCTGATAAATGGAACCAAGTAGCATCTTTAAAAATCTCATCTACATCAATTTCTTTTTTATTAATTCTCGTAATTGCTGAATGTTTTCTATTATAGATAACTCTACTTGGTCTTCCACCAAATCCAGTTTCTACAAAGTACATTCCTAAATTAGAAGAACCTCTTACAACGTAATCAGTATTAACTCCATGTCCTCTAAGATGCTCTAAAGCACTATCACCAAGCTGATTATTAGGAATTTTAGTAATGAAGAAAGTGCTATGATTAAAATGTGATAACGAAACTAAAACGTTAGCTTCACAACCACCATAATTAGCAATAAAACTATTTGCTTGTTCGATAGTTGTATAATCTGGAGGAGTTAATCTAAGCATAACTTCACCAAACGCTACAATCTTTTCTTTCTTTAACATGAATATACCTCATTCCTGTTGTATACAACAATATATTAACACATATATTGAAGTTGTAAAACATAAATTAGTTTTTACTTATTTCTTTGTGCTTAGGAGCATTCCAATTTTTAAAAATACTTAACTTCATTACATTAAGAGCAATAATACCAGTTAATACACCAGTTACAATTGAACAAACAAATATTAATGGATAATAATAAAACATTAAATTACCCATATAAATAGTAGCAATAATAATTTGACCAGTTACATGAAATATAGATCCAACCGTTGAAACTCCAACTACACTAAATTTTGGAAATACTTTTTTAAATAGAAGCATTATAAGTAAAGATAATATTGATCCAGTTAAACTCATAAAAAATCCCATTTGAAAAATTGTTCCTAAGCATAATGAAGTTACAAATACTCTTAAAATACTAATGCCTAATGCATACCAAAAATTAAATGCATATAAAGCAATGATAATTACAACATTTGCTAGCCCAAGTTTTACTCCAGGAATTCCCAAAGATATAAAAGATTCAGCTATACTTAAAACAATTGCTAAAGCAGCAAGTAAGGAAATAAGTGATATCTTTTTAATGATTGTTCTACGCATATTAAATATTAATATCATTCCCTCCACTATTATCAATAAGTACGATATAAACTTTATTATATAAACATACAATTGGTTTATTTGTTGTTGATACACTACCAATTTTTACACAATCTTGATGTGGACAGGAAGAATATATAACTCTTATCGAATTATGCTTTACTCCAACTTTTAAATCATTATGTAATCCAATTACTTCTATTTCTCGTTCAGCATCACTTTCAATAGATAAATCAATCTGGGTTAAAGTATTATTTGAATCAGTTATATTAGCAACTAAATGATTAGAGCTATTATAAAAATTAAAATAAATTATGCAAGATAATAATCCTACAATAATTAGTGAACAAATTAATATAATATCAGCTTTATATTTCTTAAACATATAATTCAATCTCGCTATCTTTATATGTTATTTGTTTATTATCAATTACAATAACTTTAAAGTCGTTATCAGCACATATTGATTTTATATCTTCTAAATCTAGCATCATAAATACTGTAGAATATACATCCATTAAGGCTGCATTATCGTTCATTACAATAATCGTTTCGTGTTTTGAAATAGCTGAACCAGTAAATGGATTTATAATATGAGAATAAATAATATTGTCTAAAGTAAAATTCTGCTCATCAACTGAAGAAGTACCAATAGAAATTTCTTTTGCTTTAAAGCCCATACTTAAATTATTAATTCCAATTTTAAAATCTCCACCATTCTTATTTCCTAAAATAATTGAAGAATTACCACCATTTATAAGGTATTTGCTTATATTATTTTCTTTTAAATAATCTTTTAAAACATTTAAAACATAACCTTTTGTGATAGCTCCTAAATCAATATTTGCTTCACCATTTATTTTTATTTTCCCATCGCTAAATTCTAAAGAAGAATTAGAAATTTCTTCTAATTCTTGAGAAATAATTTCCTCATTAGGAAGAGCTTTATTTTCTATAGCGTTCTTCCAAGTTAAAGATAAATTTCCAATTAAAGGATTAAAATAACCACTAGTTTTTATACGCATATCCTCACTATATTTAATTAAATCATATAGTTTAGTATCTACTTCTATAAAATCACTACTATTATTTATTGTATAAACATTATTAATTCCTTCATAAGAATTATATGGATCAGCTAATTTATCATATTCATTAATTAAATCTTCAATATAATCAATATCAACATTATTTTCATTATAAAAATTCATTGTTAAATATGTTGAAAATGGGTAAATAGTTTTACTTACTACACTATCTCCACAACTAGATAAAACTAAAATAAAAAGAAGGGATATAAACTTTATTTTCTTTAAGTGCATATCATTCCTCCTTATTACTATATTATAATTTTACATCAATTTTAGTGCCATCGTCATTAGGATGTGCTTCTAAATAAGCAATTATTGGATCATAAGTTTTTTCTTTTTTACCAACTTTACAACGAGAAACATGTTGTTCTTTTCCCGTAACTAAAGCTTTTGCAAGATCACTACACCCAGCATATCCACAAGCTCCACAATTAGCATTTGGCAACATTTTAGTAACTTCTTCAATACGTTTATCTTCTTTAACATAAAATACAATAGATGCTATACCTAAACAAAGTCCAAAAAGAGCACCAAATCCAGCTAATATTAAAAATGCATATAATATTGTCATAACTATTTATCCTCCTTTTTCTTAGATATAAAAAACTTACATTCACTATGTCCACAATGTGAACAAGAAAATTCATCTCTTTCTAATTCTCGAGCACCCTTTGGCACTTTAGTTTTCTTATTTATTTTATATAAAACTATAAATAAAATAAAAAGAACTAAAAATACAATAATAGAAAATAATACTCTTAAAAATATTTCCATATTATAAAGTAATCATCCCTAAGAAACCTAAAAAGGCTATGCTCATTAAAGAAGCTGTAATTAAAGCAATTGGAGTTCCTTTTAAACATTTTGGAACTGCACAAGAATCAAGTCTATTTCTAATACAAGCAAAGACTACAATAACAAGTAAAAATCCAAGAGAAGTACCAATCGCACTAGCCATTGATAACATAAAAGAATATTCCATATCAGTATTTGCTTGAACAACGCCTAACACAGCACAATTTGTAGTAATTAAAGGTAAATAAATACCTAAAGAATTATAAAGTTTTGGAAGATATTTCTTAATTACAATTGCTATAAATTGGACTAAAGAAGCAATTACTAAAATATATGTAATGGTGTCCATAAAAGCAATATTTAAAGGAACAAGAATAAAATTATAAATTGGCCAGCAAATTAAGGCAGCAAAAATAATAACAAAAACTACTGCAATTCCCATACCAAGTGCAGATTCAACCTTTTTTGAAACACCAATAAAGGAACAACAACCATAGAATCTAGAAAGTAAAACGTTATCAACTAACATTCCACTAATAATTGCTAATATAAATGTAACAGCAGCACTAGTTTCCATATTATTTTACCTCCACATTTGGGGCTTTAATTTCTTTTTGAGCCGCTAAAAGAGCCTGTTCTTGTTTTGCTAAACGCTCTTTTACTAATTGATGTTCGTGCTTTCTATTTTGATGGAAAGCAATAACACAAAGAATTAATCCTAATACCAAGAAAGCGCCTGCTGGCATTTGAAAGAATTGTAATTTAAAACTTGCTAAAGGAACAATAGAAAAATAAGGGATGAATGTTAAAATATTACCCATTGTAATTCCACCAGTTCCTAATATTTCTCTAATTAAAGCCATAACTATTAAGGCTAAACCATAACCTAAACTCATTCCAATAGCATCAAGGAATGAATCAAAAACAGTATTTTTATTCGCAAAAGCTTCTGCTCTACCTAAAACGATGCAGTTTACAACAATTAGGGATATAAATACACCGAGAGTTGAATATAATTCAGGTAAATAAGCTTCACAAAGCATCTTAATAACAGTAACAAAAGAAGCGATAATAACAATATAACAAGGAATCTTAATTGCTTCAGGGATTAATTTTTTAAGTAAAGAAATAACAACATTAGAACCAATTAAAGTAATCATAAATAAAATAGACATACCAAGAGCAGCTTCTAAAGATTTAGTAACAGCAAGAGCTGGACAAGTGCCTAAAATCATAACAAATAATGGATTTTCAATGAAAATACCACGAGTTAAATTTTGTAAATGTTCGTGTTTATTATTAGCCATGAGTTTCTCCTATAAAATCTTTTGATGCAGTGCCTGCTTCAACTAGCATTGATCTTACTAGTTTTGCTCCATACGTAGCTCCACAAGCTACATCAATATCACTTATATCATCATATTGAACGTGGTTATCACCATTATAAGTTGTTTTAATATAATCATTAACAGTAGTTGCAAATGA
The DNA here is from genome assembly GCA_041669265.1 of Bacilli bacterium. Lineage (GTDB taxonomy): Bacteria > Bacillota_I > Bacilli_A > RFN20 > CAG-826 > Onthovivens. Next base: position 9,918 of record JBAYBM010000020.1, on the reverse strand, counting down.
TTCAGTATTTTCAACTACTTCTACTCTTTCAATAGAATAGTCTTTGTTAAAACCTACAATAATTGAAATACTACCATAAGCATTACTACCACTACATCTAAATACAAATCCATAAAAATCTGAAGAACCATTAAGTGCTCTCCAAGCTTTTTCAATATACTTAAAATTAAATTCTTCATTATCTTCTTCAGCATTAAATTCTTCACTAAAAGAAGTAGCACTACTATAAATTTCTTTACAAGCATTTTCTTCTCTTATTATTGAATTAGTAGCAATTGTAGGAGCAGTAAAATAATTTACTAAACCGACAACTCCAGCACTTACTCCGGCCATAATACATAAAGTAAGAGTAGTTTTAAGATATAATTTTAAATTTTCTTTCTTCATATGACCTCCTTATAATGCTGTAAAAATAAATGTAGTTACAATACCAATTAATAAAACAACAACTATTAATTGTTTGTAATTATATTTATTAGTAGCCCATTTATAGTAATCAATAACTGGTACAAATACGTTACCAATTAATATAGCATATGCAACTCCTTCAGGATATGCACCAAACATTCTAATTAATACAGTAATACAACTAAATAAAACTCCATAAATTATTCTTCCAGGTCTACTTGTTGGAGTAGTCACTGGATCTGTAATCATAAATGTCATACCAAATAAGAATCCACCTGATAATACATGATATAAAATATATTGAAGCAAATTTGGTGCATTAAGTGATAATCCAGCAAAAGTAATTAACAAAACAAAGGTCACAAATGCTGATAACATCGTTCTAAAATCAGCAACTCTTGTAACAAGTAAAATTACTAACCCAATTAATATACACAAAGCACTTGTTTCACCTAAAGTTCCTGGATATGTGCCAATAAATAAATTTAATAAAGAATAATTTCCAATATTAGTTAAAGAATCACTAAGTTGAGTTAATGGAGTTCCTCCAGCAACTACATCAAAGAAATTATTACCACTATAAGTCCATGTAGAATTAAAGCATAACATTGCAAAAACCCTGCCAACTGCGGCTGGATTGAAGATATTTTGTCCTAATCCTCCAAATATTAATTTACCAATAACTAGACCAAATAAAGCACTAACTAATACTTGATACCATGTTGCGGAAGCAGGCATAATCATTGCAAAAATAACTGCACTTACTAATGGTGAAAAAATATTAGTTATTGAAAATTTACTGTATAATTTTTTAAGTTTTTCACCAAATGTTCTTTTAACTCCATCATAAGGACCCATATTTTTAAGTCCAACAAATATGACTTCAGCAACAACCATTGTTAAAACACTAATCCCATAAACTTTTAATGCATCAAGTCCATACATTACAAAAGCAAATATAATAGTAGGCAATAAAGCTATTAATACACAAACCATCATCCTTGTAACGGATGATTTTCTTCTTAAATGAGGTGCTCTTTCTACAATAAATTCCATACTATTTCTTCATTGCTTTAGTAAGCAATTTAGCCCTTCTTACATAATCTGTAACATGTATTTTTGAAGTACAAGAATAGGTACAAAGACCACATTCAATACAATTATTCACTTTTAAAGCAACCATTCTTTCTTTATCCATTGCTTTTACAGCGTTCATAATTTGAACTGGTAAAAGTCCAATTGGACAGGAATAAACACAAGATCCACATCTTACACATGGTTCTTCTTTATATTCATGTTCATTTAAAATAATAATAGAAGTAACAGTACGGGTTAAGATAACATCATCAGTAGCTGGAGTAACACCCATCATAGGTCCACCCATTATAAATAATTTCTTTTCTCCAGGAGTATATCCACCAACTAATGGTAATAAATCTCTAAAAGAAGTACCGCCTCTAACTCTAAAATTTTGTGGTAAAACTATACCATCACCAGTTATTGTAATATTACGTTCAATAACAGGTTCATTGTGTTTTATTGCTCTCCAGATTCCTAAGCAAGTAGAAACATTGAAGTTCATAATGCCATATTTAGCAGGTAAAACTCCATGGGGAATATCAATTCCTGTGGCTGATTTAATCATTTCAATTTCCCATCCTTGAGGATAGAAATTGCCAACTTTACAATATGAAATATTATCATTTGGATAAACTTTTAAAACTGCTTTCCAAAGTTCTTCTAAATCATCATATTTTTTCTTAAAGCAAATAACGGCTTTCTTTGCACCAAAAGCTTGCATAGCATATTTAATACCAGCAATAATTTCATGGGTGTATTCAAGCATAATTCTATGATCTGTAGTTAAATATGGCTCACACTCAATACCATTGATTAAGATAGTATCAATCTTTTCTTTTGTTTGAAATTTTACATATGTAGGAAATGAAGAACCACCAAGTCCAACTAGAGCAGTATCACGAATAATCTTCATCATATCTTCTTTAGTTAATTTAGATATCTCTTCTTCAGTTCTTTCAAATATGGTATCAGCCATATCATCTTTATAATCATTTTCTATTTTTAAATATTCAATTTCTTTTCCAGATCTATGATAGTGTTTTTCGTAACCTAAAACAGTTCCACTAACAGTAGAATAAATGTTTTGTTCAAAGAAACCACCATCTCTTTTTCCAATAATTTGACAGCACTTAACGTAATCACCAGGTTTGACATACATCTCTGATTTATTACAACGTGCATTGTTTGTAGCAATATAAACATATTTAGGGTTAACAAAGTTCCTTGTTGGCAAGGCTCTAGTTAAGTTATAAATATCCTTTATTGCTCTAGTTTTCGCAATCATGTTTTAATTTTAGCATAAGAAACTTATAAAGTTTATCAAACTTAGTAAAAATACCGTATTTTAAGTTTTTTTGTGCTTTAGACACAAAAATTACATTTTATATTTCTTCAAATTGAAGTTGATATAATTTATAATAATAACCCTTTTTCTTTAATAATTCTTTATTGGTTCCTTGCTCTAAAATTTCTCCATGTGATAGACAAATAATATTATCAGCATGTTGAATTGTAGAAAGTCTATGCGCAACTACAATCATTGTTCCAATTGAACGCATCTTTGCTAGAGAATCTTGAATAATAACTTCTGTTTCTGTATCAATATTTGCAGTGGCTTCATCAAGAATTAAGATTTGAGGTTTAGCAACTACAGTTCGCGCAAATGAAATAAGTTGTCTTTGTCCGGCACTAAAATTACTACCTCTTTCACTTACTTCAGTATTAATTCCATTAGGTAATTTATTAATAAAATAATCAGCATTTACATACTTTATTGCAGCATTAATCTCTTCATCAGTCAAATCGTCATTATTTAAAGTAATATTATCTTTAATACTTCCAGAGAACATAAATACATCTTGAAGCATTTGTCCTACTTTCTTTCTAATAGATTCAATCTTAATATCTTTAATATCAACATCATCAATTAAAATTTGCCCTTTTTGAATATCATAATCACGAACTATTAAATTTAATATTGTAGATTTACCTGCACCAGTTGCTCCAACAAAAGCCACTGTTTGCCCAGGATATATAACAAAAGAAACATCTTTAAGAATCCATTCATCTTTTATATAAGAAAACCAAACATTTTTAAATTCAATTTTTCCTTTAAATTCATCAATTTCTTTAGCATTTATTGTGTTTTCTACAGTTGGTTTCATATCTAAAATATTAAATATACGTCCACTTGAAACAATTCCACTTTGTAACTTATCAAAAATTTCAGCTAAATTTTGAACTGGTCCAAAAAGATTTTCAGTATAACTATAGAAGGTTGTTAATAAACCCATTGTAAATGTTGTACCTAAAAAAGTAGCTTCATTTAAAACCATTGGAAAACCAGTAAAAAATACAATTCCAATCGCTAAATAGTATAGAAAAGTAATAGAAGGTCTATAAAATGCAAAGACATACATTACTTGTTTTTTTGCTCTTAATAAGCTTCTATTTATAAGAGCAAATTCATTTACTTTTCTATTTTCTTGATTAAATATTTGAGTTAATTTAATTCCAGATAAATTTTCAGATAAGAAAGAATTTAAATTAGACACTTGTTTTCTTTCTTCTTTAAAAGCAATTTGAGAATAATGTCTATAAATTATAGTAATAATAATAATTCCAACAAGGATACAGCATATATATAAAGACATTAACCAATTTATAAAAAACATATTAATTAAAATAGTAATAATTGATAAAGAATATTTAAATAAATTAACAATAACATTAGTATAAAAATCATTTAATGAATTAGTATCATTAGTAACTCTAGTAACTAATCTACCAACAGGTATTTTAGATAATTGTTCATGAGAAAAAGTTTCGATATGGTTGAAAACATCTTGACGAACATCATAAATAACTTTTTGACCTGCTCTTTGAATAATAACAGTTTCTAAATATGTAAATCCCATATTTAAAATAATAACTACTAAATAACCAACACAAAAAATTAAAATATCCCATAAAGTCTCATTTGCTAAATTTTTAGCATCTAAAGAATCCATATAACTACCGGTAATTCTTGGTAATAAGATATTTAAACCAACATTGATTAATATAATAAAGATACCTAAAAGAAACATCCAAGCAACTGGTTTAATATAATGCATTGATCTACGAATAATTTCTCTATCCGTATAATTCTTCATTAAGGTAATGTCTTTTTTTTCTACTTTTTCCATTATTCATTACCTCCCACTTCATTTTCAAGTTCTTGTAAGTGAGCCATTCTTTGATAAGTTGGTGAAATCTTTAATAATTCTTTTGGACTACCAAAAGCTTCCACTTCTCCATTATTCATTACAATTATTTTATCTAAATGTTCAACTGTAGAAACTCTTGAAGCAACAATTAAAGTAGTTTGACCTTTTCTATTAGCTTTTAAATTCTTTAAAATCATCTCTTCAGTTTTAACATCAACTGCTGAAACCGAATCATCCATTATCATAATTGGAGCATGCTTTGCATATGCTCTAGCAATAGAAATACGTTGTTTTTGTCCACCAGATAAGGTGACTCCTCTTTCACCAACTAAAGTTCTATATCCATCAATAAATTCTTTAATATCATCATGAACATCAGCAAATTTTGCAGCATCTTCAATTTGTTCATCACTTAATTTTTCATCACTAAAACCTATATTATCTTTTATAGTACTCGAGAATAAAAAATTATCTTGTGGAACAAAAGAAATAGCTTCTCTAATTTGTTTAATTGGAATATTCATTATATCGTGACCATCAATAAATACTTCTCCTTTATGAAGAGTATCAATTCGCAATAAACAATTAACTAATATTGATTTACCTGATCCAATCTTACCTATAATTCCAATATTGTCACCAGCTTTAATATCTAAATTAACATGTTTTAAGGCATCAGTATCCCCGTCTTTAAAGCGATATGAAAAATCTTTAAATGTAATGTTTCCTTTTATATCATTTAAAGGAATAACTTTATCATCATCTTTTACATCAATTGGTTCATCTAAAACTACACTGATTCTTTTTAAAGATGTTTTAGCTCTACTGCGTAAAGCAATAATTTGTCCTAAAGCAATCATTGGCCAAATAATAGCATTTAAATATCCTATAAATTCAAACATATCTCCACGAGAAAAACCTTCAATGCCTTGAAGATAATTGTTATAAATAATATATCCACCAATTGCTAAACTTATTGCAAACATCATTTCAATTAAAATTGAAATAAGAGTATCTAATAAAGCAGAAAACTTAACAAGAGCTAAATCTTTTTGTTGATTTTCTTTATTAACTTTAGAAAATCTAATAGATTCTCTAATTTCTCTAACAAATGCTTTAATAACTCTAAGTCCACTAAACATCTCTTGAGTATAATCACTCATTTTTTCAAATGCTTCTTGACGTTGGTTATAAATTTTTTCCATTTTATTATCAATAAAATAAGCACTAATAACTAAAATTATTAAAGGTATTAATGTTATTAAAGAAATCTGCCAAGACACCATCATCATATTAATAAAAGATAAGATTCCCATAAAAACAGCATCTACTAACATAACTAAACCAAACCCATATGCATCCGTAATAGTATCTAAATCATTCGTAAAATAAGACATTATTGAACCTACTTTATTGTTATGATAATAATTTTGAGATAATTCAGTAGTTTTATTAAATAATTCTCCTCTTAAATCTGCAGTAATTTTAAAAGCTCCATCAAGAATAGCAACACGCCAAATAAATCTACCAGCTAACATTCCAATTGCAATTAATAAAATATATAAACAATTCATGTTTAAAAAGTCACTAGTTAAACCACTAGGACTGTCATAGGCATCAGTTAAATTACCAATTATTTTTGGTACTAATAATTGTATATAATCGACGACTATTAGGAATAAAATTCCCCAAAAGAAATTCCAAAAATATTTCTTATAAAATTTGTTTACATACTTACCAAATAACATAAAATCTCCACGACTTATTAATCATATCATTTATATTACATTTTCCAAATTAATTTGGAATTAAAGTAATTATGCCAATATGTGTATTTCTAAGAAACAAGTATTGATTCAGCAAAAAATTAATACAATAATATTAAAAAGGGGGAAGATATGAAAAAATTATTTATATCATTTTTAGTTTTTTCTTTTTGTTTTATAAACTTTGCTCATGATAATCATGTTATTAATGCAAAATCATTAGATGAAGGTTACGAAGTTTCTGAAACACAAAAAGAAAACAAACAAAATGTATATGACTTAAGAAACGAATGCATAACACTTAGTAGGAATATTAATTCATCTTTTGATTATGCATATTCAGATTTTGACGATACTTATTTGAGAACAATAAACTTACAAAACCCAAATGGAGAAGTTGTAACTAATGGACATCAAGGAAGCACTTTAACTAATCCCACTTCATCAAATACACAACCAATGTTTGGCCAAGTATATTCAAAATACAATAATGTATATTGTTTAAGCGATCATATTTATAGAAATATTACATATAGAGGAACAGGATATCTCATAGGCAAAAACATGGTATTAACGGCCGGGCACATGACGTATATTGATGGAATTAATGAAGGCGACTCTTTGAGACCACAGTATAATGAACATTTTGCTGATGAATGTAGATTTTATCCTAATTATGATAACGGAAATATTTCTAATTACACTCAGGCTTCTGAATTAATTATTGATGATAAATATTATTATAATGGAGATCCCGATTTTCAAGCATCAAGTTCGTATTGCAGTTTAAAAAATTTCAATTACGACTGGTCAATAATTATACTTACTCAGAATATAGGTGACCAGTTTGGTTCTTGTGGATTGAAAACTAATAAATACAATCTTTTAAATCCATCTTACGTGTATGGATTCCCTGGATCACAATCCCACCATGGTGTTAGATTAACATCTTCATCAGCATCATCAGAAAACGATTATGAGTATAGAATTAACATTAATAGTCTTAACTATGACACAGCAGGGATAAGTGGAGGTCCTATAATATCGGAGTATGTAAATAACCTACCAATTTCTTATGGGATTTACACCTCACAAAATAACCCTAATTACTATATTAACTATGGTGTAAAATTAAACAATGCTATTTATGAATTAGCGGAGGCTTTTGGAAATGGATATTATTAAAAAGAATTTTAAGTTATTTGTAGTTTCAATTTTTATATTATTTTATTTAGTTACTTTATTTATTCCAAGTGATTTATTTAACGAATTTAATATTTTACTAATTAATGATGATGTTTTTTATGGTGGATATATAAATACCAAAGCACTAAAATTTTATCTTTTTGACACAATTAATTTATTAATATTAATTTTAATGTTTGTAGTTTTGTTTCTAAAAAAAGAAAAAGTGTTATCACTGCTTTCGGTTTTAGGAATTACTAATAATTTAATTAATCTTATTATTTTTATAGTATATTTTACTACTAACGCTAAAAACGGAACCTCTTATGAAAGTGTTAGTTATTTATATAATTCTTATTCAATTTACTTTTGTGTATTTAGTTTACTTCTTTTTATTGATTTCTTATTAATTTCGTTTATAAAAAATCCAAAAATTATAAATAACATCGTTCCTATTTCAATTCTTTTATTTGCTATATTACTTATTTCTCTTCCAACTAGAGGAGAATATATCGAAACAATCTGTCAACTACCAAAAGCAAGTACAGAAGGATGCTTAACAAGTAAAGAATATGGCATAAACTACTATTTACATATAGACTTCTTAGTTTTCTTATTAAGTTCTATTTTCTATTTAATTGTTAAATTGTTGAAAAAAAATAACTTAGTTTTCATTTCATGTATTTTGCTTATTTGCTCTTCACTATATATTTTAATTAGTGCCATTATGCATGCAAATTCATTAGTATTAACATCAACTGCTTTTCCAATTTCATTATATTCTAGAAGTGAATTATCTTTTGGAATTGGCATCTTATTAGTATCTATAATATTATTAATAAAAGAAAAAAATAATAACTGATTAATTTATATGTAAATATTGTTTACATTATTAAACATCTTTGTCATTTTATAATGTCAAATATCTTTCCTTATATAAAGATAATATTTTGTATATTCTATTGAAGTTTAAGGAGGAGAGTTATGTTATTTCTAGTATTCTTTTTAATTATTATTGCTAGTATCTTCGCTATATTCTGTGGAGTATTTAGTTTAGTAGGTAAAATATTTGTTGGTATTTTTAGAATTATTTGCCCTCTTATTTCTTTTGGAATAGTAATTGGTTTATTTATCTATTTATTCATGTTACTTGGTATAATCATTCTTTAGTAAGGTTATTATAAGTAATTAGAATCTACATCGAAAAATGTAGATTTTTTATTAATTTAACATTATTTTATTGTGCGTAAGACACAAAAGAAGCAAAAATAGAAATAATTTCGTAATATTTATATATAATATGATTATTAATAAACGAGGATAATTTATGGAAGAAAAAGATCTTAGTTATTTTAAGTTGTTAGCAAAGTCTTATCCTACTATTCAAGATGCTGCTATTGAAATAATCAATTTAAAAGCTATTTTACATTTACCAAAAGGTACCGAACATTTTTTAAGTGATATTCATGGTGAATATGATGCTTTTTCACATATGATTAAATCAGGTTCAGGAGAAATTAAAGAGAAAATTAATGAAAATTTCCCTCAATATAGCGATAAAGAAAAAGCAGCTCTTGCTACCATTATTTATTATCCGAAAGAAAAATTAGATTTACTTGCAAAACAAAATGAATTAAGCAATGAATTCTACCGCAAAACTATCTCCGATATGATTGAAATAGCTAAAATTACTTCTTCCAAATATACTCTCTCTAAAGTTAGAAAAGCTATTAGCCCAAAATTTATTTATATTATTGAAGAATTATTACAATCTCATTCTTATACCTATAATAAAGAAGATTATTATCATTCAATTATTAAATCCATAATAGAAACAAATTTAGCAAAAGATTTAATTATAGAACTTGGTAATTTAATACAAAAATTATGTGTAGATCATCTACATATTTTAGGTGATATTTATGACCGAGGAATAGGTGCTTATCGTTGTATGGATTTTATATCAAATCAAAGAAGTGTTGATATAACTTGGGGTAATCACGATATAGTTTATATGGGTGCAGCCTCTGGCAGCCCTATTTGTATCGCTAATGTTATTAGAACTAGTTGTAGATATAATCATTTAAATACACTCGAAGATGGATATGGTATTTCTATTCGACCTTTAGTAACATTTGCTATGAAAACATATGGAAACGATGATTGTAAAGAATTTATTCCTACGGATGAAGAAGCTAATAAAATAGAAGATTATGATACAGAAGTAATTGCTAAGATGCATAAAGCTATTACTATTATTTTATTTAAAT
>JBAYBM010000019.1:0-20696 GCA_041669265.1 Bacilli bacterium | reverse complement strand
TTTTTAGGATTACCATAAATTTTGCAAATATCTTCGCAAACGAGCTCTTCATTTTTAATTTCTTTTTCCTTCATAAACACTCCTTACATCAATGGGGCTAAAATACGTAAAAACGACCAATAAATTCTTTTAATTACAGGAGCATTTACATATTTATCAACATCTACTTCATTAGAGGAATTAATCATTTTTTCTAAATCTAATTTCATTTCATTAATTTGTGGAACATTATACATAAAACATCCGTTTTCAAAGTGCAAATATAATGATCTAAAATCAAAATTAATAGTACCAGTTTCACAAATATTATCATCACTTAAAATCATTTTTTGGTGATTAAAACCTGGGGTATATTCAACTATTTTTACACCATTTATTAATAAATAGGCATAATAACTTTTTGTAATTTGATTAACTATCTTTTTATCTGGTATTCCAGGAGTAATTATTGTCACATTAACTCCAGATTTAGCAGCAACTGCTAAAGCACTATTTATTTCTTCATCAATGATTAAATATGGTGTAGAAATATAAACATATTTATTTGCCCTACTAATAATTTGTAAAAAGACATTACGTGATGTCTCTTCTCCATCAAATGGAACTTCTCCATAATTTGATAAAAAACCATCGGCTTTAATTTCAGGATAATTCAGTTCTTCTTTATTTTTAAAATATGAATACTTTGAAAACTCCACTTTAGAAACAACTTTATCTTTTTTTAAAACAAGGTTCCAATTTGATAAGAATAAGTTAGTTAACCCTTCAACGCCATGTCCTTTTAACATTAAACAATTATCTTTCCATTCACCATATTTTGAACCTTTATTTATATACTCATCAGCAAGATTAATTCCACCAGTAAAACCAATTGTTCCATCAATAACTAATATTTTTCTATGATCACGACTATTTTGACGAATATCAATTGAAGGTCTTATTCTATTAAAAGCATAACATTGTATGCCATCTTTTCTAACTTTCTTATAAAATTTACTACTAATTTTCATTGAACTACCAAAATCATCATAGATAAATCTTACTTCAACTCCATCTTTTGCTTTTTGTTTTAAAATTGAATAAATAGAATTAAAAAATAAGCCATCTTCAATGATAAAATATTCTATAAAAATAAATTTCTTTGCTTTTTGAAGCTCTTTTAACATTACTGGGAAACCAAGTTCCCCAAGAGAAAAATAATCAACTTTTGTATTTTGATAAACGCCACTTAATCCATGATTATAAATATATGAAAAAATCGAAGCGGCATTTGCATTAGTTTTTCGAATTTCATTTATATCGTTAGTTGACTCTTTTCTACAAGTAAGAAGAAAATTATTAATAATATTAAATCTATTTTTTCTCATTCTCTTTGTAGTCATTTTATTAGCAAATAGACAATAAATAATACCTCCAACAAAAGGAAGAATTAAAACAATAGTTAGCCAAGAGATTTTAAAATCAGCTTCGGATTTTGTATTTGCAATAAAAATACCAAGAATTATATCATAGATTAATAATACAATTAAAATTGCAAAAGGTGATTCACTAAGAGGAGCATAAATTACAAGCATTATAAAACTAATAACTATAATCGCTTCTAGAAAAAAGAATGATAAAACTATCCAAAATCTAGGATAGAACACATCTTTACGTCTTTTGTTCTTTTTCATACACTATTATTATAGATAATTTCGTTAAATATAAACATATTATTTATTCTATAAAAAATAAATATTAACTAATTGTTTAAAATATAATCTTCAATTTCAAGATAAGAATTCGCAATTGGCATCATTGTTTTTTTAAGTCTTTCTAGTGAACAATGACCTTTTGAAAATAATAAGCATCTTAATCCTAAGTGTTTACTAGTTTCATAATCATGAATTGTGTCACCAATTAAAATCGTTTCTTCAGAATTTACATTATGCTCATCAAGATACTTTTTTCCATAACTAATTTTTTCTTTAGCATCAATATTTGAACTACCAATTGTACCATCAAAATATTGTAATAATTTTATATCTTGGAGTTGCTTTGTTAAAAAAGTATCTTCAGTAGCGCTTAAAACATAAAGGTTATATCCTTTTTCTTTTAAATCACCTAATACTTTTTCACAGTTTTCATAAACACTAGATTCTTTAAACCATCTTTGGTGATATAACTTCATAAATAATTTAGCTAATTCAGGATATTTATTATCATCAAATCCAATTGTTTTATAATAATCTCTAACGGGAAATCCAAACAAATTAAAATATTCTTCTTCAGTTAATAAAGGAGATACATGTTCTCTTATTTGCATTTCTTTTTCAATATCAAAGCACACTTCAACATCGTTTAATAAAGTTCCATTGAAGTCAAAAACTACATTCTTAATCTTCATATTTTTTATTTTATATATTTAGAAAACAAAACATCAATTCTCTTTAAAATTTCTTCATCGGCTTTTAAATATTCATTATTTCCTTTTGCATCATAAATAATACAAGCATTAGCAAGTTCTTTAATATCATCTTTCAAGTTCTTATTCTTATATGTTTCATAAGCATAAGAAGACATAATTTCAAGTTTCTTAGCTAATAAAGATTTAAAAAGAATTGCTTTATCGGGTTCATTAATTTCAAGTTCTTTATAAAAAGCAATCATCTTTAATAGCATTTCGCTATCAATATCCAATTTAGATTCGGTGTGGTTTGGATATTCAATTTTCTTTTCTTCTTTTTTCTCTTCAGGTTGTTTTTCTTCAACTTTAGTTTCGGCAAAAGGCTCTACAGTAGGAGTTTCAATAGATTTAGCTCTAAATTCAGGTTCCTTAAATAAAGGCTCTTTTGCTTCTTCTGTATCATCGAGAATATCAACACTCTTAGTATTGGAAATTGGTGATTTAACAGGCTCAACATATTCATTATCTCTATCATTTGCCACTTCTTTTTCTGTTTCTTCAGCTTTCTCTTCTTTAACAGGCTCTTTCTTAATTGTTTCTTCTTTAACAGTTTCTTGAGTTGGAGTTACAACATTTTCTCCTTCAGAAAGTTCGTCTTCACTAATAGCATAACCTCTAGAAATAGCTAAATTATATAATTCTTCTTTTTTTTCAATTGATAAATTTTTTGGAAGCCTCTCACCAAATAAATCGAAATACTTCTTTTCTAATGCATCAATACCAATAGCACTTTTAATTTCAACTCCAGTAGTAGAATATTCAACTTCTTCTTGTGGTTCAGTATTAATTGCTGTTCCATTATCTAAATCATAAAGTTGATTACTACCACAATTAGGACATCTTTCTGGATTATCAGTTTCTTTTCCACAAACTAAACATCTATAGTGATGAGCAATAGGAATAGAATCTGTTGTAGCTTTATCTTCAATTGGAATTATTTGAGTTTTATCACTCCCACAAAAAGGACATACTTCATTATTATCAATAATTGATCCACAAACTAAACATTTATATTTCATACCTTACTCCCTATAGAGCATAGCTCTTTCTATATCTTTTATTTCTTTAATAATATTTCCACTTAAAACATAACATCCATCATCAGTAATCAACAAATCATCTTCAATACGAACTCCAATTCCAAGTTCTTTAAAATATAAACCTGGTTCATCAGAAATTACATTTCCACTTACAAGTGGCAAAGTTCTATCAGATGGATCGTGAGTATCTAAACCAATATGGTGAGAAATATTATGGAAATAATATCTCCTAATTTCAGTTAAATCTTTAATTAAACCTTCTTCTAAACATCTTCTAGCTAAGAAATCGACTACCTTTTGTTGAAGTTCGGCAATTGTCATTCCAGGTTTAACTGTTTTAATAACCATCTTATTACATTCAAGAACAATACCATAAATTACTTTTTGTAAATCTGTAAACTTACCATTAATTGGATAAGTTCTTGAGATATCAGCACAATATGAATTATTTCTCGCACCTAAATCAAATAACATTAAATCTCCATCTTTTAATTTATCTTTTGGATTTGGATAATGTAATGTTGTAGCATTAATTCCACTTGCTGCAATCGTATCAAAAGATATTTCACTATAATCATAATCTTTAATAGTATATTCAAATAAAGAAGACAACTGATATTCATATAAACCTGGTTTAATAGCTTTTAATATTCTTGTTAAACCAATATTTGTTTTAGAAATTGCTTCTTTAAGCTCTTCAATTTCTTGAGCAGATTTAACCATTCTTAATAAGATAATATTTTTATAAATATCTTTAAATTGTAAATAAGAATAGTTAGCACCTAATAATTCTTTTACTTCACGAGTTGTTCTATCTTCACCAATTTTATTATCTGGTTCCATATCTAAATATAAGGTAGAAAATTCGCCATAAGTATGAGCTTTTCTATCTAAAATCATACTTAATTGAACATCATAGGTATTCAAATATAAAACATTCGTAATTCCAGATAATTTTGATGCTTCATTTGAAGTAAGACGTTTACCAGTCCATTTTTCTTTAACTTCATCATATTCACTAACAAAAAGATATTCGATTACTTGTCCATCTAATTTAGTAGCAATTAAGATTGAACCTTCTTGATCAATGTTTGTTAAGTATTGAAAATTACGATTCACAATAAAATCATAGCATTCATCTCCACTACTTTTTTTAGCGACACCTGCGAAAAGAACTAAGACACTTCCATCTTCTAATTCTTGATACAATCTTTCTCTACGATCTTTAAATTCTTTCACACTTATCATATTTTTACCTACCTAAAACTTTGTTTATTGCTTTATCAATTTCTGGCATCTCAACTTTTTCAATTTGCCCATTATCAATTAATTCAGAAACACCAATTTTAATTGGTAATTGACCTAAAACTTCAATATTTTCATCTTTAGCAAGCTGATTAATCTTTGATTTGCCATAAATTTCTATTTTTTCTTTACATTTTGGGCATTCAACATAAGACATGTTTTCAACAACACCCAAAACTTTAATATTCATTTCTTTAGCCATATTAATAGCTTTTTTAACAATTAAACTAACTAAATCTTGTGGAGAAGTAACAACAATAATTCCATCAAGAGGGAATGATTGAAAACAAGTTAATGTAACATCACCTGTTCCTGGTGGCATATCTATTAATAAATAGTCTAATTCTTCCCATAAAACATCTGTAAAGAATTGTTTTAGTAAAGAAGAAATTAATGTTCCTCTCCAAATAATTGGATCATCTTCTTTTTCAAGTAGCATATTCGATGAAATAATCTTTATTCCACTTTCAGTAACTGCTGGAAATATCATAGAAACACCATCTCCAGAAGCTTGTTCATGAATATTAAAACTTTTTGGAATTGATGGACCTGTTATGTCTCCATCTAAAATTCCAACTTTATAACCCATTTTATTTAATTTTGAAGCAATTAAAGAGGTAACAAAGGACTTACCAACTCCTCCTTTGCCACTAATAACACCGATAACATGCTTAATCTTACTATGTTCATTAGGTGTTACTTTTTCAATACCTTTTCCTCTGCCTTCACAATTTTCAACATCACAAGTTGAACAATCGTGAGTACAATTTTCATCAGCCATTTTTAATCTCCTCTTTTTTATGCTTTTTAATTACTTTTCCTACCAAACTAACATGTGAATAAAACATTGAATTAAAATCTACATCGAAATCTTTTGGTGTATAGAAAACTATTCTTATTCTATCATTAAAGTTTGTATTTATAATACAAAAATGATTTCTATTTATATAATTTTTAACGATATCATAATAATCGTAATCAACATCAAGTGAAAATTCAGCTTCTTCCACTATAGGAATAAGCTTGGATTCACTTACAACATTAGCAGCACTTTTTGAATAAGTCCTTAATAATCTTCCGCTTCCCAAAAGTGTCCCACCAAAATATCTAACTACAATTAAAGCGGTATTTGATAGAGAATTTGCATCTAAGACACTTAAAATTGGCTTTCCAGCACTACCTTGAGGCTCTCCATCATCAGAATATTTTTTTGTATCTTCAAAAACATATGCATAACAAAAATGTCTTGCTTTTATGTTATCTTTTTTTATTTCTGATAATTTATTTTTGAAATCTTCAACAGATGTCATTTCAAAAATATAAGAAATAAAAATAGATTTCTCAACTTCAATTTCACTTCTTTTACTTTTTTCTACAACATATTCCATAAATACTTTAATTAAACCTAATTATTATAATATAATAATTCTATTGGTATTTAAAATGGAAGAAAAAGAAAAGTGCCCAAATTGTAACTTATTAATAGACTCAGACATGGATCATTGTCCATATTGTGGTTTTGATGTTAAAAAATATAAAGAAGAACAAAAAGCATTAAAAGAAAAAGAAGTTATTGAAAAACCTGCTGAAGAAAAATCAGTAATATCTCATAAAAATTTTTGGAATTTTAAGAGTGTTTATAATGATGTTTCAGTTAATCTTGAATTAACTTACTTTTTAATTGTTTTTATTGGACTAGATATTTTTGCTGTTGCATTACAAAGCATTACTAATATTATTAATCCATACTTTTTGAATACTGTTACCGGATCAGCAATGGTAAATTTTGTTATTTATTTTTCTTTGCTTTCTGCAATATTAGTATTATCCGTAAATAATCTTGGAAAGTTGTTTTCTAAATTTAAAAAAGCCAATACATATTTATATGGGATATCTTATGGATTATTAGTTATTTTATTGACTTCATTATATTCATATATAGTTAGTTTTTTACCTACTAATGTTACAAGTAATGTTAATGAAAGCTCAATAGATTCAATAATAGCTGTATTTCCTATTTTATCCATTATTGTATTTGGTTTAATTGGACCAATTTGTGAAGAATTTGCCTATAGATTAGGCCTATTTTCATTAATTAGAAGAAAGAGTAGATTAGCAGCTTATATCATTGTTTCTCTTGTTTTTGGTCTTATTCATTTTGACTTTAATTCTGTTACAGATTCTTCATTATTTTTAAATGAAATAATTAATTTACCAGCATATATATTAAGTGGATTATTATTTACTTACGCTTACGATAAAGAAGGGATTGAAACATCTTGTGTTGCACATATTACAAATAATCTTATTGCAATTGCTTCAACTATATTTCAATTATTTCTCAGCTAATGGAAGAGACAAAAAAGAATTGGGGTTTATCGAACCTTGTTTTAAAGATTATTGCTTGTGTAACAATGACTCTTGATCATATTGGCGTTGTTATTAAAGATAATAATGAAACTTTAGCATATATTTTTAGAATATGTGGAAGAATAGCCCTTCCAATTTTTATTCTTTTGTTAATTGAAGGATTAACACATACTAAAAATATAAAAAAATATCTATTAAGATTAGCTATAAGCGCTGGATTTCTTTATATCGCGATGACTTTAATTCAATTTATAGGTATTACACAGTTTGGAATAAATGGGAATATATTTATAGATTTAACTTTATTAGTACTTTGTTATATATTTCTCTTTAAATTTGAAGGTAAAAAACGATTGTTAGTTATATTACCTTTACTATATTTTGTAGGTTCTTTTGTTATAAAGATATTATATTGGTTTGATTATATTTTTCTATTTTCAGCAGCAAATTCTTTATTATGTGAATACGATATTATAGCTCCAGTATTGTTCTTTATTATTATTTTTGGATATAATATTTATGATAAGAAAATAGCAAAAGCAGCTAACAATAATCTAGAAGTCATTAATGAATTTAAAACTACACAAAGATATCAAATTTCAAAAAATGCTATCGCAAGCATATCAGTTGCGATAATTACAATTATTTGCTATTGTTTAACTTACGTAAGTGATTACGCAAATGTAATAAGTTGGTATACAGATTGTGCTTTACAATCTTACATGTTAATTTCTGCAGTTTTCATTCTATTCTATAATGGAAAACTTGGGAAACATAATAAGGTTATTCAGTACTCTTTCTATATATATTATCCATTACATCTATTACTCATTTATGGAATTTATGAAATAGTATTATTAATTATAGGAGGTTAATAACATGTTAATTGAATTAAATAATGAAAATGATTTAAAAGAACTTACTAAAAAAGGTGTCTCTGTAATTGATTTTAATGCCACATGGTGTGGACCTTGTAAAATGCTTAAACCAGTCATCGAACAAGTCAGTGAAGAAATGAAGGATTATAATTTTATCTCTGTTGATATTGATAAATTTGATAGTTTAGCAGCCGAATTTAACGTTCGTGCTGTTCCAACTCTATTTGTTATTGTTGATGGCAAAGTTAAAGGAAATAGTTTAGGTTATTTACCAAAACCATCTCTTGAAGCTTTTATAAAGAAGAATCTTTAAATTCATTTATAAAACAGGCACAAAAAAGTGCCTGTTTTTTCTTGATTAATAAACGTTATTATAATAGAATATTTAAGCACGCAGGTGTAGTTCAGTGGTAGAACACCAGCCTTCCAAGCTGGTTATGCGGGTTCGATTCCCGTCACCTGCTCCATCTTAAAAAATTTCCTCTTATTTAGAGGTTTTTTTATACCCTTTTTTAGCATATAATACTTTTATGTTTAAATTACTTGTTGCTACAAATAACGAAAAGAAAGTTGCTGAATATCGTATATTATTTAAAGGATATAATATTACTTTATATTCATTAAATGATTTAAATATAAAAAGCGATCCAGATGAAACTGGAAACTCTTATAAAGAAAACGCTGCTATTAAGGTTAAAAATGTTATGCAATTTAGTAAACTTCCTGTAATATCTGATGATTCTGGAATTGAAGTAGATGCATTAGGAGGGAGAATGCCAGGCATTTTTTCTCATAGATATGTAGAAAGATTTGGAACTCAAGAAAAAGCTAACGGCTATTTAGCTTCATTCTATTCTGGAAGTAGAGCAACATTTAATTGTGCTATTGCTTTAGGAAATGTTGAAGATGATATTGTTTATTTTTCTTCTCAAATAGTTGGAAGTATTGTTGAACCAAGAGGCAATGATAATTTTGGTTATGATCCAATTTTTCTTCCACAAAATTCATTAAAAACATATGCAGAGATGTCTTCAAATGAAAAAAACACGCTTTCACATAGAGCAAAAGCGTGTTTTGAATTAATAAATTATTTAAAAGATAAAAAACTTATTTAAATGCTTTATTGAATAAATATTTAAATACCAAGAATGCCACAACTAATAAAACTACAGGAATAATTTCTAAATATAAGAATAAGAAGTTTTTAGTAACCATATAAACAATTAAAAATACAATCATAACAATAAAAATAATTGCAAATACACCAATCATTATATTTTTAATTTTGTTTGCTTTTTGATTTAAAGGGATAATTGATAAATCTTCAATTTTATCAATAGATGCCTCTTTAATATTGCTCCCTAAAATTGAAACTACACCACCATCTAACTTAACATCCCCAACTTTTGAAACATTATAATTAGAATTGAGGGCGGATTTGATAGAGTTTTTTGTATCTTCGTAGTTTTTTTCAAAATCAACATTATTTTCTTTGAACTCTTTTACTCTTCCTTCATCAGCTAAACCAATAGATTCATCAAAAAAATTAAAGGCACCTTCAAGTTGTTTTAAACCATTAATATAATAATCTAAATATTGTTGATTTATAAAAACTTCATTTTCTGTTAAATATTTTTTAGAAGCTTTTAAAAAGTATTTTGTTTGATGAATAATATCTGAAATAAAACTCATGAAAATAAAAGTATTTTCTGAATCTAAAGCAATTTCATACTCATTTATAGTTGAAACAATATCACTATATTTTAAATCATCAAAACTAGAACCATAAATTTTACATAAAATCATATTTGTAATCGAAGCGAAATCATTTTCTTTTAAATTTAAACAAGTTTTATAGTCTTTATAAGCTCCTTCATAATCTTGCTTCGATGTCATTTTTTTATAGGCTCTATTAGTTAATAATGCAAATTGCTGAGCTAATAAACTTCTTCCTTGTTCAGCGTTAAAACTAGTATTACAACTTGGGCATTTGCACTTGCCATCAGTTGCTTCGGTATCTACTAAAGTTCTACAATTTGGACATACATATTTCATGTTTTTATTCTACATTACTTTGCTTGATAATAAAAGCAAACTAATGAATAAAATGCATAAAAAAAGAGGTAGTTTTTAAAAACTACCTCATTTATTCATTCTTTTATTTTTTCGAAATATTTCCAAGCATTAAATTATTTAAATTCTTTACAAATTCAGCTTTATCTTTAATATCAAATCCTTCAAGTAACATAGCTTCATCATAGAGCAAACTACCATACTTTTTAATCTCTTCATCATCAGTTAATGTACTAATTGATTTAAAGAGTTCATGTTCTGGATTAATCTCTAATACTTTTACTGCTTTAACTTCATTTGAACCACTATCTTTTACACCTGGTTCATTGTTAATAACGTTTTCCATATTCATTGAAACACCATTTTTTGTTGTTACACAAACTGGAGAATCAACAAGTTTTGTAGAGAAGGCAACTTCATCAACTTTTCCTTTTAATGATTCTTTTAAATCATCAAGGATACGTTTATTGTTTGCGGTTAATGAATCAATCTTATCTTTTTCTTCTTTTGTAAGACTATCTTTACTTTCGCCTTCAATATTCTTGAATTCAAGTTTTTCATATTCTTTCATCATCATAATGGCAAATTCATCAATATTATTCTTAAATAATAAGACATCAATACCATCTTTCTTATATTTTTCAATTTGTGGTAAAAGCTTCATTGAATCAATGGTTTTACCAGTTGCATAATAAATATATTTTTGATCTTTAACCATCTTATCTTTATATTCTTTTAATCCAATTGGTTTTTCGGAATTTAATGAATCAAAAACTAATAAATCTTTTAATAAATCATTCTTTGCACCATAGGAAGAATAAATACCAAATTTAATATGATCACCAAAAGTATCAAAGAATTTTAGATATTTTTCATAATCGTTTTCTTTAATTTCTTTTAATTTAGCAACAACTTTATTTTCAATATTATCTTCAATTTTTCTTAATATTGGTGAAGATTGTAACATTTCTCTTGAAACATTAAGAGAAAAATCATTTGAATCTACAAGTCCTTTAATAAACTTTAAATAATCTGGGACTAGTTCTTTACATTTTTCTTTAACAAATACTCCCTTACTATATAAGTCCAAACCCTTTTCATAGTTTTCACTATATAGATTATATGGAGCATGAGAAGGAATATAAACTAGAGCGTCATAAGACACAACTCCATCAACCTTAATTAACATACTAGCGAGTGGATCTTCATAATCTCCAAATTTAGATTTATAAAAAGCATTTAAATCTTCTTCTTTTACATCATTTTTATTTTTCTTCCATAATGGAATCATTGAATTTAAAGTCTTTGTTTCAGTAACGGTTTCAGTTTGATCTTTAATTTCTTTTCCATCTTTATCAAGTTTTGGTTTTGTTGTAATTTCATCCATTTTTATTGGATAACGAACATAATCACTGTATTTCTTTACTAAATCTTCAATCTTAAAATCTTCTAAATAATCATCATAATTATTATTTTCATCATTATCTTTTAAATAGATTGTAATACTAGTTCCATTACTCTCATTCATCGAGGAATCTTCAATACTATAAGTATCAACTCCATCACTAGTAAATAAATAAGCTCCTTTACCATATTCTTTTGTTTTTACATCAATTTTTTTAGCAACCATAAAGGCGCTATAAAAACCAACACCAAATTGACCAATAATATTTAAATCTTTAGCATCTTGTGCTTTTTTAAGTTTGCTTACAAAGTCTTTACTACCACTTTTTGCAATGGTTCCTAAATCGTTAATTAAATCTTCTTTAGACATACCTATACCATTATCAGTAATAGTAATTGTTCTATCTTTTTTATTCTTACTAATAATAATTTCTCCATTATTAGCAGGAATTTTTTCATTACTAGTTAAACTAACATACTTATATTTATCAATAGCATCACTAGCATTAGAAATTAATTCTCTTAAGAATATTTCCTTATTCGTATAAATTGAGTTAATCATTAAATTCAATAACTCTTTTGATTCTGTTTGAAACTCTTTTGTCTCTTTCATAATTAGTCCTCCGTAATCACTAATAGTTATTATAGTATAAATTTTAGCACTTGCAAGTATTGACTGCTAATTTTTTTTAATTAAATAAAAAAGAGTCGATATATTCGACTCTTATAATATTATTTTTTTTGCCATTTTTTAATTTCTTCATCAGTTCCAAGCACATAATGAGTTCCACTTATAAGATGCTCACTACCTTTTCTATAATCGATGTTTGAAGTTGCATAATCATAAAATAAAGGAACTTTTGTTTTTTCAACTTCTGGATTAGGAGTTGGAATTGCAGATAATAATGATTTCGTATATGGATGAATTGGATTATTAAATATTTCTTCAGTTGTTCCAGTTTCAACTAAATAACCAAGATGTAATACACCAATTCTATCAGATATATATTTAACCATTGATAAATCGTGAGCAATAAATAAATATGCAACACCTGTTTCTTCTTGAATATCTTTCATTAAATTAACAACTTGAGCTTGAATTGAAACATCAAGAGCAGATATACATTCATCTGCAATAATTAATTTTGGATTCATAACAAGAGCTCTAGTAATTCCAACTCTTTGACGTTGTCCACCACTAAATTGATGAGGATATCTATTTGCTTGTTCTACAGATAAACCTACCTTTTTAAGCCATTTAAGAACTATATCTCTTCTTTCGGTTAAACTTGAATACATATGATGAATATCAAGACCTTCAGCAACAATATCTTCAACCTTTTTACGAGGATTTAAAGAAGCCATTGGATCTTGGAAAATCATCTGCATTTGTGGCATCAATTTTGTTTTCTTAGCTTTTTCTACTTCTTTTGAATAAGCCTCTTTTGCTTTTTTTTGTTTTGCTTCAGTTTTAGCTTCAGCAAAAATAGGTTTATATTTTTCATCAATTTCTGTAACAAGTTTTTTAGTATAAGCTTCCTCAAAATGCTTATTATCGTATTTTGCTGAACGAATATTACCTTTTTCTCTATCTACAACTTCTTTGCAATATTTTTTTGCTTCTTCAATTTGTGGTTTATATTTAGCTTTTATTTCTTCAATATACTTATTAGATAATTCTTTATCATTAGCATGTTCAGTCTTAACTTCTTTAATTTCTTTATTCATTTCAGAAGTTAATTCTTTAACTTTTTTGTTCGTTCTTATTTTAGTAAATTTAATTTCTTTTTCATTCCATCTTGTTCCAGCACTAATTCTTATACCATCAAAATAAACATTACCTGAAGTAATATCATAAAGACGAATAATAGAACGACCAATAGTTGATTTTCCACTACCAGACTCACCAACTAGACCATAAGTTTCCCCAGGATAAATCTTAAAAGATACACCATGAACAGCCTTAACTTTATCATTGTGATTAATCTTAAAGAATTCCTTTAAATTTTGTACTTCTAATAAAGGAGCAGTTTCATTTTTTAGCATTTTTAAAATCTCCTTTCATCTTTTCAATACGATCTTTTAACTCTTTTGGCATTTCTACTTTTGGAGCACGAGGATCAAGTAACCAAGTTGAAGCATAGTGAGTTTCACTAATTTTAAACATTGGAGCTTCAACAACAGTATCAATTTTAAGAGCATATTTATTTCTTGGAGTAAATGGGTCACCTTGTGGTTTATGTAATAAATTAGGTGCACTTCCTGGAATTGTATATAATCTCTTATCATTTGTATTTAAATCAGGCATTGAAGATAATAATCCCCACGTATAAGGATGAGCAGGTTCATAGAATATTTCATCAATTAATCCTTTTTCAATTATCTTTCCTGCATACATAACACAAACATAATCAGCAACTTTTGCAACAACACCTAAGTTATGAGTAATAAATATAATTGAAATACCTAATTTCTTTTGTAATTTCTTAATCAAATCTAGAATCTTTGCTTGAATAGTAACATCAAGTGCAGTTGTAGGTTCATCACAAATTAAAATATCTGGACTACAAGCTAAAGCAATAGCAATAACTACTCTTTGTCTCATTCCACCTGATAATTGATGGGGATAATTATTAATTCGCTTTTCAGCATCAGTTATTCCAACTAATTTTAATAACTCTAACGCTCTTGATTTTGCATACTCTTTAGTAACCTTAGTTTGTGAAATATAATCCCTTTTTGCAGATTCGATTTCTTTATTCTTTTGAGCAATAAACTCCTCATCATTATTATCTTTCATTTCGTCAGTTGCTTTTGCAATCTTATCATCACGTTTTTTTAATAAACTCAAACGATATTTTTCACAATCTTCTTTAATAGAACTTTTAGATTTTTTAAAGTTCATATCAAGATTTTTGTTTTGATTATCAAAAGCAGTTTTAATCTCTTTTAATTTATTTTTATAATCATTTTTTATATCAGAAACCCCTTGGTTTTTCTTTTTAGCCTCAGAAATATCTTTTTTATAACTTTCTTTAATTAAATCTTTTTTAGATTCATAATCTTGCTTATTTTGCTTTTTAGCAAATTTATAATCAACATTCTCGCTAGTAATTAAATCGTTATAACGTGCTTTTAATTTATTTGGATAACATAACATTGATTCCATAATTTGAGTGCCAATTTTCATAGTAGGATCCAAGGAAGTCATTGGATCTTGGAAAATCATAGCAATTCGTTTACCATTTATAGTTTTTCTCATTTCACGCTTTGAGAAATTAAGTAAATTTATAGGTCTTTCAGTTCCATCTGCATTCTTAAAAGAATAAATTACTTCACCTGAATTAATTCTTCCATTAGAAGCTAAAATACCAATTGCTGCTTTAGTAGTAACAGATTTACCACTACCAGATTCTCCAACAATTGCTAAGGTTTCACCTCTATATAAATCAAAGTCTACTCCACGTATTGCATTTACATCTCCACTATTAGTTGTAAAAGTAATAGAGAGATTTTTAATTGATAATACTTTATCTTTTTCCATAACATTACCTCCCTATTACACTTGTTTTAATCTTGGATCTAAAGCATCTCTTAATCCATCAGCTAAAATATTAAATGATAACATTAATAATCCTAAAACAATTAATGGTGGCAAAATTTGATAAGGATGTGTTAAGAATGATTTTGAATATGCATCACTAATTAAACTTCCTAAAGAAGCTTCTGGAGCTGGAATTCCTAAACCAACGAAACTTAAGAAAGCCTCAGTAAATATAGCGTTAGGAATAGAGAACATTGTATTAGTAATTAATTGACCAATAATATTAGGTAAAATATCTTTAAATATTAAACGCATATTACCAGCACCTAAAGTACGGCTTACAAGGACAAATTCTTGTTCTTTTAATTTAAACATTTGCGCACGAGATATTCTACTCATCCCAATCCAACCTGTAATCATAAGCGCTACAATAATTGTTCCTAAACCAGGTTTTAATACCATCATTAATAAAGTAACAATAACAAGAGTAGGAATACTATTAATAATTTCTTCAAATCTAGACATTATTGAATCAACTTTTCCACCAAAGAAACCGGAAATTAATCCATAAGACATACCAATAACCATATCAATTGCAACAGCAAATAAAGAAATAATTAAACTGATACGAGTTCCTTGCCATGTTCTTGTCCAGATATCTCTACCTAAATGATCACTACCAAACCAATAATAAACATCTAATTTACCAGTTAATTCATATTTGTTACCAAACACATCTTCACTACCATCAAACATTGGTAACCATTCAAGTCCTGGAATACGTGGAGCAAAATTTGCTTCACTACTATTAACTTCATCATAAGCATAACTATTCATCATTGGACCAAATATAGCTAATAAAACAATAATTAAAATTACGACTAACGCAATAACAGCCATCTTATTTTTAAAGAAACGAGTTAAAGTATCTTTCCAATAATTTTGACTTGAATAATTCTTATCTACTTCTGTTTCATTATTCTTTAAAAAGTCAAAATCCCCTGCTTTTGGCGTATAGTTTTTATATGTAAGTTCAGAAGTAGCACTTTTTATATCTTTTTTCTTTTTCATAACTATGCCTCCTTTGCAACCCTAATTCGAGGATCAATAACCCCATATAAAATATCAACTACAAGCATAATTACAATGTACATTAAGCTATAAATAAAACTTAATGCTATAACAACGTTATAATCATTTGATTGAATAGCAGTGACTAATAAACTACCAATTCCTGGAATCGAAAACAACTTTTCAACAACCAAAGAACCGGTCATTAAACCAACAATTAAAGGGGCTAAAACAGTAATTACAGGAATAAGAGTATTTCTTATAGCATGTCTAAAAATTAATTTTGCTCCATACATTCCTTTAGATTCTGCAAGTAACATATAATCGGAATCTAATATTTCAAGCATCTCACTACGAGTAAATCTAGCAATTGATGCAATTGTAAACATGCTTAATGATAAGGTTGGAAGTATTGATGAACCAAATGGATCAGATTCACTATAACTTAATGGGAATACTCCACCTTTAAAAGCAACATAATAAATCAAAAACATAGCAAAAACATAGGAAGGAATAGATACTCCAATAACAGATATTAAAGTACATAATGAATCCCAAATTGTATTATGTTTAATAGCAGCAACTGTTCCCAATAAGAAACCCACAATTGCTCCAAATGTAACAGCTTGAAAACCAATTCTGATACTTGTCCAAAGTCTATTTCCAATTAATACAGTAATTGCAGTATTCTTACTAATATTATAAGAAACTCCAAAATCACCTTGAATAACATTAATTAAATATTTAAAAAATTGAACATATATAGGCTGATCCAAACCATATTTAGCATACAAGGCTGCTCTAGCATCTACTGATAGTTTTTCATCATTAAATGGAGAACCTGGCATAAGTTTTAATAATATAAACAGCAAAAACAATATAACAATTAATGTTAATATTGCCATACCTATACGTTTTAATATATATTTTGTCACAAAAATTACCTCCGTTAAAAGCTAAAAAAGATAAAGCTTTGTCTTTTTAACAAAAACCTTATCTTTTTTAAAAATCTTTTTTAATAAAACAGCATTAACTATTTCTTTGTGACATTTCTAAAGACACGGTTTAAGGCAACAGAATGGAATTCTATTCCAGTTGTTGAATCACTAATTAAATAAGAATCACCTTTTTGATAAACTGGTATAATAACGGCTTCATCCATTACAATATCTTCAGCTTCTTTAAGATGTGCCCATCTAGCAGTTGTATCTGTAGCATAAGCTCCATCAGTACAATCATCGATTAATTGATCATATTTTGCATTACTCCATAAACCATAGTTATTGGAGTTTCCAGTTTTCCACATACCTAAATATGTCATTGGATCTGCATAATCTGGTCCCCATCTTGTTAAACAAATTTCAAAGTCGCCATTTTGCATATCAGCAACTCTTTGTTTCTTTACTTTTGGATTTAAAGTAATAGTAATTTCTGGGAATGTAGATTGAATTTGAGCTTGAATCATTTCAGCAACTGAACTGGCTTCATTATCACATTCAAGAGCTAAACTAAATGTAGATTTTCCTAAAGTTTTCTTAGCAGCATCCATATAATCTTTAGCAGTTTTTGTTCCACCTTCCGTGTAATCATATGTGCTTGCAGTCTCACGATAATCTTTTCCATCTGGACCAGTTGCAAGTTGTTCAGGAACTGCATATTCAGCAGCTACTGAGCCATCTTTTAAGAGTGTATCACAGATAGCTTGTCTATCAATAGCAAGGTTAATTGCTTTTCTAAAATCTTCGTTAGCGATTTCTGGATGAGCAGTATCTTGTAAATTTAGTGAAATATACCATAAATATCCAGCTTCAACTGAATGGAATTCACTTGATGATTTATTTGAATCAACAAGTTCACCTGAAATTGGAGCAATATCAAGATCGCCATTCTTATAAGCTAAGTATGCGGTACTATCTTCTTGATAGACTTTATAATTAACTTCATCGATTGCAACCTTACTTGCATCATAGTAACCACTATTTTTCTTTAAAGAGAAACTAACGGCACTAGGAGCATAACTTTCAAGCATGAATGGACCATTTGATAAGGATTTCTCTGGAGAAGTTCCGTATCCATCAGTTCCACCAACGCTTTCAAAGAATTTTTGATTTACAGGATAGAAAGTTGGGAAATACATTAATTTTTCAAAGAATGAAACTGGTGAATCAATTTCAACCTTTAAAGTTTTATCGTCAGTTGCAGTAATTCCAAGTTCACTTAAAGCTTTGGTTCCTGCATATACATCAGCAGCATTTTTAACTAATGCAACATCAGTAAACATAAATTGATATTCTGATTGAAGTTCTGGAGAATCTCCTCTTTGCCAACCAAAGACGAAATCTTGAGCGGTAACTGGAGCATATTGTTTTCCATCACTTGTATACCAATAAGCATCATCTCTAATTGTAAAAGTATATGTTTTACCATCAGTTGATTTATCGACACTCTTTGCCATGCCAAGTACAGCATTCCCATCTCCATCAACACGATATAAACCTTCAATATAATTTGCCATTACTTCAAATGATGTTCCATCAGTAGCAACTTGAGTATCTAATGATTCAACACCGGTATTAATTGAAACATTAAGATATTTAGAAGTTGTAGTTTCTTGTTCTCCACAAGAAGCAATAGTAGCTACGGCAGCAATGCTTACTACTGCAAGAAAAGATTTTCTCATTGTCTTATTCATAATTTTTCCTTTCAAGACACTTGAATAATTGAATAAAAAAATAATAGAAATTAACTATTAATTTATTTAATTATTCATTGAGATAATATTGATTTTAATAACTAATAATCGATACAAATGTAAAACTTAATACTTAAACGTTTAAGTTTTTCTCAATGTTAATATAATAAAACCAGTTTAGTTTTTCGCAAGAAATTTTTTGCTTGTAAGCGCTTCCATTTTAAAATAAATTTAAAAGATTAAGTTCGTATTAAAATCAACCAAAAAAGTAAAATAATTTTTTTAAGCTGTTTTATAATATTTAAGCGATTTTATCGAAACTTTCTATAATACATGATCAATATAATTCCATTAAAAAAGGACCTTTTACAAGGTCCTTATTTTATTTTGTAGTTTTGAAACTATTTAAGAATATCTGTAACAGTTCCTGCACCAACAGTCTTACCACCTTCACGGATGGAGAACTTAATTCCCTTTTCAAGAGCGATTGGGTGAATTAAATCAACTGTAAATGTAACGTTATCACCTGGCATAACCATTTCAGTTCCAGCTGGAAGAGTAATAGTTCCGGTAATATCGGTTGTATGGAAGAAGAATTGTGGTCTGTAGTTTGTTAAGAATGCAGTATGTCTTCCACCTTCTTCTTTAGTTAAAATATAACAAGTACATGTGAATTTAACATGTGGAGTAATACTTCCTGGTTTTGCTAAGACTTGTCCTCTTTCGACTTGGTCTCTATTGACACCTCTTAAAAGAACACCGACGTTATCGCCAGCTTCTGCGAAATCAAGAGTCTTACGGAACATTTCAAGACCAGTAACAACTGTCTTTAATGTTGGCTTAATACCGACAATTTCAGCTTCATCGTTCATATGGATAATACCACGTTCGACTCTACCTGTAACAACGGTACCACGACCTGAAATAGTTAAAACATCTTCGATTGGTAACATGAATGGTTTATCAGTATCACGTACTGGATCTGGGAAATAACTATCGACAGTATCCATTAACTTCATAATAGCTTTTTCAGCTTCTGGATCACCATCAAGAGCCTTACGAGCACTACCTCTAATAATTGGAGTAGTATCTCCTGGGAAACCATACTTATTAAGTAAATCACGAACATCTTGTTCGACTAAATCGACTAATTCTGGATCATCGACAAGATCGCATTTATTTAAGAAAACAACAATATATGGAACACCAACTTGCTTTGCAAGTAAAATGTGTTCACGTGTTTGTGGCATAACACCATCAGCTGCAGAAACAACAAGGATAGCACCATCCATTTGAGCAGCACCAGTGATCATGTTCTTGACATAGTCAGCGTGCCCTGGGCAATCTACGTGTGCGTAGTGTCTCTTAGCAGTACTATACTCGATGTGAGCAGTATTAATTGTAATACCTCTTGCCTTTTCTTCTGGAGCAGCATCGATTTGATCGTAGTTCTTAACTTCAGATAAACCGGCTTTTCCTAAAACGTGTGTGATAGCAGCAGTTAAAGTGGTTTTACCATGGTCAACGTGACCGATGGTTCCAATGTTCATATGAACTTTACTTCTATCAAATTTTTGTTTTGCCATAAAAATTCTCCTTTTAAAATTTTTTATATGCTTTTAGCATGTTAATATTTTATATTAAATTATTTATAGTTTCAATAAGTAATCAACATAGTTAATTACATTAATTGAAACTTAATAATTTGATATTTATCTATTGCTCATCCCAGACTTTTTAACAATTTCGTCTTGGACAAACTTTGGACATTCACCGAAATGATCGAAACTCATTGTATAACTTCCTCTACCTTGAGTTAAACTTCTTAAATCAGTAACATATCCGAACATCTCAGCTAATGGAACATCACAAT
>JBAYBM010000018.1:0-22753 GCA_041669265.1 Bacilli bacterium | reverse complement strand
GATCAAAATATTCGTATAAAAGGAAGAGTTAGTATTGATAAATATAGAAATGAACTAGTTATTATGTGCCATTATTTTTATATCCTTCCTGACACTCCAATGAGAGATGATGATGAAGAAATAAAAAGAGTAGAACTTCATTTGCATACAAATATGAGTGAAATGGATGGATTACCATCTATTGATAAATATTGTAAATTAGCTAAACATATGGGTCATAAAGCTTTAGCAATAACGGACCATGGTGTAGTTCAATCTTTTCCATTAGCACAGGATGCGAGTAAAAAATATGGTATAAAAATGCTCTATGGAAGCGAACTTTTTATGATTGATGATTATTTATCAGCTGCTTTAAATCCTCAAAATATAAATTTAAATGATACATCATATGTCGTTTTCGATTTAGAGTCAACTGGTTTAAATATAAAATATGATCATATAACAGAAATTGGTGCTGTTAAGATTGTTAAGGGTTTTGTTGTAGATAGATATGACCAACTAATTAATCCAGGAGTTAGTATTCCAAAACTAATTCAAGAAAAAACTAATATTACTGATGAAATGGTAAAAGATTGTCCTCATATTAAGGATGTTATAGATAAATTTCTTGCTTTTTGTAAAGGTTCTATATTAATTTCACATAACATTCAATTCGATTATTGGTTATTAAATGAAGAAATGGTTAATAATGGTTTTTTAAAACTTGATTTTCCAGCAATAGATACTTTGCAAATTTCACATTTCTTATTTCCTGAAAATAGATCCCACTCTTTAGGCAGTTTATGTAAAAGATGTGATGTTAATTATGAAACTGATAGTAATAGTGATGATGATAGTGATGATGAAGTTTTAGTTGCTAGTAAAAAAGAAAAGCATGTAGCACATAGAGCTGATTATGATGCTGAAGTTTTAGCCGATTGTTGGCTTATTATAAAGCCTCTTTTAATTAAAAAATTAGATGGACATTTGTTGCATAAAGATTTGGAAAAGTTGCCTATTCCTGATGAATATTTGAAAAAGATGAGTAGAGGAAGTTATCATGTTACTGTTCTTTGTAAAAATCATGCGGCATTAAGGGATTTATACCAAATTATTACTTATTCTCATGTGAATTGTCTTGGTGCGCATCCTTTTGTTCCACGTTCAATATTAGAAAAATTTCGTTCAAATTTATTAGTTGGTAGTGCTTGCGCAAATGGTGAATTATTTAATGCAACTTTAAGGAAAAATAGAGAAGCTTTAAGTAAAGCAATGGATTTTTATGATTATATAGAAATTCAGCCTTTAGCAAATTATTCAAATTTAATTTATGAAAATGATGTTAAAGATATTGATGATTTAAAAAGAAATATTATGGATATCATCGACTGTGCAAATATTAAGAAAAAAATAATTGTTGCTACAGGTGATTGTCATTATTTAAATCCTAGCGATAAAAAATATCGTGATATTTTTATTGAGTCTGATAGGGTAGGTGGAGCTCGTCATCCATTAAGACATTACAAACCTAAATATGCTGATAAACCATATTACCCAAATCCTGATATGGAATTTAGAACTACTAAAGAAATGCTTGATGCTTTTGAATGGCTTGGAAAAGATAAAGCGTACGAATATGTTGTAACAAATACAAATAAAATATGTGATTCTATTGATACTTTTGATATATTACCAAATCATCTTTGTCCACCTGTAATTGATAATTGTGATAAAGATTTAAGAAATATTTGTTATGAAACAGCTCATAATTTATATGGTGAAAAATTACCTGAAATTATTAGTGATCGTTTAGAAAAAGAACTTGATGGTATTATTAGCAATGGCTATGCTGTTACCTATTATATTTCTCATAAAATGGTTAAAATGAGTCATGAAAAAGGTTACATTATTGGAAGTAGAGGAAGTGTTGGTTCATCTTTTGCAGCTACAATGGCTGGAATTACTGAAGTTAATCCATTACCACCTCATTATAGATGCCCAAAATGTAAACACTTTGAACTTTATGATAAAAATGATATCAAAAGTGGCTTTGATTTGCCTTTAAAGAAATGTCCTATCTGTGGAGAAACAATGATTGGAGACGGTCAATCAATTCCTTTTGAAACATTCTTAGGCTTTAAAGCTGATAAAGTTCCTGATATAGATCTTAATTTCCCAGCTGATTTTCAACCTAAAGCTCACTTATTTACTAAAGAGTTACTTGGTGAAGATAAGGTTTTTAGAGCGGGAACTATATCTACTGTTCAACAAAAAACAGCATTCGGTTATGTTAAGGCTTTAATGAAAAAAGGCTATTTTAAAAATATAAACGATTCTTATGTTGCAGCATTAGCACATGGTTGTGAAGAAGTTAAAAGAACCACTGGACAACATCCAGGTGGAATCGTTGTTATTCCACGAGATAATGACGTTTATGATTTTTGTCCTGTTCAATATCCTGCAGGAGATCTTGATGCAACTTGGAAAACTACCCACTTTGAATTTTCTTCCATTCATGACACATTACTAAAGTTTGATATGTTAGGACACGTTGATCCTCAAGCTGTTAAAATGATGTCAGATTTATCAGGATTTAATTATTTAAGAATTCCTATGAATGATCCAAAAGTATTATCGTTATTTACAACGGACGATGCTTTGAATATGTTGCATAAATATATGCCTAAAGATAATGGTGCACTTGGTTTACCTGAATTTGGTACTCATTTAACGCGTCAAATGTTGCGTGAAACAAACCCAAAAACTTTTTCTGATTTAATGATTATTTCAGGATTAAGTCACGGAACTAATGTTTGGGGAAACAACCAAGAAGAATTATTTAAAGATAAAGTCATGAATTTTGATACTGTTGTTGGTTGTAGAGATGATATTATGGTCGATTTAATGAAGAAAGGTGTCCCTTCCCATGATGCTTTTACAATCATGGAAACTGTACGTAAAAAGGATAAATATCTTAAACCAGAACAAATTAAAGTAATGAAAGATCATAATGTTCCAGAATTTTATATTAATGCATGTAATAAAATTGAATATTTATTTCCAAAAGGACATGCCTGTGCATATGTTATGATGGCTGTTAGAGTTGGATATTATAAAGTATATTTCCCTCTAGAATATTATGCTACATTCTTTACATTACGTTGTGAACAATATGATATTAAATCAATGATTAGAGGAATAGATGCTATACATTTAAAACTAGAAGCATTAGATGAAAAGAAGAAATTAGAGAAAAAATTAAATAAAAAAGATCAAGATATCTCTGATACATTAGAAGTATGCTTAGAGTTTTATGAAAGAGGATATAAATTCTCAAATATTTCTCTTGAAAAGAGTGATTCAAATTCTTTTGTTATAGATAAAGAAACAAATTCATTAATACCTCCATTTAAAGTTTTAGATGGATTTGGAGCGATTGCTGGTGATGTGCTAGTTAAAGAAAGGGCAATCAAACAATTTACAAGTAAAGATGATTTAATGAAACGTGGGAAAATTAATAAAACAACTTTAGAACAGCTTCAAGATTTAGGAGTTTTAAAAGATTTAAAAGAAGACGATTCAATATCTTTATTTGACTTTGATTTTTAACTATAATAGTAAAAGTGCCCTCGTAGCTCAGCCTGGATAGAGCAGCTTCCTCCTAAGAAGAAGGTCAGACGTTCAAATCGCCCCGAGGGCGCCATTAATATTGAATTAAAAAGTAGAGATTTCTACTTTTTTATTATTAATAAAATAGGTTATGGTGTATTATAAATAAGAACATATTAAAAGGAATAATATATATGAAGAAAAATTTAATTTCGTGTCTTAACGGGCTCTTTGCTGGTATTTTGATTGCGATTGCAGGAATTGCTAATTTTGGGATGATTAAACTATTTGCTAATAGTTCTATGCCAGGATTAGGTAAAGCATTAGGCTCAGTAGTATTTGCCTTTGGATTAATATTCGTTTGTTTTCTTGGAACAAACTTATATACTGGTAAAATTGGATTTGTTTTTGAAGGAAATAAAAAAGAAAAGGTAATCGAGTGCATAATTGCATTGGTTTTTAACATTATTGGTGCATTAATTGTTTCTTTATTTTTTGTTTTGTTTGATGGAACAGATGGGGAGTTAGTTACACTTGTAAACAATTGTGTTACTGGAAAGCTAAATATTTATGATAGTGGAAGTGGCTGGTACAAAACTTTGTTCTCTTCTATTTTTTGTGGAATAATGATTTATCTAGCAGTTTTCTTTTTTAAAAAATACGATAATCCATTTTTGAGAATTGTTGGAATTATTTTTCCTATTATTATTTTTGTAAGTTGTGGTTTTGATCACTGTATTGCAAATGTTTTCTATTTTGGTACCTCTTTATTTACAAATAAATTTACACCTGAAATACTCATGTTATTACTAATAAATATTGTTGGAAATTCAATTGGTTCTTTATTAATTTATGCAATTACTAAACCAATAAGTGCTCTATCAATTTCTAAAACTGAAGAAAAACAATAATTAATTAAAATAAGCATTGATTTTAAGCGATTTTTTTAATATTATAATAGTTGCGTTTGGGGCCTTAGCTCAGCTGGGAGAGCGCCTCCATGGCATGGAGGAGGTCGCGAGTCCGATCCTCGTAGGCTCCACCAATAAAAAAACGTAACTATTTCATTTTCGTAAAATTTGTAATTTTATTAAAATGAAGTGGGATTTGATAGGGTTTTCATTGAAAGACCCTTTTATTTTGCTCCTAATTTTCTTTATATTTTAGCTATTTAGATATATCATAATAATATGGACTTTAGTGGTATTGAAAAATTATCTTTAGTTGATTTTGATGACAACATTACATGTACACTTTTTACAAGTGGATGCAATTTCAGATGCCCATTTTGTCAAAATTCTTCTTTAGTTTTAACTCCTAATGAGGTAATTAAAATTCCATGGTCTGATATTTACGAATATTTAACCAAAAGAAAAGGTGTTTTGGATGCTGTTTGTATTACTGGAGGAGAACCAACTTTAATGCCTGATTTAAAAGATAAGATTATAGAAATCAGAAAGCTTGGATTAAAAGTTAAACTTGATACAAATGGTTCTAATTTAAATGTTATTAAAGAACTAGTTAATGAACATTTGTTAGATTATATTGCGATGGATATTAAAAATTCTTTTACAAACTATAATAAAACAATTGGTACTAATTTTGATTTAAATAAAATAAAATCAAGTATTGATTATATTATGCATTGTGGAGTGCGTTATGAATTTCGAACGACAATGATGAAAGAATACCATAGTGAATCAGATATTGTTGAAATTGGAGAAATGCTAAAGGGTGCTGATCGTTATTTTATTCAACATTTTATTGATAGCGAATATTGTATTAAAAGAGGTCTTCATGAAATAGACCGTGATACTGCATTGAATTTTAAAAAAATTCTTGAAAAGAATATCAAGTCTGTTGAACTAAGAGGATATGACATATAAAAACCGAATTCATATTTGAATTCGGTTTTATTTTATAATGAATTAATATAATTTGTAGCCTGTATTGCAGCAATTGCTCCATCACTACAAGCAGTAATAACTTGTCGCATTTTCTTAACTCTACAATCTCCAATAGCGTATAATCCACTAGTTTTAGTTTCACAGAGTTCGTTTGCTATAATATAACCTTGTTTATCGAGATCTACTATATTTTTAAATCTATTGTTATCTGGGATTTGTCCAACACATATGAAACAACATTTAACATTAAATTCTTTTATTTCATGTGTTTTAGTGTCTTCTAATTTAATTGAACTTATTTCATTTTTACCAACTAATTCAATCAAATTAAGATTATGCTCAACAATAATATTTTTCTTTTCTAATACTCTTTTTACTAATATATCATCAGCAAAGAATTTATTAAAAAGTGTTAATAAATATACTTTTGGTGAGGTATTTGCTTGTAATAATGCATATTGTAAGGCAGTATTTGCATCGCCAATAATTGCTACATCTTCCCCATTATAGAAAGCTCCATCGCAAACAGCACAATAGCTAATACCTTTTCCAACTAATTCATCTTCACGAGGAACTCCAATTTTACGATGTTTAGAACCTGTTGCAATAATTACAACTAACGATTCATAAGTATTGTAGTTTGTTTTTACTATAAATTCGTTCCCATTTTTTGAAACTTCAAGAACATCTTCAAGTTCAAACTTACATCCAAGTGCATCGATTTGTTCAAACAATTTATCAGAAAATTCTTGGCCTGAAATTTCTTTTGTTCCAGGTATATTTTCTACTCTTGGAGAATTAGCTATTTGTCCGCCTACATTCTCTTTTTCAAGAATTAAGCATGATTTGCCACCCCTTAAAGCGTTAAGAGCGGCGGTCATCCCGCCGACTCCTGCGCCGATTATTATTACATCGTATTTCATTAAGCACGTCTACTTTCGATGTAGCCTTTGATTAATGAAGCATTTTCATAAGCATCATAACCACCCTTAGTATTTGGAACTAATAGTGTTGGTGCTTTTTTAATACCATAAGATAATGTAACATCTTTATTGCTTACAGCATCAATGTTGTTATATTTAATACCTGCATTATCAAGTAATGATTTTGCCATCTTACAATTTGGACATGTTGGTGATGTGAATAATAATAATTCATCAACTTTATTTTCCGTCTTTA
The DNA here is from genome assembly GCA_041669265.1 of Bacilli bacterium. Classification (GTDB taxonomy): domain Bacteria; phylum Bacillota_I; class Bacilli_A; order RFN20; family CAG-826; genus Onthovivens. The sequence goes on along the minus strand of JBAYBM010000018.1, from coordinate 16,079 downwards.
CAGCATTTGGATCTTCACATGAACATGCATCACCTTGTTTCTTAATTAATTTTGAAGTCTCAACCTTATAAGTTTTTCTTTCTTTAAATTCTTCAGTTTTTCCATCATTCCAATTTTGTAATGGACGATAGTAACCTGTAATACGTGAATAAACTTCTGTTTTCTTCCCACATATTGGGCAAACATATTGTTCACCTTGAATATAGCCGTGATCTTTACAAATGGAATATGTTGGTGAAATAGTGTAGTAAGGAATGTGATAATTTTCAGAAACCTTTCTAACTAAATTCATACATGATTTCCAATTTGGAAGTCTTTGACCAAGGAAACAATGGAATACTGTACCTGAAGTATATAAAACTTGTAATGGATCTTGTGCATCTAATGCTTGGAAGATATCATCTGTAAATCCAACTGGTAAATTTGAGCTATTAGTATAATAAGGAACTTCTTTATTATCAGAGGCACTTATAATATCTGGATATCTTTCTTTATCATGTTTAGCTAATCTATAAGCTGTTGATTCAGCTGGAGTAGCTTCAAGATTATATAAATCGCCATATTTTTCTTGATAATCACTTAACTTATTTCTCATAAAGTTAAGGACACTTTTTGTAAATTCTTGAGATTCTTTATGTGTTAAATCTTTCTTTAGCCAACGAGCATTTAAACAAGCTTCATTCATACCAACTAATCCAATAGTTGAGAAGTGATTCTTAAATGTTCCTAGATATCTTTTTGTATATGGATACAATCCTGCATCAAGTAATTTTGTAATAACATTACGTTTAATCTTTAAGGATTCAGCACTAATATCCATCATATGTGTTAAACGAGTATAGAAATCTTTTTCATCTGTTGATAAATAAGCAATTCTAGGCATATTGATTGTAACAACACCAATTGAACCTGTTGATTCACCAGAGCCAAAGAAACCACCTGATTTCTTTCTTAATTCTCTTAAATCAAGTCTTAATCTACAGCACATACTTCTAACATCTGTTGGTTCCATATCACTATTAACATAGTTTGAGAAATATGGAGTGCCATATTTTGCGGCCATTTCAAATAATAATTTATTATTTTCTGTTTCTGACCAATCAAAATTCTTAGTAATAGAATAAGTTGGAATTGGATATTGGAAACCACGACCATTAGCATCGCCTTCAATCATGATTTCAATAAATGCTTTGTTGACCATATCCATTTCTTTTTTACAATCTTTATATTTAAAATCCATTTCTTTTCCACCAATAATGGCATTTAAATTTGCAAGATCGTTTGGAACAGTCCAATCAAGAGTGACATTGGTAAATGGTGCTTGTGTTCCCCATCTTGATGGAGTATTAACACCATAAACAAATGATTGAATGCATTGTTTAACTTCTTTATATGATAAATTGTCTTTTTTAACGAAAGGAGCGAGATAAGTATCAAAACTTGAAAAAGCTTGTGCGCCAGCCCACTCATTTTGCATAATACCAAGGAAGTTAACCATTTGGTTACATAAAGTTGATAAGTGATTAGCTGGAGAAGAAGTAATCTTTCCAACAACGCCACCTAAACCTTCTGTAATAAGTTGCTTTAAACTCCAACCAGCACAATAACCAGTTAGCATACTTAAATCATGAATATGAATATCAGCATTACGGTGAGCATCAGCAACTTCCTTTGGATAAACTTCACTTAGCCAATAGTTAGCAGTGACAGCTCCTGAATTTGATAAGATTAAGCCGCCAACACTATATGTGACAGTAGAATTTTCTTTTACACGCCAATCGTTAATATTTAAATAGTTATTAACAACTTTTGCATAATCTAATTCTGTTTCTTTAAAACTTCTTAAATTTTGATGTGTTTTACGATATTCCATATAAGCCTTAGCAACTTTAATATATCCAGCTTGAATCAAGACGACTTCAACTGAATCTTGAATATCTTCAACAGAAATTACTTCATCTTTAGTTTTTGAATCAAAGTCTGCAACGACTCTTAAAGATAATAGTTCAACAATTTCTTTTGTGTAGTCTTGATGTTCTGCATCAAAGGCTTTAATAATAGCATTTTGAATTTTACCTAAATCAAAACTTACTACTGATCCATCTCTTTTTTTAACATTAATCATATTTCTTTACTCCTTGAGTTTATTTTGAAATAATCGCTATATATAATATAGATAACAAAAGTGGGTCTTAAAAATACATTCAGAAATCCATTTGTCTATATGTAGCGTTTTTATTTCGCTACTAATATATTAGATTTAAAAAAAAGAATTAAGAAGAGCATTTTAGATGAATATGCATAAAAGCATTAAAAGTAGTTATTTAGTAGTTTTTAGTTGATAAAATACAATAAAAACGCGATAAATAGTTAAAAATTTGTTTAGTAATCATACACAAATGGTTGAAAATAGTGGAAAAATACTTTAAAATACTATTATGATATTAAATTATGATGAATTGCTAGATCAGTTGCATACTGATTATAACATTAAGAAAGCTTTAACAAATGGAACTTTGTACAAAGTTGAAAGAGGGATTTATTCAACTAAATCAAATTATTCAAATGTTGAGATATTAAAAAAGAAATATCCTGAAGCAGTTTTTTCATCTTATAGTGCTTTTCAAATCTTGGGTTTATCAAACTTTGTACCAAGAAACTATTATTTAACTATTGAGAGAAATTCTACTAGAATAAAGGAAAATTTTGTCGAATGCAACTATGCTTTTAAGAATGTAGCTTATTTAGGTATAACTATTATGAAATATAATGGAATTGAAGTAAGAGTATACTCTAAAGAACGTATGCTTATTGAATTAGTAAGGAATAAAAATAAATATTCTTTAAATTATTATTGCGAAGTCATTAAAAGATATAGATTAATAAGTAGTACACTTGATTTAGGAATGCTAAGAAAACTTCTTGAAAAATTTAGATATGGTAAAGTCTTATATAATAGAATCCTAGTAGAGGTACTTTAATGATTAAGGTCCTAGATTTAGTTTCTTATTATAGAAAGAGTGATAATAACGAGAACATGGCAAATTTTAATGCTATGGTTGATTTATTTTTATATAAGGTTTCTAATTCGATATTTAAAGATACTACAATTTTAAGGGGCAATATCTTAGTAAATAGGTTAGTTCCTCAATATTTAGATTATCATGCAATGTTTCAAATGGACTTACTTCGTTATCACTTCGAGGATGAAACGGTTTATGAATTCTTTAGATCGTTAAGTGGAGGAGAAGATGGCTTAACATTTATTGTTAAAAAAATATTTACAAAAGGAGATGTTAAATTGGTGAATTTTTCACTATTAGATAATTTTAATTATCAAATTGATAATTTTGAGTTGGAATTATTTAATCAAGGAAAAAGCTTTTTAAACCCAACAATTATTGATTTAAGAATTGAATCAATGAATAAAATTGTAAGTCTTTATGCCATAACCAAAGAGGAATTAGTTATTAATTTAATTAATGAAATATATGTAGAAGGGTCATATTTCAAAAATTATGATAATGTAGAAAAAATATATTTATTATTAATGAACATTAAAATGAATAAAAGAGATTTTAGGTTAGTCTTACATAAGGTAATTTTCAAAAGTGCAAAAAACTTTGATTTTAGTAGTTTTCTAGTAAACCTTTCAAAAATTCTAAGAGATCAATATGTAAAAAGTTATGCTAAAAAAGCCGTAAGAAATTATGAAATAAAAGTAAAATATATAATTGATTACTTAAAAAATGATACAAATATTTAATTTACGTATAAAAACCCTTGATTTTTACGAAATTGTTTCGTATTATAAAATCGTAAATTCGGTTCCCTCCGGATTCAATTGCCACTCAATTGTGGCTTTTTTTTATGCAAAAACCACAGCTCGGACAAAACTGTGGTTTTCTGATTTGCTTATAATTCCTGCAAATCGCTATTGGAATTAAAGGAGGTTATTCCTTAAATAGCTTTCTCTGTTTTAACATCAAAGAAGTGGAGTTTATTAAGATTGAAACAAACTTTAATCTTATCGCCAACATTTATTGTTTGGTTGGCTTCCATCTTACAAACTAATTCTTTTCCAGCGAAATCAGCATGAACATAATATTCATTCCCTAATAATTCTGCAACTTTAACTTTAAGTTCAACAATTGCATCTGGGAATTCCTTAGCGTGTTCGCCTTTATCGTTATGAATGTTTTCAGGTCTAATACCAATAATAGCTTCACTAGGAATATTTTTATCTTTATAAATTTTTGTAGGAACCTTAATCTTATCGCCATTATCAAATGTAATAGTGCCTTTATCAAATTTTACTTTGAAGAAGTTCATAGCAGGAGAACCAATAAATCCAGCAACGAATAAGTTGGATGGATGATTATAAATTTCAATTGGAGTTCCAATTTGTTGAATATGACCAAGTTTCATAATAACAATTCTTGTTGCCATTGTCATAGCTTCTGTTTGATCGTGTGTAACATAAATTGTTGTTGCATTTAATTGATTGTGTAAACGAACAATTTCACTTCTCATTTGGACACGTAATTTTGCATCGAGGTTAGATAAAGGTTCATCCATTAAGAAAACTTTAGCATTTCTAACAATAGCTCTTCCTAAAGCGACTCTTTGTCTTTGACCACCAGATAATGCCTTTGGTTTACGATCAAGATATTGTTCAATTTGAAGAATACGAGCAGCTTCATGAACTCTACGATTAATTTCATTTTTAGAAATGTGTTTTAATTGAACGACAGGAACTTTTGTAGTTTGAGCAGTTTTAAGTTGTTCTCTTAAATCAGGCAATTTCTTTGTATCGCCTTCTTTTTCAGCTTTTTCAATTTGTTTTTCTAAATAAGCAGCCCTTTTATGATCGATATCATATTGATAAACAGCTTTATCTTTTGCTGCTTTTAATTTTGAACTTAAAGCTTCAATTTTTTTGTCGTATTCAATAGCTTCTTTATTAACTTTATCGTAATCAACTAATTTAGTATCTAGTTTAGCTATATATTTGCCAAATTTGTCTTTTTTCTTAGCATCTTTAATAGATTCATAATCACGTTGAGCATTTTCTCTTTCGCTATGAATTTTTTCAAGATTATCTCTACGTTTGTTTATTTTTCTAAAATTATTAAATTCGTTATTTAGTTCTTTTTCTAAAGCATTAATTTGTTCTTTACTTTGTTCTGTTAAAACTTTAGTTGGAGCTTTATTAATTTTTAATGAATATGCCATATTATCAAATACAGTCATATGTGGGTAAAGAGCATAACTTTGGAAGACCATTGCTATGTTTCTATCCTTTGGAGTAACATCGTTAACGTATTCTCCATCGATAAATAAATGTCCGCTTGTAATGTTTTCAAGACCAGCAATCATTCTTAAAGTAGTGGACTTACCACAACCAGATGGGCCAACAAAAACAATAAATTCATGTTTTTTGACATCTAAATTAAAATCAAATACTGCTTGAACTCCATTATCATAAATTTTATCAATATGTTGTAAAGATACATATGCATCTTTAGGACAAGATAAAACTGTACGATGAGTTTTTTGCACTTCAGCACTTGGAACTTCTTTTACTTTTTCAACTTTCTTTTCTTCTTTTGCCATAAGATAACCTCCTACATAGTTATTGTAACGTCATAGCATTTTTTATTTTTAACAAATGGAATAATATCTCCATTTATTTCTTTACCATCAACAAACATCTTTTTTTCTTTTGCTACTTTATTCGTAATATGAATGTTATATGTAGCACCTCTAAATATACGTTTTAAAGTAATTTCATTAAATGCTTTTGGAATACAAGGTTTAATTCTTAATCCTTCAATCTCAGGAATAATACCTAATATACCTTGTGATAGTGCAACAAATGACCAACTTGCTGTACCTGTTAGCCATGAATTTTTGGCTTCTCCATAATGAGCAGCACATCTTCCTGCAATAGTTTGACTATAAACATATGGTTCAGTCTTATGAATTTCACTAATATTTTCAATATAACTAGGAGCATTTCGCTTATATAAATCAAATGCTTCTTCTGGTTCATTTTCTTCACAATAAGCTAAAGTTACCCATGGGTTATTGTGGCAGAATACTGATCCATTCTCTTTATTTCCAGGTGGATATGAAGAAATTTCACCAAGTTCAACATGATATTCGTGATATGGTGGGTATAATAATTCAATTCCATAGTCGTTTAATAAATATTTATGAATAGAGTTTAATGCTTTTTTACCATAACCTAAGTCTTTTCCAATTCCTGCCATAGTACAAAAACCATTTGATTCTATAAATATTTTACCATCTTCACATTCTTTACTACCAACTTTATGAGAATAAGCATCATATGCACGAACAAACCATTCACCATCCCAACCATCTTTAATAGTGGCTTGTTCAATATTTTTAACGCTTTCAAGAACATTTTTTGCATCTTCTTCTTTGTTATAATTCTTTGCTAAATCTGCAAATTCTTTACCATATTTTACAAACATACCAGCAATAAAGACCGATTCAGCTTTTCCCGATTCATAATTTGAAACAGTTTGGAAAGACTCGCCAGGAGTCTTACTGAAACAGTTTAAATTCAAACAATCGTTCCAATCAGCTCTGCCAATTAATGGCAAACCATGAGGTCCTAAATGTGTTCTTGTAAAATTAACACTTGCTAATAAGTGATTATATAATGGTTCTTCACTACCTTTCTCGTTATTATATGGAGTAGGATAATCTAAAATTGTAAAGTCACCAGTTTCTCTAATATATGCGCTAGCAGCAGCAACTAACCATAATGGATCATCATTAAAACCGCCTCCAATATCAGCATTTCCACGTTTAGTAAGTGGTTGATATTGGTGATATGTAGATCCATTTTTAAATTGAATAGAAGCAATATCAATAATTCTTTCTTTTGCTTTTTGAGGAATTAAATGAACAAATCCTAATAAATCTTGGCAAGAATCTCTAAAACCCATGCCTCTACCAGTGCCACTTTCAAAATATGATGCACTACGAGACATACAATAAGTCATCATACATTGATATTGATTCCAAATATTTGCCATTCTATTAAATTTTTCATCTGGAGTTTTTACAATATAAGTAGATAATAAATCTTTCCATGTATCTTCTAATGTATTAAAGGCTGCATCAACTTTTTTAACAGTGTCATATTTCTCCATTAATGCATGTGCCTTATCTTTATTAATAATATTAGGTGCAATAAATTTTTTATCTTCATTGTTTTCTACATAACCTAACATAAATATTAATTCTACTGAACTATTTTTTTGAATCTTTAGTTTAAAGTGGTGGCACCCAATTGGTTCTCGACCAGCACAAACGCTATTTTTCGAAATGCCATTCTTTACATTATCAGGCATTTCAAAACCGTTTTGTAATCCTAAAAATTCATCACGATCACTATCAAATCCATCGTGCTTCTTATTTACATACCAGAAAGAGTAGTGGTTTCTACGTTCTCTATATTCTGTCTTATGATAAATTGTATTATCATCAACTTCAACTTCTGCAATATTTAAATTTCTTTGAAAGTTTGTTGAATCATCAACAGTATTATAAAAACAAAATTCAACACAACCATATACATCAATCTCTTTAGTTTTTTTAGTGTTATTTGAAATAACAAGTTTATTAATTTCACAATTATCGCCATTTGGTACAAAACATAACAAATTTGTTTCAATCCCATTTTTTTCAGAAATGAATCTTGTATAGTTTAACCCATGGTGACATTCATATTTATCTAATTTTGTTTTTGTTGGAAGATATCCAGGGTTCCAAATTGTATTTTCATCCTTAATATAATAGAATCTACCAGAAATGTCGTTTGGAACATTATTATATCTATATCTTGTAAGCCTTCTAAGTTTAGCATCCTTATAAAAAGAATAGCCTCCACAAGTATTAGAAATTAATGAGAAAAAATCATCATGACCTAAATAATTAATCCATGGATAAGGAGTTTTAGGGGTAGTAATAACGTATTCACGTTTTAAATCATCAAAATAACCAAATTTCATAATGTAAATTCCTTTTTTTGTTCGATGAAATCGCTTACATTAGTGCTTTTTTACTACTTAATCGATTTCGTAATTCAATTATTATTTTATACATTTAATCTTAAAAATCAATATAAATAATAAAAAAAGATTCTTTAAAAAAATTAAAAAAGTGCGATAAATATCATATATAATATGATATTTTAAGTAAGAATAATAAATTTTCTTTATTTATTTTGTTGACAACCTAAAACAAATAATTTTATAATAATCACGAAATCGATTAAGAAAGCGCTTACAATAAGAGGTGAAAAATGATCAAAGTTAAAGATATTGCTAAAAAGTGTGGTGTTTCTACTGCAACAGTATCTAAAGCTCTTCATAATTCAAAGGAACTTAAGGAAGAAACAATTGCTTATATATGTAAGACTGCAAAAGATCTTGGATATATACCAAATGCAAGTGCAAGAGCCTTAAAACTTAAAAAATCTTATAGTATTGGTGTTCTCTTCGTTGATAAAACCGGAAGCGGACTTCAACACGAATATTTCTCTTCAATGTTAGATAGTGTGAAAACAGAAGCTGAGTCTCGTGGATATGATGTAACATTTATTTCACAAAATATTACAAATGAAGATATGTCATATCTCGAACATGCAAGATATAGGAATGTTGACGGCGTAGTCATTGCTTCCGTAGATTTCCATGACGAACAAGTAATTAAGCTTGTGAATAGTGAAATTCCAACAGTTACAATTGATTACATATACAATTGTTCAACTGCCATTATGTCAGATAATACTAACGGGTTATACGATTTGGTTAAATACGCTGCTAGTATGGGGCATAAAAAGATTGCTTTCGTTCATGGTGAAACAACAGATGTTACTAGTAAACGATTAGCTGGATATTATAAAGCTCATCAAGACTTGAACTTAAAAGTTAAACAAAGTTATTTAATTACTAGTGATTATCATGATCCTAAAGGTTCAGGACAAGCTACAAAGAAATTATTAAGTGAACCTGTTGTTCCTACTTGTATTATTTATCCAGATGATATCAGCTTAATTGGGGGAATGACTGCTTTACAACAAGCAGGATATAAAATCCCAGAAGACATGAGCGTTATCGGTTATGATGGAGTTAATATTTCTAGGATTTTAAGACCAATTGTTACTACCTATGTGCAAGATAGTAAAGAATTAGGTCGACAAGCTGTTATTGAATTAGTTGCACGAATTGAACAATTTTCTACATTTATTCCTAAAGTTATATATGTTAGTGGAAAAGTGCAAGAAGGCGGAACTGTTGCAGTTCCAAGAAGTTAGGTTATAAATGCGTAGAGCATTATAATAAAAAATTGATTTTCGGAGGGAAAAACGAAATTATGAAAAAATCAGTTAAATTGTTAGTTATGGGTGTTGCCGCACTTGGCATGCTCGGAAGTGTTGTTAGTTGTGGTGATTCAGGAACTGAGTGTCCTGTTTGCCCAGATGATGGCGGTACTACATCTACTGGAAAGGTTTTAAATATTTGGGCTTGGAATAACGAATTCCAAAACAGATTTAGAGCTTATTACACTGGATATGTAAAAACCGAAGGTGACTATGATATCTTAAGAGATGGAACAAAAGTCAAATGGACTATTCATGCAAATGATAACAATGGTTATCAAATTCCACTTGATGAAGCTTTATTAAATCAAGATTCAGCCGCTGATGATGATAAGATTGATATGTTCTTATCAGAAGCCGATTATATCTTAAAGTATAGTAATTCTGATTATACTCTTGATGTTGAAAAAGATATTGGCTTAACAGATGATGATTTATCAGAACAATATCAATATACAAAAGATATTGCCTCTGTAAATGGTGCTTTAAAAGGTACAACATGGCAAGCTACTCCAGGTCTATATGCCTTCCGTAGTGATATTGCTGAAGAAGTATTAGGAACATCTGATCCAACTAAAGTTCAAGCAATGATTTCAACTTGGGATGGTTTCAATGCTGTTGCTAAGAAGATGAAAGACAAAGGATATAAGATGTTATCTGGTTATGATGATTCATACCGTGTCTATTCAAATAATACATCTGCTCCATGGGTTACTGATGGTAAGGTTTCTATTGATAACAATATTAAGAAATGGGCCGATGATACAAAAACTTATGTTGATAGTGGTTATTGTGGAGATACAACTCTTTGGAGTGGTGCTTGGGGTAAAGATCAAGGACCAGAAGGAAAAGTATTTGGTTTCTTCTATTCTACATGGGGAATTAACTTCACATTAGCAGGAAATTCACTTGCTGATGCAACTGCTCCAGCTGCTTTAGGCAATGGTTTATATGGAAAATATAGAGTTTGCGAAGGTCCAGCTTCATGGTATTGGGGTGGAACATGGATTCATGGTTGTAAAGGTACTGATAATGTCTCACAAATTAAAGATATTATGAAAGACTTAACTTGCACAAGAAGTGTTGCTAACTCAATTACTCGTATTGAACAAGACTATACAAATCATCAAACTGCTATGGAATCAATTGCAGCTGATGAAAGCTATGGTTCAAGCTTCTTAGGCGGACAAAATCATATTGCATTATTCACAAAGAATGCTTCTAAGATCAGTATGAAGAATATGACTGCTTATGATCAAGGCTGTAATGAAAAGTTCCAAAATGCTATGCACGATTATTTCGCTGGCACAGCTACTTATAATGAAGCTTTAGCTAACTTCAAGACTGCTGTTACTGCTTTATATCCAGAATTAACTTATAATTTCTAATTAATCCTGAAATACAAATCATACCTCTAGAGGGCAACCTCTAGGGGTATCTTATTTATAATAAAATAACAAAAAGAGAGGAGTATTATGAAAAAAATCAAACAAGGTATAGCTGGTGAAGAAGTTGTAATGCCAGATGGTACCGTTAGGAAAGTTAGAAAAAATGTTTCTTATGACAAATGGGGTTATATATTCATAATACCTTTTTTTGTTATTTTCATTATTTTTCAACTTATTCCTTTATTTCAAACTATTTATTATTCATTTTTTGATTATCGAAGAGTTTTACTTGAACAAGTTGGACCAACTTGGAATAATTTTGCAAACTATGTAAACCTTTTAACAGGGGAGACATTCTGGAAATATATGGGAAATACACTTATATTGTGGATATTAGGAGCTATTCCTCAATTTGTCTTTGCATTATTATTTGCTGTTTGGTTTACTGATAAACGATTAAATTTAAAATTCCAAGGTTTCTTTAAAGGCGTTGTTTATATGCCAAACCTAATTATGGCGACAGCCTTTGCTTACTTATTCTTTATGCTTCTTGATTCTAATGGACCTATTACAATGCTAGTTCATAGTATGGGTTGGATGGTTAATTTTAGACAAGATGCTTGGATGGTTCGTATTGTTATTGCTCTTATTAATGTTCTGATGTGGACTGGTAATACTTGTATATTATTGATGTCAGGAATTATGGGTATTGATGAATCAATATTTGAGTCAGCAAGACTTGATGGTTCTGGATCAATGAGAACATTTGTATCAGTTACGATGCCTTTATTAATGCCAATATTTGTTTATGTATTTGTTACGTCAATGATTGGTGGTATTCAATTATTTGATGCAGCGCAGATTTATACTCAAACTACTGGAGGACCACAACTTACTTCAAATACAATTATGATGTGGCTATATGCTATGATTTCAACTTCTAGAAATTATGGTTTATCTGGAGCATTAAGTGTCATCTTATTTGTTATTACTGGTATTTTATCTGTTGTTGTTTTCAAGACATTAATTCCTTCTTATAGTGCTGCAAAGCAAGAGAAGAAATCTCAACAAAAGAGAAATAGATGGTTGAGATACAATAATAGTTCATTTGCGGAGGGCTTAATTTATGAATCAAAGCTTAACAGTAGGGCGTAATATTCATCACAAGAGCAGCAAAGTTGGGCTCAATATACATAGAACAATATGTTATATTGTGCTTATTATTATGGCATTTTGTTGTTTATTCCCTTTTTATATAATGCTTGTTAACTGCACAAGATCAAATTATGAAATTCAAAATACATTTTCATTAGCATTTGGATCTTTCTTAGTAAAGAACTTACAAAATTTATTTAATAATGAGCAATATCCAATTGCACAAGCAACTTTAAATTCAGCTTGGATTGCTCTTGTTTGTGCTTGCTTAACTGTATATTTTAGTGCTTTAACTGCTTATGCAACACATATTTATACGTTTAAAGGTAAAAAAGCAATTTCAACATTTATTATTGCTATTATGATGATTCCTACACAAGTTGCTGCATTAGGATCTATCTTAATGTATTATCAAATTCAAAAATATACTGGAATTAAAATGATGGATACTTTTATTCCAATTGTTCTCCCATCAATTTGTGCTCCAGTAACTTATTTCTATTTAAAACAATATATGGATTCAGTATTACCAACAGAAGTTATTGAGGCAGCTAGAGTCGATGGATCAACTGAAATTGGTATATTCCATAAAATGGTTTTACCGATGATTAAACCAGCATTATCTGTTCAATTTATATTTTCATTTGTTGGTTCATGGAATAACTACTTTATGCCATCTATGATTTTAACTAGTAAAAAGAATTGGACACTTCCTATTTTAATTTCACAATTAAAAGCAAGTGATCCTTCAACATTTGATTATGGACAAATTTATTGCTTAATGACTATTGCTGTTTTGCCTCTTATTGTAGTTTACTTTATATTCTCTAGATATATTATTAAAGGATTAACAAGTGGGGCTGTAAAAGGCTAAATATATAGATGTTTTGTTGGTTAAAATTTAAATAATTTATCATCCTGAGAATTTAATATTTTTGTTAATTTCTTAGGATGATTTTCTTTAGGAGATAATTTATGAAAATTAATAGTGTTTGTGCAAGAGATTATGATGATTCAGCATTTAAAAAAGCTGCATTTATCTTTAGTGATTATTTTATTAGCGACGCAAGATATTTATCATTAGTTAATAAACATGTTTTAGCCATTAGTTGTGGTAAAATTTGTCTTCCATTAACTAGCGAAGTATTGAAAAACGTTTATTTAAAAGAATATTTTAATTCTTTTGATGATTCATTGCTTTTATGTAATAAAGATTTAAATATTATACTTGTTACTAGTAATGGTAAAACCCATGAAATTGATGAAAAAGCCTATCAAATCCTTGCTGAAATATTAAAATCATTTGAACATTATGGTGGATATTTAGATGAGCAAGGCAATCAAGTTATCGATTTAAAAAGTAAAGAAATTGGCCCTCACTATACTACTAATTTACTACTAGGCAATAGAATGCATTATAAAAACCCATTATTAACTACACCAAAATCGGTTGTAAATGCTTTTGGAGGTGGCAGTTTTAGAGGGGAAGCTGCTTATCAGGTTTTAGCAACCCGTTGGGACGTTCGCCCTGAAGAAAATGGGAATCCTTTTAATAGACAATTTTATATATTAGAAGATGGTGTAGAAATATTTTATAGTGGTGAAATTTTTGATAATGTTATTGAAGCGAATTGTAAACACTGTGCAAATAAGACTGTTATTACATATAAATTAACTGATTTATTAATAACTCGTAAGATATTTATAGTGCCACAAGAAAAAGGCCTCCCAAATGCTACAGAATGTCAAACTATTGAAATTAAAAATCTGTCAAATAAAAAAAGGAATTTAGCAATTGTTTGCACAGGAATGTTTGGTTTATCTAATCCTGGCTGTCAACAAGTAGATATTATTTATCAAACTGTTATAACTCAAACAAGAATTTTAAAAAATGAAAACAACCAAATTATCGGATTAACGCCAGATTATTATCCAAAATATTTTAAAGATAATATGCGTTTTGTTGTTTTAAAAGATGATAAATCGTATATAGATAGTTACACACAAGATTCGACAGAATTTTTAGGTAATGGCGACATTGCACATCCAAATGGTTTGAATAATATGGTCAATAACCCACGTTTTAGTGGATCTAGTTTTTTTGCCTTACGTAAAGACTTTACTTTATCAAAAAATGAAAACCATATATTTGATCAATTTGTTGGTGTCACATCAATAGAAAAAGAAAATGACATTTATGAAAAAATGGAAAGAGAAGTTGGAAAATTATTAGTTAAATTCAATAAACATTTTAAAGTTGAAGAAGAGTTGAATTTGGTTGATGCAGACTACAAAAATTATTGTAATTACCTTCAAATTTTAAGTGATGATAAAACATTTAATACTTATGTAAATAACACACTTCCTTTTCAAGTTTTATATCAAACATTTGTATCTAGAAGTTTTGCACAAACTCAAAAAGGCTATCGAGAGATTGGCTTTAGAGAAGTTCAAGATTTATATGCTTCAATGTACTATTTAGTTGGAATGGGAGAAAAAGAATTAGTTAAAAAACTCTTATCATGTTGGATAGAAAACGTATATTCTTTTGGTTATGCAAACCATAATTTTTATTACGAAGGAAAAGAACCTGGAATGTGTAGCGATGATCAATTATGGCTTGTTCAAGCAGTTTATAGATATGTGACTTTAACTGATGATTATGATTTCTTAAATGAAAACTTTAAAATAGCTGGAATGAAAAAGAAAAGAACTTTAATCGAAACTTTAAAAGCAATTGTTTATTATAGTAGTTCGATTTCTGTTGGAAAACATAACATACCTTTGCTTGATTGTTGTGATTGGAACGATTGTTTAAGAATTGATGATGACTACCTTGATGGTCCACATAAAGAGAAAGCATATAATAATTATTTAAGAAAAAATCATGTTCTTTTTGGTGTTCCATTTCAATCAAATTATAGTGAATCAGTAATGAATGGTTTTTTGTTAGTAATTGCTGAGCAAGAGCTTAAAGAACTATTAAAAGATAAAAAAGAAATTGCTGATTTAGATGTTTTAATAAATAAAGAAAAAGACTCTTTAAATAAGTACGCCTATATAAATGGTTATTTTGCTCGTGTGTTAGTTAACAAAGATACACCAAACCATAATAAATATATTGGTAGTAAGGGTGATGGCTTATCTTTAGATCCAAATATTGATGGTTCATATTATTTGAATAGTTTCTCTTGGAGCTTATTAAGTAATGTCGCTAGTGAAGATAAGATTTTAAACATGATGGATAGTGTAGATAAATATTTGAAAACAAAAGCTGGTTTTATTTTATGTAGTAATAGCGATTTAAGTAAAGCAGGAAGTAAGCAGGCCTCTTCTGATCATTATTTTGTTGGTGATAGAGAAAACGGTGGAGTTTTTAAACACGCTACAATGATGATGGCTGTTGCAATGTTAAGAAAATCAAAAGATGTTAAATCAAGCGAATTAAAAAGAAGATTACTAGATGATGCATATTATATGTTAGATTTAGTTTTACCTTATAAAACACTTGAAAATCCATTCGTATTAAAAGGTAATCCAAGATTTTGTACACAATATAATAATTCTAAAACATGTGAAAATATTGGGCCAATTTTAAGCGGTACTGCAAGTTGGTTAACTCTTGCTGTTTATGAAATTCTAGGTATTGATTTTAATAAAGATTCCATTACTATTAACCCTTCTTTAAATAAAAAAACCCATACATTTAACGCACGGATTCGTTTAGAGAAGGCCACTTTGAATATCAAAATTAGTAAAGAAAGTGATGAATATTGCGATATTAATAAGTCCACTATATTATTAGATAACAAAGTACATAATAATGTTTTCCCAAAATTTAATGACCAAAAGGAACACTTTATAGAAATTAAATATTGAAACTAAATTGATTTTATGATAAATTATTCATGCTGTGGGTGCTTAGCTCAGCTGGGAGAGCATCTGTTTGACGTACAGAAGGTCATAGGTTCGATCCCTATAACACCCACCATTTGAATATTATTAGGGTCTCCGAAATTGTTCGGGGTTCAAACGGGGTTCTTGAAAAAGAACCCCTTTTATTTTGCAATTTAACCCCGTAAAAATTCGAATTATTTTTATTAAAAAATCCT
>JBAYBM010000017.1:0-24994 GCA_041669265.1 Bacilli bacterium | reverse complement strand
TGAAGAAATATTTAAAAAATATGGCTCATATACCCCTTCGTTTAATAAATTAAGGACAACTCCACCATATAAACATGGGGCAATATTATCAGGATGGCCTTCTATTTCAATAGCCATATTGTAAATTTGTTCTTTTGTAAATTTGTTATTTAATAATAAGTTTGCTCCTGTTAGTCCAGCAATAATACAACTTGCTGATGAACCTAATCCTCTTGATAGAGGTATATCATTTTTAATTTGAGTAATCTTTACATGTAGTGGTGACTGTTCTATTTTTTTAAAAGCGTAGCAATAGGAATATAAAACTAAATTATCATCTTTCTTAATATTTCCAAAGTTAACTGTTTCCATATTTAAAGAAGGTTCAAAAGAAAAAGTATTTTTTAAGTTTATTGAGACTCCAAGAACATCAAAACCTGGACCTAAATTAGCACTTGTAGCATTTGTTGAAACAATAAATTTGTGTTTGTTAAAAATCTCATTTTTAACATCTTTTTCATTTATTTCAAATGGTTCTGTTTTGCAATTTAATACCTTGTTTAATGATTCTGGCAAATTGATATTTGTCTTGTTTAAAACCTTATGTAGTGCGTCATTATAATCCTTATAAGAAATAGAAAAAGCTTCGCAAATTGTTTCAGGAAATTTAAGTGGTGAAGCAGTTGCAATTATTAAAGAATGACAATTACTTTTTTCTTTATCTTTAAATAGTTTATATGCATAATAACTTACTGATGTGTGTGGGTCTAATAATACATTGTAGTTTGAATAACATTCGTTAATTGATTTAAAAGTTTCCTCTTTATTGCAATAATAGGCGGAGAAAGTGCCTTTTAAGGTTTCTAAAATTTTTGAATCAATTTCAAATACTTTATTTTCTTTAAGATTATTCATTAATGATGTTACTTTTTTATCGCTATTTAATGTATAGAAAAGTAATCTTTCAAGATTAGATGAAATTAAAATATCCATACTTGGAGAATTTGTTTTAATGAAATCTCTATGTAAGTCATACTTGCCTGAATTAAAGAAATCGGTTAAAACATTATTTTCATTACTTGCTACAACTAATTTATTAATTGGAAGGGACATTTGTTTAGCTAAATATCCAGCAAAAATATCTCCAAAATTACCAGTTGGTACAATTACATCAATATAGTCTCCATAATTAATGATGCTTTTTTTAACTAGTAAATTATATGAGTAATAATAATAAACAATTTGTGGTAATAATCGACCTATATTAATACTATTTGCACTAGTGAATCCTTTGTGTTCGCCTTCAATTAGTAACTTTTTAACAAGTGTTTGACAAGTATCAAAATTTGAATTCTTTAATGAATAGGCTCTAGCATGATCATTTGTAAAATATAACATTTGTTTTTCTTGAATTTGGGCTATTCCACCTTTAGGATATAGAATTCTAACATCGATATTATTTACTTTTGAAAAGGAAGACAAAACTGCGCTTCCTGTATCACCAGAAGTTGCTGTTAGTATTTTAATATTTGGTGTATTTGGGTGTTTCTTTTTTGCGATTTCCATAAGATATGGGAGCAATGATAGTGCCATATCTTTAAATGTTAGAGTTTCACCATGATATAATTCCATAATTGAACACTTATCATTAAGTTTATTAACATCCATAATTTTCTCTTCAAAGTGGGATTTATCATAAGCTTTATTAAGAGCATCTTTAATTTCTTTATCTGTAAAATCATCAAGGAACAGCCTTAGTACTTTAAAAGCAATTTCTTTATAAGATAGGGAAGTAAAACTTTTATCATATTGTAAAAAAGGAATGGATAGTGGCAAAAATAATCCTCCATCTTCGCTAATTCCTTTTAATATTGCTTCTGAAGCTGTTATTCTAATTTCTTTATTTCTTGTACTAAAAAACATAATTACATGACCTTTGCATAAGTTATATAATAAACTGTCTTCAAAATAAATACAACTGTTTATAGAATGAAAACAAATCTAATTTAAATTTTTACTAATCACCATTCATTTTTGTTGCAAAAGAAACAAAATCATCTTGGGATAAAGGCTTTGAAAAATAGAAGCCTTGAATAAGAGTAATCTTCTTCTTTTTTAATGCTTTAATTTGGTTTTCTTTTTCAACACCTTCTGCAATAACTTCAATATCTAGTCCTTGAGCTAGATTTGATATAGCTTCAATAATTGCATCAGTCTTTTTATTTACGTCCCCATCTTTAAAGAATTTCATATCTAGTTTAATTAAATCAAATGGCAAGTCTCTTAAAACAGCTAATGATGAATATGCGCTTCCAAAATCATCCATTTCAATATAAAACCCATATTTCTTTAATTTAGAAATGACTATATTAGTAATTTCAGGATGATCCATTACAACGCTTTCAGTTAATTCTAAACGTAGCATGTTTATAGGAACATTTCTTTTTTCTATTTGTTGTTTTAATTTTAATGGAAAATCCAAATCATTTACTTCCAGTCTGGATAAGTTCACAGAAATCGGAACGATTGGATCTTTATTTTTTATTCTAGTTTCAATAAAATCTAGAACTTTTTCTCTCACATAATAATCTAAATCCACAATAAAACCATTCTTTTCTAAGATTGGAATAAAATGGTCTGGTCTAATATAACCAAATTTTGCAGATGACCATCTCACTAGAGCTTCTGCCGTCACAACTTTATTAGTTTTAGTATTAATAATTGGCTGATAGTGAATAATGAATTCTTTATTTCTAATTCCATCTTTTAAATAAGGGACAATAGTTTGATTAGTAAACATTTCTTTATCATAAACTTCATCGTAAATTTTAAATGAAATGCCAAGTGACGCTTTTAATTTTAGATTTGCTTGTCTGGCTTTTTCAAGGGCAGTATGAAGATCAGTTGAATCTCCATTTACTATCGACATACCAATAGAAATTGAAAAAGAAAAATGCTGATTATAATTTGAGACATCTTTATAAATGCTTTCATAATCTTCTTTTTTAAACGATTCTACAGGTAAAAAGTATAAAAAGTTATCTGCTTCAATTTGTCCTAATTGTGAATTTTTAATCTTTAGTGAAAGCAATTTTTTTGAAAAATATTTTAGTAGTTCATCTCCATTAATTTTTCCAAATAGTTCGTTATAATCGCTAAATTCATCAAAATCTACCCACATCATATAGAATTTTTCATGTTTATTCTTTTCTATTATCTTTTTGATTTCAAAAATTGCTTTTTCTCTAGCAGGAACTCCAGTAACTACGTTTGATTCGGAAATTACTGAATCAGTAACATCAACACGAGTAAAAATAATATAATCGTTATTTTCAGGTAGTTTATAATATCTCCATTTTTTGTATAAGATTCTCCCATCGGAATATTTTACTGGAAATATAACTGTATATTGTTTTCCATTTAATGTTCTTTTAACAATTGTTTGGAAACTCATTTTTTCTTTTGCTTCATCTTTTAAATAAGGTATTATTGAGTTATTTAAAAAGGAATTTAATTGTTCATTATATGAATGCTCATCCCCATCTAACAGATTGGGAATTTCATTTTTTTTGTGCTTATTTATAACTTTACAAGTTTGCGTGGCAACTTCGATTACTATTGCAAATTCATAATCTTTTGCAATAATACCCCATATAGAATTCTCTAAGAGTTCTTCATTGAACAGTTTTTTACAATTTTCTTCCATAGTTTTCATCATGCTAGTTATTTTAAACTTTGGATTAATTTTTAAAAATATAAAAAATTAATTAAAATGTAAATTATTAGTAAAATTAATTTGAACATAATATGAAGTAAAAAAAATAAAAAAAACAATTTGAAAAAGATATTTTTGGTTGATATAATTCACGGGTAGTCAAAAATGACTACATTTAATTATAAACAAAAAACGCTTAGCATTTCCGGACTCCGGGTTTCGTTAGGCGTTTTTTTATTTAATTTTAGGAGAGTATTATGAATGAGGAAAATGAAAAAAAGAGCGAAATGCTCCTAGGAACTGAGAAAATAAGTAAATTATTACTTCGTTTTTCAATCCCTTGTATAATGTCATTATTAGTTAGTGCTTTATATAACATTGTTGATCAAATTTTTATTGGTCAAGGAGTTGGATATTTGGGAAACGCTGCAACAAATGTTGTATTCCCAATTACTGTTATTGGATTAGGATTTGCATTATTAATTGGTGATGGTGCAGCAGCAAAATTAAGTCTATGTTTAGGAAAAGGCGATAAAGAAAGTGGTCCTAAAACTATTGCAAATAGTATTATTTTAATGCTAATTATTAGTTTTTTAATTATGTTATTCGGTTATATTTTTACTGATAATTTATTATATCTATTTGGTGCTACTGATAATTGTATTGGTTATGCAAGAGATTATTACCGTATTATTTTAGCTGGTATGCCATTTTATATGCTTAGTAGTGGTTTAGCTTCAGTAATAAGAGCTGATGGAAGCCCAAGATATTCAATGATTTTAATGGTTGTTGGGGCAATAATTAATATTATTTGTGATCCAATTGCTATATTTGTATTTAATTGGGGAGTAGTTGGAGTAGCATATGCAACAATATTAGGACAATTAGTATCATTTGTTTTAGCTATCATATATTTTTGGCACACAAAAACATTTAAATTTAATAAAGATTGTTTTAAACCTCATTTAAGTTTGTTAGGAAGTTCTTTATTACTTGGAATTTCAAGTTTTATTACTCAAATATCAATTGTTTTAGTTGCTATAACTACAAACAATATGATTGGAAAATATGGTGCTAATTCAGAATATGGAGTTGATATCCCATTATCTGTTATTGGAATTGTTATGAAAGTATTCTCTATTGTTGTTAGTATTATTGTTGGAATTTCAGTTGGTGGGCAACCTATTATTGGTTATAACTATGGTGCAAAGAAATATAAAAGAGTTCTTGGTACCTATAAGAAAGTTATTATTTCTTGTGGAATTGTAGGCTTAGTAGCTACTATTATATTTGAAGCATTCCCACAAGCAATTATTTCTATATTTGGCAGTGAAAGCGAAACATATAATAAATTTGCTACCCTTTGTTTTAGGTTCTATTTAAGTGGTATATGTTTAACTTGTTTACAAAAATCTAGTTGTATATTCTTACAAGCTGTAGGTAAACCAGTAAAATCAATTTTGTTATCTTTATCTAGAGATACTTTATTTTTAATACCTGCTGTCACTATATTACCAATATTCTATGGAATTGATGGAGTTATGTATTCTGCTCCTGTAGCCGATGTTTTAGCAATTATAGTTACTTCAATATTAATATTTATTGAATACAAAAAAATTCATTCTTTAATTAAAAAAGAAGAACCTGCTATTGTTGGAACTCCAAAAACAGAAAACAACTAATATATTTAATAAACAAATCTTTAAAGGATTTGTTTTTTTACATCATCATTATGTTTTTCTATATTGTAAATTATTTATTTTCTATTAACATAAATTTAATAGAGAAAGAGATTTTTATGAGTGAATTGATAGTAGCAAAAAAATTATGTAAAACTTACGATACAAATGGGGTTAAAACCATTGCTCTTAAAGATGTAAATTTTACCATTAAAGCTGGTTCTTTTACTGTTATATTAGGTCCTAGTGGTGCTGGTAAAACTACTTTATTAAATCTTTTAGGTGGAATGGATACAATATCAGAAGGATCTTTAAAAGTTCATAATACAGAATTATGTGGAATGAAAAGAAAAGAACTAACAAAATATAGAAGATTTGATGTAGGTTTTGTCTTCCAATTTTATAATTTAATGCCAAATTTAACTGCTCTTGAAAATGTTGAATTAAGTGTTGAAGTATCAAAAAATGCCTTAAATCCAAAGAAAGTATTAGAACAAGTTGGTCTAAAAGAGAGAATTAATAACTTTCCAAGTCAATTAAGTGGAGGAGAGCAACAAAGAGTTTCTATAGCTAGAGCAATTGCAAAGAACGCTCGTATTTTATTATGTGATGAACCTACTGGTGCCCTTGACTATGAAACAGGCAAATCTATTTTAAAACTATTATATGATTACTCTAAAGAATATAAAAAAACAGTAATTATTGTTACACATAATGCAGCTATAAAAGATATTGCTGATCAAGTAATTCATATTAAAAATGGTGGGATTATAAGTATAGAGTATCAAGATAAACCTAAATCAATCGAGGAGATTGAGTGGTAAATGAAAACATATTTCAAAACTATATTTAGGACTATTAAAACAAATGCTTTAAAGTTTATTGCTTTAATTTCTATTATTTTAGTTGGAGTTTGTTTTGTTACTGGAGTAGGTGGAATATCTCCTAAAGTTACTGACTCTTTTAATGATGAGTTAAAAAGTCACAATGCTCCTGATGTTATTTTAAAAAGCACAAGCGAAAATGGTTTTTCTAATGAAGATATTGAAAATATCAAAAACTTTAGTGATACAAGAATTTATACTTCTTGTTTTAGTTTAGATAGTACAATAGATGATAAACAAACTCGTTTAATGAATATTGATATGGAAAGTGGTGTTAATAAACTTACCTTAATAAGTGGAACTCTTCCTATAAATAAATATGATGTTGTTGTTGAAGAAAATAGCAAAGATATGGATGATATTTCAATTGGTGAGGTCTTTGCATATAAATTTAACGATTATTTAAGTATAGATTTAAATGTAGTAGGTATTGTAAAGAACCCATTAATTTATTCAATGGATGGAGAACCAACTATTGAAGAAGGAAAAGATAACACCAATTTAAATAGAATTTTTTATCTTGATTCTAATCTAAGCGAATTAGATAGTTTTTTACCAATAACAGATATTTATGTGTGCTTAAAATCTACAAATAAAATTAATTATTTTGCTAGCAAATATTTAGATAAAGTAAATGCATCAGTTAAAATTATAAGAAAAATTAATACTAACTTTGCCGCTGGAAACTGTGCTATTTTAACGATGGAAGATAATAAAAGTTATTTAGTTTTGACTAATATTACTGATAAGATTGATGTTATTGTAAATATTTTTCCTATCTTTTTTATTGTAGTTGTAGCATTAGTTAGTTTAACAACTATGTCTAGATTAATTAATGAAGAAAGAGGTGTAATTGGTTGCTATATTTCTTTAGGTTATTCAAGAAGTCAAATAATGTTTAAATATGTATCTTTTTCTATGTTATCAACAATAATTGGCTCAATAGGAGGAATGTTTACTGGTGCATATATTTTACCAAATATCATTTATCCAGCATTTGGTAATATGTTTATTTTGCCAAGTAAGATGACAAATTCAATTAATATTAATCTCGGTTTAATTTCAGCTGTTGCTATCTTTATTGCTGTTATTTTAGTTACAGTTTATGAATTAAATAAAGAACTTAAATCTACTCCAGCAAGTTTATTACAAGTTAAAGCACCAAAACCAGGTAGAAAAATATTGCTTGAAAGAATGCCATTAATTTGGAATCATTTAAAATTTAAATATAAATCAACATGCAGAAATATTTTTAGATATGTTGGTAGGCTTTTAATGGTGGTAATTTCTGTAGCGGGGTCATCAGCCTTAGTAATGGCTGGTTTTGGGTTATATGATGTAAGTAAAAAAGATTTAGTTATTGGTGGAATAACTATGAATATTTCATCTACTTTATCTCCAGTTGCAATAATTATTGTATTTTTTGCATTATTATTATGTATGCTAGTTTTATTTAATTTAACAAATATGAATATACAAGAAAGAAAAAGAGAAATAGCTACATTAGAAGTTCTTGGATATTATAATGGGGAAGTATATGGATATATTTTTAGAGAAATAATATTAATGTCATTAATGGGAATAATTATTGGTATACCTCTTGGAGTTGGTTTATTAGAATTTGTATTTAGTTATTTAGATTTTGGTGGCTTAGCAGATGTAGAATGGTATTCATATTTATTAGCTTTTGGTTGTAGTTTCTTATTTATATTATTAATTTCTTTAATGTTAACAAAAAAGATAAAAGCAATTGATATGAATGAATCTTTAAAAAGTATAGAATAAATTTATGGAAGTATTAACAAATAAAGAGAAAATTGATGTTTTAATTAAAATTTATAATATTTTTAATAAAAATAATATTTTATGGGCTTTGGGCGGATCTTTGAATCTTTGTTTTCGTAATATTGTTAGTGATTTTAACGATATTGATATTGTTATTAATTTAAAAGACTCAAAAAAAGTCGAAGAATTATTAATGAAAATAGGAGATAAAGAACCTTCTAAAGATAAGGGAGTTTATAATACAACCTATTTTGGAGAATTTAAAATAGATGGAGTTGAAGTTGATATAATGAGTGAAGTTCATATAAATAATTCTTCTTTTTGTTTATCTTTAAGAAAAGAAGATATTGATATTTATAATTATCAAAATAAATATGAAATTCCATTACATTCTCTTGATGTATGGCTAGAATTCTATAGACAAATTGGTCGTACAAAAAAGGTTGAAATTATTGAAAATTATTTAAAAAAGTAGGTATATTCTTTCTTCTTTTTATTCTACATAATAGTAGTTTCTTGTGGTAAAATATATACTAGTTTATTTTTTGAAAAGAGTTATATGGAAGAAACTAAATTTAAAAGAACTAAAAGAAGAATGAAACTTATACAACCAATAATGTATATTATTTTTTCTTTTGCATTAGTAATTTTAATTGGTTCTATTTTATTAGTATTACCTATTTCTTCTAGTGATATGAGTAATCCATTACCTTATGTTGATTCTTTTTTCTTATCTGTATCTGCAGTATGTGTTACGGGATTATCTACGGTTGCTTCAGTAGGAGATACTTTATCTACTTTTGGTAAAGTAGTTTTATGTTTATTAATTCAAATTGGTGGATTAGGTTTAGTTACCATTGTATCTTTTATTATTATGGCCTCTGGTAGAAGATTTAATAGATCTACAGCTAATTTAGTTAAAGAATCATTAAGTCAATCTGGGTATGGTGAATTACGTGAACTACTTGTGCATATTATAATTATTACTTTAGTACTTGAAGTGTTTGGTGCTTGTATTAATTTTATTGTTTTTTCACAAGATTATCCTGTAATGGAAGCAATAGGTATATCAATATTTCATTCTGTATCTTCTTTTAATAACGCTGGTTTTGATATTATTGGTTCAACTTCTATGATTGCATATAAAGATAATATATTACTTAATCTTAATACTTGCTTTTTAATTCTTTGTGGTGGTCTTGGTTTTTTAATTTATGAAGATGTATTTCTAGTTAGAAAGTGGAAGAAATTTTCTATTCAAACAAGAATTGTATTAATTACAAATGGAATATTAATTGTTTCTTCTTTCTTATTAGTTAAATTATTACAAGGTAATTCGATAACGTGGTTACAAGCTTTCTTTTATTCAGTTAATTTAAGAACTGCAGGATTTACTACCTTTGATGTAGGAAGTACTGTAACAAATGCTACTATTACTTTATCTAGTGTTTTGATGTTTATTGGTGGTTCTCCATTGTCTACTGCTGGTGGTATTAAAACAACTACTTTCTTTGTAATATTAGCTGCTATTGGTAATTTATTTACTGGTAAACATCCTATTGTTTATAAAAGAGAAATAGGTAGAGGTTGTATTAGAAAAGCTTTAATTTTATTTGCTTTAGGTTTATTTGGAATTACTTTAGGAATATTTGCAATTGATATTAGAGAAGGTGATAAATTTACATTCTCTCAAATATTATATGAATGCTTTTCTGCTTTTGGAACTGTTGGATTATCTATGGGTATTACAACTGAGATTTCCTCTTTTTCAAAAATTGTGTTATGTTTATTAATGTTCTTTGGTCGATTAGGACCTGTTACAATTTTAACAATGTGGAAACCATTCTTTAAACATAAGGGTGATGATATTTCATATTTAGAAACAGATATTTCTATAGGTTAAAAGGAGGATTGTTATGAAAAAGATAATTGTAGTTATTGGTTTAGGAAGATTTGGCTTTGGACTTGTAAATGCTTTTGCTGATAAAGATGTTGAAGTCATTGCAATTGATAGAGAAAAAGCAAATGTTGCCAAAGTAGGTTATATTATTGAAAATGCAGTATGTTGCGATTCTACCGATATTGATGCTCTTCAAGAAGCAGGTGTTGGTGAAGCAGATAATGCAATTATAGCAATTGGTCAAGATACTCAAGCAAATTTAGCAACCACAATTTTAACTGCTGTTGCTCTTAAAAAGATTGGTGTTAAAAAGATTACTTGTAGAGTTGATGATCCAGTTTATGAAGAATTACTTCAAAAACTTGGTGTTGATTCTTTGATTTCTCCTTTTGATTTAGCAAGTGAATCCTTATCTATGAGAATGAGTAGTGATAACGTTATGGATTATTATAAAGTTGCTGATGGATATAATGTTTATGAATTCAATGTTCCTAAAGAAACTAAACCAATTACCTTAAGTGATTTAAGTGCTCCTAGTAGATTTGGAGTAAATATTATTCTTGTTACGAGAGCAAATAAAACCTTCTTACCTAATAAGGATTATGAATTAATTCCTGATGATCATATCTTTATATTTGGTAAAGAAAAAGGAATTTATCAGTTAGAATCCTTCCTTGAAGAAGAAAGTACTACTGATAAGAAATAAATAATAAAGCATTAAATAGTACTTTTAATTAATACCTTCATATAATGAATATATGGAGGTATTTTTTATGGAATACTTAGATTTAATTACTAAAAGACGCTCTTCTTATGCACTAGAACATAATAGTGTAGTTGATGATAAAATATTAATTAATAGTTTAACTAAAGTGATTTTAGAAGCTCCTACTGCTTTTAATTCGATGGCAACACATATAGTTATTGCCTTAAATGATAATCATTATTTTGTATGGGATACTATAAAATCATCTTTAAAAAAGATATTACCTAATGAAGTATTTAAAAAAACTGAATTAAAACTTAATGTTTTTAAAGATGGATATGGAACTATATTAATATATAAAGATATAGATAGGATTAATGAGCTAAAAAAAGATTATCCAAAATTTGCTGATCGTCAAGATGATTGGGGAGAACAAAATATTGGAATACTAGTATATGGATTATGGTTAGAACTAGTTAATTTGGGGTATGGATGTAATATGCAACATTATGATCCATTACCTGATAAAGAAATTGCAAAGAAATTTAATATTCCTGATACATGGAAATTAGAAGCAGAAATGGTTTTTGGAAAAGAAAAAGTTAAACCAGGTAATAAAGATTATTTACCAAAAGAAGATAGAATACAAGTATTTAAATAATTTAGTAAAACAATTATCTTTTAGTAAAAGGTAATTGACAAACATAAATAATTTATATAGAATATCTTTTAGTGAAAGATAAAGGAGTATTTTTATGGATTATAGAAAGTTAGCTGAAGAATTTTTGATTGATACATTTACAAAAGTTCCTCCATTTGCTCCGCCAGAAGATATGAATAAAGGGGAGATGGGGATCATAACATATTTAGCATCTTGTAAAAATAATGTGTTATCTGGAGAATTATCTAATGTTCTAAAATTAAGTAGTGGTAGAGTAGCAATTGCACTCAAAAGTCTTGAAAAGAAGGGACTTATTTATAGAAGCAGTCCCCTTGAAGATAAAAGAAAAGTCGTTGTTTCAATAACAGAAAAAGGACAAAAATGTTCTGATGAACATAAAGAAAAAGCTATAGATGATTTTTCAAAAATATTTAAATTTATTGGACCAAAAGATACAAAAGAATTCTTAAGAATTTTATATAAAATATTTGATATTAA
This sequence comes from Bacilli bacterium, assembly GCA_041669265.1. GTDB lineage: Bacteria > Bacillota_I > Bacilli_A > RFN20 > CAG-826 > Onthovivens. The sequence continues at coordinate 13,187 of JBAYBM010000017.1, read as the reverse complement.
AAAGTAAAAACCAAAGCAGATTAATTCTGCTTTTAAAATAAATATATATCTTTTAGTAAAAGATTTCACTAAAAGGTAAAGGAGGAAATTATGTTTAAATTATTAAAAAACTTAACTATTAAAGATGTCATATTATTAATTTTATCTTTAATATTTATTGTTTGTCAGGTTTATTTTGATTTAGAAATTCCTGATTATATGTCAGAAATTACTAAACTTGTTCAAACTGAAGGAAGTGCAATGAGTGATGTTCTAATTGCTGGAGGCAAAATGTTATTATGTGCTTTTGGTAGTTTAGTTGCTTCAATTTTAGTTACTGTTTTTGCTTCCAAAGTAGGAACTAATTTTACTGCAAACATTCGTAAGAAAATCTTTGTTAAGGTTCAAGATTTTTCTCTTGAAGAAATGTCTAAGTTTTCAACTGCAAGTTTAATTACTCGAACAACAAATGATACGATTCAAATTCAAAATTTTATGGTTATGGGTTTACAAGTTATTTTTAGAGCTCCAATTATGGCAATATGGGCAATTTTAAAGATTTATAATAAAAATTCTGAATGGACAATTACAACAGCAACAGCGGTTTGTTTATTAGCAGTAGTGGTTATTATTTGTATTATTATCGCTGTTCCAAAATATAAGAAAATTCAAACTTTAACTGATAATTTAAATAGAGTAACAAGAGAAAATTTAAATGGTATCAAAGTTGTAAGAGCTTATAACGCTGAACAATATCAAGAAGATAAATTTGATAAATATAATAGTGAATTAACTAAAGATAATACAATTGCAAATAGATCTTTAGCATTTATGTCACCTTCTATTCAATTAACTATGAACGGTTTAAGTTTAGCGATTTATTGGATTGGAGCTATATTAATTAATAATGCTTCCATGCCTGATAAGTTAACTTTATTCTCTGATATGATTGTTTATTCTTCTTATGCAATACAAGTAGTTATGGCATTTATGATGTTAGTTATGGCATTTATTATGCTTCCAAGAGCTTTTGTTTCAGCAAAAAGAATTAATGAAATATTGGATACTAAAGTTAATATTGTCGATGGTTCTTTAGAAGACAAAAACAATAATACAAAAGGTTTAATTGAATTTAATAATATTTATTTTACCTATCCAAATGCTAAAGAAAGTGTATTAAAAAATATATCTTTTACTGCTAAAAAAGGACAAACAGTTGCTTTTATTGGGTCAACTGGGTGTGGAAAATCTACTATTGTAAACTTAATTCCACGTTTCTTTGATGCTACTTCTGGAGAAATCAGAATTGATAATGTAGATATTAAGGACTATAAACTTAATGAATTACGTAACAAGATTGGTTATGTCTCTCAAGCATCATTCTTATTTAAAGGAACAATTAAGAGTAATGTTGCTTTTGGAGATAATGGCAAAAAAGAAGAATTAGTAAATAATGTTAATAATGCATTGGAAGTTAGTGAAGCAACTGAATTTGTTAGTGGCTTAGAGAAGAAAACTGAGGGATATGTTGCACAAAATGGAACTAATTTCTCAGGAGGACAAAAACAACGTATTTCAATTGCGAGAGCAATTGCTAAAAACCCAGAAATATTAATTTTTGATGATTCTTTTAGCGCTTTAGATTATAAAACAGATCGAAAAGTAAGAGAAAATATAAAGAAAAAATGCAAAGGAGTGACTACTTTAATTGTTGCTCAAAGAATTGGAACTATTCGAGACGCCGATGAAATAATTGTTTTAGAAGATGGAGAAATAGTTGGGAAAGGCAAACATGATGAATTAATGAAGAACTGTGATGTTTATAAACAAATTGCTTTATCTCAATTATCAAAGGAGGAATTAGCATGAGTAAAAAGGGTATGAATCCACCTGAAATGAATGGCGGAGAAAAAGCTAAAGATTTTAAAAAAGTAATGAAGAGAATCTTTAATTATAGTAATAAGTATTTACCTGTAGTTATTGTAGCCCTAATTTGCGCTATTATTGGTACTATTTTAATGTTACTTGGTCCAAATAAACTATCTGATTTAACTGATTTAATTAAAGATGGAATCATGGGTACAATTGATATTGATGGTGTAACTACAATATGTATTACTCTTGTTGTTTTTTATGGAGTTAGCTGGTTATTAAGTGCTATACAAGGTTGGATCTTAGCTGGAGTTACACAAAAAATTACGTATAAACTAAGAGATGATATATCTCATAAAATTAATAGAGTTCCTTTATCTTATTATAATAAAGTTTCTACTGGTGATATTTTATCTAAAGTAAGTAATGATGCAGATACTATAGGTCAATCTTTAAATAATAGTATAGGTACTTTAGTTACTTCTATAACATTATTAGTTGGTTCAGTAATAATGATGTTTATTACTAATGTTATATTAGCATTAACTGCGATTGTATCTTCTTTATTAGGATTTGTATTTATGTTATTAATTATGAAAAAATCACAAAAACATTTTAATATTCAACAAGAAGCAATTTCTAATATTAATGCTCATGTAGAAGAAGTGTATTCAGGTCACACAATTGTTAAAGCTTATAATGATGAAAATGATGTTAAAGAAAAATTTAATAATATGAATGATCTATTACAAAAAAGTGCATTTAAAGCTCAAAGTTATTCTGGTCTTATGATGCCAATTATGTCTTTTATTGGGAACTTTGGTTATGTTGCGGTTTGTATAGTTGGAGCTTTACTTGCAATGAATGGTTATATTTCATTTGGTGTTATTGTTGCATTTATGATGTATGTTAGATATTTTACTCAACCTTTATCTCAAATTGCTCAAGCAACTCAATCCCTACAATCTGCAGCAGCTGCTGGAGAAAGAGTATTTGATTTCCTTGATGAAAAAGAGATGGAAGATGAATCATATAAAACTACAAAACTTGATAAAGTTCATGGGGACGTAACTTTTAAAGATGTTAAGTTTGGTTATGATAATGATAAAACTATTATTAATGATTTCTCAGTGAATGTTAAGTCTGGAAATAAGATAGCAATTGTTGGACCTACAGGAGCAGGAAAAACTACTCTTGTTAATTTATTGATGAGATTTTATGAAGTAAATAGTGGAAGTATTTTAATTGATGGAGTTTCAACAAAAGAATTAAAAAGAGAAAATGTACATGATAAATTCTGTATGGTATTACAAGATACTTGGTTATTTGAAGGAACTGTAAGAGAGAATCTTGTTTATTCAGAGAAAAATGTAACTGATGAAGACATTGATAAAGCTTGTGATGCTGTTGGAATAAGTCACTTTATAAATACTTTGCCAAATGGTTATGACACTATATTATCTGAAAGTTCTAGTTTATCAGCAGGACAAAAACAACAACTTACTATAGCAAGAGCAATGATATCTAATAGACCTATGTTAATTTTAGATGAAGCTACAAGTTCAGTTGATACTCGTACTGAACTTAAAATTCAAGATGCTATGGATAAATTAATGAGCAATAGAACTTCATTTGTAATTGCTCATAGATTATCAACGATTAAAAATGCTGATCTAATATTAGTATTAAAAGATGGGGATATTATTGAAAAAGGTACTCATGAATCATTATTAAAATTAAATGGATTTTATAGCGAGCTCTATAATAGCCAATTTACAAATAATGATTAGTAGATAATTAGTATAAGAATTTTAGATAAATCAAGGCCGTAATGGTCTTGATTTTCTTTACCAATGATGCAATTAGCTTTTGTAATGCTATAATGGTTTAAAATAGTGAACGAAAGGAAGAGTATGGAATTTAGTAAAGAAATAGAAGAATTAAAACTTGAGTTTATCAATTCTAGAAACGTATTAATTGCGTTAGGTGATGAAAATAGGCAGCATATGATACTAAAAATGATGGAAAGTGGAAATTGTAAAGGTTTAAGAGTAGGTGAAATTACTAATAAAACAAGCCTTTCTAGACCTGCAGTTTCACATCATTTAAAGATATTAAAAGATGCGAAAATAATAAAAATGAGAAAAGAAGGAACTAAAAATTATTATTATTTTGATGTAGATGTGTTTGCTATAGATAACTTAAAAACAATGATTATCCATATTGAAGAAATTATGCAAGTATTAAAAGTAAAAAGGAATAAAAATGATTAAGATTCATGTTTTATATTGTGGAACTACAAAGGTTGATGAAGCATTACCTTTAGGATATAAATCAAAGAATAAATTAGCTTTTACAGGATTATTCAGAAGTAAAAAACATAAAATTATTGTTCCTGTAACTGCATATTTAATTGAACATCCAAAAGGTTTAATTCTAATAGACACTTGTTGGGACACAAAAATAAGAGAACATCCTATTAAATATGAAGGTATATCAAATTATTTTGCTTCTCCAGGATATTTACCAAAAGGAGAAGGAATTAATGAGCAACTTTTAAAACTTGGCTATACTCCTAAAGATATTGATTATTGTATATTAACTCATATGGATATTGATCATGTTGGTGGTATTCGATTAATAAAAGATGCTAAACATATTATGGTAAGTGATGCTGAATATAAAGCTTCAAGAAAATGTAATTTAAGGTATAGGAAAAAGTTATGGAAGGGAATTAAAATCGAGACATTTATAGATTCTAATTATGATCTATTTAATGATGGTAGTGTAATATTATTTCCATTACATGGTCATTCAAAAGGAATGACTGGTATTAGGATAAATGGTAATAACAAATATGTAATAATTGCTGGAGATTGGGGATATTGTAAAGAATCATGGGAAAATTTATCTCTTCCAGGAATTATGTGGAATAAAAAAGAAGAAATTAATTCGTTAATAGAATTAAAGGAATTGGCAACTAATAAGGATTGTTTATTTGTATTTATGACTCACGATAGATATCAACTTAAAAGTCCAATTACCATATAAAGGAGAAAATTATGAATAAATTAGATTTGATTAAAGAAAGACATGCAGTTCGTCAATATGTTGAAGAACCATTAAATGAAGAAGTTAAAAAAGCTATTTTAAAAGAAGTTGAAATATGTAATAAAGAAGGAAATTTACATATTCAACTTGTAAGTAATGAACCAAAAGCTTTTTCAGGAATGATGGCACATTATGGTCGTTTCTCTGGAGTTACAAATTATTTTGCGATGATTGGCAAAAAAGAAGATGGAACCGATGAAAAGATTGGTTATTATGGTGAAAGACTTGTATTAAAATGCCAAGAATTAGGATTAAATAGTTGCTGGGTTGCTTTAACATATAAAAAAGTAAAAACAGCTTTTACAGTTGATGAAGGTGAAAAACTATATATTGTTATTGCAATAGGTAAAGGTAAAACCCAAGGTAATCCTCATAAGAGTAAACCAATTGAGAGTTTATCAAATATTGATTCAAAATCTCCATCTTGGTTTATTGATGGAGTTAATTGTGCTTTACTTGCTCCAACTGCTATGAATGAACAAAAATTCTATTTTGAATTAAAAGATGGTAAAGTTATTGCTACTACTAAAAAAGCAATGTATGCCAATATGGATTTAGGTATTGCTAAATATCATTTTGAAATTGGTGCAAATAAAGATAGTTCTATTTGGGTAAAATAAGTAATTTTTCTTAAAAGAAGTGGTAAATGATATAGTTTTTGTAATATTAATCTTTTAGTGTGATAAAATATTATTCATTAAGAGGAGTTTTTATTATGGCATGTACAACGTTACTAGTAGGTAAAAAAGCAAGTTATGATGGTTCAACAATCATTGCAAGAAATGATGATTCTTGTACTGGAGTATTTAATGCAAAAAAATTAATTGTAGTTAATTCAAAAGATCAACCTAGAGATTATAAAAGTGTAATTGCTCATTTAACTATTAAATTACCAAATAACCCATTAAGTTATACTTCTTGTCCTAATGTAGATAAGAAAGAAGGAACATGGGCAGCAAGTGGAATTAATAGTGAAAATGTTTCAATGACTGCTACTGAAACAATTACAACTAATCCATTAGTTTTAGGTATGGATCCTTTAGTTAGATTTATTCCAAGGAAGGGAAATAAAAAAGAAATTCCTGGTGGAATTGGAGAAGAAGATTTAGTAGTTATTACTCTTCCATATATTCATAGTGCAAAAGAAGGAGCTATTAGATTAGGTTCTTTACTTGAAAAATATGGTACATATGAAAATAATGGTATAGCTTTTTCTGATAAGGATGAGATTTGGTGGCTAGAAACTATCGGTGGTCACAATTGGATTGCTCATAAAGTAAAAGATAATGAATATGTAGTTATGCCAAATCAATTTGGTTTAGATAATTTTGATTTTGATGATGCTTATGGAGCACAAAAAGAATATCTTTGTTCAAAAGGATTAAAAGATTTAGTAGAAAAAGGATTCTTAAATTTAAATTTAGATAAAAAGTTTAATCCACGTCTAGCATTTGGAAGTCATGATGATAGTGATCATTTTTATAACACTCCAAGAGCTTGGTTTATGTTACGTTATTTTAATCCAAATACTTATAAATGGAATGGATGTGGTGCAGATTTTGCTCCTGAAGATGATGATTTACCATGGAGTATGGTTCCTGAAAGAAAGATTACTATTGAAGATGTTAAATATATTTTATCTTCACATTATCAAGGAACGCCTTATGATCCATATTCTAAAGATATAAATAATCCTTTAAGAAACAAATATCGTTCAATTGGTATTAGTCGAACTAGTTTCTTATCAATAAACCAAATTAGAGGTTATTTACCTAAAGAAATTGCTGCTATTGAATGGATTTGTTTTGGTTCTAATGCCTTTAATAGTGCTATTCCTTTTTATACCAATGTTAATAAAATGCCAAAGTATGTAAGTAATACAACTTTAAAAGTATCAACTGATAACTTTTATTGGAATTCAAGAATGATTGGAGCTTTTGCTGATGCTCATTATAATCTATGTGCTTTAGAAATAGAGCGTTACCAAAAATCAACATCTAGTAAAGGTCATGAATTATTAAATAAGTATGATAAAGACGTACCTTCTTATAATAAATTTGACAAAGAACTTTTAGAAAAAGCAAATGAAGTAATTGCTAATATGGCTATGGAAGAAACAGCTAAAACATTAGATAGAGTACTTTATATCTCAAGTTGTAATATGAAAAATAGTTTCTCTCGTTCAGATAATTAATAACTACTTTTAATTTTAAATAATAAAGAGATTTTTGTTAGATTTTATACCTAAAAAAATCTCTTTTTTCTTTAGAAAAGTTACTAAAGTAAAAAATAATTATTTATGAGCATATTCTTATTTATTTTAATGAAAAAAAGTATAGAATAAATACTGGAATGAAAGGTGGATTTATTTATGAAGACTATTAATTTAGAAAAATATGGAATTACTGGTACTAAAGAAGTAATTTATAATCCTTCTTATGATGAATTATTCAAAGAAGAAACAAAGAAAGATCTTACTGGTTATGAAAAAGGACAAGTAAGTGAACTTGGAGCTGTTAATGTTATGACTGGTATTTACACTGGTCGTTCTCCAAAAGACAAGTACATTGTTGTTGATGATAATTCAAAAAATACCGTTTGGTGGACAACAGAAGGTTATAAGAATGATAATCATCCAGCTACAAAAGAAGCTTGGGATGCAGTTAAAAAGATTGCTCAAAAGGAATTATCAAATAAGAAATTATATGTAGTTGATGCTTTCTGTGGAGCTAATAAAGATACACGTATGGCAATTCGTTTCATTGTTGAGGTTGCTTGGCAAGCTCACTTTGTTGAGAATATGTTCATTCGTCCAACAAAAGAAGAATTAGAACATTTTGAGCCAGACTTTGTTATTTATAATGCTAGTAAAGCTAAAGTTACAAATTATAAAGAATTAGGTTTAAATAGTGAAACCGCTGTTATGTTTAATATTACTTCCCGTGAACAAGTTATTGTTAATACTTGGTACGGTGGAGAAATGAAGAAAGGTATGTTCTCAATGATGAACTATTTCCTTCCTTTAAAAGGTATTGCTTCAATGCATTGTTCAGCTAATACTGATTTAAATGGTGAGAATACTGCTATTTTCTTCGGTTTAAGTGGAACAGGAAAAACAACCTTATCTACAGATCCAAAGAGATTATTAATTGGTGATGATGAACATGGTTGGGATGATAATGGTGTATTTAACTTTGAAGGTGGATGTTACGCAAAAGTTATTAACCTTGATAAAGATAGTGAGCCAGATATTTATAATGCTATTAAACGTGATGCATTACTTGAAAACGTTACTCTTGATAAAGATGGCAAAATTGATTTTGCTGATAAGAGTGTAACTGAAAATACTCGTGTTTCTTATCCTATTTATCATATTAAAAATATTGTTAAACCAATTTCAAGTGCTCCAGCAGCAAAGAATGTTATTTTCTTAAGTGCTGATGCATTTGGTGTTTTACCTCCAGTTTCAATTTTAACTCCAGAGCAAACTAAATATTATTTCTTATCTGGATTTACTGCTAAACTTGCTGGTACTGAAAGAGGAATTACTGAACCAACTCCAACATTCTCTGCTTGCTTTGGTCAAGCTTTCCTTGAATTACCTCCAACTAAATATGCGGAAGAATTAGTAAAGAAAATGAAGATGAGTGGAGCTAAAGCTTATCTTGTTAATACTGGTTGGAATGGAACTGGTAAACGTATTTCTATTAAAGATACTCGTGGTATTATTGATGCTATATTAAATGGTTCAATCTTAAATGTTGAAACTAAAAAGTTACCAATATTTGATTTTGAAATTCCTACTACTTTACCAGGAGTTGCTACTAACATATTAGATCCAAGAGATACTTATTCTGATCCAAGTATTTGGGATAAAAAAGCTATCGATCTTGCTGGTAGATTCATTAAAAACTTTGTTAAATATGAAAGTAATGACGCAGGTAAGGCTTTAGTCAAAGCTGGACCTAAATTAAAATAATTTTCTTACTTAAATGAGTAAAAAAGCCTTTGGAGAAATCTAAAGGCTTTTTAAATGGACAAAAAAATTGAAAAGTCAAGATATATGCTTTATAAAAATCAAAGTGTTGTTCAATAATGCCGTTGATTTGTAGTTTGATTTTTAAAATTTTTATTCTCGTTTGTCTTCTTGGAAAATAGATAAAACAGTCAAGTCTAAAAATATATTTGAAAGGGGAACTAAATAGAGATTTAGTTGATTAAAGAGAAATATGAAGAAAAAAAGATTTTTTTGTTTTGGTGTAGTTTGTTCTTTATTATTTGGTCTAGGAATTGTTACAAATAATAATAACGAAAATAATGTAGTTACAAATTCAAATCTTACAAGTGTAAATAATTATAGTGATGATTTACCCGCTACAACTAGTGGAATTAAGCAAGTTTGCTATAATGCTAAAATGTCTACTTTAGGATATGTTACAAAGAATGGTTCCTTTTTTATTGCCGGTAATAATGTTGCATCTAATACTGGAATTAAATATACTAGTTCTACTAAAAATATTACAGAATTTAATTATGTTAATGATCCTGAAGGTACTGATGACAGTTTAAATAGTTTGATTGTTGATTCAGCTGCCATTTCTTTTTTTAGTACAACTTTTCAAACAAATAATGGTGACTTATACTATGCAGGTTTTACTCAAACTCCTGACGGTACAAGTCTAAGTCAAATTTCTGCAAGCGCAATAAAGAAATTTCAAAAATTAATAATCTATGATGAAACTGATGAGGCAACACCTATTGTAGTAAAAAAATATTTTTATCTTTCTTGTTCAGATATTGATAGCACTTTAGGGGTTTCATCTTCAGCTCTTTATGAGAGATTATACGTTATCTCTAATACTGGAAAATTATATAATACAGGTGTTATAAAAAGTACTGATTCAGGTGTTTCTAGCACAAGTATTAAACTTTTCTTGCCAAAACTAAATGATATTTTTTGTAGCGAAACTGAAAAAGTTACTGATATTCAAACTGGAACTCGTGGTAGTGGTGATTTTTCAATTGGGATACTTACTGATTCTGGTAATTTATATTTATCAGGCAATCAAAGCAATGGTGTTTTAGGTGATGGTGTGAGCACTTCTACTAAAAGGTTGGATTTTATAAAGGCAAGTGATGCTGATGGCAATGTTTTAAACGTTAAATCTTTTTCAATGAGCTCTTCTTCTACTGGCATAGTAACGAATGGTGGAGATTGTTATTTCACAGGTTCAAATGAATACGGACAACAAGGAATAAGTACTGATACGAGTGTTATAACAAAATTTACAAAACGTAATCAAGAGGGAGAAAAAGTCAAAAAAACTTTTACTTGTTCTTTAGATACAAGTTCATTTAATGGATATTTAACTTATGAATTAGATCCAATAACTGGTAATGATTTGGGTGGTGATTTATATTTTTCGGGTTCAAATGATTATGGCGTAATTGGAGATGGAACAACAACAGCAAAAAGTAGTTTTACAAAAGTTACTAATAAAATTAATACAAGCGAGGAAGATGATGGAACACTTCCAAAAATTATATCTTGTGTATGTAATGGATACAATTTTGCTCTTATTACAGTTGATGGTGATGGTTATGCTTGGGGCAAGAACGACCATAAACAAGTATGTAATAGATCAACTTCTATAATTTTAAAACCATGTGGCCCAGTTTGTAGTAATGTTGTTGTAGATCCAATAGTTCCTTCTTTTTATTCATGGGACTACGCAATTTTATTTTTAAAACAAAATGGCGATTTAATATTTTCAGGATATGATAAATCAGGTGCTGCAGGTACAGGGAGTAGTGGAGTTACAATTACTGCTGGTAGTGATGATTCATTAATAGCATATTTTGGTGGAAAAGTTACTGTATCTATATCAAATTGGGATTATGGAGATACCCCAAGTACTCCTTCTATACATAATGTTGAAGGGGATTATACAACTTATAAAAAAGAATATTGTACATATACAGGTGGAGTTGAAGGAACATATTCAGAAACTGTTCCTACTTTACCTGGTAATTATCGTTTGCGTGTCACAAGTAGTGCTACTACAGATTATCGTGAAAACGTTTCTTATGATACTTTTTCGATTAATAAAATTGAAGGAACTGGAAGTGTTTCTCAAGATAATATAGTTTATGGATCTGGTGATATAGTTGATCCTGTTATTACTAATACTTCAAACTATCCTACTGAATTAGTAGAATATGCAGTTTATGATGATGATTATATTTTATCTTCATATGAAAGCACTGTACCTACTGCAGTCGGAAATTATAATGTAAGAGTTTCTTTCTCTGGACTAACAGGTTATAACGATCTTCAAGTTGATGATAATTTTAGTATTACTGCAGGTACAGGAAGTGGAACAGTGTCTATTTCTAGTTGGGTATTTGGAGCAACTCCAAGTACACCTACTTACGATACAGAATGCGATTATACAGATTGTGATTTTATATATTCTGATGATGACTTTGCAACTGAAACTACAACTCAACCAACTGAAGTTGGTAGTTATAAAATGAAAGGATATCTATATGGTTCATATAATTATAGTGATTTCTATACTGAACCAGTAAGTTTTACTATCGAAGAAGAAAATCATGAAGGTACAGGAACTGTTACTCAAAATGATATTACCTATGGAACTGAAGTTAATCCTACTATAGATAATCCATTAGATTATCCTACAGTTACACTTACATATCGTAAAGAATTTACTGATGAATGGGTAAGTGAAAAACCAACTGAAGTTGGAACATATGTTGTAAAAGCAGTGTTTAGTGGATCATCTTATTATGATTCATTTGTTGATGTTGATGAATTTAAAATTAATAAAGCTAGTGAAGGTGGTGGAACAGGAACTATTACATTTACTGTTAAACTTGATAGTTGGACATATGGAGATACTCCAAATGAGCCATCTGTAATTACTAGTATAGGTTATGCTGATGTAGTCTATGAATATTCTCTTGATGGAGGAGAAACTTGGGTTACTACTCAACCAAGTGAACCTGGAGAATATTTAGTAAGAGCTAAATTATCAAATTCTGAACATTATGTTGATACTGTTACTGCTCCAGTTACTTTCTATATTTATAAACATGCTGGTAGTGGTAGCGTAAAACAAGATGATATTATTTATGGTACTGAAGTAAATCCTGTTGTTACATGTAGTGTTTCTTATTCTGTTACAACTTTAAAATATAGTGCAGATAAAGGAAGTACATGGATTGAAGATAAACCTACCGAACCTGGTGTATATAAGGTTGAAGCTATCTTTACAAGTTGTACTTATTATGAAGACTTTATAGCTTATGATGATTTTACAATTTCTAAAGCTAGTGGAGATGGAGAAGTTAATATTGATAATTGGACTGAAGGAGATACTCCTTCTAATCCTACTAGTAAAACAAGTTTTGATTATTCAAAAGTAACTTATCAATATTCTATAGATAATGGTAAAACATGGACAATTAATAAACCTACTTCTAGTGGTAATTATTTAATTAGAGGTATCTTCTCTGGATCAAGTGAATATGCAGATTATACTTCTAAAGTTGTAGAGTTTTCTATTTTAAGAAATGTCTATGATTTATCTTGGTTATTAATTGTATTAGCAACAATATCTGGATTAGGAATTGGTGCTGGTTGTGTTTATGGTTATTATAAATATCTTGAAAAAAGAAGATTAGGAAAGTAAGAGGTAAATATTATGAACGAGAAAAAGAATTTTCTTAAATGTGGCGTTATTAATGGTTTAATTGTCGTTATTGCTGTTTGTTTTGTTGGATTTTTATTATGTTATATTGGTTTAAATTTTGGCTTTTTAGAAGGTATGTCTAAATTCTATTTAGGATTTATTGCTCCTTTTACTGCTAATGGATATTCTTCAATACAACATATAGTTTTATCAATATTTACTTTATTAATATTAGTTAGTGGTATTACTTTATTAGTCTTATCTATTAAGAAAGAAAATGATAAGAAATTAAGAATATATGCTATTGTTTTAAGTAGTGTATTACTTGTTGTTGATACTTTATTAATTTGTTCTTTACAACCTGTTATGGATTCATTTACTACAGTCTATAAAAACGCTTTACAAGGAACTGCTTATGGAGATCAATATTTAACTATTATCTTTGCTATTTTTAGTGGAGTCTTATTCTTTGTTGCAATGTTTGGAGTTAATGCTGCTGCTGTTATTCTT
>JBAYBM010000016.1:0-26332 GCA_041669265.1 Bacilli bacterium | reverse complement strand
TCCCTACTGCTGCCTCCCGTAGGAGTATGGACCGTGTCTCAGTTCCATTGTGGCCGTTCACCCTCTCAGGTCGGCTACTGATCCTCGCCTTGGTAAGCTATTATCTCACCAACTAGCTAATCAGACGCAGGCTCATCAATCAGCGGAGCAAACGCTCCTTTTATATTTATTGTTTCAAATAAATACGTATTACGGTATTAGCCAAAGTTTCCTCTGGGTATCCCCAACTGAAAGGTAGATAACCAACGTGTTACTCACCCGTTCGCCTCTCGTGTATTGCTACACTCGATCGACTTGCATGTATTAGGCACGCCGCCAGCGTTCATCCTGAGCCAGGATCAAACTCTCAAAAGTTTGTATCTAGTTCATAATTATTCTGGTTTTGTATTGAATTAAATTTGATTAATTCTTAAATTTTATTGACGTTAATGTTTGTACATCTGTCTAGTTTTCAAAGATCTCTTGCACGTCTATTTCTCAATAGAATTTCATGAGTTCCCTCACGCGTGCTTTAATAATATACCACCAACCAAAGCCCATAGTCAATACAATTTTTCATATTTTTAACAAATTTTTTAATTGTATTTTTGAAGCGCTTTGTTCGACGGCAACGTTTAATAATATATAACATAAGGGGTGTTGATTTCAAGAGAAAAATTAAAAAATCTTAATATTTTTTTAATATTTAAAATTTTCTTATTTTTTTAACATTTTTTAACGCTTTTTGAATAAATTAAGAGAAAAAATATTTTCTTCTTAATTCAGGAAATGAATTGTATTTAAGGAAACCATCTTTTTCTAAACGCCCTATTATTATATAAGGAACAGAATTAATAGTTTTTGCAAAAGTAATAATTTCTTGCTTTTGAAAAATGAACTTCTCCAAGAACTTTTGAAAACTATCATTTGGTACTAAAACGTCTCTAGCAAATTCATTTGCTTTTATTTCTTCTATACTTTGTTTCGGATATTCATCAAAAACTTGTTCTTGTTTTTGATCTCCATTAATAATGTGACCTATTTCATGAAAAATATTAAACCATATCCTATCTGCAAGTTTTCCATAATCATTTATAGCTAGCATTACTTTTTTCCTATCTTTACTCCATTTGATAGCACCACTTACATTTGAGCCTTCAAAATATGGGAGACAAACAAAAACAATTCCACATTCAGCAAAGACCTTTTCGATATCATATGGAAAATGATTATTATCTATAATATATGTTCTTAATAAAGATAGGTTATTAATTAACTTCTTCTTTGAATATTCTTTCGTAGTTTTATAATTTGCTTTTGAACAAGCCCACTTTATCCAGGCGTTTTGTAAGACCGTTTCTTTTTCAGTAATCTTTTTTGCTTTACCAACAGAACAAAAAGAATATAAATCTTTTTTACTTAACTCTTCAAAACTAGATATACGGAATAAATGATGAAGTGAATTTATTGTGGTTTTAAGATCTTTATTTGTTATATTCAATAAATTTAATATATTATTAGAAAAATATTTTAAATACTTCTTCTCAATATCTAAAAATTCTTGTTCATACATTTCATCATAATTTTTTTGCAAATTAAACCATAACTTTTCTGAAACATTAAAAAATTCAGCAAACTTGATTGCTAGATTAGTTGTTATTGAGCCACCATTAATAAAATCATCGATCTCTTTCTTTTCAACTTTTATCTCATTAACAAATGAATCTAAATCAATATTTAGTGTTTTTAACATATCTATTAAATAGATATTTGGGTGAATAATATTATCTTTATTAAATTTCATTTTCTTTTAGCACTCCCTTTATATAAATCTTGCTCTGATCAATTGATTCATCGAAAATATTCTTTCCTTTATGCAATATTTCTCCTTCCTTTGAAAAAGAAGTAAAAACAAAAGCAATCCCACTTTCACATAATGGTTTTAATAGATAATATTCATTAAACACTTTTTTAGATTTTATGATTCTATAAGATGAAATATTTGCTATCTCACCTATATTCGGCGAAGCCTTTAAAAAATTAATAGTTTTATAAATTTTTAAAGCGTTCTTCTTCCCATATTCTTTCTTTATTGATTTGTAATTAGTAAATTTTTTTGATAACTCTTTTGTTGAATAAATGATTTGCATATAGATCCCTCTACATAGCAAGACGTAAGTAAAAACAAAAATTTTAAATTTTTCTACAAAAAAACTCTTCTTTCGAAGAGTTCATTTTTTAATCATTCTTTTTAGATATCAACATAAATATGTAAAGTACTCGCACAAATATTGCTATAAAATCGGTATAAAGGTTCAATGCGCAATAAATCGCTACATTTTTAGACCCTTCACCGCTTTCAGCAATTTTACGAATTCTATACATATCAACAAAAGTAGAAATAAGCATTACTCCAAGCATTACTAATTCAATTATCCAATAAATCGTGCAAGATGCATCAAAAGCACTTTCAACACCTAAAGCCCATGGAAATAAGAATAAATTAACTAAGCAAAGAATTCCACAAACAACACATGCTCCAATTAAAATACCTAAAATCCAACCTATTTTTCCCTTAAATATATATCCAAATAAACACATAACAAGGAATAAAATAGCAGAAACTACAAATGTTGCACTTAATAAATAACTACCATCTAGAAAACCAACTAATGAAGAAAACAATATTCCCATAAAAACAGCATATATAATATAAGGAACAAGAACATTTTTCTTCTTAAAAGTCATAAACGACATAATGATGGTGATTACTAGTATTCCAATTCCACTTACTATAAGCATAATTAGATAAGTAATAAATAAATTATTTGTTAATTGCTCATCACCTGTTGCACCATTCAATAATTGATTTAAAAAATAGCCTAGACCAAACCCAATAGCTCCCGTAATAAGCAAGGCTAATGCCATATATAAAAGAACCGAAACAGTAAATGGTATCGTTAGTTCTTTCTTTTCTGGAGTTACATAAACGGATTTTGCCATAATTTTATAAAATATTAGTTAATAAAGCCTTAAAACTATCAACCTTTAAAGAAGCTCCACCAACAAGAGCACCATCAATATCATTTTGTGATAAATATTCTTTAACATTTTCAGGTTTTACACTGCCACCATATAATATACGGATATGGTTACTAACTTTCGCACCATATAATTTTCTTATAATTCCACGAATATAAGCACAAATATCTTCAGCAATTTCCTTACTTGCGTTTTTACCAGTTCCAATAGACCAAATTGGTTCATAAGCAATAACTACTTTGCTAGCGATAGCTTCATCAATATCTTTAAAGCCATTTACTATTTGTTCTTTAACAAATTCTTTAGTATTTCCTGCTTCATAAGTTTCTAATGTTTCACCACAACAATAAACAGGGGTCATTTCATTAGCTAACAAAGCTTTAATTTTAAGATTACACTTTTCACTTGTTTCGTTATCATAAGTTCTACGTTCAGAGTGACCAACAATAGCCCAATTAATATCAATTGATTTGAGCATTGGAATTGAAACTTCACCAGTATAGGCACCATGATCAAGATAATGAACATTCTCTGAACCGACAATGAGCTTATTCTTAACAATCTTTTTAACAGCAAATAAATCAATATAAGGGCAGCAAACACCCATATCAACTTTATTTTTCTTTGCTAAAGCGCCTAAATCTTTAGCTTCTTTAGCAAACTCTATAGCTTCTGGAAGAGTTTTGTTCATCTTCCAGTTACCTAATAATAATTTTCTTCTCATATAATTAACCAATAACATCAATTCCTGGTAAATGACCATCATTTTCAATCATTTCAAGAGATGCTCCTCCACCTGTAGAAACATGTGAGAATTTATCAGCAAAACCAAATTGCTTTGCAGCAGCAGCACTATCACCACCACCAATTACACTAAAGCAATCCTTATTTTCAGTAATAGCTTTACAAACTCCAATAGTACCACTAGTAAAATCAGGATTTTCAAAAACGCCCATTGGTCCGTTCCAGAAAATAATCTTAGCTTCAGCAATTTTCTTTGCATAAAGTTTAACGGTTTCAGGACCAACATCTAACCCTTGGAATCCATCAGGAATTTCACCTTTTCCAACAATCTTTGTTTCAGTATAATTATCGAAACCATTGGCAATTTTATTATCAACTGGAAGTAAAATTTTGCCAGATTCATAGCATTTTTTAGCATATTCTTCTTGATCTTTTTCAACAGGAGAATTGCCAACTTTATGACCTAAAGCTTCAAGGAAAGTATAAGCCATAGCTCCACCAATTAAAATATAATCACATTTCTTTAATAAGGAATCGATTACTTTAATTTTATCACTAACTTTAAATCCACCTAAAATAGCGATGTATGGATGTCTATTTGGTTCAACACAAACTCTTAAATTCTTAACTTCTTTTTCCATTAAATAACCTAAAGCAACTGGTTTTCCTTCTTTCTTTAAGATTTCAGGAACCCCATAAGTTGAGGCATGAGCCCTATGAGCACTTCCAAATGCATCCATTACAAATGCATCGAAATTCTTTGCCCAATCTTCACTTAATTTTGGATCATTTTTACTTTCACCCTTTTCATAACGAGTATTTTGAACAAGTAAAACTTCTCCATCCTTTAATTCATCAATGGCTTTAGTTAAACCTTCACCATGTGTATCATTACAAAAACTAACTTTAACTCCTGAAAGATGTTTCTTTAAAACTGGTAAAACATATTCCATGTTATTCTTAGCTTTTTCATTTTCAATTTCAGCATCATCAACTTTGCCCCATTTAATTTTTCCTAAGTGAGACATTAAAACTACTTTAGCACCCATCTTTAAAATTGCTTTGATGGTTGGTAAGGCAGCAACAACTCTATTATCGTCGCGGACTTCACTTCCTTTTAGTGGAACATTGAAATCAACACGAATTAAAACTTTTTTACCATTTAAATCTTTTAAATTTTCGATTGTATTCATAATAACTCCTCTTTCTATATAAAAAGGCCACCAATAATTGATGACCTTTAAAAATTCTACTACTTTAATTCAGCAAAATATTTGATTGTACGAACCATTTGGCTGGTATAAGAATTTTCATTATCATACCAAGCAACAACTTGAACGTGATAATGCGTGTCATCAATTTTACTAACCATTGTTTGAGTAGCATCAAATAAGCTACCTTCTCTAATTCCAATAATATCGCTTGAAACTAATGGTTCTTCGGTATAACCGAATGATTCATTAGAATGTGCTTTCATATAAGCATTGATTTTTTCGATAGTAACTGGTTCTTTAGATTCAACAACAGCTACAAGGATTGTAGTACTACCTGTCTTAACTGGAACTCTTTGAGCAGATCCAATTAATTTACCATTTAATTCAGGAATAACTAAACCGATAGCTTTTGCAGCACCAGTGGTGTTTGGAACAATATTCTCAGCACCAGCTCTTGCTCTTCTTAAATCGCCTTTTCTTTGTGGACCATCAAGAATCATTTGATCACCAGTATAAGCGTGAACAGTAGTCATAATACCACTGACAATTGGGCATAACTTATTTAAGTTATAAGCCATTGGAGCTAAGCAGTTGGTTGTACAACTTGCAGCACTAATAACTGTATCAGTTGATTTAAGAATCTTGTGATTAACATTATATACGATTGTAGGAAGGTCTTTTCCTGCTGGAGCAGAAATAATAACCTTTTTAGCACCGGCATTAATATGTGCTTGTGCCTTATCTTTTGAACAATAGAAACCTGTACATTCAAGAACAACATCAACATCCAAAGCCTTCCATGGACAATGATTTGCATCCTTTTCAACATAGATTTTAATTTCGTGACCATCAACTGTAATTGAACCTGGTTCTAAAACAGTCTTACCATCTTCTGACATAACTGGTTCTTTTGAAGTAACCTTATCAGCTAAAGCATATCTTCCTTGAGCTGAATCATACTTTAATAAATGAGCCAACATCTTTGGGCTTGTTAAATCGTTAATAGCAACGATATCATAACCTTTAGCATTAAACATTTGTCTAAATGCTAATCTTCCGATTCTTCCGAATCCATTAATTGCAACTTTAATTGCCATAATTTTGTCCTCCTCATTCGACAACATAAATATTATATATAATAATATTTTAGATTAAAAGTAATTTGATATTTTTCTACTAAATTAAAACCCTTCATATAACAAGAAGGGAGTAATTTAATTTTTTTTAGTATTTTTTTATACTTTTTTATTATTTTTTGTATATTTTTATAAAGTTGTTGTCTCATTTCGACAAATTTCAGAAATAATAGCACAAACAAGTTTTCCAATATTGCTATATTGCCCTAACGCTCCTATTAAATTGTCTCGAGAATAAGTCTCTTTTCCAATTTCATATTGAATAACTTTAATAGAAATAAAAGGAATATCAAACCATTGACAAACAATAGCCATTCCACCTGCTTCACAATCAAGAGCAATCTTCTTATTAATACCTAATAATTCACCTTCATAACCAATGCTACTTAATTCTTCTTTTTTCTCATAATAGTTATTAGAAGAAATTAAAGTACCAAATTTAATATTTTTAATATTTAATTGATCAGCCATAGTATGACAAATACCTGTTAAATATATATCACTTAACATGAATTGAGGAACATTTGGTATCTCACAGAGCTTCACTCTGCTGTTATTTGTTAAATTTACATCACCTAAACAAATAGATTCACTAATAAATAAATCTTGTGGTTTTAAATCTTTTGTATAAGCTCTTGCCATACCTACATTAATAACAACAACAATAGATTGATAGCGATCGATAATAGTAGTTAAAAAGGTTGAACTTAAATAATTAGTATTAATTCCATAAGCAATACAGACTTCTTGACCTGCTAAAACACCCGTAATTAAAGTAGCATCTTTATAAAAATGCTCATATTTCTTTTTACGTGTTTTTGCATCAAAATATAAAATATCATCTTTCGAGGAACCAAAAATTAATATCATAATTATTCTTTTCCTTTCTTTTCAAACTTATTATTAGCAAGGAATCTTTCATATTCTTTCTTTGGAATAGCAGGCGAATAATAATATCCTTGGATAATATCGCAATTTAAATTCTTTAAAACATTTACTTTTTCTTCTGTATCGACGCCTTCTGCAATAACAGTTAAATTTAAAGTATGACAGAAAGAAATAATAGTACGATCAATTTCACGTGCTTTAACATCAACTACTATATCATCGTTAAATGATTTATCTAATTTAACTATATCAATAGGAAGTTTCTTTAAGTTATTAATATTAGAGAAACCAACTCCAAAATCATCCATTAATATTTTAATATTCATTTCCTTTATCTTCTTTAATAAAGAAATGATAAGGAAAGAATTTGCACTATTAGTTTGTTCAGTAATTTCCATTTCAATATACATAGGATTTACTTTATATTTATTGATAATATTTTTAATATCATCAAGGAAAGTTGGAGTATAGAATTCAAATAAAGAGAAATTAACACTTACAGGAAGTATTTCATGTCCTCTATTTTTCCAATCAGCAATATCTTTACAAACTGATTCAAGAACATACATATCAATTTCGTGAATAATACCACTATGTTCCGCAACACTAATAAATCTAATAGGTGAAACAAGACCAAATGTAGGAGAATCCCAACGAATAAGAGCTTCCGAACCTACAAATTTTTTAGTCTTTAAATGGAATTTAGGTTGATAATAAACAACAAATTCACCTTTTTTAAGACCTTCAATAATGTTTGAAATTTCTTTATCACTATTTGCACGGCCATTTTTTGACATATCGGGCGTATAAATAATACTTGTTTCATAATTATTTTGACCATATCTACGAGCAATAGTAGCAAAATTAATAGCATCAAATAAAGAAACAACATCTTTATTATTTTCTTCTTTTTTTGTCTCTTCAATCTTCTCTTTAATAACAACTTCTTCTGCGGCAGTTTCTTTACTTAATTCCGCTTCATTTTCTTTTGCGGCATTCTTGGTTTGTTCAGAAACATTTTTATCTTTATCTATTTTTTTATCATTCTTTTTTTGTTTTAATAAAAGTTTTTCATCTTTTAATTTCTTATGAACAGCATTTCGAGTATCTTTAATTTCTTTACGTAAATCTAATTTTTTATAAGTATCTTTTTCAATACGATAAATTCCAAAGAATGGTTGAACAAATAATCTTAAATCATGTTTTTGTTCAATATCATAAACTTCACCTTCAAAATCATTAACTATTTTTTCAACAAGTTCATAATCACCAACTAAATATAATAAGAAAGTGTTATCGGTATAACAAAATTCATATTGGTGACGTTTAAAATTCTTATTCTTTTTAAAATATGCAGTAATATAATCAACAAAGAATCCATAAAACTCTAGCGTAGCTGGAGCATGATTGATATCGCTTAATGTAGTTTCACTAAAAGGACAAAAACTAATTATATAAGCTTGTTTTTTGTTACGAATATATCGTGGATTAACTGCTTCAAGAAATTCATTTAAACGATTAACATCAAGGGTTCTATTTAAGTTATAGAAGTTTTGAATCTTGGAAATATTACGTGATCTACTAACTAAATATGCATAACTTGTAAAACCAACAACAACAATTCCTAATATAGATAGGATAAGGATAAACGTAACAATATAGGCAATACTAAGCTCTGAAGTTGAATTAATATAATAAATAAATGTCACTAACTCAAAAGCAAATACAACAATAGTTGCAATTAAAAATGTAATATAAAATCTAAATCTCTTCATTATTTATCCCCTTTCTTTTTATCATCAAGCATTTCATTTAATAATTCTTTTTTTAAACGCTCTTTATCTTCATTAGATAAATTATTAAGATTATCACTACTACTTATAGTAGCACCTGTAGAAGAATTAGTTTCTTCTTTAGGTTTCTTACTAGCTTTAACTATATCAAATATTGAACTAATAATTAAGTATCCACCTGGAACTAATATCAAAACTATTAAACCATATGGTTGCATTAAAAAATTATATAATCCCCCCATAAATTTAGAATCACCAACTACTTTACCTAAAACATCACTTTGAGGAATAGTTTGTGTTTGATATGTACAATCTCCATCACATTGATCACTATCAGCATTTATACCATGACAAATGAATGTATAAACTTTATTAGTTTCATCATAATTAATTTCTTTAACGCGGTGAGTCATAATAACGCTCACCCCACTAATTTCATAGTGGAAAGAAATATCATCATCAACTTTAATTTCACTAACATCAAGCTTTTTAACAAATAAACCATCACCCACTGGATAAACTGGATCCATACTATCAGTTTGAACAACTAACAATTGCATTCCAAAAAAATTGGTAACTCCAAAATTAGAATCTTTTGTAGTAATAGACATTATTTGATATAAAATAGCAAATCCAAAAAGAATAGCCACTATTACAGTAGAAATAATTTCTAATACCTTTTTATATACAGGTTTTTTCTTGGTTTCTTCTTGAACTTTTTCCATAATTATTATTTGCTCTTACTTGCATCCTTAACAATCTTTTCACGCATTTTACGTAAACGATCTTCTTCAATCTTTTCTTGCTCTTTTTTACGTAAAGCAGCTTCTTCAGCAGCTTTTTTCTTTTCAGCAGCAACTTGAGCTTGAATTGTCTTACGAAGTTCTAATTCTTCTTTCTTTTTACGTTTTAATAAATCATCAATCTTCTTTTGTTCATAAATCTTCTTATCTTTTTCTTTATAATCTTTTGGACGTGCTTTGATATCAGCCTCTTTTGGTTTAGCTTTTAATTCTTTTGGAATACTCTTTAAGGTATCATTTCTAAAAGCATCATCGACTCGAATAAATTCAGGATCACTTCTAAAATCATAAAAATCAAATAACTCATCATCTGAATTTCTTAAAATCTTTGGAGCATAGGTATAACCACTCTTTTTAATAACTTTTTTAGAATCAGTACCTTTTAAGGCTAAGAAATTATCAAAAACCATACGGTCAATATCATGTTTATCTTCGCTATCAATATCTTTATATTCTTCATTAATTAAGAAATTAATACCAATACGATTATATTTTTCAATAAAAACAAATAATTTATAACATTTCTTATAATATGGATTTTTACGTAAAATATTAGTTTGAATAATTGGCAAACGAACATCTCTTTCTTTAACAAAACTCTTCATAAAATTACTACGTGAAAAAGCTTTAACATAACGCATCATATCAGCAATACGTTGAATATAGTTATGAGTATCAATATCATTACGGTCCATAGCGTGACGAGAAAACTTAATTTTAGTTTCAATAACAAGATGGGACTCATTTAAATCAGTCTCATTTTTAACATATAAAGTTTCATAATCAAGTAATGGAGAATATTTAACGATATAATCATATCTTTTTTGTAAAAATAACGATAAACGTTTAATAAGAGTAGCTACCAATCTATTTTCATAGATTTTAATATTATCTTCTGCAGTTTGATTTAATATCTTTTCAGGAACTACGCTTCCATCAGGATTAATTGTTTTAACATATTGCGAGTGACTTGCTAAATGCATAACTGATTCACTACTAATTTTCTTTGATAATTCAATAGGAACAATATTTCCTTCTACTTTAATAACACTTTTAGGATTAGATAAAATAGTATCAAGAGCAGGAATAGTATCTTCAATTAAGTTAATCCAAGTAACATCAAAAGAGGAATCTTCTCTTCGATTTAAACGAACATAAGTATTTTTACCTTTAGATATCGCATTAAAAATATCCAAAGCATTTTCATCATACTTTAAAAGAGAATTAACTCTATTTCTTATTTTGGTGTTTACTTTTTTATAACTTACTTTTTTATCCATAATTAGCTCATTTTAATTAAGTTATTAATATACTTATGAGCCATTTGGAAAGTATTTTTACCAAATAACTTATCTAATTGGCTGTTTAATTGTTTTAACTCTTCCTTTAAGAAACCAACATTTAATGATTCAAATTTCTTTAAAACCTTATTTGTAAAAATGAAATCAAATCCATCAACTTCTTTACCACCACAAGCAACAAATACCGGAATAAATGTACGTAATTGTTTTACAATACGATTACCGAAAGCTAATCTAAATTTTGCAATTACAAATTGATCTAATTCATTAAATTTATCTAGCATCTTTTCACTGACTGGATATTCTACAGTAGCATCAGTATACATTTTATTAAGTTGTTCATAACTAATTGATAAAGGCTCAGTAAAATCAGCTTTAAATGGTTGACCTTTATTATCAAAGAATAATGAGATAGCACGATCATAAACCTTATCACTAATAGTAAAGGTAGAATCATCGTTATTTGCTGTTCCAAAGAAGAATATATTTTGTGGAATTAAAATTTTACCTTTTGTAAAATGTTTTGGATCATTTTTATCCATATTATTAATTAATTCAATATTCCATTCACTAACATTAGGCATTTCCATAATGGATAAGAATTCAGCAAAATAATATTCAACACGAGCGAGGTTCATTTCGTCGAGTACAATAATATTAGAATCTTTACGATATGTTGCTTCATATAAAGCTCTTAAGAATTCTGTTTCATTAAATTTCTTAGTAAATTCGTTATAATAACCGAGTAATTCACTACGATCTTTAAATGATGGTTGAACACTACAAATATTAGCATCATGCATAAAGAATTTACCTAAAGCATAAGGCATAGAAGTTTTACCTGTACCAGAAATACCTTCAAGAATTATAAGTTTTGATGTTGCCATACCAGCAAACATTTCTCTAATTGTATCAATTGTGTAATATAGTTTAAGTTGTGAACAACAGAAATTTCTAAATTGAACACATAATTCTTCAAGAGTTAATCCAGGAACTTCCGCAATAGACATATCTTTATCTACATATTCATTATCAACATAAGTAAGTTTAGGAAAACGAGATTGTACTTCTTTAATAGTATCTTCGTCTTTTTTACCTAAATCTTTATTTGGAAGACCTAAACTACCTACCTTTAAGTTTAAAATCTTATCTTTTTCTTGAACAGCTTGATAAAGTTCATAATTTAATCTTTCAACTTGTTCTTGTAATTTTTCTTTATCAATTTCTTTTTTAACAAATCTAACATATTTACGAATTAATAGATATAAACCAAAACAAATACCAGCGATTAATCCAGCAAATAAAAGCCACCATAAAACAAAGAAAATCCAACCAACTGCTCCAAATCCTGAAGAATATTGGTTAAATAAATCACTATAGTGAGCAAAATTATCAGGAACATTATCCCAAGGAGCAACAAATAATTCACTCCACCATTGTCCAAAATCACTGAAGAAGGCTTTTAGCCATTCACCTAAATATTGAAAGAATTCGTTCATACTACAACCTCCTGGGTTACTTTAAAGACAAATTTACCTAAAAAAGAACCATACATTGCTAAACTAGTTGAATCTCTATCCCAACCTTCAATATAAACAGAGAAGACAAATCTCTTAGCAACATTTTCTTTTAATGTTATCAAGTCTATTTTATTACTAACATCGCTACTACTCAAAGAATTTTCTTTATTAATTACTAATCCAGAGGCAATACTACTCTCTAAATCAATATGAGAAACTCCATCTTTAGTATTCGCATTAAAAACATCAGGGGTAGTTACATTAACACTATTACTACCATATTTTAAATTTTCTTCACCACTATATTCACCATATAATATTTCTTTTTTAACACCATCTTTAGTTCCATAATCATAATAATAATCATCATTTATATCGAGTAATCCGCCAAAAGAAGTATCTCCACTTTTAAATGGATCATAAATATAAAAAGTGTTATCTATAAGAATAGAATAACGTAAAGATTTATAAGTTGAATTTAAATTAGTTAATATTTGTTCTTCACTTAAAGTAGGAAATTGATCTTTAATAGTAGCAACAGTTTCCTTATTTTTACTTTCATTTGGTGAAAAAGTAGAATCACTACCAAAAGTTAAAGTTACATCCTTATCACTTTTTAAATATAATTCTTGAACAAAATATCCACCTTCAGCATCTTCAGTTTCTCTATAAGAAGCTTCATTAATAAATTTACCACCACTATAAGTACTCTTATATATAGGATAAGAAGTATCTGTTAAAGTAGTATCCCATTTACTAGAATACATGCTGCTTACTGGTTCAAGTAATAAAGTACCATCATTAATCATATCATTAGTAATATTACTATAATAAGTAGGTTCAGTATTTTCCCCTTCTTTTATACCAATATATAAATTAGGATCTGCTGTTAAAGAAATATTCATTGAAGAAAGAACAATAGTTGAACTTGCTCCATACCACGCCAAAGAAGTAGCTATCCCACCGATAGCTAAACTACAGGCTAGCATTAAACTAAATATAATTAATTTCTTTTTCATTTTTATTTACTTTCAAAAGTCATTACTAATCCAAATCTATCACCCATGATATTGTTAATACAGTTTTTATCCCAACCTTCAAGGAATAAATATGTATCTAACGTAGCATATCCAGTATTTCCTATAGAAGTTAGAACAGTTTCGTTCTCACAAAGAGTATTTCTTCCAATATAATCACTAGAAGAATAACTTCCACTAGCTATTGGATAAACATCTTTATGGTGATTACCAACAAAAGTAGAACCAGAAGTTGATGGCCCTGGATCTGTAGTTACTAATTCTCCATAACTAGGAGTACCACTATAATATCCATAAGCAAATTCATTTGAAACAATACTTCCACCAGTATCTACATCACTAATATAATCATAATACCCATCAGTATTTAAATCTAAAGGTCCACCATATACATCATTTCCATCATAGTCTTCACTTAAATTAACTAAACCAGAGCTTGAATCATTTCCAACATAATACATTCTTAAACATTTATAAGCATTACCTTCTCCATCGAGAATGGCATCACTAATAAATATATCTTTATTGGTAATTAATCCACCAGTATTCATATTAATAATTCTAAATACAAAATTAAGACGAATGTAATAACTACTGGAAGCACTTGTTTTAGTATTATCTAAATATGAAGGAGATGTAGTTAAATCTACATCCGTATCATAGCAACCAGCTGCTGTAACACAATTTAAGACATTAGTTGCATAACCATTACTTTCAAGGTAATACATTATTGCATCGCTACTTAAATCACCATTGGCCCAATATATTGAAGTATCAGTAGTATCTCTTGTAAAATTATAACTTTCATAATTTGTTAAAGTAGCACTACTCTTAAGACCAATTTGGAATTTAGTTGAATTACCAACACTAGTACCATTATATTCAACATCAGCATGAACATGGACTTGATACCAAGCTAAAGTACCACTTACAGCAACTATAGTTGTAAGAGATAATGCAGAAACTAATAGAGCTAATCCTCTTCTTTTTTTAATTGGTATCATTGTTTACTGTTCCACTATATGCTTCATATCTCATATCTAATCTTAAAGAAGCATCCTTAGGTTTATCCCCAGTACATTCAGGATCAAAACCTTCAAGCCAGAACATAAGTGTATAACGCACATATTCACCTGGCTGTAAGCTAGTATATGTTCTATTAAATATATTAGTGTCATCAACAAATGGGGTAGCTAATCCATCAGTATCAGCTCCATACCCATCACAAACATCATCAGTAGAATCACCAATGCATTCTTGTTCAATAACATTACCTTCGCTATCTATCTTGGTTTGATTTGTAGCTTTGGCATATGTTGTGGAATTATGTGTAGTTCCAGTATTTTCATAAAGGCGTACACGTAAAATATCATCAAGCCCATAATTTATATTACTTGGCTTGGTGTTTCCACTTATTGAGAGGTTTATTTTATAGTCTGCTATAGTTGTACCCACATTCTTAATAAAGTAGGTCAAATGATAAAAGTAAAGACTAGTAACTTCATTATCACTATTTACCTTTTTCCCTATATTTTCAGATGCGTTTTCATTATCAAGTTCTTCGTCAGTAGGAAGAGCCTCGACTGAGTATACTTCAAATGTTTCAAGTGTACTAACTCTATAATAGGAAGTCGTCTCGCTAAACGTACTATCCTTTGAAAAGGTTAATGAAACTTCGTCGCTTTTTACTTCAAGAGTAAAATTTCCCAAATCCTTACCCATGAAAGCTAATATTGAAAAAGCTATAACAAAGACACTTGATACACATGTAATAATAGCAGCTATCCTTCTCTTTCTTCTTTTTTTAACATATCCTAAATCTACCATATTCACCTATAAGTTAAATTAAACGAAGTATTTAAAAGAATAAATACTAAACAAATAAAATATTATTATGTCCCAGAGAAATAAAAAAAGGAGCCTTCTTTACCTATCAAATAAATCGGATTCTTTTTCTAATTCATTCAAGGTAACTGGCTACCATAACAATCTTACATCTTAGGCCCTATAGCTTTGCGTCATGATATTTCTACCACTTTGCTTTTTACATAAATAATTATATCTATTAAAAAAATGAAATCAAGTACTTTTTCACGAAACTATTAAGTTTTGCCGAATTCAATCGAACTATTCATTATTAATGAAGAAATAAAAAAAGCGATTTTTAATCGCTATTTTTTGTTTTCTTCATTATCTTTTGAACTAAGATCTTTTAATAATTCTTGTTTTAGTTTTTCTTTTTCTTCGCTAGATAAATCATGAAGTTCTACTTTTTTCTTTTCACTATTCTTTTTTACATAGTAGATTAACCAAATAACGTTAACAACTAATAAGACAAATAAAGGAATAACGAAACAACCTAAGTATACTCCACTATTCTTTTGTAAATAATCTATAAATCCAGTAGCAGGTTGAGTAGGATCAATCTTATCTGGCATTGTAACTAACATTATAATAGAAACGATAAATAAGAATATTATTAGCGATATATCTATAATAAATAGTATTGTATATAGTATTTTTTTGTTGTTACTATCTTTCTTTTCCATGTTTAAACCCTCAATATAGAATAATAATATCACATTTAATTTTAAAAGTTTAATATTTTCTTTGATTAATACCTTATTTTTTATTAAAAAAGTCCTCCCTAGAGAGGACTTTTGTTAGATAAATTATTAGTAAAAATAAATTTATTCAGCTTTAAGAGCAAAGAATGATAAACCTAAAGAATAGGCATAAGTAGAAATTGCACTATTAATACAGAAAATATCTTCACCTTCAAACCAAATATATGCATGGTAAGTTAAAGTCTTTGCACCTTCAGTATCCATTTGTAAATTACCAAGATATCCTAAATCAGTAGTAGCAGCTGGACGAGAAGAATGCCCATAACTACCAGCGGTAACATCAGCTTCAACAGGAGTTGCAGGGGTAGTATTCCAATATTTAGCACCAGTTGTAGGATAGAAAGCTTCGTCTGCTTCTGAAGATTCACCTTCACCATCAGAAGCATATGAACCAGTTCCAACTACGCCACTATCATTATATTGTACGTATTTTAAACCACTAGCTTGGTTATAAACATTGCTATCATCAGTTGTAGCTTCTAGAGTGCCAGGATCAACAATGTGACTGGCCATATCATAATTATTTGCCCAAACAACAACATTGCCATTAGCAGTTTTAGCTGTAGCACCATATTCATAATCTGTAGTAGGAGTAGTTTTGAGTTCAGTTGCATTTCTTAAACCAAATCTAATTGAAGAGTCAATACTTGAAGTATTTGAAGCATTAGTAGTTAATGTTGAATTCTTTCCATCAAAATAAATGTTGTATTTATCAGATGTTACTGTACCCATAGTAAATTCAATATCAAATTCAGCATAATAATAAATGTCATCAGTACCAATTGTGGTTGCATACGAACCTTTCTTAGCATCTGTTGAATCGTAACCAGTGGTTTCATCTTTGTGAGCAAATGAAGCAATTTTTCCATCAGCATCACGAACTGGATAAGAAGCAATCTTTTGTTCAGCTTCACCTTCTAAATCTAATGAAGCGTCTCTTAATTTTGAAATGTCAAAACTAGCAGTACTTCCATTACCATCTCCACCAGTAAGTGTACCAGCAGTACCATGAGCGGCATTTCCTGTAATTTTAACATTTAAGTTTGCTGAAGCATTAACAGCAACGATATTACCAACTGTAACTGTAGCAGCATTTGTTGATGTAAACCATGCAATAGTTGAAGTTGTAGTAGCGGCAACTGAAACGCCTAATAAGGCAGCAGCTGCAATAATTAATCTTGATTTTTTCATATGTAAATTTCCTCCATAAAATCAATATTTAACATTAAATTAAAAATTTTGATAGTACAGAGTTCTCTCTAGTCATCTTTTCTGGGACGATAAAATGGCTTTTGAATAACTTGTATTAATATTATTTACTTATTTATTTAATATTGCAAGTATTATTTTTTATATGGCATTTATCTATATATATTAATAAAAAAGATCCTTACTCTAAGGGGTTAAAGTAAGGATCCTATTAATATAGGGTTTCCCCTATTCTAACTTTATTAACGCATATAATTTCTTACAAATTTATTATATTCATCCATTGTTAGTGGTTTAGAGATATATAAACCTTCTATATATTTAATATCTAAATCTTTAACAGCTTTATATTGTTCAAGAGTATCAATTCCAGTAGCAGTTACTAATAAGTTATAAGTTTTAGCTTCTGTTACAATCTTTGATAAAGAAGAAGCAGCATGTTCATCATCAATAATATCTCTTACTACACTTCTATCAAGTACTATTTCATTAAATCCTAATTCACTTAATTGTTGTAAAGATAAACTTTGTCCTGTGTAGTTATAGCATATTAATGGAACATCTAAACTATTAATAGTTTTATTAAATTTAACATATAAATCAAAATGTTTAAATACATCATCTTCATCAAAAGTTAAACATAAGAAATGTTTATTAAAGTTATGTTCTACTATAATTTTACCTAAATCATCAGCAAAATTATCACTATTGAAATAAGAATAATCTGCTCCAACCATAAAACGTTTAACTCCAGTAGAACGATATAAAGAATTAAATAATACTTCATATATTCCACCTAATTGAGTAACAAGAGAATTAACATATTCATTAAGTTTATTGTTACGAGTAATAATAGGATTAAATTCACTACTTGGAATATAAGTATCTCTTAAAGCATCTTTTAATCTAATATATACATCAGCTCCGAAAGTAGTACGGTCACTAGCGTGAACCATTGGAAGTACCATTAAATCAAAATTATGAGAATTAGATGCTAAATCAAGTAATGATAAGGTATATTTTGTTTTAGAAGCAAATCTTTCAACTCCACTATCAACAAGGAATAACTTATTATCAAGACGTGGACCTACTTTATTCATACTTGTTTCCATATGTCTATATAAAACATCAACGGAGGTATAATCTTGTGGATAGGAATAAGCAAAGAAAGTTGGAGAATATGCTACACTAGCTTTTTCAAAATTATATTTATGCTTAATAGCATGGTTAATAATTTCCATGAAGTCATAAATTCTAGAAATACCTTCTTCATTAAAGATGAAAGCAAGAGTATTAGTATTATATAGATAAGTATTTGCAATAACTTTACTTAAATCGATTTTACGAACAATATCTTTCATCATGAATTTATATCCATCTTCGTTTACTGCTTTATTAACTGTAAACATATTATCAATACGAGCAAGAAGAATATATCCTTTTGCTTGAGACACAAAACAATTAGATAAATATTCATTAAATGAGAAGAATGACCCAATTAATAAATCGTGATCAAATCTATTCATAGTAAATCTTTCATTATTAAGAGGTTGTAAAGTTAAAATAGCTCTTTTTTCTTTACTGCCTATTGGTCGAGCTTCAATTTCAAAGGAATGAGTCTTATAATCAAATGTTTTTACTTTTTTAGTCTTTAATGGACAATTTTCACATACTGTATCTCTATTAAAGATAGCTTTATAACAAATAGCATTTTTCTTTCTTAAAGCTGGATACATATCTTTAAGTCCATCAGAAGCATTAACTATAGCGTGACTTTCTTTATTAATAACATATAAATCATATCCGGTAGCTTTAAGCAAACCTGCAAGAACACTACTAGTTTCATTAGCATATCCATTACCAACAGATTCATTATAATAAAACTTAAACATTGAAGAGAACATTGTTAAACCTTCTCTCATGAATGTAGTCATAACATAATCCATTTGGAAATTAATAAAATATAACATTCCTACTACGTCATTGCCTCTATAAACAAAATATAAAAAACCACTTTCAATACCTTTTTTATCAAATATTTGGCCTACTTCAGGTGGTAAATTATTTCTTTTAGAAAAAGCAAAAGTTGAGTCATGATCCATATATTTAGTTAAAGTAGATATATCATTACCATCAACTAATTCTCCTGGATTAAATAATCTTCTTTTATTATCAAGAGAATATTCATCATCAACAACATAACCAACTCCATAATGACGAGCAACGAATCCTCCATCATCAAAACCTAATAAATCTACTACCTTATTTAAATTTGAATATAATCTATTTAAAATATCATCAACTGTTTTATCATCTTTATGAAATACCATAAGTTCGTCAACTACTTCTGTTAAAACACTGAGTTTTTCTACTTCTGTTTTCATTGTAATTGAACGTTTTGCAATATTACGTGGTAAATATATATTTACTCCTGTAGTATTCTTTTTATCAGCATAACCTAAATCGGAAATAATATTAGTAATATCACTAAAAGGATAAACAACAGCACTTACTCTTAGTTTGGCAATATATTTTTTATTATTTTCATATCTAATAATACTGAAGTGACTTACTAGATATTCACACGAATACTTTAATATTTCATAAGAATCAATATTTTTAATAAATAAGAATAAGGAATTTACGTCACGATATGCTATTAAAGTTCTATTTGCACCAAATACATCTCTTACTAAATCTATAACTTGTTTAAATGTTTCTTTATTATTAAAAGAATCATTTTCTAAAGTAACAATTAAAAAACTATTACGATATGAACGTGAAACATTGACAAGTAAAGCAATATTTTTAGTAAAACTAGCACGATCAATAATTACATTTTCTTCATCATACATCTTAAAATCAAAATCTTTTTCTTTTAAATCAGGAGTAAATAAGACAAGTTTTCCATAATCATTTTTAATTTCATCAATTGAATCATTTAGATCATCAATTTCTTCACTTTTAAAATCAGCATTATATTTTTCAAGATTAAATCTACGACCAATAAAAGCTAAATAGTTTGATTTAGTCTTTAAGAATAATTCTCTATAATAGAATTTATTAGTATTCATACTAGAAGTAAAATCATAGATTAAATCAACAATAAATACCACTAATCCTGCTAAACCTAATATTAAACCAATTGTATAGTTCTTAATAAATATCTCAATAAGAGCTGCAACCCAAAGACAAAATATTGTCACATATAAAGATAAACGAAATAGCCAATTCGTACGTAGTCTAGATTTTAACGTCTGATTCTTTTTTGCCATATAAAACTCCCAAATAATATATAACTATTAAATTATATTATATATATTAATACATTTTGAACAAGATTAGGCAAAAAATTTAATTGAATGATTAGCATACTTCCTATCAATTGACTTAAATACTTCGTTAAATTTACCTTCTTTTTTTATTTCTTCTATTTTTTGCTCATCTAAATATGTAATAGTATTTCCACCTTTAGCTTTAGATATATACATTGCTAAATCTGACAATATCTTGCATTCCTTCGCTGTTTTCTTGCCATTAGAATCAAAACGAACAAAACCTAAAGAACAGGTTATTTTATCATTACATACACCTAATGAACCCATTGTTTTTAATATCTTTTCACAATATTTATAAGTTTCTTCATAATTAAGATCTACCGTATAAAATAAAAATTCATCTCCACCACAACGATAGAAAATAATATGATTATTACTTATTTTAACTAATAATTTACCTACGGCTTTTAATACTTCATTACCTGTGTCATGAGAATATTTATCATTAAATTTCTTAAAACTATCAATATCAAAATAACCTAAATAATGTATACCTACTGCTTTACTTACGTGAAATTCATAAGTATTTCTATTAAATAAATTAGTTAAAGCATCTTTATAGGTATTCTTTAATAAATTCTCATAAGTTTCCATGCCTAAACCAATATCTTTTTCAAATAAAATAAAGGTTTGGTTATTAGCAAAATCTTTAATAACTTTTACTTTAAATGGATATATTTTTCCACGTATTTTAAGTGGAATATATGTAACAATATTCCTAGTTTTTCTATTTAAAGCTTTTTCAAGTCGTTGTTCATAACCAATAACACCAAAGACCTCACAAATTTGTGATTTAGTATATAAATATGAATAACAATTCTTTAAACATATTAAATTAGTCATCTCCGTTGTATTACAAGATGAACCAATTAAAGTTAGTTTTTGGTTCATAATGTCTTTAGTAGATTCTATTTTATATAGATAAGATTCACTGAATTCTAAAAATATTTTATCATTTTCCAACATATCTAACTTCCCCTTATTAATATTATATTATTATTAAATAGTAAAAAAATAAAAGAGAAAACATTTTGTATTAAGAAGAAACTAATAGTATTTATTTATTATCATCCAAATTTATAGAAATATTATTTTTATTATAATCAATAATATAGTGCTTATTTACTTTCATATTGCCACCTACTATTTCTTTAGCAATTAAAGTTTCAACATTATGCTCAATAAACCTTCTTAATGGTCTAGCACCATATTCCATAGAATAAGCAGAATCTAAAATATATTTCTTTAAATTATCAGTAAAAGAAATATCATAATATTCCTCAGCTACTCTTAACTTAAGATCATTTAACATCTTAGTTACAATCTTAGCTTGCACATCTTTAGTTAAATAATTAAATGTTACTATTTCATCAATTCTATTTAAGAATTCTGGTTTAAATCTTTGATGTAACAATTTATCTACTTCTTCACTATGTCCAGCTAAAATTTCATCACTACCAATATTACTTGTCATAATAATAATAGTATTTTTAAAATCCACTAATCTACCCTGTGAATCAGTTAATCTACCATCATCCATAATTTGAAGAAGAATGTTATATACTTCAGGATCTGCTTTTTCAATTTCATCAAATAATACTATCGAATATGGATTATGCCTAACAGGTTCAGTTAATTGTCCACCTTGTTCATATCCAATATATCCTGGAGCTGCTCCTATTAATCGCGATACACTATATTTCTCCATATATTCTGACATATCAATACGAATAATCTTCTTTTCATCATCAAATAAAGCTGCTGCTAAAGATTTTGCAACTTCAGTTTTACCAACTCCAGTAGGACCTAAAAATAAGAAACTACCAATAGGTCTATTTGAATCTTTAATACCTGCTCTTTGCCTAATAATAGCATCACTAATTAAAGTAATAGCATTATCTTGACCAATTACTCTTTTAGCTAAGGTATCTTTTAAACCTAATACTTTTTCTTTATCACCTTTAGTAATTTTACTCACTGGAATACCAGTCATTTTAGCTACTATAGAGGCAATATTTTCTTCAGTTACAACATCACTTAAAATATGATGATCTTTAGCTGTTTCTTCACTATTTTCTATATCTTTTAATTCTTTTTCTAGATTAGGAATAACTTTATATTGAAGTTCACTAGCTTTTTTATAATCGCCATTAACAAAAGCATTTTGTAAATCAAATTTCTTTTGTTCAATATCTTTTTTGATGTTTTTACTAGTTATAATATTAGATTTTTCTTTTTCCCAAATCTTAATTAATTTATCTTTTTCTTCATTTAATCTAACAAGTTCATCACCAATTTTATCGTAACGAATTTTAGATTGCTCATCTACTTCACTTTGTAATGAAAATTTTTCTATTTCAAGTTGTCTAATTCTACGAGTAATATCATCAAGTTCACTTGGCATAGATTCTATTTCTACACGAGTTTCAGCACAAGCTTCATCAATTAAATCAATTGCTTTATCTGGTAAAAACCTATTAGTTACATAACGCACACTATAATTAACTGCAGCTACTAGAGCATTATCAGTAATTTTAACTCCATGATGAGATTCAAAACGATCTTTTAAACCTCTTAAAATTGATAAAGTATCTTCTTTAGTTGGTTCTTGTACCATTACAGTTTGGAATCTTCTTTCAAGTGCTCTATCTTTTTCAATATATTCTTGATATTCAGCAAGAGTAGTTGCTCCAATACAATCAATATCTCCTCTTGCAAGCATTGGTTTTAACATATTTGAAGCATCCATTGCTCCTTGTGTTCTACCAGCACCTACAATAAGATGGATTTCATCAATAAAGAGAATGATTTTATGATCACTATCTTTTATTTTATTTAATACAGCTTTTAATCTTTCTTCAAATTCACCTTGATATTTAGCTCCAGCAATTAAAGAACCCATATCAAGTTCAAATACTTTCTTATCTTTTAAACTGGAAGGTACATCATTTTGCACAATTCTTTGGGCTAATCCTTCAATAATAGCTGTTTTACCTACTCCAGGTTCACCTAAAAGAATGACGTTATTTTTAGTTTTACGCTCTAAAATAGTCACTATTTTTCTAATTTCTTCATCACGACCTATAACTGGGTCAATCTTATTTTTTTTAGCTTCTTCAGTAACATCTCTACCAAATTTAGCTAATATATCTTTATCTTGACTATAATCTTCATATCCTTGTTCCATAAAAATAATCCTCCCTTTTTACTAATATTATAGGAGGATTTTAGCACTTGTCAAGTAAGAGTGCTAATTAATTATTATTTGTAAAATCCTGGTCAACGTTAATAACTACATTATATTTAGGATTAATCAGTCTTATTTCTTTTCTTAAGGCTATTAATAATTTAGCAGTATCGTTAAATCCCATTGGAATAACTACGTCAAATATAATATTACTATGTCCTTTTCCAGTTACTATTCTTAAATCATGAAATGATAAATGTTCATTAAAAGATATTAAAGTATCTTCAATAATAGGTTTTAAAGCTTTCAATTCTTTGCTTTTTGTATCGATTGGATCCATATGTATTGTACATATTGCACCATATCTTTTATTAACTTCACTTTCAATATTATCTATAATTTCATGAGAATCAAACATATTGGCATAACCATCAACTTCAGCATGTAAAGTTATAAATAATTTAGTAGGTCCATAAGAATGACAAATAACATCATGTACTCCTAATATTCCTTTATGTCCTTTAACTTCATTAATGATATCTTGTACCATTTGACTACTTGGAGATATTCCAATTAATGGAGAAGCAGTTTCTTTTACCATCTTTATACCATTAATAAAAATAAACAAAGCTACTACTAAACTCATTGCAGCATCTAAATACCAAGCATCATTATAGAAATATTGAATTAAAGCAGCGATTAATACTACACCAGTTGAAATAGCATCATTTATACTATCTTGCATACTAGCTTTTAAAGATACACTATTTATAGCTTTTCCAATCCCTTTATAAAATAAACCTAATATTATTTTAAAGATAATGGCTACTCCTAAAATAATAAAAGCAGATATTTCATAGTTTGTAGTTTTTTCTTGATTTATTAATTTCATAATGGAAGTATATCCAAGAAGTAAAGCTACACAAATAATAATAAAAGAAATAATCATTCCAGCGATATATTCAATTCTTTCATGTCCATAAGGATGTTCGCTATCTGCTGGTTTACTTGCCATTTTAAAACCAATTAAATTAACAAAACATGATAATAAATCTGTAAGGTTATTGATAGCATCACTAATAATAGACATTGATGCTGTAATAATTCCAATTACAATCTTAAAAACAAATAATAATAAGTTAATTATTATTCCACCAATAGAAGCTAGAACACCATGTCTAGTTCTTACTTTAGGATCACCAATGTTTTTATAATCCTTTATGAATAGTTTTCTTAAAAATGTAACCATATTGTAATTTAAATATTATATAGATATAAAACTTAAATGTTAACGAAAATATTATTCTATTTCTCTTAATTTAGTTTTAAATTCTTCAATACTAATTTTATTTTCATTTATTAATACATAATTTGAAGATAATTCACTAGTTCCTAATCTAGTTTCATATAAAGAATCTCTAACATATAGGAAACCTAATTTATTAATGACTGCCCTACTTTGCTCATTCCAAACAAAGTGAGATATAGATACAAAATCTAAACTTGCTACATTAAATAAATAATTAATAACTAATTTAACTGCATTACACATTATTCCTTTTCCCCAATAATCTTTCGATAAAACATAACCTATTTCATTACCAAATAATCTAATCTCTTTAAATAAATAAAAAGATAAATCTTCAATCCCAATACTACCAATAACTTTATTATTTTCTTTAAAAACTATAGCAAAGGTATGTTTGTTTTTAATAAACATATCTAAAATCATTTTAGATTCATCAATACTAGAATGATGTTTCCAACCAGCCATTTCACCAACTCCACTTACTTTAGCGTATTCATAAAAGTCATTTAAATCAGTTTCTAAAAAAGGTCTTAATATGACTTTATCATTATTTAAAATTACATTTGTAATATCAATTTTTTCAAAATTCATAGCAAATCCTACTTCTTTTGTAAAATTAAGATACGATCTAATGGTCCATCCTTAATTCTTTCAAATTCTGTTTCCTTTATAACTTTATAATCTTTAAATAATTTCTTCCAATATTCAATTGGTTCATTATGTAAACGCAATACTCCATTAAGTGAATAACAGTTTTCTCCCATATTTACCATACCTTTAATTCTACTTTTAAGTTCTTCACTTACATAATAATTAAACTTCAAAAATAAATATCCATTTGGACATAAAATTCTATCAATATTTATAATAATTCCTTTTGCTACTTCAATAGGTAAAACATCTAAAACATTAGAACAAATAATTCCATCAAAAGAATTATCATTAATTAAATCTAATGAGGCATTTGATGATAATTCAAAATTTATATTTTCTAATTTTGATAGTTTTATTGTTTCTTTTGCCAAGTTAATAGCATTAATAGATGTATCTATACCTAAACAAAAACAAACCTTTTTACCATATAGATTTGTATACATTAATGAATATCCATCTGCACAGCCTATTTCTAAAACTCTACTTGAATGATCTCCAATAAATTTTAACGATTGATAAAATGTATCATCACAATCTTTAAAAGTATCTTT
>JBAYBM010000015.1:0-28293 GCA_041669265.1 Bacilli bacterium | reverse complement strand
CTTCTAAAACAAGATCTGTACCTTTATAAGAATATTTATATCTATTTTCATAGGAATGAATTGCATAATTTAAAACATCAAGCATCATATTTTTAAAATTTACATCCTTTAATTCCAAAATAAATTCATCTGAAGCAACTAAGTTATTATTTACAATAGATATAAATTTTGATTGTTCATATTTTTTGGCAGTTATTGAACTTAAGTTAAAATTATTTGTTAAAACACTGATGACTGAATTCTTAATAATGCTTGTAAACTCTTTCTTATATGCAACTTTTAATTCATTTATAAATTCATCATATTCCTTATTTAAAATAATATCTTTTAAAAGAAGAATTTCATATATACGTTGTCCTAATACTAATTTTTTTGAAACAAATTCTAACATATTTTTTGCTGTATCGGAGATTCTAACTTTATATTCTGGTTCAATATTAACTAATAATTGATAATAAGAATCAACACTGTTTGAAGCAAAAATTGTTGGAACACTTAAAGATCCATATTCTTCTAATTCATTTAAAGTTGGAATCCTACCTAATCTAAATTTGACTTTATTGTATTCATTTCTGATAATTGAAAACTTATTAATCTTTGCTTTATCTAAAGATTCATAGATTTTTTTCTTTGCAATTTCATCAAACTCAATCGTTGTTGCACCAGGTATAATTGAACTGCCTGAACTAACATATTTTCTAATTGAATCTTTATCTTTTCCTTTTTCTCCAGACATTGCCATAGGAATTAAATAGTTATTGTCGTAATTACCAATAAAATCTAAAATTACAACAAATTCCTTATTGTTAAATTTTCTTAGTCCTCTTCCTAATTGTTGAACAAAAATAATAGGACTTTGAGTTGGTCTTAATAATATAACTTGATTAACTTCAGGGATATCAATACCTTCATTAAATATATCTACAGTAATAATATAATCTAAATGATTTTCAGAAGAAGTACATAATCTTTCTACAGCATCTTGTCTTTCTTCTTGAGATTCTTCTCCAGATAGGAAAATAGTATTAAATCCCTTTTCATTAAATTTTTCAGATATTTCTCTTCCTTCGTCTTTCCGACTAACAAATATCAGACCTTTAACTCTGTTACCTGAATATCCATATTTTTTAATCTTATTAACAATGAAATCTACTCTTTTATCACAAACTAGAAATTTAAAATCTGAGAAATCATTTACAGTCTCACCATTTTCTTCAAAATCAGTAATTCCAAAATAATGAAATGGGCACAATAAATCCTCTTCAAGAGCTTGTTGTAATCTAATTTCATATGCAATATTGTGATCAAATAGTTCATAGATATCAAAACCATCAGTTCTTTCAGGAGTTGCAGTCATTCCTAAAAATAATTTTGGTTCAAAATAATTAAATATTTTTTGATAAGATTTTGCACCTGCTTTATGAACCTCATCTATAACTATATATTCAAATTGATCTTTACTAAAGACAGTATAAACATCGTCTTTTGATAAGGTTTGAATTGTGGAAAATACAAAATCTCCGTCAAATCCCTTCTCTTTTCCTGTTAGTAATTTGCAATTTAGTTCTTGACCAAAAATCTTTTGATAACTTTTAATTGATTGTTTCAATATTTGTTCACGATGGGCAATATATAAAACTTTTTTTGCTTTTAAATCTCTTAATGCAAAAGCAGAAGCATAAGTTTTTCCTGTTCCAGTTGCAGAAATCAAAAGCGTCCTTTTGTCACCGCTTCTTAATTGTTCTTCTAGATTATTAATAAAAGAAACTTGCATCTCATTTGGTTTTAAAATTTCATTATTAACAACATTCTTTACTACACTACTAATAGTTATCTTTTTCTTTTCATTTTCTTCATAAATTCTAGAATAAGTCCCAATCCATTCAGCCATTGATATAGATTTTTTCCATACATTATCAAAAGCATTCAATGTTTCGTCAAAATATTGACCATCTTTAGTAGTAATATTTTTAGTATTCCACTCTTCATTTTTAGTTAAAGCTTCTTGAGAAATATTGGAACTGCCAATAATAATATCGTATTGGTTGCCCTTCTTAAAAATATATCCTTTGGTATGAAAACCTTGCTTATTTTCTTCAGTCCTAAACATCTTTAATTCAATGTTTGGATAATTTTTTAGTATATAAACTAAAGCTTTTGGATCGCTATATAGAAGATAATCTGTAGTTAATATTTTACCTTTAATTCCTTTATTTTTAGCAAAATCTAAAGCATGAAGCAAAATATTTATTCCAGACCACCTAATAAACGAGACACTAATCCAAAACTCGTCACAACTACGAATTTCTCTTTCTAGTTCACATAGAACTTTGTGACCACTTTTATAATCGTTATATAAAAAAGAAGGTACGCAATCTTGGTTGCAACTTAATGCCTTATCAATGAAAGCGTACTCATTCCCTGTAATTATATCTTCATCTTTATTCATTTAATTATTCTAACTCTAATAAAACCATCTTAAAATATTTATCTACAAATTCTCCCATACGAATAGGAGTATTTTCTTTATAGAATTTTAAATCATGTTCTTTATCAAATAATTGATATACACCATCTACTCCGACTTCTTGTACTTTATCAATATCTATATCACATCTTCCACATAATGCTATAACTTTAGTTTTCTTATCATTATTCTTAACTAGTTCACATACTCCACTAATAGTCTTTCCATTTAAAGAACTATTATCAATTTTACCTTCACCAATAAAGATATAATCTGCACCTTTAATATATTGATCTAATTTAGTTAAGTTAATAAAGAAATCAATACCTGGTTCAAGTCGAGCATTTAATATATATGCACAACATGCTCCTAATCCACCAGCAGCTCCTCCACCAACTATATTAGATAAATCCATTCCATCTTTATTTTTAACTACATCAATAAGATTTAGCATACCTTCTTCTAAATCATCATTAACTTTTCCATGTGCACCTTTTTGAGGTCCAAATATTCTAGTGGCACCATTTTTACCTACTAACATATTTTTAACATCAGTTAAAATAGTAAATTTAGTAGTTTTTAGCCTTGGATCTAAAGTTGAAAAATCATAATCTTTTATACGAATTAAATCTTCTCCTCTACCTAAGGTTATTTCTCTATTTCCTCTAGAAACAAATTTAGCTCCTAAAGCAATTAATAAACCAATACCACAATCATTAGTGGCACTACCACCTAATCCTAAAATAATACGTTTAAATTTTTTATCTAAAGCATCTAAAATTAATTCACCAACTCCATAGGAAGTAGTTATTGCAGCATTACCTTCCTTATAAGGAATTAAAGGTAAACCACAAGCTTTAGCAATTTCTATATAACATATACCATTACCAATGTCTAAATAAGAACTCTTAATTACTTTATTTAATGGATCATGAACTTTAACAAATATTTCTTTAGCAGTCTTTAAATTATATTTAACAACATCATAACTACCTGCACCACCATCTCCTAAAGGTACTCTAACTACTTCTACTTTTTTAGAAACATCTAAAATAGAATCACTAATAATATTAGTAATTTCAATGCTACTTAATGTTCCTTTAAAGGAATCAGGTGCTACTATTACTTTCATATGTATACTATTTTTATTATATTAGTAAATTTGTTTATTATAAAGAAAAATAATGTATACAACTGAAAAAAGTGCTACATATAGCACTTTAAAAGACTACTTAAACGTTAAATGATATAGTTTTCTTAATAAATTGGAGTTGGAGCAGGTAAATATTCTAGTTCTTGCTCTACTGTATGATCTTGAGTAAATAAAGAATTTGCTCTTTTAAAATATTTATTTGCATTCCCTGAAGTATCTCCCCAAGTAACATCAATCCAATACCATGTTCCATCAAATTTAGAAGCATTCCATGCATGTCCGCCAGTTTCTCCTCCACTTGTAGCTTCTCCTATATACCATATAGTTTCTACTCCAGTATGATAACTTGCTAAAGCATACATTAAAGAATATCCTTCACAAACTGCCTTTCCAGATTTGAGTATACCTATTACATTATGAGAATCATCTCCAGTTTCAGCATAATCTACATCAGCTATTATTTTATCGTAGATTGCTCTTGCTTTTTCTTCATCTGTTTTACCACTTGTAACAGTATCTATTTCTCCTAAATAAGTATCAATTTGACTAAAATAATTATTTCTTTTAGAAGCTAATAAATAATCACTATTAATTACAATAAATATATCAGTATTAGTTGCATAGAAACTACCTTGTACGTAGAACTCTCTTGGATTATCGTTTCTAAACATTTCTAATACACCCATTAAGAAATTACTACTATAACTAAAAGAAGAATATTTCTTAAACATAATATCTGTAAAATAATAATCATCATTACCCATTACTTTAGTAGTTACATCAACATCATTAACATCTAAATTTGCACAAGCTTCCCATATTTGACAATAATAATATTGATAAATATCTTTGTTAGATAAAGTGCCTAAATAATCATATGCATAATCTGAAGAATCGGTAAAGGCAGTATATGTATAGTTTGTAGTATAAGTATCTCCAGATATAGGTTCTACTGTGGTATAACCCATTTTAGTTGAAGTAGGACTTGTAACAGTTTGTGTTTCTTTGGTTCTAGTTTTAGTAAATATAGCATATACATCCATATTCTTTTTAACGCTTGTTACATCGCTACTCCATCCACTAAAAGTATATTTATAGTTTGTATCTTCTTCTTTAGTTGGTGTAACCCCATCATATACCGCTTCTTTTCCATATTCGACATCAGTTACTGTAGTTAATAAAGTAGTTAAAGATTCTTCTAAATAAAATTTAACAGTAAAGGTATTTACTACTTGATCGAAAGTAGGATAGAAATTTGTATCCTCTTTAATATTAGTTAATTCTTTGTCCCAACCTTTAAAAGTATAGGTATATTGAGCATCTGTTTTAGTTGGAGTAATTCCACTATAAGTAACATCTTTACCATATTCAACTTCATATATTTCTAAAATAGTATTATCTCCATTATAGAAAGTACAAGTATAGGTATTAATACTTTGTTCATATTGCGCAATAAAAGTAGTATCAGTATTAATATCAGTTAATGCTTTATCCCAACCCTTAAAAGTATATTTATATTGTGTATCACTACTTCTAGTAGGAGTATCTCCAACATAAGTAACATCGCTTCCTGCTTTTACACTTGTAGTATATAAGATTGTCTCATCATAATTTTTAAAGGTACATGTATATTCATCTTTTTTAGCAGCAAATAAAGCAGTAAATGT
Source organism: Bacilli bacterium (assembly GCA_041669265.1). GTDB lineage: Bacteria > Bacillota_I > Bacilli_A > RFN20 > CAG-826 > Onthovivens. The sequence goes on along the minus strand of JBAYBM010000015.1, from coordinate 23,006 downwards.
AGTATCTTCTTTTATATTAGTAAGTTCTTTATCCCAACCTATAAAATTATATGACTCAGAATCACTACTCTTTTTAGTAGGAGTTTCTCCAAAATATTCCACATCTTCTCCATAATTTACAGTAGTAGAATATAAAAAAGATCCATCATAATTATTAAAAGTACATAGGTATTGATAGGTATTTTCACTATATGTAGCATAAAAATTAGTATCTACTACAATATTATCTAAAGATTTATCCCAACCTATAAAAGTATAATATTTACCTTCTATTTCACTATCTTTAGTAGGAGTAGTTCCATTATAAATTGCACTACTTCCTTCTTCTACTTTACTTTCATATAGTAATGTAGTTTTATCATCATTATAAAAGGCTACTTTATAATAAGTAGGAGTTTCTTCGCCTTCATCACCATCATTATTTGTAGCATTAAGCTTACAGGATGTAAGTAATAATACTAACATCCCTAAATACACTATTTTAGGTTTCTTCATAACAAAATAATAACATATTGGTATTAATAAACAACAGTAATGTAATTGTTTAATATTAAAAACATCAAAGAAAAAGGGACATATTAATGCCCCTATATTCACCCACTTTTAATTTAACAGCTTTTATTTTATTGCTTTTCCCCATACAGGGTAATAAGTATGGAATATATTTGATTTTTCTACAGTTACTTTAGAAACTAATTCGCCTTCATTATATGGATTATCTCTATAACCAATTAGAGTATAGCCATCTTGAGTAAATACTGGTAAATTTATAACATCACCAGTTTTATATGTACCAGTAATAATATCTTCACTATGACCTGGAACTTCAATATTTACATAGAATTCCCCATCATTTAGCGTGTCTTTACTAATATATTTTGCGTATACATTAATTGTACCTTGCGCAAAACTAGATAAAGATTGAATCATCTTTTTAGTTAATCTTGAATCTAAATACCAACCTACAAAGATATATCCTTCTTTAGTAACATCAGTAGGTAAAACTACTTTATCACCAGTCTTATAGGTTAATGGATATTCGCTTTCATTTATTGTCCCTCCATTAGCTTCATAAATAATATTATAAGTAGTATCAGGATAAACAAATGTAGGAGTTTTTTCGCCATCTTTTAAAATTGCTCCTAATATTATATTTTCATATTCTTCATGTTCAGAAGCAATAAAATGATTCTCACTAAATACTGTATCTGTGATGTCACCAGTTAAAGGAACTACCCAATAATCAAGTGTTTTTCCTTCAACATCTGGTTCAACTGGATTATGTATAAATTCTCCATTTTCCTCTTCAATATATTCCATATCATAACAATAGAATAGATATTCATCTTCATTTTGCTTTTGTACAAACAAAACCTCTACTGCAATATTATCAGCAACAATACTTCTTTCACCTTGAACAAAGAGTTCTTCTTTAACGCAACTTAATCTAAACTCTTCTACCCCAAAAATTGATCGATACATTATATCTGGTACTGTTTCATCATTAGTATGCAAAGCTATACTAAAATTCATGACTTGAATGAAGTTTTCAAATATACAATCATAGCTAGAAAGTTCATGACCAATAAAAGAATAATCAGTTTTTAAAATAGGTAATACGCTATCAAGGAATTCGTTTTCATCAACTTCGTTTGCATTATCAAGTATGGCAAAACAGTCTGAATGCCTATAATCATTGCAACTAATAATTGTCTCATTAATTGTTATATCATTATCAGCTTCATGTTCATTAAAGTTATAAAAACCACAAAGAAAAGCAATTACTTGATTTACTACTTCTCCTGATACTAATTGCTCCTCACTACCAATCATGGCATTATAAAACACTATATTAGAACCACTAAAGTGCAATATATTGCCATTAAAATAACTATCAAGTATATAAACACATTTTTCTTCTTCGTCAAGATTTCCATTTCTACCATATATCAAGCCATTATAAACAGTATGTTTATCGTTATTTTTTGTATAGGATAAATTAATAGAAAGAGGCTCAATTTCTGTTTCAACAATATTAACTTGTCCTTTAACCATACCTGCTACGCCACCAATATAATAAGTAGTCCTTATCAATTTATCATTGATATTGAATGATTTAGACCCACTCTTAAAATAACAAGTTAAGAGTTGAGAAGAATTAAAGGCTCCAAAAAGATTACCAACAAAAATAGTAAATTGTTCACCTACTATATTTGAATCATCAATTGCTATTGTTGTATTTGTTGGAACACAATCATCTACATCAACTTCAATATTATAAAAATCAGATCTATAAACTGTGGCAGCTAAAGTACCAAACATCATACCTCTATTAGTTACAGCAGAAGGAGTCATTTCATAATTTTTTATTGATTTAACATCAAATGTAATATTCTTAATTTGGGAATCATGAATTTGTGCAAAGATTCCATAATACATAAAATAAGAATCATCTAAATAAGATAAATTAATACTTATTGTATGGTTATCACCATCTAAATGAATATTATGGGCATTAGTTATAGGTTTAGATGACATATTATCTTTCGTTAAATCTAAATCTTTAGTAACTTTATAATAAATAACATCATCCGTAGCATCTCGATTATTTGAATCAAATAACCCCCAATTTAATTCGCTACTAATAAGATATGGGTCTGCTTCTGTACCACTTCCATCAGCATATGAATCACTTTTATACCCGGTATCTCCCCAGAAATGTTCTGTAGGAGCATAATCGTACCTATTTAATTCATCTAAATCATTATTAATGAATTCACTAGAATTTTCTTCTATATCTAACGTATTAGAAGAGTCTTTAGTGTCATTGATAGGAAAACTAGATAAAGAACAAATTGATAACCCGAAAAGAAACAACAAACCAAAAAATTTTTGTTTGAACATTTTTATCACCTCTTGTTTTATTTTAGTATTAATATATTCCTTTTACAATGAACAAATAAAAAGCCACACCATATTAGTGCGGCCCAATCATTATTTTTTATTATTATAAATTCTTATACATTATAATTAATACTTCTTTACAAACATCTCTACATTTGTCAGTTATATTTTCAAAATATCCATATATTCTTTCATCAAATCTAGTTCTATCATATGCATTACCAGTTACATAAAGTCCATGGACTTCAGTTTCATATAATCTATCCATATCACTTTCATCCGTTAATACTTGTTGAATTAATGGATATATATAATCTTTATCAGCAACATGAGAGAAATTCTTTAATACTAACATTAAGTGATCCATACATTTTTTAGTCTCATCTATAAATATAGGTGTTTTAGGTGGTAAATCCTTATAGTTTCTTAAATACATCTTATAAGATATTTCATCAATTGAATCAGTTAAATCATCAATTTTATCAAGCATTAAGAAAATATCTTCTCTATCAATTGGAGTGACAAATTCTCTCGCTAATTCTTCTTCAAATTGACCTTTTTTAGCATCTGCTTCATGTTCAAAATGATGAACATCATTTTTGAATTTTAATAAATCCATATTGGTATTAAAATTCTTCATACCCTCACTTAAAGTATCAAAACAATGAGTAGCATACATACCTAATTCATAAAAGCATTCATAGAAATAATTTTTCTTCTTATCTTTTCCAAACATATAATATTTCCTCCTATTTTATAACCATCATTATTAAACTAAATAAACATCCAATAACCATACATCCCGGGAACGTAATAAGCCACGTTACAACCATTTCTAGAACTGTCTTCCACTCAATATGCTTTGCTCCTTTAGTAGCGCCAACTCCAATTATAGAGAAAGCTTTTACTTGTCCAGTTGAAATTGGAAAACCAAAGAAAGTAGCAATAAATATACCAACAGCACTACTTAAATCTGTAGCAAATGCTTGATATGGCTCTAAATGAGTCATTTCCATTGCTACTTTTTTAATAATTTTTTTACCACCACAAAGAGTTCCTACTCCAATAACTATGGCACAAGCTAAACCAATATACCATAAATTAGTAGCAGCAAAGAAATCACTTCCAACTGTCTTACCACTTAAATTAGCTGCTATTTGTACGGTCAAAAAACTAACACCAACAAATTGCATACCATCCTGAGCGCCATGAACAAATGCTAAAGCTCCTCCAGATAATATTTGTGCCCATTTAAAGAATGGACGAGTATGATTTCTATTCATTTTACGACATATTAATTCAATTAATTTACATAACCCAAAACCAACACAAAATCCAAATATACAAGATAATAATAATCCATATACAACTTTACCTAATGGATCAGTAAAACCAAATCCAGTATTAATTCTAATATCAGCCTTACCTAAAAATATAGCACCTAAAGCAGCACCAACTAATCCACCAATTAAAGCATGAGTCTCACTTGATGGTATTCCAAATATTGAACATATTACTCCAAATACAATTACTGTTAACATTGCACTACTAATTACTTTAAGCACAACCGTACATTGATCTAAAGTTAATCCATTTAAAGTTCCACTATCTCCAATACTAATAATACTTTGAATAGTATGGGCAACACTTTGAGATATAAAAAACATCACCATTAAACCAACAAAATTCATTATTCCACCCATAATTAAAGCAGGAGTAACTCTCATTGTTTTAGTAGATATACATGTTGATATGGCATTAGGCGCATCGCTCCATCCGTTTACAAAAGCGACACCTAAAATAAGTATAAATGTAACAATTAACCATGGGTATTGACCCATTACTTGTAACAATTCATTTATTTGCACGATATTATTTTAAAGTAAATATATATAAATAGAAAGATAATTGTTTTTTAAGAAACTATAAGTTCTTATACATTATAATTAATACTTCTTTACAAACATCCTTACATTTATCAGTTATAGTTTCAAAATAACCATAAATTCTTTCATCAAATCTAGTTCTATCATATGCTTTTCCAGTTACATAAAGACTATGAACTTCATTTTCATATAATCGATCCATATCACTTTCATCCGTTAATACTTGTTGAATTAATGGATATATATAGTCTTTTTCTGTAACATGAGAAAAGTTTTTAAGTACAATCATTAAGTGATCCATACATTTTTTAGCTTCATCAATAAACATAGGAGTTTTTGGAGGTAAATCTTTATAGTTTCTTAAATACATTTTATAAGAAATTTCTTCAATGGAATCAGTTAAATCATCAATTTTATCAAGCATTAAGAAGATATCTTCTCTATCAATTGGAGTAACAAATTCCCTTGCTAATTCTTCTTCAAATTTTTCTTTTTTTAAATCGCCTTCATGTTCAAATTTATGAACATCATTTTTAAACTTTAATAAATCCATATTAGCATCAAAGTTTTTCATGCCAACACTAAGGGTATCAAAGCACTCTTCTGCACAAACTCCTAAATCATAAAAACATTCATAAAAATAATTCTTTTTCTTATCTTTTCCAAACATAATATTTCTCCTATAAAACTATTAATAATAAACCAAATAAATAAGCAATAATTCCACATCCAGGGAACGTAATAATCCAAGTTAAACACATTTCACCAACTGTTCTCCATTCAACATGTTTAACTCCCTTAGTTGCTCCTACTCCAATAATTGAAAAAGCCTTAACTTGGCTTGTAGAAATAGGGAAGCCAAAAAAGGTAGCAATAAATATACCAACAGCACTAGAAAAATCAGTAGCAAATGCTTGATATGGTTCAAGTGGGGTCATTTCCATTGCTACTTTCTTAATAATTTTTTTACCACCACACATTGTTCCAACTCCAATTGCTAAAGAACAAATTAAACCTACATACCATAAGTTATTTGCACTAAAGAAATCACTATTAACAGGAGTTCCATTTAAATTAGCAGCAATTTGAACAGCTAAGAAACATACTCCAACAAATTGCATACCATCTTGAGCTCCATGAACAAATGCTAAAGATCCACCACTTATAATTTGTGCCCATTTAAAAAATGGACGAGTATGATTTCTATTTAATTTTCTGCATAAAAATTCTAGCAATTTTACAAACAAAAATCCTGCAATAAATCCAAATACACACGATAATATCAGTCCATAAAAGACTTTACCTAAAGGATCAGTAAATCCAAATCCCCAGTTAATAGAAATATCGGAGTGTCCTAAAGTAATTGCACTTAATCCAGCACCAACTAATCCACCAATTAAAGAATGGGTTTGACTTGAAGGAATACCAAATAAAGAACAAACTACACCAAAAATAATAACTGATATCATTGAAGCACTGATTATTTTTAAAGCTAATAAAGATTGTTCTATAGTTAAATTATATGGATCTCCTCCACTATTAAAACTCATCATCTTTTGAATTGTTTGAGCAACACTAGTAGAAATATAAAACATAAACATTAAACCAATAAAATTCATTACTGCTCCCATTATTAGAGCAGGAGTAACTCTCATTGTTTTAGTAGATATACAAGTTGATATAGCATTAGGAGCATCACTCCATCCATTTACGAAAAGGACCCCTAATATAAGGATTACTGTTACTATTAGTAATGGGTATTGCCCCATTACATTAAATAATTCTTCTAAACTCACATGCTAATTATAAGGATAATAGGTGGATAAATAAATAAAAAATATTTATTTTAAAGCACAAAGTTTCTAAAAGTTTAAGATAATTATCAACAAACACCATATAAAATGCATATTAACTTTCAAGTTTTTAATGTCTAGAATGAAGTAAAGGAGTGATTTCATTATATGAAAACATTGTTTAAAAAGTGGAAATGGTTATCGTATTTAGAAGGTGGATTAATCATGTTAGTGGGTATATTAACATGTATTTTCTTTAATAATGCGGATTTCCATAATGCAATTGGTTACATATTTGCAACTTATATTTTAATTAATGCTGTTATTAGTTTGGTTGCTGCTGTTGTTTATCGTTTACCAATTTTTGATGGAGACTTTATTGTAGGTTTATTATTACTAGCATTTGGCATTTGGATTATGATTTATCCAGGTGTATTAGTTGATTCTTTACCTTTAATAATTGGTGTAGTTTTAATTGGTATGGGTTTAGTAGAACTAGTTAAATCATTAATTGTTCATGATGTTACTAAGGTTTGGATTGTTAATTTAATATTTGCTATCGTGTTTTTAGCATTAGGTGTAACTATTATAGTTTTACAATATGCAACAAATAGTGATGTTAAGAGTTTTATATTATTGGTTGCTGGTATTTTAGTTACTATATGTGGATTATTTATTATTATTGATACTTTAACTGTTTCTAAAAATGCCCATGATGTTAAGAAGGTAGTTAAAGAGGTTAATAAAGATAATAACGTTGTTATCGATGAAAAAGGTGAAGAAAAGAAATAATATTTTTTATCAAATAAACTAAATAAGAAGATGAATAATTTCATCTTCTTTTTTTATATAAATAAAAGGTCCTATGTAAACATAGAACCTTCAAGAGAAATAAATATTAGGTTTGCACCTACATTTATATTTAAGATCTTTATATTTAAATCTAAAAGTATAAATTTTAGATATATATTCAAAAATATATAATAATTTATTTATTGTTTAATATGTGAAAACTTTTAAACACTTGATTATAATTGAACGCTTTGATATAGTTTTGTTGTGGGATGAATATTATGAAAGCAACCTATAAAAACTCAATTAGAAGCAAAAAATTGATTATGAATGCAGTACATACATTACTTTGTAAAAAGAAGAGCTTAAATGCAATTACTATTACAGACATTGTAAATGAAGCTGGAATTAATAGAGGTACATTCTATAATCATTACAATAATATTGGAGATGTTATTGATGAGATGGAAGATGAATTAATGTTAAAAATAACACACAATTGGGAACAAGATAAACTTCAATGTAATTCAATGGAAAATTTAATTAATACTATAAGTACATCAATTAAAGAAAATGAAGCTGAATATCGTGATATTGTTAACTACATTCCTCAATATATCTATGATGAAATTAAATCAAAATTATTAAAAGAAATAGCAAATAATTTCTTAAAAAATACTGATATAAAAGAAGAAGATAAGTTAACTGTATATTTGTTAGTTAATGGAATTGCAGGTTCCTTAATCGATTATTTTAAAGGTAAATTAAAAGTAAATTTAGATTTATTAGTAGCAGCATCTATAAATAGCATTAGAAAGTTATTACCTTCATTACACAAAGAATAACTAAAGTTTTTTAATCATATCAGCAAAGATAAGTAAACTATCTTCTGCTTGTGGATATAAACCAAATTTATTTAAGAATCCATGATGTATTCCATTATATCTATAGGTATTAACATCAATATTATGTTGTTTTAATAAACTTGAATAATACTCAGCTTGGATTCTTAATCCATCATATTCAGCAGTAAAAATTAATGTTCTAGGAGTTTTCGATAAATTAGCATTTATTGGAGAAAACTCTTTTTTATGTACATCAATATTTTTTGGATTATATAGTTTAAAAATATACCTAATATAAGATTGATCACCCTTTTCATCTGCTCTTCCTAAATTGAGGCGGGGAATGATATAGTTTTCATATTCTTTGCTAATTTTATATTCATTAATATCCCAAACAAACGGAGTAACATCTAAACCTAAATAAACTACTGGATAATATAAAACTTGAAGGGCAATTCTTTTATTAGTTAATTTATTTGCTATAACTGCAGCAAAATTTGCTCCACTACTTGCTCCACCTATAACAATCTTATTTTTATCAATATGTAATCTCTTAGAATTATGAATAATATATTTATATGTTTTTAAAATTTCTTTTAAAGCAATTGGATAAGGATTTTCTGGAGCTAAACCATATTCAATATTGAAAACAATTGCATTAGATTCTTGAGCCAAAAAACGCATTGGATTTTCTGTATTTATTGCTCCACCTGCAAAAAAACTTCCTCCATGAATAAAGATTACACATGGCTTATCGTCAAATCCGCCTGGTAAATGATAGGAAAAAACTTTAAACTCATGTTTTTTATATTTTAAATTTATAGTTTCTTTTATTACTTCTTTATCACATAAATCAGCAGTATCATGAAGCGAATGTTCACGCATACTTTCTATATTTTTATTAGAAGTATTTTTTAAACGATTTGCTAATGTTTTTTTAGCCATTTCTAATTCACGAGGATCTAAAATTCCATCCGAATTTAAATATTCAGGAATTGGTTTAATAAAAACTTCTGATTCATTATATGTAGTAGTTTTAACGTTTTTAGATAAAATGTTAATTAAATTAATATCGTATTCACGCATTACTCTTTGCCAGTAATTTTGTCCATTATCTTCTTTTCTTCAATTAAATTTTCGCTCAAAGGTTTTCCATAATAATAAACGCCACATAAACCTGGACCAATGTTTGTTCCACAAGAAGGGAAACATTCAGTAACAAAAACATCTTTTGGTTTAAATTCATCTAATATTTTTTCTTTATAAATATTAGCTTCTTTTTCTCTATCAGTATGAGCAATAAAAATATATTGTTCTTCAGGTTTAATAATTGTTTCTTTTATATATTTAATAGTAGTATCTAAAGCTGCGGCCTTACCTTTTACTTTTACTAAAACTGTGGTCATTCCTAAATCATTAAAATCGCCCATTGGTCTAATCCCAATTAAGGAACCCATAAATGCTTTACCACCACTTACTCTTCCTTTTGATGCTAAGAAAAATAAATCGTCCATTGGTCCCATTTGATGTAATAAATTTTTATTATTTTCAACAAAAGAAGCAACTTCCTCAATTGTTTTGCCTTCTTTTTGTAGATTTAATGCTGTACAAACTAATAATCCAAAAGCAGTTGAATATCTTTTACTATCAATACAAATGATTTTGGCGCTTGGATGTTGACTTAATATTTCTTCTCTTGCTTTTAATGAGAAATTATAAGTTCCACTTAATCCAGATGAAATAGACATTGATAAAATATCATAGCCTTTATCAATATATTTTTCGAATACATTTTCAATTTCATCAACACTAGAAGGAGAAGTAGCAATTCCATTTTTCTTATCTTTAAGTAATTTATAAAATTCTTCAGGTTTTACCCAATCCCATTCAAGACTCGAAACTCTTTCACTTCCATCGGGTAAATTAATATGTCCTTTAATATAATCTTGTAATCCAAACTTTTCTCTAAGTTCAAGAGATAAATCACAAGTAACATCAGGTAAGATAATATATTTTTTCATAATTATTCCTCTTAGATATTTTAATATATTATTGTTATCTTTCATACAAAAACAATTTTATTTTGCTATACTATCAAATATGAATTCAGAAGCATGGATAACGATGTGGGTAATTATATGTTTATTTATCTTCCTCTTATTAGGAGGATTTGTTTTTTCATTAATATATACAATGAGTGTTTCAAAATACTTATTTACCATTCAACTTGTAAGAGATTCTAAATCAAAATGGGGTAGAGAATGTAGTGATACCACTAATATTGAGCAAGTTAAAATGTATAAAGAAGGAATCGAATTTAGTAAACAATTTAAAGTAAAAGATGTTTCTATTGTTAGTGAAGGTTTTAAACTTTGTGGGCAATATATAGATTCAAATAGTGATAAATGTGTAATTGTAGTTCCAGGTAGAACTGAATCATTATTATATTCATATTATTTTGCTATTCCTTATCAAAAACTAGGATTTAATGTTTTAGTAATTGATAATAGATCCCATGGAGAAAGTGAAGGAAAATACGACTCAATTGGTCAACAAGAATATAAAGATATAAGGAATTGGATTAGTTTTGCTACAAATACGTTACATAATAAAAGTTTTGTTTTACATGGAATTTGTATTGGAGCTGCCACTTGCTTATATACAATTACTTATCCTGAAGCACCAAAGAATATTATTGCTTTTATAAGTGATGGAATGGATACCACTTTTAAAGAAAACTTTAAAAATCACGTTATTGCTTTACACCATCCAACTTTTCCTATTGTAAATGAAGTTATGTATTATCTTAAAAAATATGGAGGTGCTGATGGAGTTCATAATGGACCAATATTCCATATAAATAATATAGGTATTCCTATCTTATTCTTTTATAGTAAAGAAGATAAATTTGTTACTAAAGAAATGGCAAATAAATTATATGAAAAATGTTCTTCTAAGGATAAAAAAATTGTTTGGTTTGATCATGGGGCACATTCTCACTTAAGAATTAATGCTGAAAATAAATATGATAAAGAAATAGAAATATTCTTAAAAGAGAAAAAAGTAATATGAATAAAATAGCTGTTTTTACAATGGATGTAGAATCTTTTTATGACACCACTTGTAATAAAGACATTAATAGAATTTATAACAATAAATATAGTTTTGAAGAATATTTACAAGATTATTTATCCTTATTAAAGAAAAACCATATCAAATGTACCCTCTTTTTAGTTTTATCATCATTAAACAAGACTAAAGATATTTTAAAAAACGCTATTAAAGATGGTAATGAAATAGCACTTCATGGATATGAACATATTTCACCAATTCATTTAAAAGAAAAAGAATTTATAGATCAAACTAAGGCTGCAAAAGAAACAATAGAGAAAGAACTAGATACTAAAATAATAGGTTATAGAGCCCCTTGTTTTGGAATAAATAATAGAATTATGGAAAACATAAAATCTCTTGGTTTTACTTATGATGCCAGTGTAATGAATTTTAATTTAGGTAGAGATTCTTCTTATTGTGATTTGAAAGATTTTACAAAGATTAATAGCACTATTTATAAACAGAAAGATTTCTATGAATTTAAGATTTCAACTACCACTGCTTTTAAACATGTTATACCAATTTCTGGAGGCGGTTATTTAAGAATGCCTCCATTTTTTATTGTTAAACACTATATTAAAAAGTATCTTAAAAATAATGATTCATTTGTTTTTTATTGTCATCCTTTTGAAATAGCTAAAGCTAAAATTCCATGGAATAAGAAATTAAATTTTTATGAGAATTTATATTGTACAAAACGCCACAAAACATTCTTAAAAAGAATAAAAAAAATAATTACTCTTTTAGAAAAGAATAATTATTCATTTTATACATTTGAAGAACTTACAAAATTATATTAACAATTGGCTTTTATAAATTTTACTACGTCACCAACTGTAATGAATTCATCTATATTTTTGTCGTGCATTGAGATATTAAAAGTCTTTTCTATAGCAACAATTAAATATAATAAACCAATAGAATTTAATCCCAAATCTTCTTTAATTTTAGAGTCTAGAGTAATCTTATTTAAATCTACTTCTTCGTCTCCGATAATATTTTTAAATATCTTTTTTAATTTTTCTAATATATCATCCATACTACTTATTTGCATACTCCCCTAATGATTTTACATTTTGATAGATATCTAATGCAAGGTTATCAATATCTTTCATAGACATTATTTCTTTTTCTTTTGCAGTTAGAATCTTCTTACCTAAATATACTTTTTGAAAGAACTTTCCTTTTTTCTTCTTTTCAATGTATAAAGGTAAAATAGGTACTTTTGCAATACTTGCCATTAATGCTGCTCCACCTTTAAAACTTCTTAATGATGCATCTCGAGAAAGTTTTCCTTCAGGAAATATTACTAAAACACCGCCCCTTTTTAGAATATTTACAGCATTTGTAAAGCCATCTAAATCAGCTTTAGTTCTATCAATTCTTACACATCCGCCTTGCCTTAAAAAGAAATTTCTAACTTTATGTTTATCAAGAACTATTTCCCCAGTTAAAATATGAATTCTTCTTCTCCAAAATAGATCCATTAATATAAGTGGATCTTTAAAAGAGACGTGATTTGCAACGATTATATAACCACCTTTAATTTTTAAGTTTTCTTTTTTCTTAGTCAAACACATTGCTTTTACATGAAATACTATATTTGAAAGAAATACATGTAAACGACCTAAATCCATTAAAAAATAATATGGGCTAAATACAAAATGTTTTTGTGTAATTATCTTTTCAGTTGTAAAACCCTTTAAAGATAAAATTTTATTTCTAACAATTGAATTCAACTTTTCTAATTCCTCTTTATTTGGATTATCATTATCGCAATAATCTCTTAGATTAATAGGTTTGCCAATTGTTACATGTGCTCTTTTAAAAAACCCGTAATTTCCATCTACATAGATAGGAATAATTGGAGCATTACTTTTAAGGGCAATTAAAATATAAGTAGGTGAAAAGCTTAAAAAATTATCAGTTGTTTCTAACTTGCTTTCAGGAAAAATAACTAGAGGTTTGTCTTTATTTAATATTTTTTCAGCCTCACCAATAAAAGACATATCATAATCTTTTCTATTAACTTTAATGCCACCAACAATATGTAATAAATGGGTAAACATAAAGTTTTTGTTAAACAAGACTTCAGCAATTAAACAATGTAATCTTCTAAAGAAAAACAAGAACATAAAAAGCATGTAATCTTTAGTGCTTCTATGATTTGAAACAATTATTGCTTTACCTTTTATTTTTCTATTTTGTTTCTTTTTGCTCTCATAAAAAGTTTTCCTTTTAAAATATAAAAGTTCAACTGGCAAGGCTGTTATTAAAACGAAATAATATAGAAACTTCATATTATAATAATTCTCCAATATAAATCGCTATTTCATTAGGTGTATAAAAAGAAGAATTCTCATCTAAAATAACATTTATATCAAATGTTTTGTTAATCTCACTTATGATAGAAATATAATCTAAACTGCTTGCTCCTAAATCAAATATTATATTACTATCATTACTTATCTTATCTTTATCAATACATAAAACTTTACTGATAATATCTTTAATTAATTCAACTAATTCTATTTTATAATCTTGATTAGTTTTTACCTTTGCTAAAAATCTAGAAGCTGGGAATACACCAATCTTTTCGTTAATTATTCTATCTACAACATATTTTCTTGATACTTTAATATCATCAATTCCTTTTAAAGGATCATAGGTAAAATAAGTTTGCAAAATATAATAAGGTTCTTTCACTGATTTATTGTACTCATTTATAGTTTTTATGATGTTTAAAATTGTGTCTTTATTTGTAAATTTTGAAATGGATACAACAATGCTTAATTTATCTTGAAAACCTAAAACAGTAAATTCTTTAACTCTTACAAAATTTAATTTCTTTTCTATTAAATCTGGATTGATGTTTTCTCCATTATTCCCAATAAAAATATCACTATCTCTTCCATCAATATAATAATTCCCGTATTCATCAACATGAGCTTGGTCTAAAGTATCAAATTTATTATTAATTTTTTGAAATTTCCCATCAATAACTACTTCTTTTGCTAAAGAAGAACCAGAAACGATTAAATTTTTCTTAAAATCTATATCATATTTTATGGAAGAAAAAGGCTTCCCAACTCCATTAGAAATACGATATTTATATTTTTTTCTTAACTCAACTGATGTAATTCCAATTTCGCTTGATCCATATCCATTATATAAAGGATAACCTAAAGCATTGATAGTTTTTAAAGTTGAATCTTTAATATAAGAACCACCACTTATACAAAAATAAACACTATCTCCAAACAAATTTTCATCAACTCTTTTAAAAATTCTCTTTGCGAATTTTAACCCAAAATTTGGAAATATATTTTGTACTTTAGAAGATAGTTCAATTCCTTTTAAAAACTTTTTATAATCTTTGGGACCACTTTCTTTTACTTTTCTTATGACTTCTTTTTCAATAGTTTCCCATAATAAAGGAACTCCAAAAATATGCGTTACTTTATGGACATTTATAGTATTAATAATTTCATTACTTGAATAAGATGGTAAAAATACAATTGTTCTACCAAAAAGCAAAACCAAAAATAAGTCGCTACTAAACCAAATATATGATAGAAAGGTAAAAAAGCTAATAATTTTAAACTGCCTTTATAATGTTTTTTAATCCAATTATTTGAATTTGTTATTTCTTCAGAATTTAATATTTGATTTGATAATTCTTCTCCAGTATAAAGTACAATTTTACTTTCTAAAGTTGTACCACTTGTACATAAGCCAATTTCGTTTTCAAATTGAAAAACATAGTCTTTTAATGCACCAATTTTCATTAATTTGAAATCTACAAATTCTTTATTTAATTTTGGATCAACTAAACCAACTATCTTTTTAACTTCTAAATCATTTAATAATTTATTTATCATCTCTTTTGGCAATCTAGTATTAATTAAAAATGGAATATTTCCACTTCCAAGGATTCCCCAAAAAGCAACAATCCATTCAAGGGAATTATCCATATATAAACCAACGTAATTATGTTTAATACTAGGATATAAATTATTAAAAGAATAAGAGAAATTCTTAATCAAAGAATAAACTTCATGATAAGAATGATAAAAGATTTTCCCACCTACTCTATTTTCACAAAGAATATTATTCTTAAAAGAAAACATAATATCAAAAATATCTTCAAATCTTTTGTTTGAAGATACTAATTTATCAACTGAATCTTTAATAGTTTTATTAACGTTCTCTTTCATAACTAATTCACTATTTTATCATTATAGAAAATTTTATAACTTTTCTCATCTATTTTACTACCATCTGTAAAAGAAATAACGCCTTTATTGTTATCTAAATCAATTAATTTATAATAACAAAATACACTAAGATCATTTCTAAATATTGAGGAATTTAATCCAGTTCCAAGAAACTTTGCATAAGCTTCTTTCATTGACCATTTAATTAAGGCATCTACCTTATCACTTGCATTCAATATACTTAATATGTTTTCTTTATCTTTAATATTTTCTAAAAATTCTATGTCAAAACCGACTTCTTTTTTTGAAATAGCAAAAGCAACATAACCTAAAGAATGCGATATACTAAAGTGAATATTAGAACATACGGGTTTTCCATGTTCATTAAATAACAAAGGTATCTCATTAATATCAATGTTATATAATTCTTTAATTTTTATACGTAATTTAAAATAAGCAAAACAACTATTTTTATAATCTTTTTCAATCTTATATGAATAACAATGTTTTAAAATATCTTCACTTAATTCATCTGCATAATAATTTTTATCTAAAGAATAATCGACTTTATAAATAAATATAGATATCTCATCCATTAATTTAAATCCTTCTTTATATTGTCTATAAAATTACCTTTATCTAAATTAATTAATTGTTTTACAGCGCCATTAATAGTAGATTCATTACATTTGCCATGTACTTTTATTATTGGTTTACTTGCTCCAAGCAATATTGCACC
Source organism: Bacilli bacterium (assembly GCA_041669265.1). Classification (GTDB taxonomy): domain Bacteria; phylum Bacillota_I; class Bacilli_A; order RFN20; family CAG-826; genus Onthovivens. Next base: position 6,716 of record JBAYBM010000015.1, on the reverse strand, counting down.
AGCTTGATCACTATAACTAAATAAACCATTAATATTTGTTTCAATGCCTTTTGCTTCTTCTCCATCCACATTTTTCATGGCAATATTTTTACAAATCATTGCCACTGTCTCGGTATTTTTTAAGAACACATTTCCAGAAAAACCATCACAAACTACTACATCGGCTTCACCATTAAAAATATTAATTGGCTCTAAATTACCAATAAAATTTAAATTTGTTTCTTTTAATAAATTGAAAGCCTCTTTAGTAACTAAATTGCCTTTTGTATCTTCTCTACCAATAGAAAGTAAACCAATACGAGGATTATCTACTTTTATATAGGATTTCATAAAAGCATTGCCTAATTTTGCATAATTTAATAAATCACTTGGTTTTGAATCAACTTGAGCCCCGCAATCAACTAAGCAAAAATATTTTTTATCTTTTGTAAATAAAACACTACTTAAACATGGAAATTTTAAATTAGGTAATAAACCTAATAAAAATATAGAACCGACTAAAACTCCTCCAGTTGAACCAGGGGTAATTAATCCAATTGTATTTTCATTATTTTTAAGCTCAGTTAATGAAGTGCCTAATGTTGAATCTCTATATTCATTAAAAATTAAAGTAGGCTTTATAGTATTTAAAAAATATTTTCTTGAATCAAGAATTTTAAAATCAGCATCATTTACCACTTCTTTTTTAAAAATATCTAGTATTTCCTCTTTATTTCCAACTAAAACGAAATCATAATCTGGATGTAGCTTCTTTGCTTCAATAGTTCCTTTTACAGTTGGATAAATACCAAGATCACTTCCAAAAGTATCTATGATAATTTGCTTTTTCATTAGCAAACTCCAATTATAAAATCATAAACATCTTGTTTTCCGTTTATAATTCCTACATCAATAAAAGCATTCTTTTTAATAACATAATCTTTAATTTGATTTGCTTCGCTATCTTTACTATGCTGTCCTTCAAAGATGGCTACTATTTGTTTTGAATCAATATCTTTCACAAGATCAATTGCTTTTTTAGTGCATTTAACTAAATCTTTATCTGCACAAACCATATTTCCATCAATTAAAGCAATATAATCACCTTTTTTACAAACAATATTATTTATATTTGTATCTCTTATAGCATGAGTAACTCCAATTGTATTAACATCCTTCATACCTTGTTTCATACTATCTATTTGTTCACTAATTATAGCATTGGGATCAAGCATCATAGACATAGCAAAATATCCTTCAGCAATAGAACTAGTAGGTAAAACGTATATATTTGCATTCTTATATAAATCTTTTGCTTGATTTGCGCTTAATATAATATTTTTATTATTTGGTAAAACAATAATATTATCAGCATCTATTTTGTTAAATGCTTCTATAAATTCTTCTGTAGAAGTATTCATAGTTTGGCCACCATTTAAGACGACATCAGCATTCATTGTCTTAAAGAAATTCATTAACCCATCACCTTGACAAACTGCAACGATTCCAGTCTTTTTATGAATGGCTTTCTTAACTTCTTTTTTAGTAAGAACTTCATTATGTTGTAAAGCCATATTTTCAAGTTTAAAAGAAATAAATTCTCCAAATTTTTGAACAAACTCAATTACTAGACCAGGCGTTTTAGTATGAACATGAACTTTTACTATAGAACCATCTTTTACTGCTACTATTGAATTTCCAATAGTATTTAAATAATCAATAATAGTTTTAATATCAAATTCTTTTACATTACATTTTTTATTTTGAAGTTGGAGTATGAATTCAGTACAATACCCATATTCTAATTCACTATTCTCATCAAAATAATTGTTAATGTCTTCTTTTTTAATACTGCTTTCAGTTGAAATCATATCGCTTTCAAAATTTGCGTTAATTTCTCCATCTAAAAAATTAAGCATTCCTTCAAAAATCTTTATTAAACCCATTCCACCACTATCAACAACATTTGCTTCCTTTAAAATAGGTAATTTATCAGGAGTCTCTTCTAAAGATTTCTTCATTCTTTTATCAAATTCTAATAAAAAATCATTTAAGGTTGTAGATTCATTAACTTTATAATTTAAATCGTCAATACCTTCTCTAGCGACAGTCAAAATAGTGCCTTCTGTTGGTTCTACTACAGCTTTGTATGCTGTTTTATAACCTTCAGTTAATGATTCTTTAATATCAAGAGTTGATGCTGTTTCTTTATTCTTTAAATAGTTAGAAATGCCTTTAAAATATTGCGATAAAATAACACCACTATTTCCTCGGGCTCCAAATAACATTCCTTTTGCTAAATCTCTACTAACATGACCAATATTCTTGGATTTATTAATGTTACTAATTCCATTTTCAAGCGTTCTTTTCATGTTTGTTCCGGTATCTCCATCAGGCACAGGAAAAACATTAAGATTATTAATCATATCTACATTATTTTTTAAGTTGTTATATCCACCAACAACTAAATCTTTAAAAAGATTGCCATCAACTTCATTAACTCTCATATAAACTAATTGATACCCCCATCAATAGTTTCAGCTTTACCATAGCAATATAAAATTACAGTTCCTGGTCCAACAGAACTTCCTACAATAGGTCCAATATAATTAATATAAATACCTTTTGGTTTTATTCTTTTTAATACTTCTTCTTTAATCATATTTGCATATTCGATACAATCAGCATGTGAAATATAAATAATTTGTTCTTCTGGTTTTTCAATTTCTTGAACCATTGAATTAACCATATCAACCATAGCATTCTTTAAACCTTTTACTTTCTTATAAGCGTAATTTCTACCCTTAATATCACTAATAATAATAGGTTTAATACCAAACATATTACCAAAAAAAGCACTTGAAGCTTTTACTCTTCCTGCTCTTTTTAAATAATTTAAATCATCACAACAACCCCATTGACGATATTTAAGTTTTGTTGATTCAATAACTTCTCTTACTTCTTCAATAGTTTTACCTTCACTTCTTAATTCACTTGCCTTAATAAGCATAGAACCTTGACCTAAGGAAGAAATTAGAGAATCAATACAAACGATTTTCCTCTCTTTATATTTTCCTTCTAAATCTTGTTTAACTTTTAAAGCAGTTTTTATTGAGGCACTCAAAGCACTTGAACAACTAATGTATAAAATATCTAATCCTTTATCTAAATATTTTGTAAATACTGATACAAATTCTGCTTCTGGAACTTGTGATGTAAATACTCTTTCGCCATTTCTCATCCAATCATATAATTCTTTTGCGCTATATTCGTCATAATCTAAACTAGCAGGATAATCTTTATCACCACGAGTTATAAACATACGGCAATAATCTATATTATATTTCTCTCTCAGATCCTTACCCAAATCACAAGTAGAATCTCCTAAAATAACATATTTTTCCATAACAATTCCTTCCAAATGATTATTATACAATACATTAGCTTACTTTTTTACCAATATTAGAAACTGAATGAGGTAGTATAAAAGACAAGATGAACGAAATAAGACATGCACCTATAACAAATTCTGGCATCCAATCCGTTAAATTATTACTTTTTAAATTAACCCAAACTATTCCAGTGGATATTGCAGTTGCTATTCCAGCAACTAAACCTTGAACAGCAAAATACATAGCAGAATTACATTTTCCAGTTCTTTTTGCTTCATCACTCGCAAGCTGACTAGGGACGATATAAGAAACTGAAAAGAAGGTTCCAATTCCAACTGAGCAGAAAATTCCTCCAACAATAATAAGTGCTAATCGTAAATATAAATTAGTTATTATGTCTTGTCTACATAACCCATAAAATGCCATACCAATAATAAATGATAAAACACAATATTGATAACCGAATTTAAACCCTTTTTTATTAACAACTTTATTAAATAAAAATAACATTAATGGAACAAGAGCAAAACTAGAAGCCATAACTACAGTTATTTGCCATCCTTCAAATCCTAATGTTCCTGAATCATAAACATTTTGACCTGTTAAAAACATTTGTAAACCAAAACTTAAGAAAGAATAAACAAGCATCCAAACAATAAAGTTTTTATTTTTAAAAGTATATTTAATTGATTCTATAAATTTTACTGGTTGTTCTTTTTCTTCGATTAATTCTTCTTTAGTAATTTTATTTTCAGCAGCTAATTTTTCTACTACTTTTCTACGAGCTAATACGTCACATTCTTTAGTAGATTCTTCCTTTAACATAAATAAAGGAATAAGCATTGTTAAACTTAAAGGCAAAAATATTAAAGCCACAATTCTTATATTCATTGAACCTACAAGTAAAGGAATTAAAGCGTAACCCAAAACGAAATAAATAATATCAAAGAAAGATTTATAATTTGATAAAATTAAACGATCTTTATCATTATCTACTACTTCAGAAAAAGTTGCATAATATGTAACCATTGTTAAAGTATAAAATATGTAAAATAAACATAGAATTACACCAAACCAGATGGTGTTTGCTAGACTTTTTTCATCTGTTGATATTGGAAGAAGGAACAAACAATACATTATTAACATAGGAACAAACCCCATTAATATTGCAGGTCTTCTCTTTCCCCATTTTGTTTTTAAATTATCTGTAAAACTTGCTAGTGGAATATCTACTAATCCATCTATAATTTTAGAAACAGTAACAAAAATACTCCATACAACTGCTACAACTAAGGTCTTATCTAAATATGTCCAATTAGCAACATTCTTTTCAAAACCTTCAACCATTAAAGCATCACATAAATAACTTCCAATAATAAGGTTAAGCATATTAACACCCATGCCAGATAATGCATAGAGAAAAAGCTTACCTTTAGAATTAATTTTCTTCATAAGAACTACCCCAATAGGTAGTATTTTATCATGAAATCTATTAATAAGGCATTATTAAAATTGAATTGTTATTGTGGTTCCTTCTCCAATTCGAGATTTTAAAGAAATTTTTGCTCCATATAGATTCACTATATGTTTTACGATTGCTAAACCTAAACCAGTTCCACCACTTTCTTTCGAACGAGATTTATCAACTCTATAAAATCTTTCAAACACTCTTTCTTGATCTTCACTTTTAATACCAATTCCATTATCAGTAACAATAATAGTTCGTTCCTTATTATTAAGTAACACTTTTACATATCCATCTTTAGTGTTGTATTTAATCCCGTTTTCTACTAAGTTTTTAATTAATTTATAGAAGTCATCTTTTTCTCCAACAAAATTAAATTCGCCTTCCATAGATAAACTAACATTATGTTCTTTAGCAACTGGAGCTAATGAATCAAATACTTCTTTTACTACATCTTTTAAGATTACATCTTCTTTACCAATTTTCTTTTTATTTTCTAATTTGCTTAAAGACAACATATCATCAATTAAAGTAAGCATACGTTTTGATTCAACTTCAATTTGATCTACATATTTACTAATGTTTGGATTAGTATTTTTAATCTTTACTAATTCATTAAAACCAATAATAGAAGTTAATGGAGTTTTTAATTCGTGTGATGCATTTGAGAAGAATTCGCTTCTAATAGTTTGATTATCTTTTTCTGTTGTAATATTTGTAAGCACTAATAACAATATTCCATCTTTAGTTCTTGTATAGTTAACTAAGTAAGTTTTATTCTTAACACAATATTCAAATACCTTATTTTCTTTTTGATTTGAAACATTATAAACAGAATTTAAAAATTCTTTATCACTTGTTAGAAATATATAATTTTTACCAATTATGTTTGTAACATTAAATAATAAATTAGCATTTTGATTCATTAAAATAATATCTAAATTCTTATCTAAAACAACTACAGAATCTGAAATACTATCAAGAATATATGATAGTTTTTCTCTTTCTTTTTTAAGTTCTATAACATTATCATTTAGCTTATTACTAATATTGTTAACATCTAATAAAATATTGTTAATTTTATCATCACCAGTAGAAGTTATATTGGCACAATATTTACCATTATTAATATCATCTAAATTGTTTTTTAATTCTTCTAAAGGTTTTGTAATATTTTTACTTAATAAAATAACTAAGAATATAGAAGCTCCAATAACAACTACTAAAACTATAATCATCCAAGGTAAATATTGATAAACATAACTATCAATATTAGATATAGTTAAAGAAGTTCTAATAAATATATACGTATCATTGGTATCTATTTTTAATGCATAATACATCATTGTTTTACCAAGAGTAGCAGATTCTCTTATAACTACTTTAGGAGTTCCACTTAAGGCTGCTACTATTTCTTCTCTATCTAAATGGTTTTCCATTTTAGATACATCCGATTCAATACTATCAGCAATTACAACTCCTTCTTTATCAATAATAGTTTCTCTAACATTATCATCATCAATTTTTAAGATCTTATTATCGTCATCATAATTATTTGCAAATATCGTAGTAATACTAACAATATTTGATTCTGCTTCACTATAAATCGTATTCTTATTAAAGATACATCCCATAACAAAAAGAATAATTAGTGAAAACGAAGTAATTAAGACACTTAAAGTTATTATCTTTTTTTTCATTTAAATATATATCCTATTCCACGGATGGTTTCTATTTTACATTCGCTATTTTTAATTTTACTTCTTAAAGTATTTATATGAATATCAAGTGTTCTAGTTTCTAAAGAATTATCTTCACCCCATATAGTAGTAAATAATTCTTCTTTAGAAATCACTTTATTTGGATTCAATATAAAATAT
>JBAYBM010000014.1:0-29670 GCA_041669265.1 Bacilli bacterium | reverse complement strand
TATCACATTACTTTTGTCTTTAAAAAGCCCTTTGATAACGATATGGAAGTGCCAACTACGGAAGTTGTATCGGATAATGAGCCAATCAGCCCATTAGTAGACAACGCGACATTCTCCCAACACGCCCTCAACGACTACGCTACAAAGCCAAATTCAGTCGCACGTCGAGACTGTTGCACTGTTGGTACTCAAAGATTCCAAAAAATAGCGGTATTTAGGTACTTTTTCAAACATGAGTACTTCGTTAATGTTGGTCCATTGGAGCGTCAAAAGCTCATTTCCGACACCATTAAGATAGTAGTCGTATTTGACCTCGTATGTGTTGCACTGCTGCGAAAAAGCTGATGAATAGGGCAGTTTCACAAAAATTATAAGTTTACGCTACATTTACCAGTTACGACGTTAATAGACGCTGTATTGATTAACTGTCGATATAACTTCGATTATATCGATAATAGGCAAAATCTCGAATTATATACTTTTAATATCGACAATTTTTCTCTTTGCAAAAGGTGCAACATATGAGACAAATATATCTGTAAAAAGGTGCAACATATGAGTATTATTAACTTGTAAAAAGGTGCAACATATGATAGTATTAAATTGTCAAGAAGATAATAATTGGTGAAAATATGGATAGAAAATACTTAAAGAATCTAATAGGATGGCTAAACGATGATGATAGAAAACCTCTTTTAGTTTTGGGCGCTAGGCAAGTTGGAAAAACTTATTTAATTAAAAACTTGTTTGCTGAACAATATTTCAAAAATTCGTATCTTAGGATTGATTGTTCTGATGATGCTGATTTTGTACACTATGTTTTTAAGAATGATAATCTAAGTAAAGTCTTGGACTATATTCAGATTCATTACGATTTTATTCCAGATAAAAACCATTTGTTAATAATTGATGAAGCACAGGAATGCTTACCAATTATAAAAATGATGAAACATTTTTGTGAAAACAGAAGAGATATTCCTTTAATTGTTTCCGGGTCTTTAGTTAGAATCAAAATCAATCGTCAAGCACATAAGAAAGGTGGCTTTGCTGATAGGAGTTTTTTATTTCCAGTAGGCAAAATTAATGAGCTGGTTATCTATCCACTTACTTTTGATGAATTTGTTTTTAACTATAAAAAGAACTCCTATGATTATCTAAAGAAGTGTTTTGAAAATACGATTGTTATTGATGAAAAAATACATATTGAATTAATGAATATGTTTAATGATTATTTATTCCTTGGTGGAATGCCGGAAGTAGTAAATACATTCATCAAGAATAAAGATAATAAGATTGTTGCTTATGAAAAAGCATCAAGTAAATTAAAAGAGATTTATTCTGATTATTTAAGCGATATGGAGTTATATCAAGCATCACCAGAGTCAATATTAAAAAGTAGATTAATTTATAGAAACATATATTCTCAACTTAATAAAGAAAACAAAAATTTCAAATGCTCTCAACTTAATGAAAAGTATAAAACAAGAGATGTGCTTACACCAATAGAATGGCTTATAACCTCAAATATTGTAAATAAATCTTATTTGGTCAAAGAGCATGTTACTTCGCCTTTAATTGAATCTGAAGACTCGCTTTATAAATTATATCTATCTGACATGGGGCTCTTTACATATCAAAGTGGTTTGAATGCAAAAACTTTCATCACAGATAATAATAATTCTCTATCAGGAATTTATTATGAAAACTATATATCTACAGAATTAGTTGCAAGAGGCTACAATTTGTTTTACTGGAAAGGGAAAAGAGATAGTGAGTTCGAATTCGTTATTGACATCAATGGGTCATTGATTCCAATTGATTCAAAAAAAGGAAAAGGATCATTAAACTCTATTAATGAATTTAGAGCACATAATAAAAATAATCTTGTAGTAAAAGTTTCTTCTAATCATTATGGATACGATGATAAAAGCAAGATATTAACATTACCTTTTTATTTCTTCACTTTTTATTTGAACTCCTTATAATAGTTTCAATTCAATCGTTAAGTATTTTTTTGTTAATACTATTCTTAATCATCTTTAATTATCAACACGACATTCTCCCAACACGCCCTTAACGAATATGCTACAAAGTCCAATTCACTCGCACGTAGAGACGGTCGCTACTTTAGTAATGAAAAAGTAGTCCGTTGCCCAACTGGTGGTATGTTGGTGACATTAGATATTTTATGATTAAAGGATTTTTATGATAAATGGTTAAAAATATTCTTATTTAATAATATATGTTTTTCCTTTATGTGGCCTAAAGCCTTATAAAAAGTTATAATATAAAATATTAAAAATAAGTTTTATAAAATTGCGGTGTTTTTCGTGTATAAAAAAATCATTGAAAAGAGGGAAAAATATAGAAAACTTAATTGGAATCATTAAAAAAATGATAAAGATGCGTTCGAAAAATTCATTTTAAATAACGATAATATTAAGAAACTAAAAGAAAGGCCAATAGATTATTTTGTTTCTAAAGAAGTGGAATTAAATAACATACTCGAGGAAGTTAATTGAGGTTCGTGCAGTATTTGAAAGAAAAGTGCCTTATCAACAACTTGAGGGTTATGAATTAATGAAAGATAAATTTAGAACAGATTTTGTCTATCGAGTTTGTGAAGATATGTTAGAAATAACTAAAAATAGTATTAATAAATAATTTAAAAGATTTTGCTTCTTATTTTTTTATATATTATTCAAGACTTTCGAAAAATAACAAAAGTATTTAATTCTATTTTTTTTATTTAAGGTTTTTTTCTATAAAAGAGCAATATTTATAAAAAGAATTTCTAAAAACAGAACATTTATTGAATTTTATAAACGAATAATTCAATTTAAATGTTTTTAAAAAGCCTCGATATAATCAATTAAATTTAATAATAGTCTCTCTCTTTTTAGTATAACTATACTTTTAGATATGAATGCGGTATAATTTTACCGAATAGGAGAATTATTTAATGAAAAAAACTTAAATATGAAGGCTACAAAGTATTGATAGCTGGAGCCACTTCTGGAATTGGACTTTCTATAACAGAAATGTTCATTAATGAAGGTGCTACCGTCATTGGCCTTGGAAGAAACTTTGAAAATACTACTCATTTAGGCGATCATTTTATCCCTTTTAAATGTGACGTTACAGATCTTGATAATCTACAACAAGCATGTGACAAAGTAAAAGAATTATTTGATGGCAAATTAGATGTTATGGTTAATTCAGCAGGTGTTGGAATCCATTATTCTCCAACAAACATCACTCCTGATAAATTTGATTTTGCTTTTAATCTTTTGCTTAAATCATCAATTATGATGACTAAATATTGTTATGAATATCTTTATAATGCTGAGCATAAAGCTCCAGTTATTATCCATATTTCTAGTATTGGAGCAAGAACTATTGTTTCAAATGATATTTTATATGGTATGTGTAAATCTAGTCTTAATTTATATTCTAAGCAATGTGCTGGTGGTCTTCCAGGAATTAGAGTTGTTAGTTTATCTCCTGGCCCATTTATTACTCCAATCTTTGCTAAGAGTCGTTCCCCAGAAGAAACAAAACAAGTTATTCAATATATGGGAACATTGATTCCTAGTGGAAGAATGGCTGAACCATCTGAAATTGGTGATTTAGTATCTTTCTTATGTTCAAGTGAAGCTTCATACATTAATGGATGTGATATTTCTATTGATGGTGGAATGCTTACTCAACATAGTTAATAGGTAAAGGAGATAATAACATGTTAAATAATAAAATTGCTTTAATTACTGGTGTTGGAACAGGCATCGGATTAGCTACTGCAAAAAGATATCTTAAAGAAGGTGCTAAAGTTATTGGAGTTGGAGATTATAACAAAGAATTTGATGATTTAGGTGCTAATTTTGAATATTTTAAATGCGATGTAACTGATGAAAAGAATATCGTTGAATTAAAAGAACATATCAGTAAAAAATATGGAGTTCTTGATATTTTACTTACTATTTGCGATAAAGAATATCGTGGAAAAATGAGTGAAGTTGATGCTGATACTATTAATCAAGCCTCAAAACATATCTTAACTGCCCCTATTTTACTTTCAAAAAATCTTAAAGATTTATTAGCTAAATCAACATTAGCTAGTGTAATCTTTGATTTCCCTATTTCTGCATTTATGGTTGATAAAAACTACTTAGAATCAATCTACAATTTAGCTTTAGCTGATTATGTTAGACAAGCTACCGCCCAATTTAGACCAATTCGTGTAAATGGAGTTATGTTTGGTTTAATTAAGAATCATTTCTTAGCTAAAGAAGACGAAGAAAGATTTGCTAAGGCTGAGAAAAAGGAAACAATGATTCCTTCACAAAGACTTGGTACTTGTGAAGATGTTGCTAACTTAAATAATTTCTTAGCTGATGAATTATCAAAATTCTTTAATAGTGCTTTAATTCCAGTTGATGGAGGTTATTACACTACAAATCCTAGATCAATGGGTAATTCATTCTAATAATTTAAAACAAATAAATAAGGCTTAAGCATTAAATGCTTAAGCTTTTTTTATGCAATTTTATAAAAAGAAAATTTAATATTAAACTAATTCAATTGGTATATTAAGAAGAGTAGAATAATTACATAAAAAGGAACGGATAAATATGAAAAAACATTTGTGGATGGTTTTACCAGTTTTATTAGTTTTATGCAGTTGTAATAATTGTAATTGTGATGTTACTTGTAAAGAATGTGAACCTGAAGAGGAAGAAGCTACATTAGATAAAGATTTAGCTATTCTTTATACAAATGATGTACATTGTGAAGTTGGCAGTGATACTCATTTAGGTTATGCAGAACTTGCTCAATGTAAAAAAGACATGGTAAATGATGGGAATTATGTAACTTTAGTAGATTGTGGAGACTCAATTCAAGGGGGAACAATTGGTACTCTCTCTAATGGTTTATATTTAAGTGATATCATGCAAGAAGTAGGTTATGATGTTGCAATTCCAGGTAACCATGAATTTGATTATGGTATGGATAATTTCTTAACTTTAGAAAAGAATAGTTCATTCCCTTATGTATGTTGTAATTTTATGGATTTAAAAACAAACGAAACTGTTTTAGATCCTTATTATATGTGTGAATATGATGATGTAAGAGTAGCTTATATTGGTATTACTACTCCTAAAACTATAACTTCTTCTACTCCAAAATATTTCCAAGATGATAGCGGTAATTTTATTTATGGATTTTGCCAAGATTCTAAAGAGATATTCTATGATAGAATTCAAGATACTATAGAAGATGCAAAAGAAAGAGGAGCAGATTATGTTGTTGGTTTATCACATTTAGGAACAACTGAAGATATGTCCCCATTTATGTCAACAGATGTTATAGCAAATACAACAGGAATTGATGTAATGCTTGATGGACATTCTCATAGTTTTATAAGATCAGAAAGAGTTGCAAATAAAGATGGTAAAAAAATATTATTATCTTCTACTGGAACTAAATTTGAATCATTTGGAATTTTATATATTACAAAAGAAGGTAATATTACAACTGAATTAGTAGAAAAATATGCTAGCAAAGATACATCTGTTTCAGAGTATATAGCATCAATACAAGCCCAATATGCTGATAAATTAAATGAAAAAGTAGCTTCTACAAATTATGATTTAACTATTCTTGATCCTGAAACTAAAAAGAGAATGGTAAGAAATAAAGAAACTAATTTGGGTGATTTATGTGCTGATGCATTTAGAGAATATACTGGTAGCGATATTGCTGTTATTAATGGTGGAGGAGTTAGAGCTAACATTCCTACTGGAGATATTACATATGGAAATGTATTAGATGTAATGCCATATAATAATGAAGTTTGTGAAATAGAGGTTACTGGGAAAATACTTAAAGAAGCATTAGAGTTAAGTGTTTATAATTTACCAATTGAATTTGGTGGATTCTTACAAGTATCTGGAATGAGCTTTGATGTTGATAGTAGTATTGCTACTCCAGTTGTCTTAGATAGTGCTGGAATGTTCTTATCAATGTCCGGAGAAAATAGAGTAAGCAATATTAAGATTGGTAGTGAAGATTTAGTTGAAGATAAAACATATACTTTAAGTAGTATTACATATATTTTAACTAGTGATGGTAATGGCTATACTATGTTTGATGGTTGTACAGTATTGAAAAATGAAGGCGTTTTAGATAATCAAGTTTTAATCAATTATATTCAAGATAATTTATCAGGAGTTGTTGGTGAGCAATATAAAGATCCATATGGAGATGGTCGTATAAATATTAAATAATAATTATTAATAAATATAGAAAGTGAATGCAATAAAGCATTCACTTTTTATTTATAAAGTAATTAAAAATAAACCTAATAATGCCATAAATAAGGTGGGTATTGATATAATTAATCCATATAAAGAGAATTTTAAGAATGTAAATTTAATATCATGATTTTTTAATATAGACATCCACATAATACCTGCTAAAGCTCCTATTGGAGTAAAGAATGCAGCTATATTACTAGATATTATAGAAGCATATACAGGAGTTAATCCTCCTATAGTAGAATAAGAAATTATATTAGAATATAAAACGCTCATTGGGATGTTATTTATTAAATTAGCAGTTATAAAAGAAGATATACCATAGCTTAATATTGGATAATCATTATCTAAAAATTTAGTTATTTCATTAGTTAAGCCAGAACTAGATAAACTAAACACAATAACAAACATTGATAAAACAAAAGGTATTAGAGTATAAGGTAATCTCTTTATAGATGAACCAGTAACTTTAATAATATTATGTTTAAAACAAGAATATATAAGTAATATTAATAAAAGTAATATAGATGCTATACTTCAAACTAAATACATTTTAATATTAATTATATTTGATAAAGCCATTAATATAATGGTTATTATTAAAAAAGATAAACTTGTAATTAGAATAAATTTATCTTTTATTTGGACAGGAGGAATTTCAATATTTAATGGTTCTTTTAATGATTTTCTAAATAATAAAAAGATAATAACAAAAGAAGTTAATCCAGCAAATAAAGTAGGTAATCCCATCATTTTAAAATATTCTAAAAATGTAACGTTAAAACTACTAGCTAAATAAATATTTGTGGGATTACCTATAATAAATAACATTGACCAAGTATTTGCTGCAACAAATTCACTAATTAAATAAGGCAGCGGATTAATTTTTGCATTCTTTGCAAAGAATATAATAAAAGGTGTAAAGGTAATAATTATAATATCGTTTGAAGTAAAAATAGTTAATATAGACACTAATAAATAAAATATTAAAAATAATATATATTGATTATTCTTTGCTATCTTTAAGGCTTTACTAGCAATATATTCAAAGAAACCAACTTCATCTAATACAATAGACAAGAATGACATTGAAAAGAATAATGCTAATATTTGTAAAGGATTAATAGATGTATCACTTATAAAAGAATTCCACATTGAGTTTATATCTACTAAAGAAAAAGAAAGAATAATAATAGCGGCAAATAGGGGCGGAATATAAAAAGTATCAAAAGTTATTTTTCCTATTTTTATATGTGGTAAAAAGATGATTAATAAGATCATTGATATAGTAGAAATAAGTGAAATAATAAGAATAACACTAGAATTCATAAGCAATATATTAGGCTTAACAAATGTCAAATTCAACAACAAAGTTGCGTATATAATCAACATTTTTTTATTAACTTTTGAGGAATAATGATATAATATTTCAATGAGTATTTTAAGGGAAATTGTCATTAGTAATTTTGGTACGTGGATTATTGTATTATCATTATTAATTGTTTTTATTGGTAATCGTTTTAAAGATAAATATACAAACAGATTATTCTTTGCTTTTTTAGGTTGTGTAACCCTATTAGATATTGCTGATATTGGAGATTTTTATTTGTCTACTTTAGAAACTCTATCTTATTGGAGATACGTAACTTCAATTGCTGGGTATATTTTAAGGCCAACAATACTTTTATTAATTATTTTAATTTTATTTAGGAGAGAAAGAAAAAATGCATATATTTGGGTATTAGTTTCTCCTTTAATAATATTTTCAATATTAATGATAACTACCCCATTTAACAATTGGATTATAGGTTTTAGTGCAAATAATTCATTTTTAAGAGGGCCACTTGGATATTTACCTCATATTATAAGTGGTATATATTTTGCAACTTTACTTGTCCTTTCTTTTATGTTCTCAACAAAACATGATAAGTTAGAATTACTTACTATTTGTTTGGTATCTGGTTTTGCAATAATTGCTACAATAATTGAATCCCTTCTTGATTTTAAGTTTTTAATTGATTCAGCTTTATCTGTGTCTTGTTTAATATATTATCTATATTTCTTTGTTCGACAATCAAAAACTGATGAACTAACTGGATTACATAATAGACAATCTTTCTTTGAAAATATTGATCAATTAAGACATGAAAATTTAGTTCTAATTATGGTTGATTTAAATGGTCTAAAAGAAATTAATGATAATGGTGGGCACGCAAAAGGTGATACTGCTTTAATTACTTTAGCTATTTGTTTAAAGAAAGCCTGTACTAGAAATTTTGAAGCCTATAGAGTTGGTGGAGATGAATTTGTTGTAGTTGGAGTTAAACAAAGTGGTGATGATGCTGCAAGATATATTGCTTTAGCAAAACAATTATTATCGAAGACTCCATTTATGGCATCATTTGGATTTTCCTTTTATCAAGATGGTGCATCATTTGATGAATGCTTAATGAAAAGCGATACTGAAATGTATATTGATAAAAAGAATTATAGACATCGATAATTATAATAATAAAATAAAAACACATGCAATTCGCATGTGTTTTTTAAATTGAGGTGGTATTTGATAGGGTTATTCAAATGTTACTTTTACATTTTCATCTATTTGTTTATTTGTAATTGATGAAGAAATATCACCATAACTATTAACATATTTTAATTTACTAGGTTCATATATACTTAATGTTCCTGTGGAAGTAGAAGGCATTATGATTTCATATCCTTCTTGAATTGGTAAATAAATTACAAATTCTTCTCCACTAATTCCATAAACATAAGTATTATTAAGTGTTTCAAAGGTTTCATTACTATATTTAGCAATTACAGAGTTATCTTTTTTAACTACAAAGGAACCGTCGATATTTTTACTTTCAAAATAATAATATCTTCCAGACATACTTGAAGTAACATAATTACTTCCATAATTTGGATCACGAGCTTGTAAATGAGCTAAACATAATTCAGGATAGTGAGCAGAACCAATTCCTTTTATATTTTTAATTGATAATAAAGATAAAATTAGACTTGGATTTACTTCAAATACATCTACCATTGCAAGTAATAGATTTTTTAAATCACTTACTAATTGATCAACCATAATAGTAATTCCAGTTTGTTCTAATGCTCTTTTTATAATTGGAATTAAATCTTTTACAAAATATTCTCTACTATGAACTAAATCATCAAATAAAATATCTAATTCATCACCAGTAGTGATAGATTTAACAACATTAATTAATATTTCTACCATAGAGCCATTTGGCAAACCATTCTTATATAAAAGAATAAATATATCTCTTAATCCTTCTTGGAAATTATCTACATAATTAGAACGATCTTTAACTCCTGCAGTTGATAATGCAGCTAAGAATTCATCTAAAAATAAGCCTTGTGTCCAGTTAATATGATTAGCATCTTCCTTAAAAGAAATAAGTTTTTCTCCACCTATAGTAACGTTTTTATATTTAAAATCATCAATTAAATAATCTCCACCTAAAGCTTGATAATTATCCATTGCAATATAGAATTTTTTAACAACATCAATATCAGAATCATAGTTTGGATCTGAAACAGTATCCACTAAATACATATCTTTACCAAACCTAGTAAAACCTAATTCCTTCATTGCTACTTTAGGTACTGGATCATTAGTATTTATAATATTAAAAATATTAGAATAGTTTTCATTATGAACTTCGATATCATCTAAACTTGAATCATAATATGCTCCTTGAGGAGCTTCAAAACAATAAGCATAGATATCTTCTTTTGTGAAATTAACATTATCACCTAATAGTTTTTCATTATCTATTAATGATTTATCTAATAAGCCGCTACTCATATTGGCAGTAGCACCTGCTCTAGAATATCCACTAATCCATATTTTTATATTGCCTGATATATTTTCATCACTTATATATTGTTTTAAGCCATCTAATAAATTAGAAGCTGCTTCATAGAAACCTTCATGATATTTATTAGTATCAAATTTACCTAATGTAAAATTAGATGCCCATTCTTGTTGATAATTAGAACCTCTAATTCCTATAGCAATCATTGTGTCATCTTTAATTTGCTTTTTAGCATATACAACTCCAATTGTATCGCTTTCTGGTTTTGCTAAATATCCACTATTAGGAGTAATATCGCTATAACCAAAAGAGGATAGTAAGGCATCAACGTTTTTATATCTATATGAATAATCGGAATTACTTTTATTTCTATTAGTAGCAAAAGCAGCCATACTTAAACAAATAGAAGTAGTAGCAAGAGATGGATTATAAGTAGTGGCATCATTTAAAAAATAATCATCAGAATAATAGGTTGAGTTTATATAATCTGATGTTGCTCCTTGCGAGTAATAAAAGTCAGATTTTGAAAAAGAAGATGTTTCTCCACAAGAAGAAACAACAAAAACAGTGAGCATTGGTAATAAAATTTTGAAATACTTTTTCTTTTTCATGTATAAATATTATAAAATAAATAAAGAGAAAAAAATATAATACTACATAATTTTTTCTTAGTTAGGACACATAATGGATAGTTATAACCTGCATTTATACAATAAAAGATTAGAAAAAGGCATGAAAATTAAAGAATTTTCTAAATTTTTGCATATAAATAAGGTTACATATAAATGTATTGAAGATGGTTATTTAAAGCCAACAAAGAAACAAATTGGTAAAATTTCTAAAGCCTTAGGTGAAGATTTCGCACCATATTTAGAGGGAGATTGCTCTTATCCAGCGGCAATTCCTATTGTAGAAAATAAAATTGTTAGTAAATTTTATGAAATTTTAGGAAAAAAAGTTACAAAGATTATTATTGGAGTTTTAATTGCAGGAGGTCTTGCAACATTAGGTAGTGGTTTTTATGTTGGAAACCAAGCAAAAAATAATGTTAGATCTTATTATTCTACGGAATATGTTGAATTTTATGATCAAGTAAAAGAAAAAGGGACTCCAACATTATCATTAACTAGTGATTTAGTAATTCCTGAAATATTTTCTAAAGAAGACAATAAATTTTATTCAATTAAGGGTTCTTTTGATGAACAAGCAATGAATTTAATGAGTGCAGTTGTTACATATCACACAGATGAATATAGATTATCTTATTTATTTTCATTAAATACTAATCCATTAAGTTTGATTGCTAATTATGTAGAATATTCAACAGGTTATGTTTATAAATATTATTATGATGAACCAACAAAAGATAATTATGAGTTTACTTCTTTTTATGACTCTAGTTTAAAACTTGATGATACGACTACTGAAGGTAAAGAAAAAATAGAAAAGATGAAGGTTATACTAGAATCAAATTTAAGTGAAATTAATACAGAATTTGATAATATAATTGAAACGAAAAAGGACTAAACTATAAATTCTATGAGGGATTTGCCAATGATTATCGTATTGGAAACAAAGCTAATAGTAGAAGTTCTTCTATTGCTTTAGTATTGCTTTTACTTGGTACTTTATCTAGTGCAGGGTGTTTGTTTTTCTTAATATTCGCCTTTCTTTATGGTAGAAAGCATGGCGAAAAACTTCAAAATAATGGAGATAATTGTGCATGTTTTGCTCGTGAGTTACATGCTAAAAAAGATATATTTATTACGCCAGTTATTCCAGAAACAGTGTATGAAATAGCAGGTATTATATTAGTATTTTTTGGTTCTATTAGAATTTTATATTATGTATTTACTTTTTTAGGTGTTGTTAGTATTAGTGGTAATGATTTTACTACTATTCCTAATACTTTATTTTACCTATTTATGATAGGTATGTTCTTATTATATTTCATGGATTTTGATATCTTTATCGATGATAAAAGGGTAATTAGAAATATCTTCTTATATTTTATTGTTTATGTTTGCTTATATGTTATTGAAACACTAATAATGACTTCTTTGATGGAAAGTAAAAACTTAATTGTTCAAGAAATCGCTTTAAATGCTACGATACCAAATAACTTTGGTACGATTACTTGTTACTTTATTATGACGATGACTTTATTCTCTAGACCTAAATTTATTAAGACAAATAAAGGAATATTAATCTTGCGTTTATTAACTATTATTCCAATTGCTATTATAGTTACAAATACGCTTATTTATAACTATGCTAATTCTATTTGGGGTTGGAACTTATCTGTTCCTGTCTTATATTTATTCTCTAGTGAAAAAATACAATTTTCTTTATTATGTATCATATATTTATTAGGTTTATTTATATTTAAGACCTTAATGGAAAAGAAATATGGGGCAGATAAAACAAAGATATTAATGAATGGTAATAAAGCTTTATTTATTAAAAATGGAATTGGAGCAGTTACTGTATTTATTATTGGTTTATTAGAACTATTATTATCTAAAAATAATTACGCTTTAACTTTAGGATTAGGTAAATTTCCAAATCTTATGTATATAGCTCCAGCTTTACTTTTATATCATCCTCATATGGGTGCTAGAAACGTAAAATTTGATTGGGCAATTGATATCTTATATATTATTTCCTTTGGTGGAATCTATATTATTCTTGGCGCAATATTAGTAATTTCTTTATTAAGTTCTTTATAAAATACACTATAATATAAATAGAGGTATTTATTATGAAACCATATTTAATAGTAATTATAGTTTTTGCTAGTTTATTATTTTTATTTGCCCTTTATCTAATATTAGGTCAAAAAATAGTAAAGATGAATTTGGGAGCCAAAGCCTTAAAAACTAAAAATCAAAATCATTTAACTGATAAAAATAATATCTATGAAAAGATCATGGATTATGATTTTGATAAAAAGAATAATACAAAACTTGTTAGTATTTCTTCCTATGATAAAACAAAATTAAATGGGTTTTATTATCAAAGTAAAAAGAAATCTAATTTATTTATATTAGCGGCTCATGGTTATGGTAGTTGCCACCTTGAACAAACTATTTTAATGAATCATTTAATTGAAAAATATGATTTAAATTTATTATTAATTGATGAAAGAGCAGAAGCCTCTAGTGGTGGAAAATATTGCACAATGGGTGATAGAGAAAGTAAAGATTTATTATGTTGGATAAAATATATTAAATCTTTAAATAAGGATGCCAAAATATTACTTTATGGGAACTCTTTAGGAGCTGCAACAGTATTGATGTGTGCCGCAAGAAGTGAAAATGATGCGGGAATTGTAGGGGTTATTGCAGATTCGGCATATCAAAGTGCTTATATTGAATTTAAAAAAGTAATAACAGAATATATGAAAATTCCTGCTTTTTTTGCATTATACCCTTTAAATTTAGCATGTATTTTATTACATCATTTCAGTTTAAAAACTGCAAATGTTAAAGAAAATGCCAAGAACATAAAAATTCCAACATTATTAATTCATGCTGGAGAAGATACGTTTATACCACCTCATGATATGGATTTGATTTATGATAATTTACCAAATGATATAGAAAAAGAGAAACATCTCTTCCCAAAAGGAGAGCATTGTTTAGCGTCTCTTTACGATAGAGAAGGATATTTTAAATTAATTGATTCTTTTATTGAGAAACATTTAACTAAATAAGCGATATTTAAACAAATGTTTAATTTTTGAGCAAATAATTATCGCTACTCATGATTTTTATATATATAATGAATACGTAACTATTAGTAGTTAATTTTAATTACTAATTCATAGGAGGAAACAATATGCCAGAGCAATTCAAGACTATTCCCAGCAAATATCAAGGTGAAAAGAACCCTGATAAGGAGATTTTAAAGTTAGCAAAAAAGATTACAGATGTTGCAACACATAAAATAGGTGGTGTTACTAGTAATGATCCAGAATATTGGGGGTTAAGAGAATTAGTAACTCATGAAATGGCAGTAGTTTTAAATAAAATGAAGCTTAGAAAGTTCTATACTTTTGATGAACTTTTAAAGATGAATAAAAACTATGATGCAAAAGCCTTACAAGATTTATTTGATAAGATGGCATGGGTAGGCATTATTGAATATGATTATGGTGATAATTATTCTCATGATGCTCCTATAAAAGACGCTCCAAAAATTAAAAGATATAGAATATCATTCTTTGTTCCAGGTAGTGCAGAATTATTTAACTCCTCTAAAGATAGAGTAGATAAAAACCCTGCAGTAGCCCCTTTCTTTGAGAGAATGACATTTATTCCTTTAGCTGGTATTACTCAAATGGTACCTCCAGGAGGAGATGGAATAGGAATGCACGTTATTCCTGTTGAAAAAGCTATCTCAATTGAAAATGAATCAGTAGATTTAGAACATATTTCTTATTGGTTAAAAAAATATGAAGGACATATATCAGCTGGTATTTGTTCTTGTAGATATTCCCGTCAAAAGATGGGTGAAGGTTGTATTGATGACCCAGATGATTGGTGTATTCAAGTTGGTGATATGGCTGACTATACTGTTGAAACTGGTAGAGCTCACTATATTACTACAGAAAAAGCTTTAGAGATTATTCAAAAAGCTGAAGATAATGGATTCGTCCATCAAATAACTAATATTGATGGAAAAGAACATATTTTTGATATTTGTAATTGTGATGTAAAAATTTGTAATGCTTTAAGAACAAGTATGTTATTTAATACTCCAAATTTATCACGTTCTGCATATACTGCAAAAGTAACTGCTAAAAACTGCGTTGCTTGTGGAATGTGTGTAGAATCATGTCCAAGTGGTGCTGTTAAATTAGGACAAAAATTATGTCATAAAGATCATAGTGCAGTTGAATACCCACAAGCACCTCTTCCAGACGCAATAAAATGGGGAAAATATGCTTGGGATGAAAATTATAGAGATACTCCAAGAATGCATGATACTTATGAATCAGGTACCGCTCCTTGTAAAACAAGTTGTCCAGCACATGTTCCTGTTCAAGGATATTTAAAACTTGCTCATGAAGGAAAATATCAAGAAGCATTGGCTTTAATTAAAAAAGAAAACCCATTCCCAGCTGTTTGTGGAAGAGTCTGTAATAAACGTTGTGAAGAAGAATGTACAAGAGGAACTATTGATAAAGCAGTTTCTATTGATGCCGTTAAAAAATTCGTTTCTGATTTTGATTTAAAGTCTAAGAAACATTATGTTCCTAAAAAAGTAGTTGCTTCTGTTCATGGTCATTTTGATGAAAAGATTGCAATTATTGGTTCAGGTCCAGCGGGTATGTCTGCAGCTTATTATTTAGCATTAGCAGGTTTTAAACCTACTGTATTTGAAAAAGATAAAAAAGCAGGAGGAATGATGATGTATGGTATTCCTTCTTACAAACTTGAAAAAGATGTATTACAAGCTGAAATAGATATTATTAAAGAACTTGGCGTTGAAGTTAAATGTGGAATTGAAGTAGGAAAAGACATAACTATTGAAGAACTTAAAAAACAAGGTTATAAAGCTTTCTATATTGCTATTGGCTGTCAAGGTGGAAGAAGACCAGGAGTTAAAAATGATACCGCAAAGAATACAGATATAGCAGTTTCATATTTAAAGAATGCTTTTGAACATCAAGATAAGAAATTTACTGGTAAAGTAGTTGTAATTGGTGGAGGTAATGTTGCTATTGATTGTGTTAAAACTGCCAAACGTTTAGGAAGCGACTATGTAAGTATGTATTGTCTTGAAGACAAAGAACATATGGTTGCTAGTAAAGATGAAATAAGTGAAGCTTTAGAAGAAGGAGTTTCTATATTCAATTCATATGGACCAAAAGAAGTTTTAGTAGATAAAGATGGTAAAGTTACTGGTTTAATCTTAAAGAAATGTACTCAAACTATCG
Source organism: Bacilli bacterium (assembly GCA_041669265.1). Lineage (GTDB taxonomy): Bacteria > Bacillota_I > Bacilli_A > RFN20 > CAG-826 > Onthovivens. The sequence goes on along the minus strand of JBAYBM010000014.1, from coordinate 13,558 downwards.
ATCCTGTTACTAAGAAATTTGCTCCTTTATATGATGAAAATGAAACAATTAAAGTTGAAGCTGATCAAATTGTATTTGCAATTGGCCAAGCTATTGAATGGGGCAAATTACTTGAGGGTAGTAAAGTTACTTATTGGCATGGTAATTATCCAATTGCAGATAAATTAACTTATCAAACTGCTGATCCAGATATCTTCGTAGGTGGAGATGTTTATACTGGTCCTAAATTTGTAATTGATGCTATAGCTGCAGGACATTATGTTGCTGATAGTTTAGCTCGTCACGTTAGACCAAGTGCAGATCCAAAGATTGCATTAAATAGACATAACTTTACCCCATTAAATAAAGAAGATATTTCATATCCTTCTTACGATACTATTGGTAGACAAGAAGAAGGTATTAATTCGAAGATTGATGGCAAACATTCCTTCCATGATAATCGTTTAACTTTAACTGAAGAACAAGTTAAAAAAGAAACAGGAAGATGTTTAAGTTGTGGAGCATCAGTTGTTGATCCACATAAATGTATTGGTTGTGGAATTTGTACTACACGTTGTGAATTTGATGCTATTCACCTTGTAAGAGATCACCCAGAACAAACTGATATGAGAAAAGGTGAAGATAAATTAAAAGGTATGTTCCCATATGCTTTAAAACGTGGAATGAAGATTTTAACAAATTATTCTCCTGAAGCTAAAGCAATGAACAAGAAACGTAAAGCATATAATAAAGCTCATAAAGAAGATAAAAAAACTAAACCATTTACTGGAAATGCAGTTCCTAATGATTAATATTTATGCATGAATTAGGTATTGTATTTTATGTTATTGATGCTGCGGAAGAGATGGCAAAAAAGAATAATGCTAAAGAAGTAGTATCTTTAACTTTAGAAATTGGAGAAGTTTCTTCTGTTATTCCTTCTTATTTTAAAGAATGTTATGATTGGGCAATTAAAAGAAGTGAATATATGAAGAATTGTGAACTCAAAATGGTTATTATTGAGGGTATTTCATATTGCAAGAAATGTAAAAGCACTTTTAAAACTACTGAATTTGGTAGAGTATGCCCACATTGTAAAAGTGATGATACATATTTAGTTACTGGAGACGATGTAGTTATAAAAGATATTGGAATTAAGTAGGTTATTTAATATGTTTGGATTATTAGTTGCTGTAATATATTTATGCTTTATAAGTTTAGGTTTACCAGATTCACTTTTAGGTGCAGCTTGGCCACAAATCTATATTGATTTTAATGTTCCTTTATCGTATCAAGGAATATTATCAATGACTATAGCAGTATGTACGATAATATCTAGTTTATTTAGTGATTTTTTAACAAAGAAATTTGGACCTGCTAAAGTAACTACAGTAAGTATATTTTTAACTGCAAGTGCTTTAATAGGTTTTTCTTTTGCTAATAATTTTTGGATCTTATTATTAATTGGTATTCCTTATGGATTAGGAGCAGGTGCTATTGATGCTGCTTTAAATAATTATGTAGCGTTACATTTTAAGCCTAGAATGATGAGTTGGTTACATTGTATGTGGGGAGTGGGAGCTTCAATTAGTCCATATATAATGGGTTATGCTTTATCTACTAGTAAAGGATGGAGTAATGGTTATTTAATTGTAGGTTGCATTCAAATTGTAATTTGTATTATTTCTTTTATTAGTATTCCTTTATGGAAGAAATTTGATAAGGTAGGAATATCTAAAGAAGAAGATAATAAAATAACTACTAGAAAAAAAGCTTTAACTCCTAAAGAAATAGTGCATATTAAAGGAGCTATTCCTGGTTTTATTACTTTCTTTTGTTATTGTGCTTTAGAATCTACTACTATTGCCTGGGGTTCTTCATATTTAGTTATTAATAATGAATTAAGTAAAGATTTAGCTGCTAATTTTGCTTCTTTATTTGTAATAGGAATAACAATAGGTAGATTTATTAATGGCTTTATCGCTAATAAAATACACGATTGGAACATTATAAGAATGGGTCAATGTATAATAGTAGTAGGTTTAATATTAGTATTTATACCTAATAATAATTATTTAACTATTATTGGTTTAGTTATTATGGGTTTAGGATGTGCTCCAATATATCCTAGTATTATTCATATGACTCCTACGGTATATGGAAAAGAAAATTCTCAAGCAATGATTGGAGTACAAATGGCTAGTGCTTATTTAGGAAGTTGTTTTATGCCACCTTTATTTGGTTTAATAGCAAATAATTTTACTATTTCTTTCTTTCCATTTTATATATTAATATTCTTATCTTTAATGATAATTGCAAATGAAACTGTTGTTAGAACTGCTATAAATAAAAAATAGTATAATTAATATTTATTGTTTTTAAACATGTACTTGTTTACGTACGCTTTTTTGTTATAATTAATAGTATATGGAGGATATGCTTATGGCAATAACGAAAGCAACCGATTTAAGAAAAAAATTATTTGAAACCTTAAGTAATGTGATTGAATATAACGAAATAGTAACTGTTAACACCAAAAAAGGAAATGCTGTGATTATTAGTCAAAATGATTATGAATCAATTATGGAAACTGTTTATTTAATGTCCAAACCAAAATTAATGGCAAAAATAAAAGAAGGTGAAAAAGAAGATCCAAAAGATATGAAATCTTATAAGCATGGAGAAACTTGGTAATGTGGGATATTAAATTTACCAAAAATGCTGAAAAAGAGAAAAAACTTCTTAAAAGAGCAGGACTAGAAGAAACAACAAAAAAACTTTTAGATATTTTATGTGAAAATCCCTATCAAAACCCACCTCAATTTGAAAAATTGGTAGGAGATTTAAAAGGTTATTATTCAAGAAGAATTAATATCCAACATCGTTTAGTTTATAGAATTTTAGATAATAAAAAAATAATTATTATTCATTCAATGTGGTCTCATTACGAATAGATTTTTTCCGATGGAAACAAGAGAACTGCAAATATTTTTGCAAACAAATTTCTTCTTCAACATAAGCAAGGCATAGTTACAATTAATCCAAAATTTACAAATGAATTTTACGATTTATTAATTAATTACTATGATACAAATGATTGTTCAAAACTTAAAGATTTTTTGTTCGAAAAATGTTTTATAAATTTTGATAATCAAGATAAGTTTTCTGATGAAACAAAATAGAATGATATCAGTGCATCAATAACGACGTTGCCTTAGTTGTTTTCTATATAAAAAGATAATATAATCAAGTCATAAAAGAACCAGCTAGGATTAGACAGGCTTTTATCTATATATTTGGAGGTCTATATATGGAAGAAGCCAAAAAAGTTTTTTTAAGATTAAAAGTAGAAACTAGCGATGCTAATAAAATAATAAATTGGTTAGATGATAAAGATGTAACTAAATATTTAAATGAAAGTAATGACGAAATATATTCTTTAACTGAATTAATTAAAAATAATAAAACTGATCTATTAACATATTACCTTAATCAAGAAGGAAGATTTTTTCTTGTTGATAAAAGAGATGGGAATTGCATAGGTTTTTTAAATTTATTCACTCATATAGATAAGAAAAGATATGAAATTGTTATTGTAATTGGTGATGAAACTAATTGGGGACAAGGATATGGTAAAGCAGTTATAAAAGAGTGCATGAAAGAAGTATTCTTAAAATGGCGTATTGAAGAATTAGTATGTAAAGTAAATAAAAATAATGATCGTTCAATAAAACTATTTGAACACCTTAAATTTATAAAGCGTACGTTAAATGATAAGTATTTTGAATATCAAATTACATTTAATGACTATTTAAATAATATATCTTTTTATAATAATTAATTCTTTTTAGTAGAAGCATTATAGATACTATCTATAGCTTCTTTTAAGTTATGATTAAATTCTACTTCTGTTTGTTGAGCTCTTAAATCTTGAAGTAGTGCTCTACTAAAAGAAGCGATCATACAATCATTTTCTTTTAATAATCTATTTGCTTCTTCTCTAGAATATCCTCCAGATAAAGCAACGACTCTAACTATATGTTTATCTTTACTAATTTCATCATAGAATCCAGGAACTGTAGGTAATGATAATTTTAAAATAATCTTATCATTAGGACCTAATTTAGAAATATTTTCTTTTAATTCTTTAAGAAGCATTACTTCAGCTTCTTTTTTATTAGTAATAGTAATAGTAACTTCAGGTTCTACAATAGGAACTAATCCATAACTAATTACTTTTTTAGCTACTTCAAATTGTTGTTCTACTACTTTTTTAATACCTTTTTCATTAGCTTTATTAATAACAGATCTTTCTTTAGTGCCAAAGATATGTCTTGTATTTGCTTTCTTTAATAATTCATCTAAAGTTGGCATTGGTTTCATAATACGAACACCATCAACTTCATCTGCTAAGCCTTTATCTATTTTTAAAAAAGGAACAATATGTTTTACTTCCCATAAATAATCTGCAGTATATTTTCCTTCTATAAATCCATCCATTGTTCTTTCAAATAAGATTGCACCTAATATTTCTTTACTTGTAAAACTAGGGGATGTAATTACTCTAGTTCTCATCTTGTGGATTAAATCAAACATTTCAGTATCGTTATGATATTCAGTGTCTTTAATCCCATATCCTAAAAGTGCTTTTGGGGTACTTCCTCCAGATTGATCAAGAGCAGCAATAAAGCCCTTATTTAAATGCATTATTTTTTCTTGTTCTAAATTCATATATAAAAAAGATCCTCCATATATTTATTATACTATTTTAAAAACTAATAATGCTAAAATGATAACAGTAAGCATAAATAGTCAAGAAATAGATTTAAATATAATTTAGATTATATGCGTAAGGAGAATATATGAGTTATGTAAGTGATATTCAAAATTCTATTAATTATATTGAAGATAATATACTTAATAATCTAAATTATGAGGATATAGCGCAAGTTGCTAATGAAAGTAGTTATGCTTATCAACGTATATTTTATGTGTTATGTGGAATGACGCTTGGAGAATATATTCGCGGTAGAAGATTAACTCTAGCAGGTAATGAATTAATTAATAATAACGCACGTATTATAGATTTAGCTTATAAGTATCATTATGAAACTCCAGAAAGTTTTTCGCGCGCATTCAAAGCTTTTCATGGAATAAATCCTTCAAAAGTTAATGGTAATGGGAATTATTTAAAATCAATGTCTCCTTTACGAATTGCATTAACCTTAAAAGGAGGTAATATTATGAAATTTCGTATTGAAAAAATAGATGGATTTAAAGTTATAGGAAAAGTAAAAAGTTTCTCATCAAGAAATAACCAAGGATTTAATGATATTCCTAAGTTCTGGGATAATTTTGCTACTGAAGAAAATGTTACTAAATTATTTAAATATTCTAAAGGAAGTAAATTAGAACATACATTATTAGGTGTTTGTTTTGATGATGCATGTAATGTTAAATATGATTATGCTATTGCAGTATCTTATAATGATTCTAAAAATTTAGATGGCTTTGATGTAAGAGAAATTCCTGCTCAAACTTATTTAATTGTAAAAGAAAAGGGCAAAATACCTGAAGCTATGCAACAAGTTTATAAAGAAATCTATAGTGATTATTTACCATCAAGTGAATATGTTCCAGTTAGTGGGCCTATGTTAGAGATTTATAGGAATTCATTTGAAACTAATGAAAATTATGAATTTGAAATTTGGATTCCAGTAAATAAAAAATAAGTAAATAAAAACCCACTCTTTAAAGAGTGGGATAGTTCTAGTCAATTAAATGTATTACTTAACGTTAACTGCTTTTACCTTGTTGGTTTTTTCGTCAGTTTCTACGTCGAAAGTTACTTTTTGACCTTCTGATAATGATTTGTGACCATCACCAGCAATACCAGTATAGTGGACAAAGTAGTCTTTATTGCTATCGTCTTCAGTAATAAAACCATATCCCTTTTTGGTATTGAAGAATTTAACTGTACCTGTCATATATTTAGGTATCTCCAATTCCGCCGATATAAATATCAGCAATGATTATTCTATATATTTATTTTTGAATAATAAAGCATTTTTTGAAATATTTTTAAAAATTTCAAAAAATATCATTTTTATTGAACAAATAACGGTAAATTATCCTTTATTAGTATTTATTTTTTCTCTTCTATTTTTGTTTTATTCTTTTTCTTAACATTAAGAACAATAATAGTTGTAATTGCACCAGCTACTAATACAAATGAAGCAACACTTAAAGCAATGATACTTCCATTTGAAAATACTGTTCCTGGTAACCAATCATCTGTTAGCATATTAATTTTATGTTCGTCTTCATCAATCCATGTTGGATAAGATAAATCACTATAATAGTCGCCAATATAAACATAAGTTAAATACCATTCATCAATAAATATTCCAAAAGTACTTTCAATTTTAAATACTACATCATAAATAACGCCAACATCTAAACCTTCAATAGTATATTTATAATCGTCACCTGCTTCAAAATCATCTCTAGATGAATCATCTAATTCTATAAAATCAGTGGAACCGTTTTTTCCTTCAATTTTTATATATACAGAATCATCTGTTCCTGTATAGTTTACTTTACTTTGTAAAAACTCTTCATTACCTTTACAAGTTATAACTTCAACTTCATATGTTCGATTAGTGTTATAAGTAGTGGTAGGTTTAAAAGACATTAAAGAAGAACTTAATATGATTGCTCCTGTTAAACCAAGTAATTTATTAAAAGCTTTCATATTATTTATCCTTTTTTGTAGTAGTGTCGTTTTGTTTTTTCTTCATTTTATTGAAATAAACAACAAGGGCAATAGCAGCACCTACTTCTAAGATAGCAATAGTAGATATAATTGACCAAGTAACTGTAGAAGCACTTAAAACAGTACCAACATTTACTTTTGTTACACCTGAATTATCTACATTAATATAATAATATCCATCATCATCATTTAAAACTAATCCGTCAAGTTCATAAGTAACTCCATCAAAATCAATCTTATCAAGTTCAAAATCATCGCCACCATCAACATAGATACCAAATTTAGATATTTCTCCAAAATCAGCACTTGTATAAAGAGTAAAAGATTTATCTTCCCCTCTTTCAATATCATCAGTAGTTTCGTAATAATATTCTTTTTCAACATTATCTTTAGAAACTAATTTGAAGTATATATCTTCATCAGTTCCAGCTAAATAGGCATCTTCACAATATACCTTAGCTTTTATTTCACGGTAATCACCTACATAAAAATCCCTATAGTAATAATATGTTGCGCTTCTTAATTCACGATCATTTTCACCAGGTTGTACATCGTTATTATAGAAGGTTAATCCATCGATTTTTAGCCATGAAAGAGAAAGAGTTCTTCCTCCGGATTCAGTGATTCTAACTCTATCTGGAACGCCATAATAAACTCCAACTACATAGTAAGTAGAATAATCACCTTCTTCAAAATCATCTCCATCATTATTAAGAACCTGATATGCACAACTTTCAGTTCCACTATATATACTTATACTTACATCATTATCACTAGCAGCATTTTTTCTATCAGAATTTCTAGTTTCAACCTTAAATTCATATTGGCCAGATCTACCAACTATTGGTGTAACTGTATCGACTGTGTATTGACTGTCAAAATAATAACAAATTCCATCAATAGATACATAGTGTATCCACATATCATCGTCATTTGGTTCAACAATTAATTGAGTTTGTACGATATCACCAATATCTACGATATTAAGGTGGAATTCATCATAAGCACCTGTTTCAAAATTATCATCACCATTATCAAGATTTAATGCTTTAGTTTTCCCATTTTCTCCATAAAGAATGATTTTAACGTTACCATCAGAACCACTAAAATAATTGTCGCTCATTTTAACAACAATTTTATAATCTCTTAACTCAGCATTATAAGTATTTGTAGGTTTAAAAGACATCAATGAACTGCCTAATAAAGCAGTTGCTGTTAAACCTAAAATTGTTTTAAGTATTTTCATATTTTTCTCCCCCAAATATCCTATATTTAAACAACTTTATGTACATATTTTACTACATTTACGATATTTAGGAAAATATTTCGCTTAAAAATCTTTGTTAGCTTAAATTTTTATATCACGAATATATCGCTATTTTTTAATAAGAATTTACTTATTTAATTCTTTTTTCTTTATGTTTTATTGAATAAACTAGCATCCAAATTGCAATATAAGTTATTAAAGCACAAACTATAAATCCTGTAATAATATTCATAATTTTAGCTTTTCCAATATCGCCATCCTCAAAACTTACAAGCATTGACATTTGTAAGTTTAAAATAGAAACTAAAGCATCTATTGTATTTATATTTCGGATTGTTATTAAACTACTATCTTTAGATTTCTTAGCTTTAAAATAATTTATTATTGAAGTTATTACTTTATAAAATGTATAAGCCGCTATAGTAATCATTATTATTTTGGTATGATATTTCATTAATTCATATTTTAAAGAAACAGCAATAGTAGCAATTAAAACAATAATAAAAGGGATGATAATTATAGATACTATTCTCATTGTAGAAAGTTGTATTTTTTCATTCTGACAATATCTTATTCTTTTATAACCTGCGATGAATTTCATAATACATAATATTAGATAATATATACCCATAATAACGAACCACCATGAAAGGTTATATATTCCTAATATTAAATTATATATAGCAAATACGACGCTAATTATAAAAGAAACTATAAATAATACTGTTACTTTTTTCTCTTTATCTTTTAATGTTGCTTTAGTTTTTTCTATTATTTTCATAATTCCCCTATTATATTTTATTTATATAAAGGCAAAAACTAAACGACAACAAATATAAAAAGTGTTGGTTTATAAAATATTAATTTTGCTAAGATTTTACTTTAAATTTTTTATTTTACACAAATTTTACATATCTTTTTCCTATTCATGATAGTTTCTATACCCCAATATTTTGTTTAATTTAGTTGTGAAAAACAGGAGAAAAGAAAAATGTTAAGAAAAAGTTTAAAAACGTTATGTTTATTAGGTGTTGGGCTATCAATATTAGCCTCATGTGGAGGAAGTGATTTTGATACAAGCAAAAGTATTAGTGTTACAACTCGTGAAGATGGAAGTGGAACAAAGAGTGCTTTCATGGAAATCATCGGTTTAAAAGGAAAAAGTGATGTAAGTAATGCTATTATCGCAACTGGTACAGCTGCAGTATTACAAGAAGTAAAATCTAATCCATATGCTATTGCTTTTGATAGTTTAGGTTATATTACAAGTGATGTAAAAATGTTAAAAGTAGATGGAGTTGAAGCAACTTTAGATAATATTAAATCTGGAGATTATTCAATTGCTCGTCCATTAAATGTTATCTATAAAGAAGATACAATAAATAATTCTACTTTATATACATCTTATTTAGGTTTCTTATCTAGTAAAGATGCCCAAAGTATTATTACTGAAAATGGATATGTAGTTCCAGGAAGTACCGGAGCAGATTATTCAATAGATGCTACTTTAACTGGTTCAATTAAAATTAGTGGATCTACTTCATTACAACCATTAATGGTTAAATTAGCTAGTAAATATGAAGAATTACAACCTAAAGTTACTGTTGAGGTTTCAGGTGGAGGAAGTGGCACTGGTTATTCAAATGGAGAAAATGGTACATCTACATTTGGTATGATTAGTGAAGTATTTAATACTACTAAAGCTCCAAGTTGTACTTACTATACAGTTGCTAAAGATGGAATTGCTATTATTGTAAATAATGCAAATACTTATACAAATATTACTAAAGATCAATTAAAGAATATCTATAATGTTGAACAAGATACTGCTACTAAAATTACAAAATGGAGTGATTTAGGAGAATAAATGAAGTCTCCTTATAAATTCATAACAATAAGGGAATATTTAATGAAAGGCGTATTCTTTCTATGCGCCTTCTTTTCTATATTTGCCCTTATTACAATAGTAATTTATCTATTTATAAATGGAATCCCTTTTATTAATAAAGTAGGGATTTCTAATTTTTTATTTGGTAGTAATTGGAGTCCAGTTAGTGAAAATCCAAGTTATGGAATATTAAACATGACCGTTACTACCTTATATGTTACTTCTTTAGCAGTAATTATAGGAACATTCTTTGGAGTATTTACTGCGGTTGCTTTATATAAATTTATTAAGATAAAAATAGTTAAAATTATATCTCAATTAGTTAATCTTTTAGCTGGTATACCATCTGTTATTTATGGATTATTTGGTATGAGTATTATTGTTCCTTTTGTAAGAGATTATATATCACCAAATGGGGTAGGTTATGGCATATTATCAACAAGTATTGTTCTTGCAATTATGATTTTACCTACCATTGTAAGTGTATCTTTAGATGCCTTAAATGCTGTAAGTGAAAAGTATTTTGAAGGAGCATTAGCTTTAGGAGCAACTAGAGAACAAGCAACATTTAAAATAATGTTACCATCCGCTAAATCAGGAATATTAGCTGGTGTGGTCCTTGGAACTGGTAGAGCTTTAGGAGAAACAATGGCGGTTATTATGGTAATTGGAGGATCTCCACAAATGCCGACTAGTTTATTTCAAAGCGTAAGAACTTTAACAAGTAATATTGCAATGGGAGCAATGGAACTTAGTGGGGATCCATTAAATGCTTTAATTGCTACAGGTTGTATATTATTTGTTTTTGCTTTCTTATTAAATTTATGTTTCTCATTACTAAAAAAAGATAAAACAGAAAGGAAGAAGAAAAAATATGAACATAAGCAAAAGTTACAAGAGAAATAAGAGCTTCTTTTCGAGTTTAAAAATTACTTCTTATATTACTACTATAATTTCCCTAATTTGTTTATTTGCAATTATATTATATGTATTAATAAAAGGAATACCACATTTAAGTTTTGATTTATTATTTGGAACTTATGGAGATACTCCTTCTATATTTCCAGCATTTATTGGAACACTCGAATTAGTTGCAATATCTATAGCAATTGCCGCTCCGATTGGAATATTTAGTGCTATATTCCTTGTAGAATATGTAAATACTAAATCAATAGTAGTAAGAATTATTAGGTTAGCTACTGAAACTTTAGCAGGAATACCTTCTATAGTTTATGGGTTATTTGGTTATTTAATATTTGTAGTAGGAATGGGATGGGGATATTCAATATTAGGTGGATCTATTACATTATCAATTATGGTATTACCTGTAATAGTTAGATCTACTGAAGAAAGTTTACTTGCAGTTCCTAATGCTTTAAGAGAAGGAAGTTACGCTCTTGGTACAAGTAAAGTAAGAACGATATTTAAAATTATATTACCATGTGCATCTCCAGGAATTGTTACTTCCTTAATACTTGCAATTGGAAGAGTAGTAAGTGAATCTGCTGTATTAATCCTTACAATTGGAATGGTTGTAAATAAAGTTCCATCAAGTTTATTATCAGCAGGAACTAGTCTTGCTCTTGATATATATTATTTTGCAAGTTATGGATATCCTAACGAAGCAGCAGCTACTAGTGTTGTCTTATTATTATTTATTATTGTTATTAATTTAAGTGCTACTTTAATAGGAAATTTATTAAGAAAGGGGAAGAACTTTAATGAGTGTTATTAGTGTAAAAGATTGTAATTTATATTATGGAGATTTTCATGCGTTAAAAAATATAAATATTGAAATTAATAAAAATGAAGTCACTGCTTTTATTGGTCCTTCTGGGTGTGGTAAATCTACATTTTTAAGAACATTAAATAGGATGAATGATTTAATATCAAATTGTAAAATTGATGGGGAAATTGACATAGAAAACCAAAATATTTATGAAAAACACGTCGATGTAAATATGCTCAGAAAGAATGTAGGAATGGTATTTCAAAAACCAAATCCATTCCCAATGAGTATCTATGAAAATATTGCTTTTGGACCAAAAACTTTTGGTATAAAAGGTAAAAAACAACTTAACGAAATAGTCGAGAATAGTTTAAAAGAAGCTTCTTTATGGGATGAAGTAAAAGATAGATTAAATGATAGTGCACTCGGTTTATCGGGTGGACAACAACAAAGATTATGTATTGCCCGCGCTTTAGCAGCAAATCCTGAAATATTATTAATGGACGAACCTACAAGTGCTCTTGATCCTATTTCTACAGCAAAAATTGAAGAACTAATAAATGAACTTAAGAAGAAATTTACTATTGTTATTGTTACACACAATATGCAACAAGCAACTAGAATAGCTGATAAAACTGCATTTTTCTTATTGGGTGAAATTATTGAATATGGAGAAACCAAACAAATCTTTGAAACTCCACAAGATAAAAGAACAGAAAATTATATAACTGGAAGATTTGGTTAGAAAGGAGAAACTTATGTTTATAAACAATAAGTATGATGAAGAATTAAAAGAAGTAGAAAATAAACTTCTAAAAATGTGTTATCAAGCTGAATTAGCTATTGAAAAATCAATTGATTCTTTAAAAAACAAAGACAAAGAACTAGCAAGACATGTAATTGAAGATGATAAAATAATTGATTCTTATGATAGAGAAATTGAGCAAGATTGTTTTAGAATTTTACTAATGGAGAGGCCATTTGCTAGTGATTTTAGAGAAATAAGTAGTGCTTTAAAGATGATTACAGATCTTGAAAGAATTGGAGATTATGCAGTTGATATTGCCGAAATAGTTCTTACTTTTGATGATAAAGAATATATTAAAAAGATTGAACATATCCCTTTAATGGGTGTATATGTAATTTCAATGGTTAAAGATAGTGTCCAAGCCTACATTAATAAGGACGTTGAAACAGCTCGTGGACTTGATAAAAGAGATGATAAAGTTGATAGATTATTTGATGACATTAAGACTGAACTTATAAAATTAATTAAGGAAAATGATGGTAATGCAGAACAAGCAATTAACTTTATGATGATAGCTAAATATTTAGAAAGAGTAGGAGATCATGCAGTAAATATTGGTGAATGGGTAGATTTTGCAATTACCGGTACCCATTCTCAAAGTTAATATTTATAATATATTTATGGAAAACAAAAAACTAATATATGCGGTAGATGATGATAGTTCAATAAGAGAGCTCTATAGTTGTGCTCTAGAGACTGATTTTATTTGTGAAACTTTTGTGAATGAAGAAGAATTATTTATTGCTCTTAAAAAGAAAAAATGTGATTTGATTTTATTAGACTTAATGCTTGAGGGTAAAGATGGTTATGATATCTTAAATGAATTAAAAGCTAATGGATTTTATAAAGATATTCCTGTAATTATGGTTTCAGCAAAAGGCAGTGAAGTTAATAAAGTTAAAGGTCTTAATTATGGAGCAGATGATTATATTTCTAAACCATTTGGGGTTATGGAATTGGTTGCTAGAATAAACGCAAATTTACGAAAAACACATCAAATCCCAGCTCTAATTAGTTTTAAAGATTTAGAATTTAATTCAGAATTACATGAAATATTATTAAACAAAACAAAATTAATACTTACTTTAAAAGAATTTAATCTCTTGAAATAT
>JBAYBM010000013.1:0-30077 GCA_041669265.1 Bacilli bacterium | reverse complement strand
TTAATATATATGTAAATAAATTTAATAACTACATTAATGATGCAAATAACATGTTAGAACACGAAAACCAAACACATATATCTGATTATATAGAACAAACAGAAGCTTCTTTAGCTAAATTATATAATATAAAATATAATTTTGTACCAAATAAAAAAGAAATAGGTGACACAAATAATAATTTAAAAATATTATTTAAAAATTTAATAAATAAAAAAATAGTACATAATGTATATAGTAAAGAGTATGGTAAAATTCTAATGATAAATTTGTACCCTATAAATTTAAAATATTATGATGAAAATTTATTAAATATGACTTTAAAAAATATTATAACTTTACCAAAATATATAGATAGAAATAATATTAGTGATAAATATAATTTCTGGGTAAGAGGATTCTATTTTGAAATTAAATTAAAACAAGATGTTACTACTATAAGTAGTAGAATAGATTTTAAAACAATAGCACTAGAATATACTGCCAACAATTATAATAATTTTGATGAATGTTATAATAACGATCATAATTCTAATTTAATTTTACTTGATAATAAAAGAGAAGGAAATATGCATTTAACTAAATTTAATTGTTATGGAACATATCAAAGTGCATTACAAAAAGCAACAAAACAAATAGATTTATTTACACTAATAAACATTTTAATTCAAACAGCTCAATCAGTAACACCAGGAGATGTTGCAGGAAATGCTACATTAAGAGAATGTGTTATAACTGACAAAGAAAATAATGTAATTTACGACGTAGCTAAAAGAAATCATATAGAAACAAATTCAAAAATTAATATTTATGATTATTTAGCTGAACCTAGTTACAAAATGTAAAAGAAGGAGAATATATGAAAATAGAACAAATAAATAAAATAACAGAACCAGAAATTGTATTTAAAGAAGAAGCACATAAAAAATTAACTGCTTTAATGAATAATTCTTTTACAAAAGATAAAGAATTTCTTTTTATAGGTACAGTTGAATATATAAATAATAAATATTATATTACAGAATTATTTATACCACCACAAACAAGTAATTATGGAGCATATTGTGAAACAGATGATTCATATGGTGTATGGTTAATAAAAAACTTTACTCCAGAACAAAGAAAAAAAATTCGTTTTCAAGCACACTCACATGTTAATATGAACCCAAACCCATCTGCTATAGATGACATTAATTTCAAAGAAAAATGGCAACAAATTGATGACTTTTTTATTAGTTTTATTATCAACAAATCAAATAACTATACTTTAAGATTAGTTGATAAAAAGAAAGGTTTAGAGTATTCTGGTTTAACATATAAATATGAAGAAACAGCTTACCAAATTGCTATAAATAAAGAACTAGAAGAAAAACTTATAACTAAACCTGTAATCAATACTACACTAATTGAAAACACAAAAATTCCAACATATCCATCTGAAAATTATCCAACTGTATACGATGAGTTTGAAAGTTATGGAGATAAGTACTATGATTATAAAGAATATAATACTAATAATATTAAAAAGAAAAAACCTTATCCGAAAAAACATGGTTATGGAACAGGTACACATAAATGATTGATTTAACAAAACATATAGATTTCTTTGATCCTATGAAATTAGAAAAAAGAATTCATATTATAGGAGTAGGTGCTTTAGGATCTAATATAGCTACTCAATTAGCTAAATTAGGAATTAAAAAAATTGATATATGGGATTTTGATACAGTTGATTCTCATAATATAACAAATCAAGCTTTTAATGAAACTGATATAGGTTTATTTAAAGTTGATGCATTAGAAGTTCATTTAAAAGAACAAAATGAAGATATAGAAATAATAAAACACAATAAACCTTACACAGATGAATTATTAAGTGGATTTGTTTTTATGTGTGTTGATTCTATAGAAACTCGTTACAAAATTGGACTAGATAATCAATATAATAACCAAATTAAATTATTAATTGATACTAGAATTGGTCTTACAAATGGACAAGTATTCGTAATTGATTGGTCAATACCAAAAAAAATAGAAAACTATTTAAAATTATCAGATTTTAAAGATAATGAAGCTAACACAATCAAATCAGCTTGTGGAACAGAATTATCTGTATCACCTACTGTATTATGCACTACAGCTTATGCTATATCTAGTTTGATTAATTATATAAATGGTGTGCCAATAAAACAACAAATAATTTTTGATAGTTTTACTTATAAAACTAATGCAATGTAAAGGAGGTTTTATGTATACTACAATTTTAAAAGAATTAAACAAAAAAATATACAACATTAACATAACTGATTATTTTAAAAATACTACTACTGATAAAGAAAAAATATTTATAAAATATACCATTGAATCTGATCAACTTCATCCAACAACTATTAAATTAGTTGAAGATAATAAAGTTCAAATATTAAATTTTTTAACAATATATAACAAATATAAAGATATTAATAATTTTGTTGATCAAACAAAAAAGAACTTTTATACAACATTTAATATACCAAAACATTCTGGAGGCTATAGAACGATTACAGCTCCAAATGAAAGTTTAAAATTATTACAAAGAAAATGTTTAAGTTTATTACAAGATAACTTAAAAATTTTAGAAAGTAATTCAGCTTATGCTTATTCAAGAAAAAGAGACAATGTAGCAAATGCAGAGAGACATAAAAGTTCAAAATATGTTATTGCTTTAGATCTAGAAAACTTCTTTCCTAGCATATCAGCTGAAATATTAGAAAATGCTTTAAACAAAATATCAGTATTAAATGTAAATATACCTTGCATAGAAGACCTAAAAAGAGCTATAATAGACTTAGCGATATTAGATAATGAACTCCCACAAGGAACACCATTATCACCATTCTTGTCTAATATAGTAATGTTAGATTTTGATTTTAAATTAAAAAGAGCTATGGAAAACAGATCAATACCAAACTATATTTACACTAGATACGCAGATGATATTTGCTTAAGTGCAAAAAAATTATGTGATGTTTATGGTACAATAGATAAAATACAATTATTATTAAATAATTGTTATAACGAAAAATTTCAACTAAAAAAAGAAAAAACAAAAATACTAAAAAATACAAATAAACTATACATAACAGGTGTTAAATTAAATAAAGATAATAAGATAACATATGGTCATGAAAACAAAAAAAGAATGAAAAATGAAATCTATAATTTATTTATTAAAGAAAAAAATAACGAATTAACAAAAGAACAAGTTCAAGAAACATTAGGTACTTGGTCTTATATGTATAGAATAGAAAAAGGTTATGCTTTGTACATACAGACAAAATATTTAAAATTTTTCAATTCAAAAGAAAAAACCTTAATTGGTCACTTTAAATATTTATATAAATAGTCAATAACAATTGTAAAGTATTTTTTAAATTTTAGAATAATCACATACAAGACTAGAATTTAAAGTATTTTGTACCAATACAAATACATAACAAAAGTCAGGACGAGTAATTAGCACCCTTAGCTCAGCTGGCAGAGCAACTGACTCCTACAGTTACATCGTATGCAAAGGTAATGCAGGTACAACGAGTTTTCTAATAGTTCTGACAAATCAAACGCCACGACTCTGGCATAATAGTATTCAAAACAAAGTAATGAATGCGATTAGCGAAGCAAATTACGTAAAAGACGACACGAAAAAGGATACAACTACCTCATCCATCAGAGAAGAATTTGCATGCCTGAACGGAGTCAATAACAAGTTTACAATTAATAATAAAATTTTTACAGTAATTTACGCCTCTTTTTTAAACAGTTTAATGGTAACTAAAACAACAACATAGCAGGGTATTACAATCTACTGCTGTATAAGAATTTAAACCAGTAATTAAGTAAATGTAAGCATTTCGCTCCCACAGCAAATGTATAACTCAGGACTAAAAGAGTTATCCCTTTCAGATTTGATCACAAATCTGGAGATGAAATTTTGATTGACACTCCAGTCTCCAATTTATGTTGCACATAAATTAGAGACCCAGCGTGTCATCAAACATTTCATCCCATATTCTATAATCAATATTGTGTAAAAATTAATCAAAAATCTTATAGTATTTTATTTAACTTTTTTAGATTATATAACAATTATAAAAGATCCTGGATTTAAACCAGTTGAAGCAATTATAAATATATTCGAAATTAGAAAATAAACATTTTGTACTATTACAAATGTATCACTCAAGCTAGTAGCGTACGTCCCCAGGAAAGAGGAGCCGTACAATTAACACATAAAATTATGGTATGAACAGCCGCAGGTGTCACAAAGGTCACTTCGGACTGAGGGCACATTTAACTGCGTTAAATGTTCACCTCTATTCCGAAGCCACCTAATGTTCCCCCACGCGGCCAACATACAATAATTTTATATATTATAATGTATAAGATAAAAAAAAAGGAGAAAAAAAAATGTCAAGACCAAGATTAGAAATGCCATCACTAACGGAACAAAACAAAAAAAGACTGATTGAAATTAAGTTTTATTTGTTTATAAATTCTTTCAAAAATATTTTGACTGATTCAGAAAAACAAAATTATTTTCAAACTTTATGTGAATTAACAGGAACAAACAGAACTATGTTTGACTATGCTGTATCATATTATGATAAAGTAATTAGACAACCAACATTATATGAAAAAGCAGTTGCATTAAGATATTTTGATGCATCATTAACAGACATAAGAAAACATTATATGCATCCAGATACATATTACAAACATTTATGGGACTATAGAGATAAATGTGCTCACGGAGAAACAGGATTGCTAAACAAAATGGAACCAGAAATTTATAAACAAGTTGAAAATTTTATTGTAAACTATTCAAAAATAATGAGTAAACAAGCAGTATGCTTTAGGGATATGTAATTATGGAAAATACAGGACAAAATATATTCATAATTATAAACTCACCTGATAAAGATATCCAAGAATGTACAAGAGCATTTAATGAACTATGTAACAAAAGTGGAAATTATCCAGATATACTAAATTGGAATCATGTAAAATTATATAGAGAATATAAAGAAATACCTAGTGTTACATGGAAAAAATTTTTATTAAATTCTAGTGTTGTTGAATTTTATGGAGAAGAAAGACAAATATTAGCAAACTCTGAAATAAATAAACTAATATCTAATTCAGCTGATCATTCAACAGCAAACATACAAAAATTAAATTCTTTGTTAAATATGACAGAAGATAAAACAAAAACAAACACTAGAGTTATAATTTATAATTTCGTAGATTTAACAAAAGACGAAGAAAGGAATCCAAATGTCAGAACACTCAAAGGAAGTGATATCCCTAGTAGCATTTCAGACTCAATCCAAAATACCAAAAATAAAACCGATTAGAAATTTAAAAGATATTCTTATTTATCCTAGTTCACCAGAACTATTGCATAATTTAAAAGATCAAAACTTATATTTAAGATATATGACAATAAGAACTTATTTATTAAAACCATCAAATAAAATTTATGATCCAAGATTAAGAGATTATCAAAATGAAGATGTAGATATAATGCTAAAAAGACCATCAAATGGTTTATTTAATGAACAAAGATTAGGTAAAACACCTACTGTATTAGTAACATTAAAAAATATTAAAGATAGTTTAAAAGTTATAATAATAGCACCAAAATCAACACATATAGCTTGGTATGAAGAAGTTAAAAAATGGTATAATTCAAAAGTTACTGTAATAAATGGAACTAAAAAACATAGACAAGATTTATATAATCGTAATTTTGAAACATATATAATGACTTATGAAACTGCAAGTATTGATCTAAATTTATTATTAGAACAAAATTTTAATACAATAGTACTAGATGAAGCACATAGAATTCGTAATTTTAAAGGAATGAGATCAAAAACATCACCTAAATTTACAAAATCTATTATAAAATTATCATATGAATGTAAATATAAATTTGCATTAACAGGAACCCCAAGCACTAATTATGCTTGGGATATTTATCCTATACTACATTTTTTATATCCAAAATTATTTACAAGTTATTTTAATTTTTTAAATTATTATTTTTTACAAGAAGATGTTTACTTACCAAATGGAATAACCATTACTAAACCAGTGGCACCTTTAAATAAATCAAAAGAAAAAGAACTTAAACAATTTTTAGAATCTATTTCTATACAAAGAAAAAGAAAAGATCATATGATATGGTTAAAAAATATACAAACTACAAAAATTAGATTGGATATGACACCAAAACAAAAAAAATATTATAATGAATTGTTAGAAACTTTTGAATGTAAAGATTTAAATATATCTTGTGAAAATAATTTAGCTTTATTTATTCGATTAAGACAAATAGCAAATATGGGTAACAAACAATCTTATATATTAGATTATATAAAAGATTACCCAGAAAAAAGTATTATTATAGCATCAACATTTACATCAATGATAAAAGAATTACAAGAAAAAATACCTGAATCACAATTATTAATTGGTGAAACAAGCACTGATAACAGATATAAGTTACAAGAAAATTTTAACAAAGGAAATATAAAAATACTTCTTTGTAATATAACCGTAATTAAGGAGGGAATGAAATTAGAAAAATGTAACACATTGATAATAGTAGATCCCTCCTATACTTATGCTAACAACATACAATTAGAAGATCGAATAGTATTAACAAATAAAAATATAATTAATAATGATCAAATGATTATTAAATTAATTTCAAAAGATTCAATTGATGAAAACACTCAAGTTCTTTTAGGTAAGAAAAAAATATCAACTGAATTAATTAATTATTTTAAAACTAAATAACAAAAGTTATTAGTTTATATATACAATAAATATAAGGAGGAAAAAATGGAAAATGAATTTATTGTCGAAGACGCCCATCGTCAGTCCTTAAAAGTTAAAATAGGATTAACGGGTGCGACCAATACGGGCAAAACTTGGTCAGCTCTATTATTAGCTGGTGGTTTGCTTTTAAGTGAAGGTAAAACTGATCCTAAAAACAAAACAAAACCAGACTGGGACAAAGTAGTATTAATTGATACGGAAAGAAATCGATCATTAGCTTATGCTGAACTTGGTGATATAGGTAAATTTAAATATATATCTTTTAAACCACCATATTCACCAGATCGTTTATTATTAGCTTTAGCATCAGCAAAAAGATCAGGAGCTGAAGTTATTATAATCGATTCTTTCACTCATATTTGGAATGGAGAAGGTGGATTACTAGAAATAGTAAACGAAAAAACTGAAAAGAGTAAATCTGGAAATAGTTTTACAGCTTGGAATGGAAAAACTGGTGGTACTGCAGTTCAAAATAATATGGTAAACAAATTATTAGACACAGACACTCACGTTATTGTAACTTTCCGTCAAAAAATGGATTACAAAATGGAAGTAGATGCTGTAACAGGTAAAACAAAAGTTGTTAAACACGGTACTAAACCAATACAAAGAGATGATTTAGAATATGAGTTTGATATAACTTTAAAATTTAATAATTTACATCAAGGTGAAATAATTAAAAATATTATGCCTGTTCTTGGAGATAATGGTGATATTATAGAACCAGTTACAATAGAATTAGGAAAAGAAATAGGAGACTATTTTGCTAATGGAATATCACAAGAAGAAATTTTAGAATCTAAAAGATTAGCTGGAATTGAACAAATTAAAAATTTGGGTAACAAAAATCCATCTTTAATTACTTTATACAAAACAATTTATAAAGATAAAAAGATAAGTGAGTTAACACTTAAACAAACAAAAAATGTACTTGAAAAATTTAATCAAGTACTATTTGAAAGGTAGGAATAAACAATGGCAAAATTTAATCTAGATAAAGTATCCACAACAGGACAAACAAAAAAAGAAGGTATTTACAATTTAAAAATTGTAAGATGTGAAAAAATTATAGCGAGTACAGGTTCAAAAATGATTCAAATGGATTATATTGTAGAACCAGATGGTTTTAAAGTTAATTATGATAATTATCCATATGCTAAACAAGATGGATCATTAATTAACTTTGGTTTAAGTAAACTAAAATTAGTAATGAAAGCCACAGGAACTTATGTTGAAGGTGATTTTGATGACGAAATTATACCAACATTACTAAAAGATAAAGTTTTTTCAGCTGAATTATCTTTAAAAGAGGGAGATAAATATCTAAAATTAAATGATATTAATACAATTGCTCCAGCTTTAAAATTAGGACAACCAATTACTCCAGAAAGTTTTAATGATGTACCACCTACTGCAAAAGTTACAAGTACACCAATGAATACAAGTTCAGATTGTAAAGTAGAAAAAGAAATGGAAGAAGTTTTAGATACTGCAGAAATAAAAGTTACAGATAACTGGGACATTTAAATAAATTATGGCAATAAGTTTTTATGAATTATATTATCCAGAAACTGATTTTGATTATTCTGGAAATACACAAATTTGTTGCCCTTTTACTCACTCATTAAATAACGAAACATATTATGAAACAAATCCTAGTGCTGGTATTGATATCAGTAAGGGTTTGTTTCATTGTTTTACCTGCGGTCGTGGATATAACGAAATACAATTTGCTGAACAAATTTTAAACTGTGATTATGCTCATGCTAGAAAATTTGTTCAATTTTTACAAACTATTAATTATGATGATACAAAAAATTGGCAGTATGCAATTAAAAACTTTGAAGCAAATGATAGTATAAAACTATTAGTAGAAAAATTAGATATTGGAGATAATGTAATAAAAGATCTAAAACTAGGTTACACTGGAGGAGGATTAGCTATTCCAATATTTATAAATAATTATTTGTTAGATGTAGTAACATATCGTCCAAAAGAAATACCAAAATATGTGAGAAGAACAAATTCTATTTCTGGTCTAATATGCCCATTTGATATATGGACAAAAAATAAAAATGATACAATAATATGTGCAGGAGAAAAAGATATGTTAACCCTAAGAACAGTGGGTTTAAATGGGATATCAATAACTGGAGGAGAAGTAAATTCAAATATTTTATTTATAAATGAATTTAATGATAGAAACATATATATATGTTTTGACAACGATGATGCTGGCAGAAATGGAAGTATCAAATTGGCCCAAAAATTAATACCTTATTGTAAAAATGTTTATTTAACAGACATTTCAAATGTATGTATAAACAAAGGAGAAGACATTTATGATTTCTTCAGAACATATAACAGAACTAAAGAAGACTTTATAAAAATATTAAAACAATCAAAACTTATTACTAATGAATATATAAAAGAAATTATGGAAAAACAACAACCAATAATTTCTCTATATGAAGCAACTAAACCAGCTAACCTAAATAAAACAGTAAGATCAATAGTACAAGTAGTTGCCACAACAGATGCAACTTTTAAACTTCCAAAAGTAATCTTAGGAACAAAAGGAAAAACTACTAAAGAGAGTGATACTTTACTTCCTGGAGATGAAAGAGTTTGGGAATTAAATGATACTAATCTAAACGAAATATTTAATTTAATTGATTCTAATTTAAAGGAAACAACTATAGATAGTTATATAAAAACTAATTTACTAAGAATTCCACTCAAAGAATCTAGTATTAAAATTAAAAAATTAAATAATGAATCAGTTTACAAATGTGTAGTAACAGATGTTTTAAATGCAATGGACAACAGCATAATGACAGAATTTACAACATATACTATTAATAATAAATTAGAAAATGGTAAAAAATATACTATAACTTATAAACTAGTTCCAAACCCTCAAGA
Organism: Bacilli bacterium; assembly: GCA_041669265.1. Lineage (GTDB taxonomy): Bacteria > Bacillota_I > Bacilli_A > RFN20 > CAG-826 > Onthovivens. Next base: position 20,267 of record JBAYBM010000013.1, on the reverse strand, counting down.
TGGACAAAAATTAACTATGGTTATTTTAGATAGTTGTGAAACTAATAGTTTTATAGACAGTTTTAAAATTGATGACAATATTAAAAAATCTTTAAGAAAATTTCAACCAAACTTAGAACAACCTTTTGAAGAAAAGTTTACAAATACTACTCAAAGAATAAAAGGTCTTTTAAATGCTGATTATAATAACACATTAATAACTTTAATAGATTTATGGTATCATTCAGCACTACAATTTACACTAAATGATCAAGTTATAAGAGGATATTTAGATATGCTTATTATAGGTGAATCTAGAATAGGAAAATCAACTACAGTTGAAGCTTTACAAAAAGTTTATAAAGTAGGTAAAATTGTATCATTAGCAGGTAGTTCCGCTACGATTGCAGGTCTTATAGGTGGATCAAACAAAGTAAATGGATCGTACCAAACAAGAGCAGGAATTATACCACAAAATAATAAAGAGGGACTTATTTTTGAAGAACTAATTAAATGTAATTCAAATTTAATTAAAGAATTAACTGATATTAGAAGTTCAAACAAAGTTCGTATAGCTAGAGTTAATGGTAGTATAGAATTACCAGCAAATGTAAGAATGTTAACTTTAACAAACAACAAAACAATTGATGGGTATCCAAAACCTATATCAGAATATCCAAACGGTATTAAAGTAATAACTGATATTATAGGAACTTCTGAAGATATTGCTAGATATGATGCAATTGCAGTTTTTGGATTTAATGTATCTCATATAGATCCAAATTTTATACCATTAACACCATATCCTGATATTGATTATCAAAATCGTATACAATGGGTATGGTCAAGAAAAGCAGAAAATATAATAATACCAAGACCTATATGGGTGTACACAATAAATGAATGTGAAAAAATAAATAAAATTTATAATTCACATATACGTTTATTTGGTATTGAAGCTTGGAAAAAAGTTTTACGTATGGCCATTGCAATAGCTGGTTATATGTGTTCAACTGATATTACTTTTGAAAATATAATTGTTGAAAAAATTCATATTAATAAAGCTGTTGAAATTCTAGTATCATTATATGATAATGATGTGTTTAGATTTAAAGAATATGTTGAAGATGAACGTAAAACAGAAGATTTTACTGAAACAGATGTTAAAAATTTACAAGAATATTATACAAAATATTTTGAAGTAATTGATATTATAAATAAACAATCTCAAATATCTAGACAACAATTGGCTAGTATGACAAATATTGATCGAACATCATTTGATCGATGTATATATTTATTAACTAAAAGTTATTTTATAGTAAACAAAGGTTATGATGTATCACCAACTTTAAAATTTAAAAAGACTTTTAGAAAAATAGACAAAACAATTATTAATCCAAACGAATTAGGAGGTATATTAAACCTTGATAAATTGTAATTGGAAATTAATAACTATAGAAAAAGAATCTGATTTAAGTATAATTTGGAAAAAAACAAAAGAACTTAAACCAGATTTATTAACTATAGATACAGAAACTAATGGTTTACACATCATTAGAAACAAACCTTTTTATATTCCTTTCGGAGTATGTAATAGCGAAACCAAACAAGCTATTGGATTTATATTAAAAACAACAATTGATTGTTCTTTACTAAAAGATACAATTTTAAAAATTGGATTAAAAGTTAAGAAAATAATCTTTTGGAACGCAAAATTTGATTTGCATATGTTATATAATATAGGTATAAATTTAACAACTTATTCAAACATTACAGATGCTATGATCTATGCTAGATTAGCTCTAGATGCAAAAGCACCATCAGTTGGTGGGCCAGTTTTAAAATTAAAAATAATGGCTAAAAAATATATAGATCCTAGTGCAAGAACACATGAACGAGAAGTGGCCATGGAAAAAAAGAACATACTACATAAACGTAATATGTTAATAAAAGCTCAGGGTTATACAATAAAACAAATAAATGAAATTGAAAATAATAAACTTAATGAAACAGTACTACCTCCAAAAATACTAAATATATTAAATGACCCAAAAAATAACCCTAATGACTACTCAAATGTGTCTAGTAAAATACTAGAAAAATATGGTATATATGATGTTATATATACTACAGAATTGTTCTTATACTTTAGAAATATTGTTATTGAAAGAAAACAAATGGATATAGCAATAATTGAAGAAAAAAATATAAGAATCCTTTGGAATATGGAAAGACTTGGAATGAGACTAAACAAGGAATATTTAAGAGAATCTAAAGAAAATGTTAGAAACTATATTCTTGAAAAAAGAATAGAACTTAAAGAAATTGTTCATTCCGATATGTCTTGCAACCAACATGCAATGATTAAGAAGTTTATTAGTCAAACTTACCATTATGATCTTTTATGTTCTGACAATGATGCTCTATCAATATTGAATAAAGAAACACATGAAAAAGAATTAAAAAATTTGATAGACATTATATTAGAACTAAGATCTTTAGAAAAATGGTATTCTACTTATATTTGCAGATTTGAAGAAGATAACGATATAACATATACTTCTTTTAATCAAGTTGGTGCTGTTTCAGGGAGATTTTCAAGTAATTTTCAACAATTTCCTAAAGAACCAATATATAAAACTAGTGACAATACTATGTTATTTTCACCAAGAAAATTAATACAAGTAAAAAGTGAAAACTATCCCTACTTAGTATATATGGACTATAGTTCAGAAGAACTACGATTTCAAGCATTATACACAATACTAATAGGTGAACCTGATATTAATCTTTGTAGAGCGTATATACCTTACAATTGTTATCGTTTATTACAAATAACAAATGATAAAGTATTATACAACTATGAAAAAGATTTTGAACAGTATACTTGGTTTAAAAATGAAGATGATATTGAATGGCACAAAACTGATTTACATACTCACACTGCACATGAAGCTTTTCCAGAAATTAAAGAAACAGATGCTAATTTTGGACACTATAGAAAATTGGCCAAATGTACAAATTTTGCTTGTAATTATGGAGCAAATAAAAATACTTTAATTAAAAAGTTTCATTATACAGATGAAGTTGCAACTAAACTATACACAGCTTATTTAAAAACATTTAAAGGTGTAGCAGCCTATAAAAAATACGTAGACAATGTATTATATAAACAAAACTATATAACAAACTTATTTGGACGTAGATATTATAATGAACAAGCTCATAAATGTTGTAATTATTTAATACAAGGTTCAGGAGCTGATTTTCTTAAACTAAAACTTATCAAAATAGATAAATTTTTAAGAGAAAATAATTATAAATCATATCCAGTTTGTTTAATACACGATGAAATTGTTTATCAAATACACAAAGATGAACTACATATTCTACCACAGTTAAAAGAAATTATGGAATCCTTCGAAGAATCAAAAATTCCTATGATAGCTGAAATAGAAATCACTACAACTAGTTGGGATGAAAAACATGAATACAAACCTGACTAAAACAATATTAGCAATAGATCCATCTGGTAACTTTACTGAAGGAAAAGGAACAACTGGATGGTCTATTTTAAATACTAAAAATGAAATAATAGAATTTGGATCCGTAAAAGCTGAAGATTATTCAAGTAAAGAAGAATATTGGTTAAGCGTATTAACAGTAATAAATCTTCGAAAAACAGATTATGTTGTTATGGAAGACTATCTATTATACCCTAGTAAAAAATCTTGTCAATCTTACAGCAGATTAGAAACACCTAAACTAATAGGAATTATAGAATTAGTTTGTTACATGAATGAAAGAAAAATACATCTACAGAGAGCTGTTGATGTTAAATCAAGATGGAACGATCAAATTTTAGTAAACATTGGTATTGTTCAAAAAACTAAAACATATTACACAATTAATGGTGTAAAAGTATCTGATCATATTAGAGATTCGATCAGACATGGACTACATTTTATTAAATATCGTTTAGAAAAGGAGATTATATGCAACAAAACGAAATCTTAGATAATTATTTTAAACAAAATAATTTTCTAGTCACAAAAGAAAATATAAATTTATGTGACATTAAAACATTTGCTGAAATAAGAACAAATGGATTTGGGGCAAGTGATGCTAGTGTTTTATTAGAAGTAAATAAATATAAAACATTAACTGAATTAATTAAAGAAAAAGCAGAAAAAATATCTGACCCAACAATAAGTGAAAAAGCGTGCGTAAGAATGGGAAGTTCATTAGAACCTTATATTTTAACAAATACTAAACTTATATTAGATCAAATTGATCAAAAAAAATATGATATAATAAAACCAAAAAATATGTATGGAAAAGATCATTTAAATATTAATTATGATGGTGTCCTATTAGATTGGGAAAATAACATTATAACTACAATGGAAGCTAAAACAATTTCTATATATGGTGGAAAAAATTATGATTTTACTAAAAGTATAATTAATATAAATTTAAATGGATCAAACAAATTTGATTTAGGAACAGAAACTTTAAAAGAATTAACTGATAAATTTATGTTAAATTTTTACAAAAATAAAAAAATATTTAACAATACAATTGAAAAATTAAAATATTATGCTAATGAATGTGGTGTACCAATTTATTATTATCCACAAGTACAACAACAATTAATGGCTTTTGATGATACAGTTAAATATGGTTATTTAACAGCATTAAATACTAAAACTTGGTCACTACATATTTTTGTAATACCAAGAGATTTTGAAATTCAAAAAGAAATAGAACAAAAAGCAGAAGAAACTTGGAACATGATAACTGCACGAAAAAATTTAATATAAACAAAAAGGACTAATACAATTTTGTATTGGTCCTTTTTTTATGTCTTAAATTGATGTATGCACACTTATACACAAAAAATAATTAATCTTCTGTGAGAGGCATTATCTAAGTAATCTATTATGCTTAAAATTATATAATATATTGTCAACTCTATAACTAGAATTCTGAACATTAGTATTTTGCATATTCATTTCTATTCTTGATTTACCAGCTTTAGTATATAACTTATTATAAATATAACTTCTTTGAGGATAATTTTTCATATAATAATCTTTATCATATGATTCATAACTTCGAACTGATCCCATTATTCTACCAAGACCAACTCCAATATTACCTTTTTGCATTTCTTGCAAACCTTGATAACCATTAACACCTTGAGAAATAATTGGAAATTGTGTCCAACGATTATATTTAGCATTAGTAGCAACATCAGCAACAGGTTTCATTAATGGATTTAATTTATCATTAACAGCACTAATTGGATTAAGCATAGTACTCATAGCTTCTGTTAATGGATTTCCAATACTAACCAAAGAATCACCAACACGAATATCACCTTTAGCTATACGATTATTTAAATAAGTGTTTGCAGATTTATCAGTTTCTTGATCTTCACCAGTCCACATATTATTCATTATATGATACATAGGTAATACAAATGAAGCATCAGAAGACAATTCTGTAAACAATCTTGAAGCTCTAATAGGATATGATATAAATGGAACAACCAACTCACCATATCTTTCAGCTAAAGATTTATTATTATAAATAAATTGAGTATTAATAACTGTTTGTGCAGATTCACTAAGTGTATCACCAGTATCCATACCAGCTCTCATCATAGATGCTCTAAAAACCGTTTCTATATTAGAATTTAAATCAGTCCATTTTTTAATCAAATTAATTTTATATAAATTGGCCAAAAACTCACCGTTATTAACATTTACAGATTTACGTAATTTAGTTTTACGAGCATAATAATTATCTTTAATATCAGAATCTAATTCTTTAAACTCAGATTCTTTAGTATATTCTTTTAAATAATTATATTCTTCAGTTAAATTCTTAAAACTATGACCATTAATAACATTAGGATCATCTCTCATAATAAAATAATCTCTTTTTTCTTGAGCACTAATTTCAACACCTCTAGCTTCTTTATCTTTATATTGTTCAATTACTCTTTCTTTACGTTCACGTTTAACAACATTTTCACGAACTTCTTTCATATGACCAAAAGCAGCATTTGTACTAACAATACTATTTAATTCTTGATAATTAGCAAGATCTGTATCAGTTAGTTTATTAATTTTATCAATAGAATTTTGTAACGATTTAACTAAAGGCTCGTTAGTAACACCGATACCATTTATTTCATCTTGTAATATATCAATAATTTTTTCTTTATTATCTACTAAATTCTTAAATAATCCAGTATCAAAATCATAATCAGTACTACTATACAAATTTTGAAGGGCTCTACTATTTGAAATATCTTCTAATAACTCATTCATTTTATGATATTGACGAGAAGTTTCAAATAAATATCTGTTTGTTTTAGCAATATTAAAACCATTATCAGTTAAATTTTGTAAATAAGCAGCACTAACATTTTGAATAATAAAAGGAATATTAAGTAATAAAGAAGCCAATTTAATAGGACTAATAATTATATTATGAATAGTTTGTAATAATTTAGGCATTTCAACATATTGATTAGCATCGGCTAACATTTTAGCATATTGATCAGAACTAACTATAAGATAAGACTGATTATTTTTACTACCTTTTAAAAATGCATCCATTGTGGCATCATCTTTTGTATTTAATAGTCTATATTTATGTATAGGTTTATAATAAGAATGAACACCATTTTCTAAAACATCTTCAAATTCTGATTGAACATATACTAAACGTTGATCAGTATTAGATGCAAAATATTTTTTAATACCAGCAACATTATTTGTATATATTTGTTTTATATTATTAGTATAACTAGAAGCAGTAGCTACAGCTTTTGTAATACAATTATAACTAGTATGAGAACTAAAATCAACTCCTTTTACTTGCATATCTAATTGTTCTTTAAATATATCATAAATTTTTTCTAATTTTTTAAATTCAATAGGATCAACTTCTTTTAACATTTTTACATTTAGTTCATCACAATACAATTCTAATTTATTACGAGAAAGTGTACCCAAATTTTTAATTGCATTTTTATAACGAAGTTTATCATGTGGAACAATTATTTTATCATCTATACTATCAATAAAATTAAGTTTAGAATCAGAATATTCATATTTAAATATATTATCTATAAATAAATGTTTTAAACGATTTTTAACAAGTAATTGGCTTGCGTCATCCATATAACTAAGATCAATATCATTAAGCACAAAATTAGCTTCTTGTAACATTTTATCTATATCAGTAGATATTGAAAATTTACTTTCATTAATAAAATTATTAAATATAGTAACTGCACGATCTACTTTATAATTAGAATTTTTGTTCACGCCATATAATAATTCTTTAACAAATTCATCTATATTTTTAGATGTAACTTCTTCAACTCCATCAATATTAATTCTAGTACCCTTTATATTATATGAGTCAATTAAATCTTGTGCTAATTTATAAACCATGCTACCGATTTTAGTGTGTTTTATATCAGTAAAACTATAATCTTCTTTTGTGTATTCACCAACATATTTAACATCACTAAATAATGTATCATAGAATACACTTTTAATTTTTTTCCTTGCTTGAAGTTCTTGTGAATTTTTTAGTACATAAGGACTTCCATGTGTCATCATACTATAAGGACTATCACCTAATTCTTTAGCTATATTTTCATCAAGCTTAAAATTGTTTAAATCAATAGGAGATGACATTAATTCAGCATTATTAACTTTAGCAGTAACAAAAGGTTCATTAAAATTATGTAATAAACTATTTATAGACTGATAATAACTAGTTACAAGTTCATTATAAAGACTTGATGATTCTCCAGGACCAACTTCTATATGCTGACTTTTGTCAATTGCTTCAAGACCACTAAAACCAAAAAGATTATGATTTTTAAACATAGTAGTCATATTATCATTAATAGCTTGATATAATTGACTAGACAAATCATATTCAGATAAATTAGTTAAAGCACTACCATTTTTAATATCAATAAAATCAATTCGTTCTTCAATAGCATCTCTAAGACCTTTATTAAATGTAAACTTACCATTAATACTAACTCTTTTTTGATAACTTGTTTCAATTTGAGATCTTAATGTTGCTTTATATTCTGCAAAACTTTTTTTTGTAAATTTAATACCAGTTTTTTTATCTAAATATATTTTTCTATTTATAGTATCAATTATTTCATTAGCCATATCATATTGTAATTGATCACCAGCACATTGTTCTTCCACATTTTTCATAAACAAGGCAGAATCTTGTAAATCATTAAACAATTTTCTAGCTTTTAAAAATTCTGGAGTTAATTGTTCTTGATCAAAATTACCAAAAAATTTAGCTATTTCTTTTAATTTTTCATTAGAATATGCAGCACCAGTATCACCATTAAAAAGATGATAAAAATCAGAAAAAGATTCATTAGCAATAATACCTTCATTAACAATCTTACTTTTAACATAATTGTTATTCATTTTTAAATAAGCTATAGCTTGAGAGTCAAAAAGAATTGGAGAATTTTCAGAAGAACGATCAAGTAAATAAAAATATACTTTATCTTGCATAGAAGATAAATAATCTTTTATATCTTTAAATCTTTCTGCTCTTTCTTCTTCAAAATCTATTCCATCATCAACAAATGTTTTTCCTTTTTGATTTAATTTTTTTAATATTTCTTGGGTGTCTTGCTCCTTATCTATATTAGATGAACCAAGCTCATTATCAATAATTTCAGCACTACGCTTTCTATTATAATTTCTATTATAATTATATTCATCTAATTTTTGTTGTAGACGACTAAATAAAGATCTAAAATGTTCATATTTTGAACCAGCAGCATTATCTAAATAATTACCATAATAATCATAAAAATCATTAATTATATTTATAGTTAATTCATTTGTATTACACAATTGTTTGTACAATTCAAGTATATCATCTTGACTAAATTTCATAAGGTTTTTAAAATCTATTTCTAGTATATCAGCTATTTTTTTAACATCTTTAGTGCTTAATCCCATAATTTCTTTAACATTAATATTTTTTTCAGTAGTAATTTTAACATCTTTATCACCAGCAAATATATTTAAATTTCCTTTTTCACCTTTATCAGCACTAAAATTTTTAATATACTTTTGTACTAAAGTTTGTAAAATAAGTGTATCAGGAGTTGCATCATGCATTTCCTCACCATTAATAAAATACTTTGTTTGAGGAGCACCATTGTCATCAAAATAATTTCTAGTTTCATATACATATTTAACATCTTTATTTTGATATTGTTTCCAATCATCAAATATAACATCGCCACGTTTGTAAACAGTTTTAACAGACTTATATTCACCATCTAATAATTGTCGACCTAATGATTCTTCAGTAAAAGACGTCATACATTCTGTACTACTTAAATATTCAGGATGTTTAACAAATAATGCATATGAGTCCACAATATTATTATCAATAGAATTTAAAGCCTTAGATTTAACTTCAGATATTATTTTACCATTTGCATCAAATATAGATTTACCATATTTTTTTAAACTAATTAAATTTAAAAGTATATCCATATCATAATTAGCATTATGTGCAAAAAACAAAGCCTCAGGACTATCTTCAAAATATTTTAATATACTATCTATATAATCATCCATAGATAAAGTTTGAACTGTTATATCTTTACCAGGATATTTTTTAGCTAATTCATTTTTATATTTTATTGTGTTATTAGCTATAGAATTTAATTTTTTTGATGTAAAACCATTTACATTTATAGCTTCACGATCAACTTTAAAACTAGTATTACCATGATAACCATTAGTTTTTATTGCTTCAAACGATTTTGGGTCTAAAGTATAAACAAGAATATTATTACCAGATATAATTGCATGATTTAAAGGAAAAGCTTCTGCTTTATTTTTACTAGTTGTTTCAGTATCAAAAAATACAGTTTGAGTTTTTTCATTAATAATTGTTTTTTGTGCTTTTATTTCAGAACTTTTAACATCGAGTTTACCTTTTTCATTTTCAGTAAGATTTTTTTTGCATACTAATGATGATCTAGTTTTGTAACCTTTTTCTATTAAATAATTTTTGTCAGCTATTGTGTCTATTTTCTCATCAAAACCTTTTTTAATATCTGATTCTATAATATCTGAATTAATATCAATTTTATCTGTAGATATTAATTTTTTATTAAATAATTGTTTTGCTTCATCACTTAATTCAGATATATGAATATTATGTTGAGAAAAAATTAATCGAGGATCATTTGCTAAAGTACTTACACTAGTACTTTTATCGTTCATTATTTTATTAAAATTTATCATAAAATTTTCATCTAACACATTTGCAAATTCAGGTTTTAATATATACTCAACTTTTAAATTAGTATCAAGTTTAATATCAAACATATTTTTAGAAAACAATTCTTTTACAAAATTATTTTTTGAATTTAATGTACTAAGTTGTTCTAAACTATTTTCAATATTACTTAAAATTTTGGGCCAATCTTTGAAAGCAACATTAGATAAACTTATAGAATTTTTTGTTAATATATCTAGAGCTTTTTTTGTGTATATATTAACATTAAGTTCAGTTTGATTAATACCATATTGAAGAACGGACATCATTTTTCTAAAAGATAATATACCACCATTATTAAAATTTCTGCCTTTAATATCAATAGCATCAACTTTTTCTACAAACAAACCATAAACATAATCTATAATAAAATTATCAATATTAAATTTTTGACCTGTAGCCATATCTATAGTACTATTACTCATTTTATATGCATTAATTGTTTGCAAAGAATCTAAAATTTCTTTTTTACTTTTAACTAACAAACCAATTTTATTAACAAGATCTTCTTTATAAGCAATTAATTGTTCTTTATTTTTAATATGTTGACCAAGTAGATCACGATTTAATATTGCTTTTGGACTACTACCAGACCTATTAAATTTTTTATCAAAATTATTATAATTAAAATTTTCATCAGATAAAATATCGTCAACATCTTTCAATTGATTAATTCTAGTAGTTATTTGATCATCCACACCAGTTATTCTTAAAGACATATTTTTGTATTGACTATATTGATATTTATTAAAATTATCTAAAAATTTTGCATAGTCATCATCAACAAACGCACTTGTACGAGAAGGATCCATTAATTTTGTTATGTCATCTTCCATACCAATAAGTGTTTCTAATAATTCTGGTTTATCTTGTTTTACGTAATATTTTTTTTCATTAATTAATGTTTTAGCATAATCTAATTGAATATATTGTTCTAAAGTAAGATACTTAAATTCTTTGGTATTACCTTTATTAAAAGCTAATTGATAACCCTCCTCATATTTTTTATAAGAATAAAATAAATCTTCATTTTTTAAAGTAGAATTAACATTTAAAATTTTACGAACTTTTAAATTTTTTTTACCACAAAGATTAAACATTAGATCTTCTATTTCTTCAGGAGTTTTTTGCACCATTTTCGTTTTTATATTATTAGCAATTAAAGCATCAAATTCAGCTTTTGCACTGTCATGTTTTTTAATAAGATCGTTTAAAAGAATTTTACGTTTTGTCATTTCAAATTCTCGTTTTGCAAAAACCATTTCTTCTCTTAGTATACCTTTTTTTCTATAAAATTCTTCTAGACCATTTTCTTTTGCAGCAACATCAGTATCAATATAAATTTTATTAGAAGTAACAACTCTATGTTTTTTATTCCAAATTTCATTATATTCTTTTTCTGCTAATTTCTTTTTATCAGTTATAGCTTTTAAATCTTTTTCATAAGTTGGATCATTTTCATATAAAAAATTCTTTTTGTAATCACCTTTACCAAATTCAAAATAAGGACTTCTAGAAACCATAAAATCTGAACGTGCTTGATATTCTGCAATAGGATCATTATATTGTAAATAATCAGAAGAATATATATATTTAATTGTGGAATCATTTTCTTCTATACGAGTCATTAAAGGAGTATTTTTATCACTAGCAGTTTCTTGAATTTCGGTTACTATTGGTAACAATTGTTTATCAACAGTTTTATAAATATAAGCAGAAGTAGAATCTGACGTAACACTAATATGATCATCTGTTATATTTTTAGCAGCTGTAACAAATCTATGATAATATATATTTTGTTCTGCTTGTGATATACCAACAGAATTTGAAGCTTTTCTTATTGCACTTCTAAGAGAACCCCAAGCTATTGCATATTCATTAAGATTAAATTCATCGGCTTCTATATTATATTTAACCTTTGACTTTAAAAAATCAATTTCTAACTTTCTAGCGGGGTCATATATACGTGCGTTTTTATCAGTAATAATTTTTAATAAAATACTATTATTATTTGTTCGATTACGTAATATAGAAAGCTCATTATCATAACCTTTTAACACATTACAAGTTTCTTCAAAAGCATCTGCAATTTTTTTCTTTTCAAGCATCATATCTGTTTCAATTTTTCTATTAGATTTATTCACAATTGGGTCTTTACTATCTGCTAGACCATTAACTTTTTGTACAACATCTTTTAATTTAGCATTGTATTTTTTAATAGCTTCAGCATTTGAAGAAAGTTGTTTGTTTATAGATGATTTACCAATTCTTTCTGCTAATTCATTATACAATTCTTCTGTATTTTTTGTAGTTTTAGTAACAGAATCAACTAAATTTTTATTGTAGGCACTATCCAAAAGAATACTTAAAAACGCTGTATCTTGTCTAGACAATGAATAAAATGTTATACCCAACGTTTCTGCATCAGATTTTTGAATAAAAGAAAAAATAGCTAACAATTGTTTTTTAACATATTTTTGAGCAGCTTTAGAAAAATTACCTTCTGGTAAATCACCAGACAATTTGTTTGCTCTTTTTATATCTTTCATAGCTTGTTTTATATCTTCTATTGGATTTTTCAAAGATCTTTTTATTTTCTTTTCGTTAGTAACTATATCTATCTTTTCGTTTTTAATCTCATACATATTAATTTTGGAATTAATTTCTGTAACTTCTTCTGCAGAAAGATCTTTATTTTCTAGCTGTATTTTAGCTTCTTCAATTTTTTTAGTATAAGATACTTTTTGTGCTTTAAGATTTTCTGGTGTAGCTTTAGACATATCTAAAAAATCAAGATCTTCTTCTGTTAACTCTTTAGGAGATTCTAATTTACTTTTTGCATCACGAGTTTTTGTATAAAAATTTTCATAGTCACCAGTTTCTGGAGTTCTTTGTGCATATTTTAAATTATCACCCATCATAAATTTTAAAAATTTAGCTTTTGAACTATTTTGATCAGAAAGATCTGCTAACATTTTAGGGCCTAATTTATTAAAAACAGTATCACTTGACAATTTTGTCAATCTAATAATTCCAATAGGAGGAACAGATGCAGAAAAAGCAACTCCTGTTAAATAATCATCTAAATCATCTACAGTTTTTGCAAATTTATACACACTTGTTGAAACATTATCAGCAACTTCATTATTAATTGATTTAACCCATTCATCAACAACTTTTGGGTTAAGATTTAATATAGCATTTTCACCAGGTTTAGTTGTAAAACAAGCAACATATTCTCTGGTGGAAAGTTTAGTCAAATCTAAATCGCTTATATTTTGTGATATAAGTTTAACAATTTTTTCATTTTCACCATTACGTATAGCTTTAGCAAACTGATTTTTTAAATTAGATATTTTTTTAGCACTAACACTTATATTGTCCATATACCCATCTTCGGAAAATAAATGTTTTGCAAATATAGAACATACTTTAGAATCACCAGTTATTTTATCAATTTTTGCTAAACTTTCAGGATCTAATAAATTTTTAATATTATTTTTAACAATACTACCTGATTTTATTTTGACAGCACTAGCAACAAAACCTGGATCGGTTATTATATCACCAACAAAATCTAAAATAAAATTTGGGACTGTTGTTAAATCAACACCCAAGGCCTCACGAATATTTGAAGTATCCATAGCTGTTCGACCTGTAGAACTTAATCCATAGGCTTTTAATATATTATCAAACACATTTGTATCAGTAACACCAGAATAAATAGATGCACGTATGGCTTCACCACCACCTGCTATATCCATAGTTTTACCAACTGTACCCAACATATATATAGCAGATAAAGCAACTCTACCATTTTTTAAAGGAGCTAAATTATTATCAACGACATCTTTAGTAGCAAATGCTGTAGAATAATCACTAACAGCAAATCCAATACCAGCACCAACACCAGCACCTATTTTAGCTCCTAATGCACCAGCACTAGCACCACCAGCAAGGGCAGCACCAATAGCAGGAACTACAACCAATCCTGCAACTCCTCCAGTAGCAACAGTGACACCAATACCAACTAAAGAGCCTATAATTAATCCAGTATAGGCTCCTATTCCAGCTCCTTCCATTGTACCAATAATTCTACCCAAAGATTCGTTAACAAAAGTACGTTCATTTTGTTCACGATAATGTCTTCTGACTCTTATATTTAACAAAGGATCAGTAAAAGTAGTAGGTGTATTTTGAGACAAAGTTTGTTTATATAAACTTTGTTTAACAATAGCATCTATTTTTAATGTAGGAACTTTATTAGTGTATAAAGAACTAGGCATATATAATGCTTTAATTCCTGGAACTTCTGGTAGTTGATAATTATTCATAATTTACTCCTTAACTTTCACCATATAATGATTTTAAATAATCTGAACTATTAGCATTTACAATATTTGCATTAGCTTGTAAAGCAGCTTTTTGTTGATTAACTGTAGCCATATAAGATGCAGCTGCAGCATAATTTTGTGCACCAGTAGAAGCCAAAGTAGCTTGATTTGTATTTAATATGTTATACAAATTAGACATATTAGCTGTTTTCTTAGCAGCATATCCTTGATTTGCAGTTGCTTCTAAAGATCCATATTGGGATCTAATTTCTGCGACACCACTTTGAGCAGCAAACATATTAGCTAATTGTTGAGAGGCTAACTGAGCAGAAGTAGTTCCAGATTTTAAAGCTTTTGTACGAGCTTCAGCAATCTGATTTTCAAGTTCCATCTGTTTATTACCAATAGCACTATAAGCACTCATTTCTGATTGAGCCAATGATTGGTTATAAACATTTTGTTCTTGATCAATAGAATTATTCATATTTTGTAATTGTTCTTGGGCACCAACACTATTATAATCAGTCATTAGTCCAGATTTATTAGAATATGCCATTTCTTGCATTTTATCTAAATATTCTGTGCTACTAATATCTTCTGAACTTGAAGTTCCATTTATTGTACTTTGAACATCATTATCTAAATCAGCAGCATTTTTAGTTAACATAGATTGATAATGTTCTTTAATATCTTTTCCTTTTACATCTGGATTAAAATAATTTTTATTATCTAAATAACTATATATTTCTTCACTAGAATAACCTTTTTCTTCTAAATAAGCTTTAATATTTTTAATATTATTTTTTTGTTTGGCACCACCAGATTTTGCAATCTTGTCATCCCATTCTCTATCAGTCATTATTAATTACCTCCTTTTCATCAAATTTTTGAGCGTACAAACTATACCATAATTTATATGTAGATATAATATTATTTCTAAACTGTATATTGTGCATATTAACTTCTTCGTTATATTTAGTAGAATAGTTAATAGCAAAATAAATTTGTGTTGCTATTGTAAATAATTTTGCAATAGTATTAATCCAAAGCTCTAAACTATCAACATCTATAGTACCTATAGTAAAAGCAGATACAAGACAAGTTATACTAAACGATATTAAATATTTTGGAGTTAAATCTTTTATAACTTTAGGAGCAGGAGATACTTTAGCATCAATAATATTATTAGAATTAGTTTGAACATTATTAAATATCAAACTAGAAGAAACTGTAGGAAATTTTATATTTATTTTATCTATATTAGTATCAACATACTCCTTACTTAATAGTTTATCATAATAATTCATCTTAATACAGTATTTGTTATGTTTTTTTTCTTCTTCAGTACCATTTGTATAAACATCAAGATCTTTTGGTGTAACTTTTACTCTTGATCGAGCATTTCTAATTTTTTGTGTGTAACATAATCGTTTATTCTTCTTATTCTTTTCTGCACAAAATTTATCAAATATAGGAGCTACAAATCCAGAACTATAATAATCATCAATATTTTTTTTAATTAAAAGATAATTTGGGTCAGTAGTTTTATAAGAATCACTTTTTATTAACAATATTGACATAATTAAACAAATAGTACCAACATTAGTAGTAACTAAATTAACCCAAAAAGTAGATCTTGTAAAAATAGCGGTTTCAAAGCTAGCTGAAATAAATGTTGTTATTCCAATCATTGCACCACCAATTATAACCAACAACATTACTGGTACATAAACCATTTTAAACTTCATTTTTTTTAAGTCTTTCATTACTTAGCCTCGTTTTCTCTTTTTTTCCACTTCTTAAAATCAACATCTAATTTTGATTCTGAAGCATAATATTGGAACAATGGATATGTTAAAAGTAGAGATGTTGTATTACACCCAACAAAGGTCCAACAAACAATTTGTAATTTTTTTACAACTTCAGCTGCATCTTTTATAGTGTCACCAAGCATATATAATAAATATGCAAAACAACTCATTATAATAAGTTTAGGAAGACTGCTTAAAAGTGTTTTCCAAAATGAAAATTCTAAAGAAGCAACATATTCTTTAACTTTTTTTAAATTGCTTAACACAATTATTATAATACAAATGACACCACCAACACCAAGAGACCAACCAGCAGCAGTATCTGGAGGTCTAACATCGACTTCAAATGTAGTACACGCAACTATAATAGGGATAACAAGAGAAAGAATTATACTTAATAAAAAGTATATATCTCTCTTTCGTTTATTCGTTAATTTACGATTAGTACTTTCTGTATTATTCTCCATTTTCCATCACATCCTTAAGTATAGCAGCAGACTTGTTTACAATATCTGTTGCTTCTGCTGTAGACGTTTTTATTAATGTTTCTGTTTGTTCCTTAATTTCTTTTACTTCTTCAAGTTTTTCAGTAGCAACTTTAACAGCTTTATTAATAGGTGTAAAATCAACACCTGTTCCTTGTAGTTTTCCTAAAGCATTGCCAATTTTTAATTTAGTTTCACTATCAATGCTTTTGGAGTCCATAAAAACCATTGAAAATATTGATACCATAGCATTGACATTATCAGTAGTTTCAGATTGTTTTTTAATCAATTCTTCATTTTGTAATTCAGTAACTTTTAATTTTGTTTCCAAAAGTCCAGTTTTTTCTAAAAGATTACCAAATTCTTTTACATTTTTATTAGTACTATTTTTAAATATAGTTTTTGCTTTTGAATTCATAGCAGCAACACCAAGCATTGCGGAACCAGAAAGAATAGGAATTAAAGAACTTATAATACCAGCAACTGTGGGATCATTAAAAAACGCTACAATATCTATTGTAGATAAAATCATATTTTATACCTCCTATATTAAGTTGTTCTGTTCATATATATGATCAGTAACAGTTTTGTTTAATTCGTTTACCCTAGTAGTTAATTGTGAATTTTGATCACTTAAATTAGATACTAGTTCAGTTAATTGTTTCACACGTGTTTCCAATGTTCTGTTTATATAATCCCATTGGTAAATCCCATTTGCACTAATTGCAACTGGGACCATACCAGGAGAAGATACACCTTTTAATATTTTTGATGATGTTTCTTTGTCTAACAAAGATACTAATTGGGCATGTAATTTAATATTTTCTTTATGTATTAAATCATTTGGATTATATAATGAATTTAATTGTGCTTCTAAAAATGTTTTATTTAGTAAAACAGTTTGAGTTTCATCTACTAAAACATTATTCATATATAATTGAAGAGTTAATTCTTTTTTATTTTTAATTTTATTAAGAGCTAACTTTGTTATATAAAAACTTGATCCAAATATATTAGTATCTTCATTTTTTATATATGGAAGATAAAGTTCAAAAGAATTACCCATTTCTTTAATTTTTATTTTAAACATAGTTTGTGCCTCATAATTGCCAGAAACATGTATAATATCATTGAATGAGTTGATTATAAACACGTTTTGTGTTTGTATCTGATTATCTTCTATATGTATAGTATATGTTGCCATACGATTACCTCCTTATATTAATTGATTTTTCTTTATAAATTAAAGCATATGTCAATAATTCATATGTTTGTTCAGTTGTTAATTTAATAACAAAACTAGGCATTCTGCCTTTTCCACTTAAATCTATACGACATTTATGTCTACCAGATACCGAGTAACCAACGTTATTTATTTCAAAATTTATACCATAATTTGAACCTACTTCTGGTTCAGAAGTAACATGACTATAAACAATTTTACCTTGTCCATAACTATCTAAATTACCATATTCAGCCCCAAATTCGTCCGCTAAGATCGAACTAGTATCCATAGCTAATAATATAGGTTGAGAGTCTACAAAGAAGCTACAGTCAATATTAATGTCTGCTTTACCTTTTATGTTATTAAAATCTAAAAATAAATTTTTAAATCTTTTGTCTTTCATATTGTCAACACTAAGAAAACCAGAATCTATAATAGTTTCAATTTCAGTATCACCATAATCTTTATATGATTCTAATGTAGTAACATCAAAATATAGTACGTGAACATTGTCATCTTTTTTAATTAAAAATTGATAATTAAAATTTGGTTCACAAACATAAGAACAAATAAAATTAGTAATATCTTTAAATGAATATGTAGTCCAATATTTATTTAATTGATTGTATCTATAAAACACACATAAGTTTTTGGTACTAATAACATTATCTATAGTAGTAGTGTATGTGTAATTATGTACTAAAATAATATTTGTAGTATCAATATACAAATAGGGTTCAATAATTATATTATTTATTTGTGTATTAATTTGCACCCCAGCAACAGTTCTAATAAAAGGATCAGGATTGTACAGACAATTATTAATATTGTCAGTAAGTTTAGAAACTGTAACATAAGTTGGATCATCATAATATTTATTAGTAGACATTACATAACCAACATTATTAGAAAAGAAAACTAAATGTGTACCAAATTGTTTAACTAAATTAATATCAGTAGAATTAATACTAAGACCATCATACACTTTTGTTAAAGTAGTATCTTCACTAGAAATTGCACCTGTAGTTTGGATCATGTAAATATTATATTTACCAAACAGTACCAAATTACCACTGTATTCTTTTACATAAATAATAGATTCATCCACATCAATTGTATTATATGGAAATGCAAAATACCATTCATTTTCGAATTTGCTAAAGAACAAAGCATTAACAGAAGTATATGGCCCATATAAGCAAACTTGTCTATTAAACACAGTTAATCTTGTACAGGAAGCAATGTCAGTAGAAGATGTGATGCTTTCACTATCTATAGTTGTGTATGAATCATCAACTTCTAATTGAGCAGAAATAGTTTCTCTACTATAGCCCTCATTAATATAATCATCTAAATCAAAAGCAGTAGTATTAAAAACATACACAGGGGTCATAATATACTTAAAGAACAAATCATTTACTGAATTAATTTGCCATTGAAATGAACCATCTGGATATTCACCATCAATTTTAGAAAAATTATAATATTCATCTAAATTTGTAATATCACCTAATATTTTATAATCAGAAATATCAACAAAATCACTACTAGTGCCAACTTGCCATTTAGATTCTAATTTTATATCATAATCATCTAAATAAGTAAAATTAGGAGAAAGAGTCAAACTAACATTTTCTATATAATTTGTGCTTTTTCCAACAGAAGTAGTTTTTAAAGTAAATAAATCTACACCATAAGCATTATATGTTTCAACATTATTAATAAGACTAGATACACCATAATAAATATTAGTTCCAGATGCGGCAATAATTTTAGAATAGTCTAAACCAATATAATTTAATGTAACACTATCAACATAAAATATGAAACCAGTATATTTAATTTTATCATCAATAACAGAACCTTTTAATATAATAGAATAGTCATTACCTTTTGTAATAGTATATTCATAATAAACAGTACCATAACCAGCAGTACCAAGCATACTATCACCACTATTAGCATCATCAACAGTATCAAATTGAACATACATTTCATCAACATGAGCTTTAATAGTATAACTAAAAGCATTATCTAATTTAGGTAATAT
>JBAYBM010000012.1:0-33710 GCA_041669265.1 Bacilli bacterium | reverse complement strand
GAACTAAGTCTTTTATAGAATAGTCTTTATCAAATAAAGCTTTGGCATCATTTACATTACATTTTAATAGATAAATTTTATTTAAATAATCTTTATATTTAATGATTTTAGCAGGAGAAATACCTTCTACTAAAAATCTTTTACCTGTAAAAGAGGTTAATAAATAAGAAATAGTGTCTCTAGATAAATTACTATCCATAATTACATAATTATGTTTATTAATAACGTTTCTATATCTATCTAAAAAAGTATAATTTAATTCATCAATAATACGCATATCATTGATTCCATAAATCATATCTTTATCATTGTTATTAATAGCAACATATCCAGAAGTAGGTAGTTTAGTATCAGGAGTAAATAAAGTACAACCTAAAAACTCCATATAATTACGAAGATCTCTACCATTTGCATCATTGCCTAGTGCTGTTAAAAACGTACATTTATTACCTAATCTTAATAAATTCTCTGTAACATTACGCATAACTCCACCATTAGCTACATTTAATATTCCAATGTTTGATACATGTTCTACAAGAGGATTTATCGAAGTAGCAATATAATCAATATTACTACCACCTACTAATAAGATATTATTTTCCATTATATTTCCTTGCCACTAAACAACCGAGTTTAGCATTGTTTTTCACTAGATGTATATTTGCTTCTAAAGATTTACCTTTAGTTAATTCCACAATCTTTGCAAGTAAATAAGGTGTTTCATCTTTCCCTTTAATACCTGCTTTTTCCATTTCAATTAAAGCTTCATCTATTGCTTTATTAATAACTTTTGGATCCATTGCATATTCTTCAGGAATAGGATTAACTACTAAAATTCCTCCATTAATATTATTCTTTCTTTTTGCATGAACTATATCTGAAATTTCTTCAGGAGTTTTTGCGTTATAATCAGCTTTTAAAGAACTAGTACGAGTAAAGAAAGCTGGCAAACAATCAGTATTATACCCAATTACAGGAACACCTTTTGTTTCTAATATTTCCATAGTTTTATCTAAATCAAGAATTGCTTTTGGCCCTGCACAAATAACAGTAGTATCTGTACGACCAAGTTCTTCTAAATCTGTCGAAATATCAAAAGTTTTATCACTATTACGATGTGCTCCACCAATTCCACCGGTAACAAAGAATTCGATACCTGCTTGATGAGCAATTATCATTGTTGCTGTTACTGTAGTTGCTCCATATCCATGTGTAGCATATACAATTGGTAAATCTCTTTTAGAACATTTACGAACGTCTTTTCTTTTTCCAAATTCTTCAATTTCTTGATGTGACATTCCAACTACTGGCTCACCATTAATAATACCAATAGTAGCAGGTATACAATTGTTATCTCTTATAACTTGCTCAACTTCAAGAGCAGTTTTAACATTTTGTGGATATGGCATACCAAAACTGATTATAGTAGATTCAAGCGCTATAACTGGCGTTCCATATTTCAAGGCATTCTGTACTTCTAAAGATATTTTCATATATAAACCTCCTAATTTATATTAATTTAAGCCATTCATTAATGTCAGAGAACTCATCAATCCAAATAGTAATTAAATCGTATGTAAAGAAATAATTTGTAACATCACGATAAACTCTTGGAGAATAACCTTTCTCTTTTTTCATAAATATAAAATTAAATTTTAAATAATTACTAGCAAGTTCAAGTAAACGTTTCATATTTGGATCAGTTAAAGAAATACCAATGAAAATACAACAATTAAAAGTAAAATCATGTAATTGCTTTGATATGTTCCAAGAATATGGATTGTTATATAAGAAGAAATATTCAGATTCATTAAAAATTAAACTATCAGTATATTTAGTTTCTTTTGTTTTTTCATATGGTAATAAACCATGAACATGAAAAATATCAGTATTAGTACGTTTAGAAATAAATGATGTATCATCAAAAACAGTATTATAAGAAACACCTCTTTTGCGTAATAAGTATTCAAAATTGGTATCGTAATTATATGTAATAACAGTTATTTTTTCATTGCAATGTCTTTGAATAAAATCAACACAATTATATAAAGTAGAACTTGGATCATTAAAAGACTTAGCTTCTTTAAATAAATATAATTCTGCATTTAAAGAATCATAAACATCAAATCCATTAGTTTTTATAATCTTACTAGAAACAAATAATTCGCTTCCAACATAGTGTTGTATTTCTTTAACTAATTCTTCATCATCTTTATAGAAATCAAGGTTTAAAGAAGTTACTAAGTGTTCCCAATCTTTAGCGCCATAATCCATATTGATTCCAGCACCCATAACTAAATCAATTGGTAATTTGTATGAATATAATCTTAATAACCATAAAATAAAATTATTTGCACTAGCATTTACATTCTTATTTTCATTATTTAGATAGTAAAGTAATTCATCTTTAAATACTGCATTCTTTGAAGCATTTTTGATTAAAACATATTCAGTATATTTTCCTTCAACAAATCCTAACGCTTCAAAATTTGCCTCATCAAAATATATATTTAAACTTTCTTTTGGTTTATAAATATTTGCATCTTTAATATCATCAACACGAATAATATTAACATTACCCATAACATCCATTTCTTCTAAATTACAATCAATACATTTTAAATAATTATGAATAACGTATTTATGAATATGTTCTTTTTTTGAAGTTACAACAACTTTAAAATTACATGTTGGATCAAAATGGAAACCAAAGTTTCTAAATTCAAGTGAATCATAACTTATGTCATTAAGATAATATAGATATAAAAGGATGAGTAAACACTTTTTATTAAATATATAATTCTCACGTAAAATCTTTTTCATATATATTATTTTATACTATGTATAAAAATAAAACTATTGTTAACTAAATTTACTTCAAAAACTACTGCAAATCCCACCTATAATTTTAAAATAGTATCAAAATTATCAATGATATAATTTGGTTTTGAATTCTTTATGTCTACTAAATTACCATAACCATAAGTAACAATTATTGATTTCAAATGTGCATTTCTAGCAGTGGCAACATCAACTGCGCTATCCCCAACATAATATCCTTCTTTTCCTTTTAAACCTAACTCAGTTATTTTCTTTAAAAGAAAGGAAGCATCTGGTTTTAATTTAAAATCTTCGGTATGACCTTGAATAAGAGCAAAATCTATATCAGGAAGCTTTTCTTTTATTAGAAATTGAAGGGCACCATCAGGCTTATTACTATAAATTAATAACCTAGCACCTTTTCTATTTAATAGTCTTAAAGTTTCTTCAACTTTAGGAAAAACCTTCGCAATACGCTGACAAATAACATATTGAATATTGAAATAATTATATTCATTAATATTTATAACATCTTTTTTAGTACCTGTTTTAAATAGTTGCTTTGCACCATGCCCAACCATTGCTTTTACTTCTATATCACTATAATGATAAGGATAAGAAAAATGCTCAAGTGTATTATTGAGCGCTAAAGCAATACCTCCGATTGTATCTATTAAAGTCCCATCTAAATCAAATACATAAAAATCTACCATGTATTCATTGTATGACAAATTTCAAAATATGACAAATTGTTTACTGAAAAGAAAATATTGTTAATTCCGCAGGGACATTGATACGAATATTGAAAAAGTTTGTAGTACCTAATCCACTATTAACATATAGCTTTTCTTTTTTATAATATCCTCTAATAAACGAGGAATTATTAACTATAATTTTATTAAAATCAAAGATTCCACCATGAGTATGTCCACTAGCAATTAAAGAATAATTATATTCTTCATAAATATGATATAACTCAGGACGATGAGCTAATAAAACATTTGGGTAGTCATTTGTAATAGTTTTCATTGTTTTATTCAATCTTTCTCTTACGGTACCTTCATGTCTACTCATATAATTCTCATTATTATCTTCATAATGAGGATCTCTAAAACTAATATAATTAACATTATTATAAGTAAAAACTGGTGAATATTTGCTATCCATATCATCTAAAATATGAAAGCCATATTTTTCCATTAATTCAAAACTTTTCTCTTGATATGCACTATACCATTCATGATTTCCACTACAAAATAGTATTGGAACATTAAATCCAGCAAGGTTTTGATAGAGTTTCTCTAAATTTTGAAAGCTATTTTCCTTAGTATAGTTATCAACCATGTCTCCAGTTATAAAAATCATTTTAATAGCAGCACTAGCTTTTATTTCGTTTAATTTTGTTAATAAATTTACATTGCCATAATCTAAAGAATGATTATGTAAATCACTTAATTGTAAAATTTTATTATTATACAAATTAGATGAAGATTCTGTATCAATATTAATAGTATTTACTACAAGATCTTTATCGTTTAATCCTACTAAACAAAAAAGACCTACACCTTCTAAAAGCGTAAATCCTAAAAATATTGTACCAACTATCCTTAAGCCTAAATAGTTTTTATCATCCATATTTTATTTATTGTGGAGTATTACCACCATTAATAACGCCATTAACAATTAAAACAGTCATTACAATAGTAAAAATAATCCAGCATACAATCCAGAAAATAGTACCAATAATACCAACTACTCTACCAGCTTTACCAAGTTTAGTAGAAGCATCTAATTCTGTACTTCTTTTAACACCCATACTTGAGACAATCCAACCTGCAATACAGAATGGAAAACCAGTTGAAAGAATGCCTAACATTGATAAACAGAATCCAACAACACCTAAAATATTAAATTTACCTTCAGATGTTTCTTCTTTTTTATCATCAACTACTGTTGCATCAACTGTAGCAGTAACTTCACTTCCACAAAATGGACAAAATTTACTATCATCAGCAATTTCTTTACCACATTTATTACATTTCATAATTTATATCTCCTAACAAAAATTATAACACAATTACCATATCCAAAACTTAATAACTTCAACAGCAGTAACACAAATACCAATAATTAATCCAGCAATAGCAAATCCTTGACCTTTTTTAGCATTATCCTTAGTGTTATTTATTCCAATAGCACCAAATATAATTCCTAAAATACCAATACCACATAAAGCACAAACAAATGCAGCAATAGATATACCATCATAACTTCCGCTCTTATTTGATTTTTTAACATCATTTGGATTTTTAACTACTTCACCATTAATGACATCACTCATATTATGTGAAGATTCAGTCCCACAATAAGGACAATATTTTGCATCATCCTTAATCTCTTTTCCACAATTTTTACAATACATAACTCAACCTCCTTAGTTACTCGTTAAATAGTATACTTCAAGTAACCAAAAACATATAAACAATAGTTAACATTATGTAAATTTTCTTTTACAAACTTAGTATTTTATCCTCTTGAACCTTTATCATAAGGAACACCTTCTGCTTTTGGTGCTCTTGATTTTCTTGAAGTAAAGGCAAGAACAATTAAACATACAACATATGGTAACATTGAATACCACGAAGAACTAATATTCATATCTTGTAAGAAAGGAATATTAACATATGTTAAGCCAATAGCTCTAAAGAATCCGAATAAAACTGCACCGAGTAAAATATTGATTGGTTTCCATTGACCAAAGATCATAACAGCTAAAGCTAAGAAACCAAATCCAGAAACACCAACATCAAATGTCCAAGAAGAATTAACACTTGCAATAAATGCTAATCCACCAATTCCTGCAAAACATCCAGAAATTATAACACCAATATATCTTGTTCTATTAACATTAATACCAACAGCATCAGCAGCTTGAGGATTTTCTCCACAAGATAATAATCTTAAACCAAACTTTGTACTATATAAAACATAAACAGAAATACATACTAATACTAACATCAAAGGAACAAACCAATTCATTGTTAAATCAACAAAGAAACCAGTTAAATTTAAAACTAAAATAAGAATTGCTAAGGAGCCAAATACTATTGCAGAAATTAAATTCTTTTTAAATTTTACTTTATTCTTTTTAAATACTAATAAATAAGTTTTGAATAATGCGTATAGAATAAGAACAATAAATAAAGCCCACTCAAATGTAACCATTGGAAGTATTCCAAGACCAAATAATATAGCAAATAGGACTCCGATTAAGGTTAAGCATCCTCCAACTATAAATTCAATTTTAACTTTTTTAGAAATATTTTTAATTCCTTTAAAGGCCATAAATAATACTACTAAACCAGCGATAATTAAGATTGCAGGAATAACCCAAGACATATCAGTCTTTGTTAAATTGAAGACAAAGTTTTCTTGCATATTAATGTATTGTAATTGAGAAGTAGCTTTGCCATCTTCATTTAATGTAATTGCTTTTACTACAACTGTAGCTAAAGCAGGAGCTAAAATATTTAAAGCAGTACCTGTAATAGTTTGATCCGCTTTAAACGTTATACACGCTAAACCAAGCAGTAAACTATATATGAGTCCACATAGAATACTAATTAATATAACTAAAACAACTATTAGAAAACTAGGTAAAGTAGAAGGTAAATATCTCATAGCAAGAGCGCCACCTAAAGCACCAATGACCATTGTGCCTTCAAGACCAAGATTAATAACACCACTATGTTCAGCAAACATACCACCTAAAGCAACAAGTGCTAAAACAGTAGCAAATACTAAAGTATATTGAACAATAATTGTCATACTATTTATCTCCTTTCATTTTAGAAAGTTTTTTCTTACTCATTTTTTTGCCTTCTCTATCAATACGATTATTTTTATTAGTAATCTTACTTAAGAACATCTTGAAGAATCCAACAAATGCACATAAGTAAATAATAATTGCACTGATTAAATCAGAGATTTGAGCACAATAATATTCAGTATTAAGCTTACTACCTGCAACAGTAATATGAGTAATAAAGTAAGATGAGAAAATAGTACCAATAGGATTAAGACCACCTAAGAAAGCAGCACTAATTCCACTAAATCCCATTCCAGGAACAGATGAACCAGCATACCATGGTTCAATTCCAGTTTGATAGAATAACGATGCTCCTAAACCAGCGAAACAACCAGAAATAACCATTGTTAAAATGATATTTCTTTTTTCTTTCATACCAGCATATCGAGCAGCAAACTTATTATAACCTGTACCTTTTAATTCATAACCAAAAGTAGTTAAGTTTAAAACAAGGAAAACTATAATAGCAAAAGCAATTGCAATATATATAGCAATAGTAATATATTCACAACCAGCAAACACATTTTCAAGTCCACCAGAAGGAATTAATGAATTGCTACCAATTGTATAAGTTTCGTGTTTTATAGAATCCCAACCACTGCAACCAGTAATAATAATATTAGCTAAATATAAACCAATCCAATTAAGCATAATTGCAGAAATAACTTCATTAACATTTAAGAAAGCTTTTAAAATACCAACTAAAGCACCCCAGATTCCTCCAGCAATAATGGCAAGAATCATACATAAATACCATGGTAGATTCCAAACTAAAGCTGCATATAAACAAGCACAAGCTCCAACTGTATATTGTCCAGCGGCACCAATATTAAATAAACCTGCTTTATACGCAAATAATATTGATAAACCCGTCATTATTAATGGAGCAGTGTTGGCTAAAGTTAAACCAAAATATTTTAATCTATTTGTTTCTTTATTATAAGAAAGGAAATTTTTAATAATAGTAACAATTGCATCATTCGCACCTTCAGCATTAATACAAAGTAATACAATATAACCAACTAATAAACCAACAATAATACAAGCAATGGATGCAATAATTGATTGAATTCCATTTTTTCTTAATCCAGCTATTAAATATGAAGGGTGTTCATCATCTTTTTTAACAAATATTCGTTTAAAGAAATAGCCTATTTTACTAAAAAAGGTCCCAACTTTGCTTGGAGTTTTGACTTCTTTTTCCATTATGCTTGCTCCTTTCTTGGGAATTTAACTTCATCCCTTTTTGCCCCTGCCATATATAAACCTAATTCTTGAGGAGTAGTCTTTCTAGGATCAAATTCTCCAACAATTTCACCTTTATGCATAACAAGTATTCTATCTGATAAACTCATAACTTCATCAAGTTCAAGAGATACAAGTAAGATTCCTCTTCCCTTATCTCTTTCTTCGACGATTTTTTTATGAATAGATTCAATTGCACCAACATCAAGTCCTCTAGTTGGTTGAACAGCAACAAGTAAAGAACAATCTCTATCAATTTCACGACCTATAATTGCTTTTTGTTGATTTCCTCCAGACATAGAAGCAGTTTTAGTAATTGCTCCTTGACCAGAACGAATATCATATTCTTTAATTAATTTATTAGCGTATTTACGAACTTCTTTTTTTCTAATAAAACCAGCTTTTTCAAATTCTGGAGTAAAATATTTCTCTAAAACAAGATTGTTTTCTAATGAATAATCAAGAATTAAGCCATATTTATGACGATCTTCAGGAATATGACTTAACCCAGCATTATTTCTTTTTCGAACTGGAAAATTAGTAATATCAGTTCCGTTTAAAACAATCTTTCCACCTTTAAGTTTTTCAATTCCAGTAATTCCATAAATTAAATCAGATTGTCCATTGCCATCAATTCCTGCAATACAAACAATTTCACCTTTTCTAACGTGAAAAGAAACCTTATTAACAGAATTAATTTTATGAATTTTATCAAACATTGATAAATCTTCAACATCTAAAATTGTATCGGTAGGTTTAGCAATAGTTTTATCAACAACGAGTTGAACTTTACGTCCAACCATCATTTCAGATAATTCTTCTTTGTTAGTGTTTTTTACTTCAACTAAACCAATATTTTTACCTTTTCTTAAAACTGTGCATCTATCTGCTACTCTTAAAATCTCATCAAGTTTATGGGTAATAAACAAAATAGATTTTCCTTCTTTAGCAAGATTTTTCATAATTTGCATTAATTCATCAATTTCTTGAGGAGTTAATACTGCAGTAGGTTCATCAAAAATTAATATCTCATTATCACGATATAGCATTTTTAATATTTCTACTCTTTGTTGCATTCCAACAGTAATATCTTCAATCTTTGCATCTGGATCTATATTTAAACCATATCTCTTTGATAAATCCATTACTCTTTTAAGAGCGGTTTCACGATCTAAATATCCATATTTTGTAGTTTCAGCACCCAAAATAATGTTGTCCAAAACTGTAAAGATTTCTACAAGCTTAAAATGTTGATGTACCATTCCTATATGTAAAGCAGTAGCATCGTTTGGATTCTTAATATGAACTTCAACACCATCCTTTTTAATAATACCCTTTTCTGCGGTATATAAACCAAAAAGAACACTCATTAAAGTAGACTTACCTGCACCATTTTCACCAAGTAATGCATGTATTTCACCCTTTTTTAATTGTAGAGTAATATCGTCATTAGCAACTATTCCAGGGAACTCTTTGGTAATGTGTAACATCTCAATAACATAATTATTTTCCATAACATTCTCCTACATACATGGGAGAGTTCCAAAACCTTACCATGTATAAAATCTATAAAAAAGGAAGGCTAAAAAACCTTCCTTTTTTTATTAATTGTTATTAACCTTTAATATTTCCTTGATAATCAACTGAAGTTGTTGAACTTACAGTTGGAGCTTCACTTGTACTATTGGAAACTTTAATATCTCCAGCATACATTTTCTTAACAAGGGCTTTATAATCATCGACAGTAAATTTAGTCATTGACCATGTAGCAGTTGGTAATTGGACATAGTTAGAATCAACATCAGTTCCAGAAACTAGACCTAATGTTTCAATCTTTGATTCCCATTTGCCATCAAGAATAACATCACCTAATTTAGTTTTAACAGTGGCAGATAAACCTTTCATAGCGGAAGTAATACACATACCATCGCCATAAGCAGCATTAATTGTCTTTGATTGATCAACATCAACTCCAATTACTTTTCCACCATTTTCTTTAGCAGATTCACAAGCAGAAGTATAAATACCACCACCACAAGCAAATGTTACTTCAGTACCAGTAGTATACCAAGTATCGGTACGTGCTTTAATATCAGCATCACCATAGAATTGGTTACCATAAGCATATTTAATAGAAATTGATTTTCCTTCAGCAGCAGCATCACAGCCTTGGACATATCCATAACCATATCTAACAACTGCAGGAACAGCCATACCACCTAAGAAAGCTAATTTTGTATAACCTTCCTTGACAGCAGCATAACCAGCCATATATCCACATAATTCTTCTTGATAAACAGCACAGTATACGTTAGTTGGAAGAGTATAACTACTCCACTTTGAATCTGTTGGATCATAGTTATAGTCTGAGAAGTGAGCACCTAATAAATCGCCTAAAGCAACATCAAGTGCGATAAATTTAACATCTTTATTAGCATCAGCAACCTTATCAATAGTTGGTGCGAATGCATAACCTGGCATAACAATAACGTTATAACCTTCTTCAATAGCACCATCAACTGACTCAATTCTTGAAGCATCACTGTTTGATGCTGGTTTCTTATATGTAAAGGTAACATTGTTTTCTTTACACCAATCGACACAGCCTTCGTAGGTAGCTTGGTTGAATGATTGATCGGTAATATCACCATAATCAGTAATCATAGCGACTTTGTAACTTGAAGTATCGGTTGTTCCACTATCACCACAAGAAACTAATCCAAAACATGCAACGGCAGTTGCTCCTAAAATAAATAAACTTCTTTTCTTCATAAATTATTCTATCCTCCTATAAAGAAAAAGTAGGTATAAATCTGAAGTTGTAAATTATTAACAAATTTTACTCATCAGATAGCCCTTAGTTTAATGGCCTAAGGCTAGAAAGATTGTGACCATATTTTACACAACATATACCTAGTAATTTTTTTATTACTACTATATTTTATATAATTAGGAAACAAAATTAAAGAAGAAGATTTGTAGCATTTAAAAAAGACCGATTTTTCGAACAAAAATTAACCATTATTTTTGTTAAATATAAAAATTTTAATATAAAAATAATTATTTTTGTAAGTAGCTATTGTTTCTTGGTTAAAGAATTTTTTGAAAAACCAACCTTATAATATTCGTCAATATTTGTTAAAGAAATTTCCATCATATCAATTAAAGCATGAGTTGTAGCACTTGCAATATGAGGAGTAATTAATACATTAGGATATCTACTTATTAGTTTATTTATTTCTATATCATTAGTTTTCTTTTCTTTTAAGTCTTTACCAAAATAAGAAGTTTCGTTTTTAATAACATCTGCTCCAAATCCTTTAATAATACCTAAATCAAATCCTTTATTAATCGAACTTATATCTACTAAATCTCCACGAGCACTATTAATAATAATGACACCTTTTTTCATCTTTTTGACTGTATCTATATTAATAAGATTATCGTTACTTCCTTTTATATAAGGAGCATGAATACAAATAACATCAGAATTTTTTAATAAAGTATCAAAATCAACATAAGTTAAAATATCTTTATTTTTTGGGTTTGGATAAGGATCATAACCTAGTACTTTTGAACCAATTCCATGAAATAATTTAGCAGTAGTAGCTCCAATTCTTCCAGTTCCTATTATTCCTATAACTAAATCTCTAGTTTCTTTAACAAATGAATTATCATTAATTGTAAAATCAAAATCTTTAGTTTTATCACAAATATAAGAGACATTATGTATCAAATCAAGAGCTAAAGATAAAGTTAATTCACTTATAGCATTTGGAGAATATCCAGGAGCATATGAAACTTCTAAATTAAGTTTTTTTGCACCCTCTAAATCTAAATTATTATATCCAGCAGTTCTTGTAACTAAACATTTTAAACCATGATTTTTTAAATCTAACATTGAAGTATATGTTAAAGGTTTTATACCTCTAAGAAGCACAATTTCATAACCTAAAGCTAATTTATAATTGCTATCATCTAAAAATTGTCCATTAAATTCCAAAATATAATTATGTTTTTTAGCTATTTCTAACATAATTGATTTTTCATAATCTCTAGTTCCAAAACAAATAATTTTTTTCACAAGAAACATTAAATAATGAAAATGTATAAAAATAAACAATTATTTGTAAAATATAATATTTAATTAATATATTTACTAAAAAATTTAGTATAATGGTTACAGTTAATAAGGGGTTATTAATTATGAAAAGAAACAACTTTAAAAAATATTACATTTTAAGTGGAATTTTCTTCACATTATTTGTAATACTAACTATTTTGGTTAAATATGTTGACGTTCAGCCTATTGGCCCAGAAGATTCATTAGTAGGTTTTGCAACTTTAAATAAATATTTCTTAAGTTTATTTACCCCAAATCTTACATTATTTTATGTAACTGACTATTTAGTTTTTGTAGGAATTATAATTGCTGTTATTTTTGCTGTTATAGGAATTATTCAATTAATTAAAAGAAAAAGTATAAAAAGAGTTGATTCTGATTTAATTATTTTAGGTGTTTATTATATTTTTGTTGTTATATTTTATTTGTTTTTTGAATTTGAAGTTATTAATTTTCGCCCAATTTTAATTGATGGTAAATTACAAGCTTCTTATCCTTCAACAACTTCTTTCGTATTAACTAGTGTTATACCAGTAGCAATAGTTCTTTATCATAAAATGATTTCTAATAAGCCATTAAGAATAACAATTGATGTTGTTCTTATTTTAGTTGATGTATTTGCTATAGTTGGTAGATTAGTTTCTTGTGGACATTGGTTCACTGATATTTTAGGTTCATTAGTTTTAAGTGCAGGATTTGTGTTTATTTTTCTTGGAGTTAAAAGACACGTTGATACCTATAAACAAATCCACAGAAACAATTATTAACTACAACTAAAAGTGATAGAATTAGATAACTTAAAGGATGAAAGATGAATAAAAAAGAAACAGAACATTTCAAACTTGATGCTTCTTTTGATTTAGAAGTATTAAAAAAGATGGATTTAGTCGAACTAAATACTCTTTCAAGTGACATTAGAAATTTAATTATAAAACAATGCTCTATTTATGGAGGGCATCTTTCAAGTAATCTTGGTGCTGTTGAAATTGAAGTAGCACTATATAAATATTTTAATGCTCCAAAAGATAAAATATTATTTGATGTCGGACATCAAACTTATGCCCAAAAAATATTAACTGGTCGTCCTCTTACTAATTTAAGACAAAAAGATGGATGCGATGGTTTCCAAAAACGTTCTGAATCTATTTACGATTGTTTTGAAGCTGGCCACTCTTCTACTTCATTAAGTACCGCAATGGGCATGGCAATTGATAGAGATTTACATCACGAAAACTATAAAATTGTTGTAGTTATAGGTGATGCTTCATTTGCAAATGGTTTAAGTTTTGAAGCTTTAAATAATTTATCAAATTTTAATCATCAATTGATTGTTATATTAAATGATAATGATATGTCTATTTCAAAACCAGTTGGTGCACTTGCAAGATATTTTCAGGGCCTAAGAGCATCAAACAAGTATCAACAAGACAAAAGAAATTATGTAAGGGTAATGTCTAAAAATGCTGTTTCTAGATCTTTGTTAAATTTAACTAGAGGAATTAAGAATTCTTTTAAAAGATTAGTATTTTCTCGTGTTAATGATAACTTTTTTAATTTGTTATATTATGGTCCAATTGATGGAAATAATATTAAAGAACTTTTAAAAACATTCAAAAAAGTAAGTAATGTAAATAAACCAGTTTTAATTCATGCCAAAACATTAAAAGGAAAAGGATATAAATTTGCTGAAGATGATAAATTAGGAATGTATCATTTTGCACTACCTTTTGATATTGAAACCGGGAAATTTAAAGAAAAGATGGATTCAAAACAAGATTTCTTTTCTAGCATATATAGTGAATATTTAGGTGAAGAAATGAAAACTAACAAAGATATAGTTTGTATTTCTCCTGCTACATTTTATGGCAGTAATCTTTCAAAAATTTTTAATGAACATAAAAATCACTGTTTTGATGTTGGAATTAGCGAAGAACATGCTGTTTTATTTGCAAATGGCATGGCTTTAGATAAAAAAACTCACCCATATGTTTTCATTTATTCCTCATTTTTACAAAGAGCTTATGATGAAATACATCATGACGTTTGTAGAATGAATTCTAATGTTACATTTATGATTGATAGAGCTGGATTTGTTGGAGCAAATGGAACAACACATCAAGGAATTTATGATAATGCATTCTTAATGAGTATTCCAAATCTAACAATTGCTGAAGCAAAAGATGCTATTGATGCATATAATTTATTAAAATTCTCATTAACTTATACGAAACCATTAGCAATTCGCTATCCAAATTCATTAACAAATATTATTAATTACAAAAACAAAAAATATCATAAAGAAATTAGATATTTAGAATGGGAGGCTTTAAAAACTGCCCCAACAAAAAAACTATGTTTAATAAGTTATGGTCCTCACATTAGTGAAATAAATAAAGCATGTAATAAATTTGATAATTTAACTATTATAAACGCAATGTTTTTATATCCAATAAACATTGAATTTTTAAAAACTTTATTAGATTACAAAACAATAATTATTTATGATCCTTATGGCACCGAAAATGGGTTCCCATATCATTTAGAAAACGCCTTAGTATCTTTAAACTATAAAGGCAATATTATTAAAAGAACTATTCCAATTAAATATGTTAAAAAAGCGACTATCTTAGAGCAAGAAATTGAGAATAATGTTGATGTAGAAAGTACAACTAAATTCTTAGAAGGTTTAAATAACAATGATTAAAATAAACATTCTAAAACCTATTGGATTTTGTTTTGGTGTGGAAAATGCTATAGATATTGCAATAAAATCACATGAAGAACATAATAATATCTATGTATTTGGGATGCTTGTTCATAACGAAAATGTCATTGATGATTTAAGTAAAAAGGGAATTAAAACTATTAATACTTCTTCATTAACAGAAGAAAATAAAATTGAAGTTTTAAATAGCTTTAAGGAATCAGATTTTATTATCTTTACAGCTCATGGAACACAAAATAAATATAAAGAAATTTTAGATAAAAATAATGTTAAATATATTGATACAATTTGTCCTATTGTTAAAATGAATCATGATAATATTATTAAAGATCTTTCATTAAATAAAACAGTTATTTTTATTGGAATTTCTAATCACCCAGAAACTATTTCTACAATGTCCTTAAGTAATAACAATATATTTTTGTACGATATTAGAAAACCATTTAACTATGATTTAATTGTAAATAAAAATATTGAAATATTTTCTCAAACAACACTATCAGAATTTATAGTTAAACCAATTTGTGATGACATTATAAAACATTTTCCAAATGCTCATATGAATAAATCTTTATGCAATAACACAACTATACGTCAAAATAATATTCTTAAAGATAAAACTAATCCTGACTTAGTAATTATCGTAGGAAGCAAATTTAGTAGTAACACTACTGAGCTCTATAATTTAGCTATTAAAAAATACAAAGATTGCAAAGTAATAATGATTAATTCAGTTAAGGAATTAGTTAGTTTTGATTTTAAAAATATTAAGATTGTAACAATTTCTAGTGGAACTAGTACAAACAAAACCCTTGTAGATAGTATAATTAAATTCATAGAAAGTAAGTAATCATGGAAGAATTTAAACTAAGTAGACCAATAAAACATTTGGCAATTATTATGGATGGAAATGGTAGATGGGCAAAAAAAAGAAACCTACCACGAACTTTAGGCCATAAAAAAGCCTGTGAAACACTTATAGAAGTAATAAGAGAAACTTGCAAATTAGATATTTATTGTTTATCAATTTATGCTTTTTCAACTGAAAATTGGAATCGTCCAAAAGATGAAATTGATCATCTTTTTAAATATCTTGATATATTCTTTAAAACAAATATTAAAGAAATGATGGATTTAGGAATTAAAATTAGAATTATGGGAGATTATACAAAATTACCAAAGCATACGGTAAAAACCATAGAAAAATCTTTAGAAGATACAAAAAATAATACAAAACATGTTTTAAATATAGCTCTTAATTACGGAAGCCGTCCTGAAATAATAAGAGCAACAAAACTTATTATGGAAGACTATAAGAATAATAAAATTTCTCTAGATGATATTAATGAAGAGACATATAAGAATTATTTATACACAAAAGATTTACCAGAAATAGATTTATTAATTAGAACAAGTGGCGAACAAAGATTGTCAAATTTTATGTTATATCAATTATCTTATAGTGAGTTTATATTTACTCCTACTTATTTCCCTGATTTTCATAAAGAAGAACTTATAGATTGTTTAAAAATATTTGAAAAAAGAGATCGACGTTTTGGAACTATAAAAGAATAAAACTTTTATAATATCTTTATGGATAAAGTAAAAAGAAACCAATTAATTAAAAAGATTATTTATAGTACTATTCTTGGCCTTGCAAGTATTGTAATTCTTTTTGAAAGCATAAAATCTGGACAAGAGAGTAGCAATGAAAGCAACGCAATAGTTGATGTTATTTCTGGTGGGGATAATTCAATAACCCCATCAAATCCCACCTCAATTAATTTTGATTTGGGCAATGAAAGTTATCAGGTTGGTTCAATTGTTCCTTTTAATGTTACCTTTGAAGAAGGCACAACAGATAGTAGAGTGATTTTTGACGAATATGATCCTAGTTTAATATCGATAGATATAAAAAACAAAACTATGACAGCTTTAAAAGAAGGTACCACTATTTTAAAAATCTCTTCTTTTGCAACTGAACACTTATGTATGTATACAAAAATAAATATTGTTTCCTCAATTATTACTAACTCTTTAAATATTCCTAATAACGAAATTAATTCAATTTCTATCGATGAAACAAGTATATATAAATATGGTTCAGTTTATAAATTAGATTACAAGTTATTTGATAAGAATAATGAAGAAATTAAATACGATAACATCTATGATTTAACAAATAACATCAGTTTTGAGTCATCTGATAAAGATATATTTACTATTGATAATTATGGCTATATTCTTGGGACGAAAAAAGGAAATGCCACTATTAAGATAACTTCAAATAGTGACAGTAATATTTATAAAGAAGCTAATATAAAAATAAGTTCATTAACAGAGCCTCAATATGATAATTTAAGTTATATAGTACGTAAAAGCATAGGTCATTTTGGTGCTTTCTTGTTTACCGGAATATTCGCCTATTTAGTAATAGATATATTTTTAATATTTAATAATAAATTCAAATACTTATATAAAAGTCTAATTGGAATCGGATATGGTATAGTTTTAGCTTTAATCAGTGAATTATTTCAAAAAATACCTTCAGGAAGAACTTCCTCTTTTACTGATGTATTTATAGATTTAAGTGGCTTTTTAATTGGTTTATTATTAACTCTACTAATTACATCTATTTATAATAAAAATAAAGAAACTAAGCTTTTGAAAAAAGATTAAGTGTCTGAATATCTTTTTGGTTACCAATTGATTCATTATAGTTATCAATTATTGGAATTGTAAGCATTAAAGAAAATACCCAACCTCCACAATAATCAAAGAATAAAGGTAATGATTCACTTAAAGAATATTGTATATACATAAAACTCATTATAAGTAACATAATTAAACTATTTTTATTTCCTTTAATCCAAGTTTTAATTGTTAAATAATATAAATATCCAACAATTAATAAATAAAATAAACATAATAAGATTCCACCTGCACAATAAATTTCTATAAAACTATTATGATAGTTGTAGGCTAAATAATAACTTCTAACTGAATACATAGATATCCCATAACCTTGACCAAAAATATAATCAAGAACATTATAGTTTTTAAATACTTCAACAAATATTTCCATTCTATTATTAATTAATATGTCATAAACCATTTCAAAAATATCTTGTATATAAAGAATTTCTCCTTTTGAGGTTGTAAATGATATGGTTTTTAATAGAAATACCTCTAAAAAGAAATAAATAACAATTGCTAAAGTAAAACCAAGTAAAGCAAAAAAGACTGCTTTATTATCCTTTAAAAAGGTAAAAACAAAATAAAACCAATATAAAATATACATAGTAAGAGCAACCAAAACTGCTGTTCTACTACTTCCAGCAAAAACAAATGGAAGAATTATAAACGTAAATAAAAAGATCCATTTCTTTTTAAATACAAAACTTAAAACCATAATATCTAACATCGCAAATAAACAAAAATGAGAGAAAGAATTTGAATATGCATATATAGATTTTATTTTGCAATTTATATCCCAATCTTTACTAATATAAATATTTAAATTGTTTAACAAATATTTATAATCTTCTATTTCAGTAGCTAATGAATAAATGATTGTATATAAAGTAAATAATAAAAATGCAACACTAAAAATATAAAGCGCTAAATGTTTATATTTAGAAAAATTAGGATAAAGATTAAATAAAGAAAATATAATTAAAAATACTAAAGTAACATCAATAATAGATTTAATCCTATCACTAGAAAGAACCTCTAAATATCCTTCGTTTTTTAAATTAATTAAATGAGAATTATCTTTATAGAGAGTTAAAAATATCATATATATAATCATTAAAAATAAAATAAATGTTGAAACAATAAATTTTTTATTTATAACGATTATTTTATTCTTAATTGCTAACGCTATACCAATTATAAAAAATATAAAAATAATAATTGGAAGCACAATTGATTGCCAAACTTCTAAAGGGTGAAAATAATCAACTTTATTTGCTAAAGAAGCATTGTTTATCGCACCATATAACAAAGATAAAAATAATGCTCCCATTATGAAAAATAAATATATAAAGTTATTAAGAAATAATTTCTTTTTTAAATTCTTCATTCTTCCCCTTTGATTTACTTATGATAGCACAAAAAGACTCCCTAAAAACATAATAAATAGCATAAAAAGTAAGATACTTAACCCTTTACTTGAAATACGTTTCTTATTGAGAAACATTGAACAATTTTATTTTATGTAATTCTTAATAAAGTATGTAATAATATTCACATGTGGTTTTTATGGAACTTCTTAAAAGGTAGTTTAATAGGTATTGCAGTTATAATTCCTGGATTCTCTGGAGGAACTGTAGCTGTTTTACTTGATGTATATGATGAACTTATTGATTCAATAAGTAATTTTAGAAAACATGTAAAAAAATCTTTAAAGTTTTTAATTCCTTTATTATTAGGTTTAGGAGTTTTTGCTTTATTAACTATAAAACCAATAACTTGGGGTTTAACTAACTATCCTTTAATTACCGTAACCTTGTTTGCTGGATTATTAGTTGGTGGCATCCCTTCTTTTACTACAAACTTAAAAGGAAATCCTACAAAAAAGAATTATTGGTTTATTTTAGGTGGTTTATTAATTATTTTAGCTATTATTATTCCTTCATTATTTACTGGAGGAAATATGGTAAGTCTAATTAATCCACCTGTTTATATGTACTTTTTATTGGTATTAGTTGGAGTTATAGCTAGTATTGCTTTAATATTACCAGGTATTTCAGGAAGTATGATTTTATTATTAATTGGTTTATATGTTCCTTTAATGGATACCATAAAAGGATTTTTAGTTTCATTATTTAATTTACCTATTAATATGATTGGTTTTTCACCTGGATTCAATATCGAAGTCTTAGGTACTTCTACTTATATTTGGCAATCATTATTGTTATTAGCCTGTTTTGGAGTAGGTATTCTTCTTGGAGTTATATTCGTTTCTAAAGTAATGAATTATTGTTTAAGAAGATTTAAATATCAAACCTATTTTGTTATTTTTGGATTCATAATAGGATCTATTGTTGGGCTCTATACAAGTACCCCCTTAAATACTAATTTAAACTTAATAACTATTATAATAAGCGTTCTATTCTTTATTTTAGGCTTTACTGTATCATTCATTCCTGGTTTACTTGTACAAAAAAAGAAAAAAGTAAGTGAAAATATAGTAGAATAATAATGTTGTTTGTTTGTAGGGTAATATGAAAAGCAAGAAGAACATAATTATTTCGATAGGTGCAATCAATTTATTAGTAACAGGAATTATTGGATTTTGTTCTTTTTTTGTTCCAACAAGCGAAGAAGATATAGATAATAATGAAGTAAATAATTTTGAATATAACTATTCTTATGGTATTACTAATACCACTTTAAATAATGATATTTCAATTAAGGGTAACGCCACTATTTCTTTTAATAATGAAGCGAGTTCTATAGGTGGAATTGGTGGAGGAATTTCTTTTAATTGGAATAATTTAGTTCCTTCATATAAGAATGAAAATGATAAAGATTTAACAGGTACTTATAGTATTCAAATACCAGAAAAAGCTAATGATGTTATTAGCTTTAAAGATGGCACTAATTCTTTTTCTGGTACTTGGGATAATTTACAAACTTCAGATGAAATTCCAGAAGTAATTTATAAAGATAACGTTAATACTTTAACTGAAGATGAATTAAAAGATTTACTTAATTCTAATGATTCTTCTTCTGCTTTAAATATTAATTTTAATGCTAATGCTGCTACTGATTTAGTATTAACATATACATATAACTCAACTACTTCATCATATTCTGTAAGTGGATATACTGCAGGTACTAAAACAGTAGTTAATATCCCATCAACTTATGATGATGGAACTAATGGATCACATTATGTAACTTCTATTGATGATAATGTATTTGAATATAATTCTTATATAACTACTATCACTTTATCTAATGTAACGACTATTGGTAATAAAGCATTTATAGGCTGTAAAAATCTAACAGAAACTGGGTTAAGTAGTAGTACTGTGTCTTCTATTAAAAACAGTGCATTTGAAGGATGTAGTAGTTTAACAACTTTAAGTTTACCTAACAGTATAAATAATATTGGTAAAGAAGCTTTTGCCTATTGCACTAGTTTAAATAGTGTTACTTTGCCAACAAATAATTCTAATTTTGCAAATATAAATCCTGGAACATTTAGAAATTGTACCA
Organism: Bacilli bacterium; assembly: GCA_041669265.1. Lineage (GTDB taxonomy): Bacteria > Bacillota_I > Bacilli_A > RFN20 > CAG-826 > Onthovivens. Next base: position 12,701 of record JBAYBM010000012.1, on the reverse strand, counting down.
GTTTAACTGCTCTTACATTACCTGCAAGTATTAATAACGTTTATGATTATGCATTTACAGAATGTACTTCTTTAGTCACTTTAACTTTAGGAGTTAATATTTCTATTTTTGATACTAATTCTTTCTTAAGTTACAATGGGAATTTAAAAATACATTGTCCAACTAGTATTTATGATACTTACTATAATGGGATTTTAAAAAATTATAAATGGTTAATGGTTAAAGATAGTTAGTTCTATCTTTCAAGATTCTTTTTCTTCTTTTCGGTTTTATAATATTCTTTAAATACTCTTTTAGCTTTCATTTCGTTTCCTAATGGACAACAACTACAACCACTATGTGGTTTGTTTTTATTTTTACCAATATATGGTTTTATATATCTAAAGAATATTAATAAACATAATGGAATAAGAATAATAATTAATACAATAATATCTGTTTGGTTCATAACTTTATAAGGATATAAGCCATCCTATTCCTCCTATTAAACTTGATAAGATCCATGCGAGTCCAATCTGAAAGACGACTGCTTTTATCATTTGCTTTGTACTTCCAAATTCTCTACGCATAGCTCCGATTGCTCCAAAACAAGGCGCACTAAATAAATTAAATACCATAAATGCATAAGCAGTAATTGGGGTAAAGAAACTAAATAATGGAGAAGTAAATATTTCACTACTTGTTGCAGCATCACCTATTCCAGCAATAACTGTAATTGATGAGATAACTTGTTCTTTTGCAACTAAACCTTGTATAGCTGAAACTGTTGTGGCCCAACTATAATTTCCCCCAAGCATAATATAAAAGAACCATCCAAATGCATTACCAATTCCAGCTAACATACTATTTTCAATAAAGTAATTTACTCCATCAATATATTGCATTGTGAAAGTAAAACTACCTAAAAACCAGACTACAACACTACAAATTAAAATTACACTTCCAGCTCTTTTAATAAAGGCCCATGTTTTATCACCTACATCTCTAGCTACATAGCTAAATGAAGGAGTTTGATATGATGGTAATTCACTTATAAATGTTGAAGAATGTCCTTTATAAAATAAATGTTTTAATATAAACCCACAAAAGAGAATTATTACAATTGCAAAGATATATAAACTAAAACTTATGTACCAACTTGAAGTAGTAAAGAAATATGATGCAAATAAAGTAATAATTGGTAATTTTGCATTACAAGGAATAAATGGAGTTAATAATATAGATAAATGTCTTTCATCTTGATCTTCAATTGTTCTACAAGACATGATTGCAGGTACACTACAACCAGTTCCAAGAATAAATGGAATTAAACTCTTTCCACTTAAACCAAATTTATGAAATACTCTATCTAAAAAGAAACTAATTCTTGACATATATCCACTAGTTTCAAGTAAGGCTAAACACATAAACAAAATCATAATTTGTGGTACAAAATTAAATACTGCACCAACTCCAGCTACTATTCCATCTTGAACTAAACTTACTACCCAAGGACTTCCACCGGCATTAGCAATAACTTCACCTAAATAAGGTCCAAGTCCCGTAAAGTTAACTTCAAAAGATAGATTATAACTGAAAATAGATAATTCTAATACATCAGTTCCATTAAATAACATATCGATAAGATTAACTGTTAATCCACCAATTACTCCAACGCTTAACATATAAATAATTGCCATTACAACAATAAAAATTGGAATTGCTAAATATTTATTAAGTAAAATACGGTCTAATTTATCAGTAATTGAAATTGGCCTTTCATAAGTTTTAACACAATCTTTTTTTATCTTTTCAATAAAAGCGTAACGTTTATCTGCAATTAATTCTTCGCCATCCATTTGATATTTATCTTCAAGATTCTTAATTGGGTCTTTATTAGCATCATTTTCTAAAGCTAAATATTCTTTATCATGCTCAATAACTTTAACAGCAGTAAATCTTTTAAATTTTTGTTCTGGAGTAAAGTGATTAATATTATTAGATATAACTTCTTCAACATCGCTTGGATAAATTTTTAGATGTTTATTTTTAATATATTTTTTTGATTTTATTAAATCAATAAGGTCGCTTATTCCTGTTTCTTTTTTAGCAGATATAGAAACAATTGAGCAACCAAGCTCATTTTCTAATTTATTAATATCAATTCTAATACCTTTTTTATCAAGAATATCTTCCATATTTAATGCAATAACTACATCAATATCCATCTCTAATAGTTGTGTTGTTAAATATAAAGATCTCTCTAAAGACGTTGCATCAATAATATTAATAATTAAATCGTTCTTTTCAGTAAATAAATATTTACGAGAAACATCTTCTTCTAAAGTATATGGGGATAAAGAATATATTCCTGGTAAATCATTAACTTCTATATCACTATTTTTAATAAATCCACTTTTCTTTTCAATAGTAACTCCAGGCCAATTACCTACTTTTTGATTGCTGCCAGTTAAAGCATTAAACAAAGTAGTTTTCCCACTATTTTGGTTCCCAATTAAAGCACAAATCATATTAAGCTACCACCTTAATATTAATTCCATGCATATCGATTTTTCTTAAACAAAGTTCATAACCTCTTAAAGAAATATCAACTGGATCTCCTAAAGGAGCAATTTTCTTGATTTCAATATTCACTCCACGTGTAATACCCATATCAAGTAATCTTCTTCTTAAAGAAGCACTGTCATTATGAAGCGATAAAACAACACACTTTTGTCCTCTTCTTAAATCGCTTAAATGTCCTTCTTCACCAATTGTTAATTTATGGTGTTTATTCATAGTATTCATAAGTTAACCTCTTTTAACTTTCCTGAATTATTCTATAGGCAAAATAAAAGCAAGTCAATAGAAAGTTAACTTTAGTAAACTTTATTTATATAGTATTTAAAATATTTAAAAATAGTAATATTTATTAAAAACTATATCAAATCTTAGACCAAACTGGATAAAATACTTTACTATAGGTGTGATCTGGCATAATGAAAATAGAAAATATGTTTCCCTCACCATAAGGATTATCTCTATATCCTAAAAATTTATATCCTTCTTGAGTTAGTGCGCCTAAGAAAACAAATGATCCTTCTTCGATTTGAGCAATATTTGATAAGTCTGGTCTTCCAGAAATATATATTGAAGCTAGATATTTACCTTCTTCAACAGTAGAAGCATCAACCCATTTAGCATAGAAAGTATATTCTCCTCTAGCAAATGGAGATAATTCCATTACTTTACCTTTATCCAAAGTTGAAGACAAATACCAACCTACAAAAATATATCCTTCTTTATAGACATTTGTTGGTAAAGTAACTCTTTCAGATTTTTTATATTTTGTTTTATATCTTAAATCAACAATCTCTCCACCATTAGTTTCATAATTCAATTTATAGGAATATTTTGCTGCTTCTTCTGCAGTTGTAGAGGTTCTAAATACAATTAATAAGAATAAACTTCTAGTTTTATAATCAGTATTTTTATTGAATATTTCATCTTTATAAAAGGAAATTCTCATCTTATAAACGATGTAATAATCAACACTTAGTCCTTCAACTTCAGGATCTTGAGGATTATGAACATATTTACCATCACTATTTCTACTTACATATTCAGTATCAACAACGACATAATGTTCTTTATTATCATATATAGTAGTTTTCATTAATGAGACATTCATTGTTACATAATCATTACTAAAACTAGATTCGCCTTTTACATTAATATATTCTTTAAAAGGATGAAATGTGGTTTTTGAATAATTTACATATTCTCCTTTACCAATTCCACCATATAAACTCAATCCATACCAATCAGATTCAATTAACATGCAATTCATATAATCGATAATATTATCAAAATATATACTTGGAGTCGTTACAGTTTCTAAAACAGGATTAATCATTTTATTTGTATTAGCATAAAAAACTCTTTTATAGTCAGCTATTTTATTAGCTTCATAATCGGCTTTTGAATCATAACCTAGATAATATAAATCAACTACATTTCTATAGTCATCATTATCAAAATATATATTAACTGAGTCACTACTCTTTATAGATTCGTCGCTATATTTAAAATTAGATAAGTTATATCCTAAAGCAAAAGATAAATATATAAAAGTTGTATCTTTTTCATCAAGATAACCTAAATAAGCATAAGTAGAAGTAACTTTTCCAGTAAAATCACTACCTTTATTAATTGTTATATTATTACCATAGAATACACAATCTAAGATATAAAAAGAAGGTCTAGTTAAATCAACATTTTTATTACCATAAATTAATCCATAATAGAAATAGTTGTTTGTACTTTCTCCACTTGCAAGGAAATTAAAATTATAAGTTGTAGGTTCATTTTCAACTTCAATTATAACATCTGCTTTTTCTTCCGTAGTTATAATATATCCACATAACCCACCTATATTCATATTATTGTTATAAGAATAAGTATTAACGTCAATGACAATATCATTATTTGTATAATATGTATATAACATTGTACTTACATCAAATACACCAAACATACTGCCAATATTTATTTCATTTATTGAACTATTATCGCTAGCAAGATCACTAGTTAAAACTAAAGACTTATCATCATCTTTACTTCCATCTAAAGTTACGTTTACTCCATAAGTAAAAGAATAGGAAAAATATCCTGCTAAAGCACCAAAATTAAGGGTATTAGTATTTTTATTAAAATCAGTTAATCCAGTATAATCATCAAATGATACAACATTAAAATTAGTATCTATAATTGTGGAATGTGATACATAGGAAAATATACCATAATTACCATCATTATTTATATAATCATCAGCTACTTTCATAAAGACATTATGTTTATTTCCATTTAAAACTATTCGATATAAATTAGTAATTTCAAAACATTTCATTTGAACAGCAGTATCGTTATAATACTCATACCCATTTAAAGATAAATCTTTGGTAATAGAAAAATAATCAACTTTATCACCACTAAGGCCTTTATTGTTAGCAAAATTTGTGAAATATCCCCAATCGGCACCACTACTAATTAGATATGGATTTTCTTTACTACCATCGCCACTTAATTCTTTACTTGCAAATTCTTCGTCACTCCAAAAATGATCCTTACTTATTTGATATTCGTTATCATCTTTTAAATTAGAAGTTACTTCAATTTCGTTAGTCTCACTACGAGTACTATTTTCATTAGTTGATGTAACACTATTTGGAACACTTTCAATATTTAATAAAGATAGCGACAACGAACAAAAAATCAATAAAGACTTGACCTTATTTATGTACATATTTATACCTCAAAGAACGTCTATTAAAAATATAATAGTTAAACTAATAAAATACAAGATATAAGGTCAAAAATTAATGTTATTTAATTACTTCTTTAGCCCATACTGGATAATAAGTATGGAATAAATTTGAAGTTCCTACAGTTACTTTAGAAACTAATTCACCTTCATTATATGGATTATCTCTATAACCAATAAGAGTATATCCTTCTTGGGTAAAGGTAGGTAAATCAATAACATCACCTGTCTTATATGTTCCAGTAATAATATCTTCACTATGACCTGGAACTTCAATATTTACATAAAATTCCCCATCATTTAGTGAGTCTTTTGCAATATATTTAGCGTAAACATTAATAGTGCCTTGAGCTAATGTTGAAATAGATTGAATCATTTTCTTTGTTAATCTTGAATCTAAATACCAACCTACAAAGATATATCCTTCTTTAGTAACGTCACTAGGTAAAATTACTTTATCACCAGTTTTATAAGTTAATGGATATTCACTTTCATTAATAGTCCCTCCATTAACTTCATAGATAATATTATATGTAGTATCAGGATAGACATAGATAGGTTGTTCATCATCTCCACTACCTCCATCACTAAGTCTAGCAACAAATATAGTATTATTGTCATAAGGAGAATCAGCGTGATAACTAGTATCATTTACTGCTATTGATGTTCCAGCAACTACATCAGCTTCATACCATACTACATCAAGGCTATTTTCTCCAATGGTAATAGCACTTGCTAAAGTAACAATATGATCTAAGCTAATACCAATTCCATAAGGTTGATAAACAATGTTGCCTTCAGTACCTGTTTCATAGAACAAACAATATATTAAATATGTTTCAGAATAAAAATCATATGCTCCATCAGTAAATGGAGCAGCAACACCTGATAATTTTTTAGATGAATAATCTAAAGAACTATTAGCATCTTTAAAATAAGTAGCATAAGGATAATCTAATTGATAACAAACATTATAATTAAATAGTGAAAATATATCATTAAATTCAAATAAACCTATTTTTACAGAATTAATAAGTGTATATATACCTGTTATATATTCGTATGGATAATCTGTTATTTTAAAAGCATCATAATCTGATTGAGAATTGTAACCTAAACAAACACATTCTAAAGAGGAAGAATCTAAATCATCAAATTTTAATGTATCATAATAATAAGTATCAAATCCCACAATATCAAAATCATTTAAATTAGATAAACAAACATATGATAATTTAATAGTAGCTTCATCAACATATCCAACATAATATAAGTTTATAGAAAATGCTGAATTTGCGTATTCTCCACCATTACAATTAATTGTATCTTGAGCAAATATACTATTAATAATTTTAACATTACAATCATTATCAAAATCAAAGTCTATATAACCAATAATAGCAGAATTTGTAACTTCCATATCTTGGTTAATGGTAGCTCCTTTTATAAGAATGGATGCTTTTTCTATCTCTGTATCAATAACAACAACATCTCCATCAGCTTCTCCAGCTAATGAACCAATATAGCATTCCGAAGTATTAGATGCAAATGCAAAAGTAAATGTAGTTTCGTCAGTATAAAAACAATGTAAAACATTAGAACTTACTAGGCAGCCGAATAAATTACCAAATAACAATTCATCCTCAATTAAAGAATCCAAATCAGTAAGTAATTTCATTTCACTTCCAGATTCATTTTTTAAATTTACATCAACATTATAAAAAGTAGAATTAAATGCAGAAACACATAATGAACCATATCTTATGCAGTTTTTTTCTATAAGAGTACTATTACTAAGATTAAAATGATCAATTATAAAATTTGTATTTTCTATTGTAATATTTTGTGCAAAACCAAATATACCGCACGTTAAACCTTTATCTGTTACATTTTCTGGATTAATTACACCATAAGTTACAGTATATCCATTACCTAATAAAACCATATTAGTAGGCATATAACACATTATTGCAGGAAATGAAGTTAAATGTATATCATTAGTTAATTCATAATATGTAATAGGATCAGCAGTAGTTACTGTACAATCCGAATTATAATAATGTAATAAGTAACCCCAATCATTTCCAGAAGATATTTCATATGGATCAGAAACAGTACCAGTACCACCATCTAGGGATGAACTATATGTTGTTTGACCCCATACTGCTCCATAATCATAATCGTTATCATCTTCTAAAGTATTAGTAGTATTAACTTCATTGTTATTATTACTACTATTAATAGAGGTATTAGTATATAAAGTACTTATACCTATAGCAACAAAAAGAAATAGTCCCATCAATTTATTTTTAAGCATATTGAGACCTCCTAATATGTTTTTAATCGCTTACATTATAGTATTTAAAATAAATAAAGTCTTTACAAAAAACATAATAACTTAATTATTTCGTAACTTCTTTTGCCCACACTGGATAATATGTATGGAATAAATTTGAAGTTCCTACAGTTACTTTTGAAACTAATTCACCTTCATTATATGGATTATCTCTATAACCAATTAGAGTATAACCTTCTTGAGTAAATGTTGGTAAATCAATAACATCACCAGTTTTATAATTTCCAGTAATAATATCTTCACTATGACCTGGTACTTCAATGTTTACATAGAATTCCCCATCACTTAGTGAGTCTTTACTAATATATTTAGCGTATACAGTAATTGTTCCTTGCGCTAATGTTGAAATAGATTGAATCATTTTTTTAGTTAATCTTGAATCTAAATACCAACCTACAAAGATATATCCTTCTTTACTAACTCCCATTGGTAAAACTACTTTATCACCTGTTTTATAAGTAGTTGGATATTCCACATCATTCATTATTCCTCCATTAACTTCATAAATAATATTATAAGTTGTATCAGGATAAACAAATATAGGCTGTTCATCTTCATCTCCACTTCCATCATCAAGTCGAGCAATAAAGATAGTATTAAAATAATAATTAGATTCAGCATTATATAAGACATCACTAGTATCGCTATCAACATCAACTACAAACCAATAAACATCATAGGAAAAACCACCTACAGTAATATTACTAGGTAAATCTATAAGATTATTATCACTAGTACCAATATCATAAGCTTGATTAATTATATCTTCACCTGTTCCTGTTTCAAAGAATGTACTATAAGATATTGTATCTAATTCAGTAAAATCATATACACCATCACTAAAAGCATTAATACCAGCTAATTTTACTAATGAATAATCTATAGAGCTATAACTATCTTTAAAATATGTACCATATGATTTAGCTAATTGATAACAAGAATTATAATTAAGTAATTGTTCTACAGTATAGAATTCATATTCTCCTACTGTTACTGTATTAATAAATCTATTATCAGTCGTTAAATAATTATATTTATAATTAGCATCTCCAGCAATAGAATATTCTAATTGACTTCCAAACCCTAAACAAACATATTCTATTGATGTTGAAGGTAAGTCATCAAATTTTAATGCTACAGCATCATAAGTATAAATGTTACTAACTGACCATTCATTCAAATTATATAAAGAAACATATGATAATTTAACTGATGCATCATCAATATTACCTATATAATAAGTATTAATTGTAGCATGTACATCATCATAATAATTACCTTCACAATCTAGTTCGTCTCCCTCAAATTTACTATTAATAACATTAAGGGTACAATCATATTGAACCATAGAATCTACATAACCAATAATCGCTGAATTTGTAACTGAAATTTCATTATTATCTTGATTTGCATTAAGAATTACTATGCAACTTTCTACCTCGGTATCTATAACTACTATATCTCCATCAGCACATCCAGCTAAAGAACCCATTATGCACTCAGATTGAAGTGAACCAAGTGTAAAAGTAAAGGTAGAATTACCAGTATAGAAACAATGTAAGACATTAGTATTAACTATAGTACCAAACAAATTACCAAATCTTATATCGTCTCCAGTTTCAGTATCATTTTCAGTAATTAATTTCATTGCTACTGAATCAGGATTCTTTAAATTAACTTTTACATTATGAAAAGTTGAACTAAAACTTTGAGCACATAATGAACCATAAATAATTTCACTACCAGCAACAGGCGTATCTTCTGTAAGATAAAAATAATTTACTTCAAAATTTATATTATCTAAAGTAACATTATATGCTTGATTAATGATTCCACATGTTGTCCCACCATCCACATTAGTTCGAATAATGCCATTATACTTTACAGTATATCCATCCCCTAATAAAACCATATTTGTAGGCATATACCACATAATTGCGGAAAGTGAAGTTAAATCTAAATCTGCAGTTAGTTCGTAATATGTTTTAGGATCAGTAGTCGTTACAGTACAATCTTTATTATAAAAATGTAATAAGTATCCCCAATCCATTTCAGTATTTATTTTATATGGATTAGCTAGAGTACCACTTCCTTCTTCTAAAGAATCACTATAATGAGTTTTGCCCCAAACTGCGGCAGCATCATAATCACTATTATCTATTAAAGTATTAGTATTTACTTCTTCATTATTATTAGAAGTATTAATACTATTATTGTTGTTATTAATATAAGTATTAGAACCTAATGTACTTATACCCATAACAAAAAAGAGAAATAGTCCCATCAATTTGTTTTTAAACATAGAGATACCCCCATTTATGTTTTATTATTTTTATTATAAATCATTGAATAGATAAAATCATATATTATTGTTTATAGTTAGTTCTACATAATAATTTATTCTTTGATATAACTAATATGGATATTTTTAATATTTGATTTCCTAGAATAGATTAATTTCTACTATTTTGTTAAAATATTAAGTATGTCAAGAACAGGCTTAACTACACTACTAAATACGATAATTAGAGGCATCGCAAGAAATAATAGAAACAATGAAAGAGATGCCACAATACTTTCTTCCTCTTATGATGGAGAAAAGCATTTTATAACACTAGATAATGTAGAATTCGACAAAGATACAAGAAATACAAGAATTGATTTTATCTTAACAACTGAATACAAGACTATTGATAAATATGTAACAAGAGACTATGTTAGATACCCAATTTATTCTGATACAAAGTCAAAACAAAAAACAATAACTAAAAAAGTAAAATTAACAAATGAAGTATTAGAAAACTTAAATAATAATACTGATCCTTATATATCAAAGTTTTGTAAGAAAATAATACTTGGGTTGAAAGATTTAGATTTAATTCCATCTTGGTTTGCTAAAGAATTAATATCATCTCAATACCAAGAAGATTTAAAAAATGAAAAATCTTATTATTATGGTAATAAATGCACTTTTAACGAAGCTGCAAATGATAATAATAAAACTATTGAAAGCAATTTAGAAAAAATTGATTTGTATAAAGTATTGATTATTAATGAAAATAATAAAAAAGCCAAACAACAAAAAAAGAAAGATAAAATACAAAAAAGAAAACCATTAATATGGATATATATTTGCACCTTTGGTTTTTACTTTTTCTTTTGTTCAAAATCCGCATTAAATAAAGTCAATAATAAAATCAATGAATATGATTTGACAATAAAACACTACGACGAAATAGTAAACACTGCTACTAATGAAAATATTGTATGTAAAAATAATTTAATTTCCCTCGAGAAAAGACTAAAAAAAGAAGAAACAAACCACGATTTGAGAGTCTTAAAAATAGAAGAAAAATTCAAAAAAGATTTCACATCAATTGAAATGTTGCCACAACAAATTGAATGCAATAAAACTGGCTTCACTCCACTTAAATTGTTGGTTGGTCTACCATATAAAAAAATTGTCGGTTGTTACGTTATTCATAATAAAGAAAATGATAAATGTTACGTTGGGCAATCAAAGGACGTAATAAAAAGATTGAATCAACATTTTCATAATACAAAACCTAAAAATATAGTTTTTGCTGAGGATTACTATAATTCATCCATAGATAATAGAGATAACTTATTTGAAATCAAAATTTATCCGTTATCTACCAAGAACGAATTGGATGATACAGAGAGAGAATTAATTAAAAAATATGATTCAATGGATAATGGATATAACAGCACAACTGGTAATTCATAAATCATTTTTTAATTATTAAAAGGAACTTATATGAATAAAAACATTATATTTTGGCAAACATACTTAAATTTAGAAAATGATTTTATATCTATTTCAAAAGTTATTTTTATTACAGATGCCCCTTCTGGAGACTCCCCTTCTCATCAACTTGACACTTACTCTCCTTTGATTGCAGACTTGCTTGTAAGGATTTGTATTGAAATAGAGTCCATAACTAAAGATCTGTATAAGTATTATAATGGACCAAAAAGCAAAAAAGGCTACCTTAAATTTGATTATGATTGTATTCCTTATTTAGATAATATTCTTCATTTTGATAATAAGACCGTAAATGTCGTAGCCAGTAATATGAATCTTACTCAAGAGAATCATACTAAATTATTACCTTTTAAAATAGAAAAGTATCAAGACTCTTTTTATCTTAAAAATTATCAAGCTGTTAAACACAATAGATATGAAAATCTTGAAAAAGGTAATATCGAATCGGTATTAAATGCACTTTCTGCATTATTTTTGTTAAATATTTATTTAAAAAACGAAGTTTTTAGCACTTCATTATATGGCGAGAAGATTAATATGAGTTTTGGATCAAAAGTTTTTTGCCTTGACGAACCAAATGGTTATCAGGATATTCTTAATGTAGAAAAGAATGTATCTTCTTCATCACCTTATGTTATTAACTATACAAAAGAAAGCCACAAAAGATTAGAAGAAGTAAAGAAAAAAGAAACAACTGAATTGGTTGAATACTTACTAAATTTACCGTATTTTAAAGATGATGAATTTGAAAAAATTGTTAAGAAAGAATCTCCCAAATGGAATCGTAATAAACGTTTTAACTACATATATACATATTATAAATATTATCTTTCAAAAATATTTGATAAAAATATTTCATATGAAGAAAAGAAACAAACAATTCTTAATTTACTAAAAGATTTAATACCTATCTTTTATAATGAAAATTATAATAGAATATCAAATTTAGAAGAAAAAGAATTAAAAAATGAGATTGATTCTTTTTCAAAGTCGTTATCAGCAAAAACATCAAATATGTTTAGTTTGGAATATAGAGACTTGATATTCAAATTGCCATGTAAAATATATATAGACACAATTCCAGATAACTCTTTTTAGTAAATACTCATTCTTAAAAACCTTTATTTAATCTCTTTAATTATTAATCTATTTCTAAATGTTAATATATCCATTAATCTATGTTCATTAGTAATATGTTTATAATCTTCATAAGCTTCAAATAAACCTGCTATACCTTTAGTAAGATTAGATATTAT
>JBAYBM010000011.1:0-34102 GCA_041669265.1 Bacilli bacterium | reverse complement strand
GCTTTTATTTTTCTATTTGGGCATACTCATGAAAAATTAGAGACAAAAGTAGGAAACACCTATTTATTCAATCCAGGAAGTCTAACGTATCCTCGAGATAGTAATACTGGTAGTTTTCTAGTAATAAATATTGACGAAAAAACAAACGAAATAAAATGGAAATTTATTGATATTGAATAAAAACTATATCGAATCCGCTATCTTTTTAGAAGTAGCATAACATAGCATTAAGTTATAACCGCCGCAAAGACCATCTAGATCTAAAATTTCTCCTGCAAAATACACATTCTTTTCTTTTTTAGATTCAAGATTATCATTTACTTCATTTATATCAATTCCACCAACTGTAACTTGTGAATCATTAAATGTATAACTTGAAGCATAAGTAAATTCAATATTCTTAACAAATTTAGCAATCTTTTTAATTTCTTGATTATCAAAAACCATTAAGTTTTTAACTCCACTATTTTTACGAATATATTCAGCCATATTCTTGTTAAAATATCCTTCTAAAAAGTTACATTTTGACACTTTATTTGCTTCAATAAATTTACTTGTTAAAGTTTCTAATGGTAAATCAGCAAATAAATCTAAATATATCTTAGCTTCTTTAAAGCCAGGATCACGAGCAATAATACTTGAAGCATTAAATATACAAATTCCACTTAATCCATCTTTTTTAATTAGCACTTCTCCTTCTTCTTCATAAGCATTATGTTTATCAATATATAAAGTAATTTTTGCTTTTAATCTTTCATTTTCTATAGCATTTACCTTTTCTTTTACTTTAATTGGCACTAATCCAGGATTTAATTTTGTAATTTTATATTTATGCTTTTTTAAAATATCAAATACTTTTCCATCACTTCCTAAAATAGAATGTGATTTACCACCACTACAAATAATTAATTTATCAAATTTCATTTTCTTTGAAAGTAAGGTTACTTCAATCATATTATCTTTAGTTAAGGTATATTCTTTCATCATATCTAAATTAATAAAATGAACTTTATATTCTTTATTTAATTTAATTAGATAATCAACATAGGCTTTAGCACTTAATGAAAATGGATACATTAAATTATTTAAATATCTAACACCAATTCCAATACTATTTAAGAACTTCTTTAATGAGATATTATCGTATGTTTTTACTAAATTATTAGCTAAAGAATTATTATAAGAAAATTTCTCTATTTTATTATTTCCTATATTAGCTCTACCATTTCCAGTTACATATAATTTTCTTCCGGGTTTTTGGTTTTTATCAATAATATAAATATCATTATTAATATCTTTTTGTTTTAACATTATTCCTAAATATAAACCACATGCTCCCTGACCAATAATACCTATTTTCATATTTTAAATACCTCTTTGATTATTATAAAATAAAACATAAAAAATGGGAAATCTATAGCGATTTCCCATTCGATTTATTATTTTGCTTCTTTTTCTTTAGCAGCTTTTACTTCTTCATTATGATGTTCAATATCAAGTTCCTTAATCTCTTCTCTATATTTATCCATTTCAGGAGTATTTGCTAAAATGAAATGTCCTGGAAGAATTTCTTGTAGAGTAGGTTTTTCCTTACTATAATCGTGACAAGCTTGTGGATTATAAGTAATTCTCTTTCTATTTCTTTCAGTCAATGGATTTGGCTTTGGAATAGCACTTAATAATGATTTAGTATATGGATGCAATGGATGTTTAAATAATTCATCACTAGTAGCAACTTCTACTAATTCACCAAAATACATAACAGCAATACGATCACAGAAATATTTAACAACCGATAAATCGTGAGCAATAAACATAATTGATAAGCCCATGTCTTCTTTAAGTTCGTTAAGTAAGTTAATAATTTGAGCACGAATTGAAACATCAAGAGCACTAATAGGTTCATCACAAATTAAGAATTTTGGATTCATAACAAGTGCACGAGCAATACCAATTCTTTGACGTTGTCCACCAGAGAATTCATGTGGATATCTTGAACAATAATCTTCAATTAATCCAACCTTTTCTAATGCTTGAACAACTTTCTTATGGTTTTCATCTTTATTGTGGAAACCTTGAATTTGTAAACCCTCACTAATGATAGTTTCAACAGTCATACGAGGATCAAGAGAATCAATTGGATCTTGGAAGATCATTTGAATTTCTCTCATTAAATCAGGATTAACATGTTTATCATCATAATGAATTTGTTTAATTTTTGCTTTTTGTACATCAATAACATTTTCAGCAAAAACTTCTTTTTCATGAAGTTGTTCTTTATATTGTTCTTCAGTAATTTTCTTATCTTCTAATTGCTTAGCTAAATCTTTTTTAGCTTTATTCAATCTAATTTTAGTATATTTAATTTCCTTTTCATTCCATCTACTACCAGCGCTAATTCTATACCCTTTATAGTAAATTGAACCACTTGTAATATCATATAATCTAATAATTGAACGACCAGTTGTTGTTTTTCCACAACCAGATTCACCAACAAGACCAAAACATTCACCTTCATGAATTTGGAAAGAAACATCATGAACTGCTTTTAATTTAAATTTTGATGGTCCGTGTCCAAAAAAGAAATATTGCTTTAAATGGTTAACACTTAAAATTATATGCTTATCAACATAATCTTTTTTGTATTTACATTTATTTGTAATTTTCTTAATTTCTTTTTCTTTATTTTTAGAAGTAATAACGTCTTGAGTAGAGACAATGTGTTCGCTTGAATCATCTTCACGATCAACAATCTCTTTTCTTTCGTCAACATCACCAAATTCTGTATTAGTATCTTTTAGATCATAAGGCACAGGTTTTGATACATTTTTATCTTCTTTTTTTGTATTCTTTTTCATAATTATTTAGCCTCCTTGCCTTCTTTTTTAATTCTTTCTTCTTCAGATTTTAAAGCGTTCTTAATACGGGTAGAAACAATCTTTGGCATTTCAACTTTTGGAGCACCTGGATATAATAACCAAGTAGCAGCATAATGAGTATCGCTTACTTTAAAGTAAGGTGGTTCATATTTAAAATCAATTGCCATAGCATATTTACTACGTAAAGCAAAAGCATCACCTTTTGGTGGATAAATCATATCTGGAGGTGTACCTGGAATTGCTTCAAGTCTTTCTTTAGAATCAACATCAGGAATAGATGATAATAATGCCCATGTATATGGATGTTTTGGACTAAAGAATATTTCATTTGCTAATCCATATTCAACAACCTTACCAGCATACATAACAGCGACTCTATCAGCCATATTAGCAACAACACCTAAATCGTGAGTAATAAAAATACAACTTAAACCTCTTTCTCTTTTAAGTTTATTAATAAGCTCAAGAATTTGAGCTTGAATAGTAACATCAAGAGCAGTTGTTGGTTCATCACAAATTAATATTTCAGGATCAGCAGTTAAAGCAATAGCAATAACTATTCTTTGACGCATACCACCACTGAATTCAAATGGATATTGTTTATAACGTCTTTCTGGAAGAGGAATACCAACTTCTTTCATGACTCTTAAAGCCATCTTTTTAGCTTCAGCTTTTGTAATTTTTGTTTTATTAATATAGTTTTCTTTACATTTATTAATTTTAGATTTTAAAGATTTTTGTTCAGCTAAATATCCATCAAATGTAGCATCATCAGTTAAACTAACTTTTTCAGCTTTTTTAACTGTATTTGAAATGGATGTATTAATATCATTATTCTTCTTAAAAATTCTCTCTTTTAAAGTCTTTTTTCTTGAATAAGATAAAATAATATCATATTTTTCTTGAGCTTCTTTTGATAATTTTGGTTGATATTCTTCAATTTTTGCATTGACTGTTTCAAGTTGTTGCTCTAATGAAGATAATTCTTCCTTATATTTCTTTTCTAAATCTTCAGCATATTGTTTGTTGTCAACTTTGGCCTCTTTTTTACGAAGAACTAAAGCTTTTTTAAGTAAACCTTTAACAGCATTATATTCACTATTAACAAGCTTCTTAGTCTCTTTATAATAAGCAATAAAATTATTAACTCTAATATCAAGAGCTTCACTTTCTTTATAATTATCAAGTTGATTCTTAACACGAACAATTCTATTTTCAAATTTACTGACCTTTAAAGTATAAATCTCAGTTTTAATTTTTGAGATTTCATCAGTCTTTTTACTAGTTTCATCTTTAAGTTTTTGATATTTTTCAATTGAATTTTGATAACAAACTAAACGATTTTTTTGTTCAGTTTCAAAATTCTCTATCATATCGCATACTTTTTGTTTATTTGCTAATTCATCGTTAGCAACTTTAATGTTCTTTTTAACATCATTTAAATGGTTTTTATAAAGTTTAGTAATGTTTTTAATTTCGTTATTATCACGGCTAACTTCATAATCTTTATCAGCTTTAGCATTACGATAAGCAATAAGTTCATCACTAATTAAATCATTATATCTTTTCTTTAAGATATTTTTATTAATCATCGTAGCTTCAGTAATTTGTTTACCAACTCTAACAATAGGATTTAATGCACTTAAAGGATCTTGGAAAATCATTCCAATTTTATGTCCTCTAATACGATGGAAATCTTCTTCAGAAATACGAGTTAAATCTTCACCTTCGTATAAAATTTGTCCGCCTTCAATAATAGCG
Source organism: Bacilli bacterium (assembly GCA_041669265.1). Taxonomy (GTDB): domain Bacteria; phylum Bacillota_I; class Bacilli_A; order RFN20; family CAG-826; genus Onthovivens. Next base: position 29,462 of record JBAYBM010000011.1, on the reverse strand, counting down.
TTATTTGCACTAATGCCCATAATAGCTTTATTAGTAACAGATTTACCTGAACCAGATTCACCAACAATACATAAAGTTTCTCCTTTATGTAAATCAAATGAAACACCACGAACAGCTTTTACTAGACCATGATCAGTAGTAAACGCAATTTGAAGTTTTTTAACACTTAAAACTATAGGCTCTTTTGTGTAATCTTTTTCATTAAGTAATTCTTTTGTGTTCATACTAATCACTTCCTTTCAATGATGGATTGAAGGCATCTCTTAAACCATTACCAAATAAGTTGAATGAAATCATTATTAAAGCAATGATTGCTGATGGGAATAATAATAAATAAGAATAACTACTTAAATATTGTTGATTGTTACTTAAAATAACACCCAATGAATCAAGGTTCTTTAAACCTAAACCTAAATAAGAAATTGTAGCTTCACTAAATATAACACTTGGAATCATAAGAACTGATCCAGTAATAATAGTTCCCATAGCATTTGGCAAGATATGTCTAAAGATTAATCTCATATCACTAGCACCTAATGTTCTAGAAGCTAAAATATATTCACTTCGTTTAAATCGATAGAATTGTGTACGCGTTCTACTAGATGTGCCAATCCAACCTGTTAGACATAATGCTAAACAGAAGGTAGCAAAATTACTTCCTAAATGTAAAATACATAAGGTCATAACAACAATCCATGGCATACCACTGATAATATCAGTAAATCTTTCCATGATTATATCGACGTTTCCACCAAAATATCCTGAAATGGAACCCCAAACAAGACCAAACGAGAAACAAATAACGAATGTTGCAATACCTAATAATAAGGAAGTCTTTAAACCATTGAATGTAATCTTAAATAAATCTTTTCCAACATTATCTGTTCCCATAATAAATTTTGGCATTGAAGAATATCCACAATATTTATAGTAACAAACATTACATTTAATAGTATAAACTGTAACACCCATACCACTAACTTTACTTTGACTTAAAACACTGTTAATTGGGCAATCATCTCTTAAACTTTGAAATGATTCAATTCCAACATCAACATCATAAGATAAATAAACTGGTAAAGATTCATCAAGATAATATGAATCTGATAAAGAATCATATTTATATCCTTGATATTTCATAATATCAATTAAACCAAATGACATCTCTCTATTTCCATAGACAGCTTCATAAGTATCATAAGTAAAATTACAATATTTAATAGTAGCATGGAATAAATATTTATAACCAGTACAACTCCAGAAACCAACATTTTCTTTTCCAGTAGCATCAGTTTTACCAATACCTGACATCGTATTAGCATCGCTAAATGAAATAGCTTTTAATCTTGCAATTGAAGTTTCGTTCTTTAATGTTGTAGAAGAAATTACACAACTCTTAACAAAAACTTGATTTTGTTTATCAGTTTCATTTGGAATAGCAACACAAACTCTTGCATTACTATAAATTGTTTTAGAAGGTAAAAGTTCAAGTAAAGTTTTTTCTAAATCAATATGTATAGCAGAATAATCACTTGAATAATCTTTTAAAACAGCGATTTGTTCTTCTGAATCATCATCAAGATAAGATAAATAAATACGATATTCACTATTAACAAAAGCATCTTCGCTATTTTGATCATCAAGTTCAATATCCAAATCATATTCTTGAGCTAAATTATAAGTAAATGTATTACTTTCAAGTACTGATTCAGCTGCAGATGTATCGGTTTTTACAATAGAAGCAAGTCTAATATATCCACCAATTGCATAAGCATTATATGAATTAATAAATTCATCATCACCTATTGTAGTAGAATTTTCTATAATAGCGTTTGTTTTAAATCCAGCTGGTTTTTGATTAACTTGATCATAAGCAATATGTGAATATTGTTTAGTGCCATCCCACCAACCAGTTCCTGCATCAAAAATCTTTGGTTCAAGGAATTGTTGATCAACGTGTTGCATACTTGTATTAGATGCACCATTAGTTGGACTATCAGAAATAGCAACAGGAACAACAAATGCACAAATAACAAGAATTCCTAAAATAATTGCACCAATAACAGATGATTTATTTTTACAGAATCTTCTAAAAGCATCTTTAGCAAAGGTTGTTGGTTTACTTTTAAATTTAACATCATGAATTTTTTTATCAACTTGGACAAATTCTAAATCTTTAGAATCTACATTAATAGTTTTGTTATTGTTATAACTATCAATATAAGAAAATTTTTCGTTTTTCATAACTATTTCTTAGCCCCCATTCTGATACGAGGATCAATAAATCCATAAGATATATCAAGTAAAACTCCAGCTAATAATGAAATAGTAGTAAATACTGCCATATCAACGAAAACAACATTATAATCGCTAGCATTTAAAGCAGTTATATATAATCTACCAATTCCTGGAATACCATAAAGTTGTTCAAGAATCATAGAACCACCTAAAATTCCAATAAATTCAGATAAAATAGATGGGAAAATAGGAACCATTGCGTTTCTTAAAGCATGACGAACAATAGATTGACCTCTTGTTAAACCTTTAGTACGAGCAAGTAAAAGATATTCACTTGACATAACTTCACAAAGTTCAGCACGAGTAAATCTACAATATCCACAAATAGAACCAAATGATAAAGATAGTACAGGGATAATATAGCCTAAAACTCTTGTTTGAGTAGGTGCACTAACAGAAGGCCATTGAGTTGGTAGCCATCCAGTATTATATGCAAGCCATAACATTAATAATGAAATAATAACGAAACTTGGAACACTAATAAAAACCATTACGAGTGTAGAAATAACGTGGTCAGTAATCTTGTTTTTCTTTAAAGCAGCCCATATACCGAGCAAAATTCCAAGTGGAACAGAAATAATAACACTGACAATATTAACTGAAATAGTAACACCAATTCTAGTAACAATGATATACATTGCACTGACATTAGGCATAACGTACGTTGATGTTCCCCAATCCCACTTTGTAACAATGTTTCTTAACCAAGCAAAGTATTGATCAGCAATTGGTTTGACATAATAAATATGTGTAACTTTTCCTGGATCAACATATTTCCATAAATATTCACCTAAAGCAGTATTTTCTTCGCTTAGGTCTACTACAAAACCAAGATTAACTTGATTAGTGTAATAAGCATAAATACTTGCATCTGTACCAACAGGTTTATTAAATGGCAGCATTTTCATTAAAATAAACGTTATTGATAATATGATAATAGATGTTAATAACGCGAGTAGTAGTCGCTTAACAACGTATTTCCCCATATAAATCTCCTCTTCATCACAAAAATAAAAAATACAATATTAATATAACACAATTTTATATTAATTTTAACAAAATAATACCGTTAGACATAGTCTAACGGTATATTTCAACAGATTAATAAATTCTAATCAAATATTATTGATGGAGGAAACCATAATCATCTGGTTCAACCCACTTATTAATTTCAGTTGTAACACCATCAATAGTAATGGAATAAATAATATCAAATTCGCAATAATACTTCATATCATCATCGATTACTGACTTTGGAATGATGTAAGTAAGAACATTATCAACATAGCTCCACTCAACATCAACTGAAACATAATCATTAGCAGCAATAGAAGCATAGTAGAAATATGCAGTCTCTAATTTAATAGTAGCACCTGCAGCAACTGCTAACTCAAGAGCAACAGTAACTGTGACACTGCCATCATCATTGAAGGACTTAACTTCAGGAGTTCCAAATTTATGAGCAACTACTTGATTACCATCACTATCAACAATAACACCTGTATCAGCAGCTTGCCATAATGCATTGTAAGACCAATTCATACCATCATAGTTAATTTCATCAGAGACAACACTAGTATCAGTTCCCCAGTTTAAGGTAAATCCTGAACTATTATCACTTCTTAAAACTTCCATGAAGTTGATTGGGTTTAATGAGTTACCACTAATAGAACCAAATCCAAGATCGAATTGACCAACCATTAAGTGTTTATAGTAAACATCACTCCAAACACTAACAGCACTATTTCTAACAACAAGTTTAACACCTTTATCAATTCCTACAGAGTTAAATGCTTTTTCAATATATTGACCAATTGAAGCATATTCTGTAGTCATATATTCATACATCCACCAAACATCAATGTATTGAACAGTTGGACTTGTAGCAGTACCAGCAGTAATTGTTCCAGCAGCAATTTCTTCATCAATTGCTTTGGAGAATAATTGTTGAGCAGCATCATAGTTATAACCATAAGTTTCTGGGAATCTATCAGCTAAAACAGCAGCATGTTGTTCAGTAGTATCGTATGAAATACCATTCTCAGGATCTGACATATAGTTAGTTGAGAAATAGTTTTGTGAAGGAATTGAACCAACAGAAGTTGCAAATTCTTCACGGTTAATAGCACAATCAAGACCATTTAAGAAGTTATCATTACTCATTAATGGTTTGCATTGCCAATAATCAGATTCAGCAGTTTGTGTAATAGAACCATTAACACCGAATAATTCATTCCATGTAGATTGATCACAAGAGTTCATATTTAATTTGAAAACAGAATCACCTTTTGTTGTAGTTGTACGTGGATCATCAACATAACTTGCTAATTGAGTTGAAGGAATTGAACAAGCATCAAGTTTTCCATCAAGGAATTCTTTAAATGCTAATTCTTTATCAGTTGCAGCACCAGTTAAAATTGCAATATGAACACCTTTAATATTGTGTAAGTTTGCAGTATCTTCATATTCTGGATGAGTTGCTTCAATCCATTTATCATTTTTCTTGAAAACAATCTTCTTATCAGCTTCCCATTCTTCAAGCATATAAGCGCCTAAAGCAAGGATATTATCGACAGGAGTTGTTCCTTTTGTTGTATCATTCTTACCATAGTTATCAATACCAACTTCATCAAGGAAATCCTTACAAATTGGTTCAGTAAGAGAACTTGCTAAGTAATACATTGCATAGAATTGGTTAACAGGAGCATTTAAAGTAATTGTTAAGGAATTATCAGTAGAATCTGCTTTAACTCCAACCATTGATTCAAATGCTTCATCGTTTTCGCCATCAGCTGATGCGTTCCAATATTGGGTGTTACCTTTAATAGTACCAGCACCATTATCTCCACACATTTCAGCACCACGGTATAAACCATTCTTTTGTGTCATTAATACTTTATAAGCATAAACATAATCTTCAAGTTCAACAGCTCTACCAGCATATTTTGAATATTTAGTAGATGAAGTGTTATAGACTAAGCCATCAACACCTGTTTTAACTTTAAATTTCCAAGTTGTAGCTAAACCATTGTCAGCAGCATCAACAGCTACTGGTTTTTCTTTAGCTAATACTGGATACCAATCATAACCATCTTTCTTGGCATTCATTCTTGTTCCCCAATAAGATGAAGCTTGATATTCATATAAATTAGAAACTTGTGAGCCACTATCATCAAGATAGTTAATAGTTTGTGGATCACTTGCATCATAAGTATGATAATAACTTCTATAACCAGCAACAGATTCTTGTTTTTCAGTTAAATCAGAAGTAATATTACCTTCACCTAAAATACCAAACCCATAACCAGAAATATATGTTTCAGTTCCTTTTTGAATACGTGGATTGTACATAACATATCCACCATTTTCATATAATGAAAGACCAGTTAAATGGTGATCAACAGCATAATTCTCAAGAACACCTGTAATATCGGTTCTTTCTTCATATGAAGAACCAACATAAGATTTTCCAACTTTTCCACCGTAATCTGGAGTAACAGTAAGTGCTAATGTATTTTTTGCACCTTCAGCTTCAGTAACAGTAATTGTAGCACTGCCTTCAGCAACAGCAGTAACAGCACCAGTTGATGCAACAGTTAAAACTGCAGTATCACTTGATTCATAAGTATAAGTACCAGTAACTCCAGTTGGAGTAACCTTACTTATAACAACGCTATCTGTAGCACCAGCGGTTAAGCTAGTTTTTCCAGATTTTAAAGCAACTGTAAAACTTGTAATTTTGCTAACAGTAGCTTCTCCCTCACCACAACTTGTGACTGTACCAGCGACTAATCCAGTAAGTGTGAGAGCGGATAGAGCAAAAACAACGCCCTTAAATTTTTTTCCTATTTTCATTTTTATCTCCTTTAGACTTTTGTCCACAAAATATGTAAACAATATATGTATTTTACTTATGAAAAATTATTTTATAAGATAATAACAATATTTTTAATATTATCTTAATTTTCCTTTTAAAAAACGGCTTTTTTATGTAATTTTTATTGTTTTTTATTAAAAAGTGTATAAAAAAAGAGCTCACGAATGAGCTCCTTTATTAATATTATTATTTAGCTTTTTTCTTCTTCATTGTAATGAATACCACAACTCCAGCAATAATAAGAGCAGCAACTACAGCACACACAATAGCAACTATAGCTCCAGTAGACATTCCACTATCCTTATTATTAATAGTAATTTCAAATGTATAAACTTTATCATTATAAGTTGCGCTTATAGTAGCTTTACCATTACTGACTCCGGTTACTAATCCAGTTTCATTAACGGTAGCAATACTAGTATCACTACTAGTCCAACTTACTCCACTAGTAACAGCAACTCCGTTTTCCATTAATGTTAATTGAGTTGTGCCTTCAACAGTTAGACTGCTTTCTCCACTAATTGTTGGAAGATCAGCTTCACTACCTTTAACAATAGCAATTGATCCGGAAGTATAAGAAGTTGAGATAGTTATTTCTTTATCTGTTAAAGTATAATCTGTAATTTCTTCTTTAGTATCACCATTAATATAATAGACACTAATATATTCACTATCGTATCCATTTGGAATACGGAATGTTAATTTGAAGTTATCAGTAAATTTAAGATCTTTATCTTTAGCAGTTGTAATACTGTAATCATAAATTACATTATCATTAGCAAATTCTTTTGAGGTAGAACTAGAAACTGTAATCTTATTAGTTAGAATATTAAGATAAGTTCCTTCAGTAGATTCAAACATAATATTTGAAGTACCAATTTCATCATATCTAAATAAAGCATAAGCATTACTTCCAGCATTACCTTTCATATTAATTAAGACATTGTTGTTACTTGTAATATAAGATTTTGGAACAATAATATATTGACCAGTGGTATCACTTTGAATATCCATATCCTTATTATTAGCTTTAACACTATATAAGGTATTACCACTAAATCTAACTTTTACACTTCCATCATCTTGAATTTCTCTAGTGCCCATTGTAGGAGCAGTAGAATCAATAACAAGATTATAGGATTTAGTTTGAATAGTTCCATCTATTAATTCATATTTAAAATCAATAGTATATTCTCCATCAGGATATAATTTAGTTCCTTTTGCTTGTTTTAAACCAATAATTGTATATGCTCTATGAGCCATATATCCAGAAAGAACTAAATCAGGAGTTAATTTGCTCTTTAATAAAGCATAATTTTCATCCTCGCTACTTCCACTAAGTGAATCAAACATATGATCTGTTAATATAACATTCCCTGTATCTTTACTAGTTATCGTAACGGTATTTGTTGCCACACTACGATTAACAAATTGAGTAATAATCATTGTATTTGTATAACCATTATTACCAGCATAAATAGTATTAGTGGTAGCATCATAATTTAAGACATTATATGTTTTAGAAATATCTTTTGTATTACTTATAATATCAGACATTGAAACTTTATCAGCAGCTAAACCAGTTCCAACCCAATATGAACCGAAATTCGCATTTGGTTTAGCATAGGTAGAATTAAAAGCACTTGTTACTGTAGAATTTAATAAATCTGAACCATAAACAACATTTTCTTCTTTTTCAAAACTAAATGGCTCAACACAATCAGCAGATTCATAATCACCATAGAATCCTAAATAAGGGATAGATAATTCTTCATCAGACGAATTTTCAGGGGTTAAAGTTACATATCCTTCAATATAAGAACCATTTTCAAAAGCTTTTAAATATTCTTTAGCTTCACTAGTAAGAGAATATGAATTTAAAGAAATCTCACTTTCTCCTGCTTCGATAGTTACATCTTGAGAGAAACTTCCTAATGTGTGCTCATTTACCGAAGCATAGGTAGTTCCATTATAATCAGCAAGTTCAGGGCATAAAACATTGACTGTAGCTTTATATTTTTTAGCAGTTGTATCTTCATTTGTAGCTTTAAATTTTAAAGCAACTTTACCTTCTTTAATTTCATCATTATTCTTTAATTCAATTTTTGCTTTATTAGTATTATCTTCATTTTCACCAGTTAAATAAACTTTAGAATTAATAGCGCCACTAACATCAATTAAGCCAGCACCTTGTCTTCTTGGTGATTCATTAACGCCATTAGAAGCAGTTAATACATTGGCAGTAGACATTGTTCTCATATCTAACGTCTTTTTATATGCTTCTTTATCAGCATCAGTAGAATCACTTAAAATTAAAGCAACAGCACCTGCATAATTAGGAGCAGCCATTGATGTTCCACTTAAATAATCATAAGAATCATCACTTACTACATCAATATATCCAGTTGTACTATTTTCATAACCAGGAACGGCACCAAAAATATTTGAACCAGGAGTAGTAATTGTAGGTCCAATATTTAATTTAGCAGTAGTTCCATCAGTAGAGAAATCACTAATATGAGATCCATCAACTTTTTCAATAACTTTAGTTTCAGCATTTAATAACAAATCTTTAAACCTATTTTCAATAGAAACTACAGGTACAGTTGGTTCATATGAAGAAAAATCAAAATAACCAACAGCATCAGTTGCACTATTATTGATAATAGCAACACCCTTTGCACCTTTAGCAATAGCGTTTTGAACTTTTAATGTAAAAGAAATCTCTCCACGCATAATAACAGCAATTTTGCCACTAACATCGATACCATCATAATCAGCGGTATTTCCAAGATTTGGAACTACAACATATTCTTGAGAAGCATCTGTTTCAAATAAATCTAAAAATTCATGTTGAGTTTTAAAAGTAATATCTTCAGTAGACCCATCTGTATTAGAAACAGTGTGATCAGTAACTTGGTCTCTATAAGCAAAAGTAGAACCATTAACTGTTACTTGAGAAACTACCTCATCACTTAAAACTCCACTAGCAATAATAGCAGCACTTTCACTAACTGCATAACTACCTAAAGTACCAGTTTCAACATCACCAGTTGTATTAAATTCATATTCGTTATAACCATTAAAATAGGATTTACCAGAATTTCCAGCAGAGATTGAACAAACAACACCTTTACTCTCCAAAGTATCAATAACTTCAAAAGACTTTGATCTTGATGAACATTCATCTAAATCTGAACCTAAAGACATATTTAATACATCAACATCTAATTTTACACAATCTTCAAGAGCTTCTAATATAACAGAATCATAAGCTCCAGTAGAATATACTCCTTTAGAACTAACAGATTCAGTAAATACTTTCATTAAAGCAAGTTGAGCGTTAGGAGCAATACCTTTATAATCTCCATTTGCTGCAGCTAAAGAAGCAACGTGTGTACCGTGTACTGAACATGGACTATATACATCATAATCAGTGCTTGGAGATCCAGATCCACCATAATCAAAATAATAAGGAATCTTATCATTATAATATGTTTTACTAGCATCCCCACTTCCTTCATTGTTTCCATGGAAACCACTTGTAGTAACAATAGTAGCAACTTCATCTTTACTTACTTTTTTATCAACACTACTACTTAAATTTGTAAAAGCATTGTGAGTTAATAAGAAACCACTATCAAGAATAGCAATAAAAGTTCCTTCACCTTTATTAGATGAACTTGGAACATTCATTTCTTCTGCACTAGCATTTGTAGTTGGAATGTCAGTATTTTTTAGATTAACACTAACATTACTTGTTTCAGACATATCAAAATGATATTCTTTATCGATTGTTACATCCTTTACAGTACTAAAATCTTTAATATAATCAACGTATACATTATTTACACTTAAAGTATAGCCATTAAAAACACTAGAAAAAGTATCATTAATTCTATAGTTAAATTCAGTCAAAGTAGCTAATTGATTTAAAAACTTTTTGTTTGTTTGTTCATCATCATTATCTAATTCAACAATTATTTTTGTATCTCGAGCAAGTACTTCATCATTGTTTATAAATCCTAACGATGTTACTAACAATGAGGTTGCAGCGACACTTAAAAATAAAAATCCTTTTTTAAACATAAAAAATCCTCCACTTGAATTTTAACATTTATAAAATATTAGTAAATAAGATTATAGCAGTGTTTGCCAAACTATTCTTAAAATAATAGTAGCAATTAAAAAAGGAGTTGAACTTATAAAATAATATAAATAATTCTTTTTAGTTTTTTTTCTTTTCTCATCTTTTTCTTGCTTGTAATCGTTTAAATCATTATATTTCTTCTCTTTTTTGAATGTAGCAAACACATAATAAAAAGAATAAGAAGCAAAATCAAAAAATCCAAAACTAGCAACTAAAGATAATAGTCCTACCAATAACAAAACAGCAAAGGCAACAAATGATCCATCTAAAGAACTCTTTACGCTAATTCCTTGAGTGAAAAATGTTACCAAAAAAATAGCTACACCAATCGCAAATGTAATACCAATATAGATCAAACTTCCTTTATCAATTCTTCTTTTTTCTTTATTTTCCATTTTTACATTATACAATAGACTTTATATTTATAAAGTTTATTTTTTCTTCTCCAAAATAAAGTTAATTTTACTATTTAAAATGATATCATAAAATCTACGGTCAACTGTTGAAATACTGCGTTTAAAAAAGAATGTATCAACAAATTCCCACATAAATACATAAGCAATAATATCGAGAGCATAAGTAACTATTTGTGGCATCCAACTAGCGTGAGAAAATATATTATAAGTAACTAAAACTAAAGCACTTATACCAAATAATACCCAAGCTAAAATTAATAAATTTCTATTATGTTTAAATTCTTTCTCTTTATATCCTTTATAATGCTCATGAAAAGTTTTAACAAATAAACTTTGCTCTTCTTTAGTAGGTATTTTTTTCATATAGATATTAATTGTAAAACAACTTAAAGATCTTGTGGTTTCTTTTTTAGCTTGATTTTCAATAAATTCTACTAGTTCAGGATCAAGCATATAATGATTTTCATAAGAATATTTAGAATAGGCATCATCGATATTATCTAAATGAAGTCCTAAATCTTTATTTATCAATAATGTAATTTTATCTTTTTTCTTTTTCATAAATGTTCTCTTTTAGTGTCTAATTTATTATAATACAAATAACAAGAAAATCGTTTGTATTTCTTGGTGGAGATTATATGAAAAATATTAAAAAACTTTTTTTATTGGGTTTGGGTCTTTTTTTAAGTGTCAGTTTAGTAAGTTGTGGAGATGATAGTAACGATACTGAAACAGGTGGAAGTAAAAATATAAACATTTTAAATACTAGTTTAGATGCTACTTCTACTTATCAAGATTTTAATAAAACAATAAATGATATAGAATTCTCTTTTCATAAAGTAAAAGTTGATAGTGAAGGAATATATTTTACTAATGGTTCTTATGTTACTAATTTAAATCCATTAGATTATTTTACTTCAATGTTTATTGAGTATGATAAAGAAACAGATGATGGATATTTAAAATATAAATATGATAATGTAACAATTGATGCCGCAAATGAAGGTGGAAATAAAGTAGATTATTCGGGAGCTCAACTAAATATAAACGGCACTAATTCTACTAATGGATATTTTTCTTTATATTCTGTTGCTGGAGATTTTAAAATTACTAGTATAGGTTTAGATTATAAAGATGGAACATATCAAGATAGCACTAATAATGTAGTTGATTTAGATTTTTATGGCACTAACGATTTTCATGGAAAAATTATTGAAGATACAGATTATTCTTATCCTGGAATTAGTAAACATGCTGAAATTATTTCAGAAGCAATAGATAATAATAAAGAAGGAGTTACTTTTATTGGAAGTGGCGATTTATGGCAAGGCACCGCTTATAGTAATTTAAATTATGGAAGATTATTAACTGAAGCATACTCAATATGTGGACTTGATTGTTATACCATTGGAAATCATGAATTTGATTGGGGCTTAAATAATATAGTTAATCAATCAAAGAACGCCTCTTTTCCATTTTTAGCTATTAATATAATTGATGAAGTTACCCAAAAAAGAGTAGAAGGATTTGACGCCTCTACTATTGTTACTCGTAATGGAGTTAAAATTGGAATAATTGGAGCAATTGGAGATTGCTATAATTCTATAGATTATTTAAAAACATTAGGTTATAGATTTGCTGTTGATGATGAACTTACTTCTTTAATAAAAGATGAATCAGATTCATTAAGAAAACAAGGTTGTTCCATAGTAATGTTAAGTTTACATGATGGAGGAATAGATGTTGCTAGCGATGAACAAGTTAGTGCTTATTATGATTTATCCTTATCACAAAATTCAACTTTATTTCCTAATAATAAATATATAGATTTTTCTTTTGAAGCACATACTCATAGTAAATATATTTATACTGATAAATATGGCACTATCCATATGCAAAATGAAAGCGATGGAAAAGAATTAGTAGAATTAAAATTATCATTTGATAAAACAACTGATAAATATACTTTAAAAAGCGCTAAAAATATCTCAACTGAAGACATAATGGCTACTTCTAGTAATAAGGAAGTTTATGAATATGTAAACGAATATACTACTGAAGAAGATGAAGTTGTCGGTGAAGTAATCACAAAAAATAGTCCTGGTTTTGATGAAGAAGACATAAAAACAATGCAAGCTACTGGTTATTATGAAGAATTAAAAGAACAAGCTTTAGCATTAGATCCAAAATACGATATTGTTATGAGCGGAGTTCAAACCAATCCTCGTTCTCCAAGAAGCTTACCTTATGGAGAAGTAACTTTTGGTGATACTTATAACGTATTATGTTTTACAAATCAAATATTAATTTGTTCATTAGAAGGAAAATATATTAAGAGTTTCTTTATAAATCAACCAACTTATTATCAGCACTATCCTGATGTTTCAAGCGATGCCTTAGAAGATGATAAAATTTATTACATCGTTACCGATTCATGGACACTTGGAAAATATTATCAATATCAAGATGAAAATTCTATTAATATAGAAAAACAATTCTATGATGAAAATGATGCTGAAATATATCCTTATGATATTGCTAATTCTTATTTAGCTAAATATAACAATATGGAGAAAAATACCATTACTTTCGATACTACTGAAACATACACAAATGATTTATATGTCAGAGGATTATTTACTGAATGGAAAGCAGAAAAGCTAACGAGAGTAGATGAAGATACTTATTCTTATAGTGGCATATTTAACGTTGATCAAAACTATTCTTATCAAATTAGTACAAGTGAAGATTTTAGTGATGCTAACGTAATTAATGAATGTAAAACTACTTTGAATCATTATTTAAGTTATACATATTTAGGTGGAGGAACATCCTATATTTCCGAACCTCCAGCAACCGCAATAGTTACAATTGCTGAAGCTTTTGAAACTAAAACTGGAAGAAGTGTTATAACTACAGGCACAATAATTGGAAAAGGAAATGGTTCATATTTAGTAAAAGATGATACTGCTACAATTCTTATTTATTCCAAAACTTTTGCCACTACTTATAAGGTTGGTGACTATGTTAGAGTTACTGGAATTATAGGTTCTTATAATAATTACACTCAAATTGTAATAGATGAAGATACTGATATTGTTCAAATCGACACGGGAATTGACTATGATATTGGAGAACCAGAAGAATTTACATACGATAAATTATCTTCTTTTATAAACTCAAAAGATCAATACCCAGGAAGATATATAAGTGTTGACTTAACATTCAAATTAATGAATGGAAAATATTATGATGGTTTTATAAATGATTCAAGTGATAATTATTATATTTGTGTATATGGCGAATTTACTACTGATTTTGATAAAACTGCCGTTCTTGATAAAAAAGTACATCTTGAAGGTTTCTTATGTGGCCAATATGGTAGAGGAGCATTTATGATGCTTAATAAACCAGCCACTATTATTAGTTAATAATCTTTGTTGCGTATTGACTTAAATTTATTTTTAATTTCGTTTGTAATTCTATAAGAATCTACTATTTTTGAAATAGTTTTTTGCACTAATTGTTTATTTAAGATTCCACTATTAAGTTTATTATAAATTTCATCTTCATAATAAATAGCACTTGTAGCCATTAACCAAGCTTCAGCCATCATTACATAATATTCATTATCATTTTTAATGTAATCTAAATATATTAAAGATTCTTTTTCTTTAGCAAATCTCATCATAAAAACATATGCAAAACGTCTTTTATAGGTATCAGGAGAACTACACCACTTCTTAAAATATTTTAAATAGAAATATAATGGCGTATCTAATGAAATAAATTGAGGCAAACTATCAGTTATTGCCCAAGATAAACATTTGGAAATATATTTATTAATGAATTTAAATTGTTCTTTATAGTCTTTGATTCTTAGTAGATTTAACCACATAAAAGCACATAATATTTCATGTGAATCATTAATTTCAAAATCTTCTACTTTAAGTTCAGAATCATCTTTTTCTTTCTTAACTAATGCTTTAAGAACAGGAACTCTAACTCCAAGATATTTCATCCCTGAATTACTAAGCCCACTTGAAAATTCATAATATTCCTTATCTATTTTGCTATAAACACTTTGTTTAAATTCTAAATAGTTCATATTATTTACTATATTTATATAAGAAATCCATTTTGTCTTTATCAGTAGGCAAATTATCTAAATCATAACAATAATTTATACCGTTTTTAACCATATTCTCAACACACTTCAAGAATGCTTCTTCACCCTCTTTTTTGATGAATAGAGAGCAAACTTTTGCACTTTGTTTTGTAGAATAGAAACCTTTATTACATTTTTCTAATTCATCACATTCATAACAGCCCTTAATTCCTTTTTCAATACAGCACTTTGCATTTGGACATTTTTTATCTTCAAATTGGAAACCAAATGAACAATTATTTGGATTAGTCCTACATCCTCCACATGAAGGAAAGAAACAATATCCACAATGAATACCACAATATGAAAGCATCTTATCAAAAGGTATATTTTTTATTACCTCTATTCTCTTTTTAACTGGGAAAAATATATACATTTTATTATTTTTAAAATCATTAAAATCAAATGCGGCACCAATCAAATCATATTTCAAATAATCTAGCATGAAATAAACATATTTTTGAAATGTCTCTATATATTTAGTTTTATCTTCAACTTCAACTTTAATATATTCCCTTTCAGGCACACTCCATTTAACCCAACCTTTAGGTGCAACTGCATCCTCTTTAACTTGCACCCCAAATAAATATAAACCTTTTGAAAAATTGTCTTCCCAAGGTAACAGTCTTCTATTAAAATCACTCATTAATCCCCAAGCACCAAAATTATTATTTGTATCCACAAGATCTTTTATTTCTAAATAATCTTGATTAGCTTCTTTAACTAAATTAGTTATAAAACCAGCCCCATCATTTGTTGAGCCTTCTTTTCCAATAACTGAAAAAGCTTTTAACTTTATAATTTCCATATATAACCTCTAAGTTATTTTAACATAGAGAATAATGAATAACATTGCAAATATAGCTTATTAGGTTTATAAAATATTTATGTTAAATAAAAGAATTACACAAATTATATATAAATCAGTTTATTTAGTGATTTCAATTATTGGAATTTTATTTGGTTTACATGCTTTCGAATCTTTTGATTCAGAAACATTACAATATAATTTATTCTTTTTTACTAACCTATCTAATTATGCATGCGTAATATATATTTTAATTGAATTTATCATGTTAATTATTAAATATTGTAAAGGTGAAAAAGAAGGCAAATATACACTTAATTATCCAATAAAATTTTGTTTCTTTATTTCGATATTATTAACATTTTTAGTTGCAAACACTATGCTAGGTGATTCTTTTGGTTATATCTTCCAAGCAAAATATTGGGAAAATAAAATGAATGTTTTTATGCATTTATTTATGCCTTTAATGTATATTTTAGATTTCATAGTTTTATCTAATAGGCATCAAATGAAATGGTATTATCCATTTTATTCATTAATTTTTCCAGTCATTTATTTATCAATAATATTTATAAGAGCATCATTATTACCTTCAACATATGAAGGAATGCTATATCCTTATCCATTCTTAAATATAGAACAGTTAGGAATAGGAAATGTAATATTAATAATTATTGGGCTATGCGCTATATTTTTAGCAATTGGTTTTATATATTTTGGTATTGATAAAATCAAAACAAAGAAAGAAAAACAATTATCTATTTAAAATAAAATAATCAAAGGTTTCATCTTCTTTAATCTTTTTAAAGTTATTTTTTTCTATCAATTTATATGACGGAATATTCTCCTTAAAACATTTAACTTTTAAATAATCAAAATGTAAATAATCAAAAGCAAATGAAATTGCAGCTTTTACTGCTTTACTCATTATTCCTTTATTTTGATACTCTTTAATAATTCTGAAACCGATTTCACTAGCATTTACCATCTCTATTTCATGAAATACAATTTCCCCAACCAATTCATTATTTTTAAAAACACCAAAAGAAAAGTCATCTTTATTATGTTTATCATTAATAAGCATTTCAAAAACATTATCTTCATTAACATTTTCTTCTGATATATCTTTTCTATAATCATAGCCCCAATATTTATTAAGTTCATCGTCAACTGTTAGCTTATAATATTCTTTTTTATCTTTCTCTTTTATATCATCTAAATATATATCATTATCAATAACTATATGTGGCATATGATGTATCAAATCAATATTGTTTTCAACTTTAAAGAAACATTTTTCTAGTATTTCTAATGGATGATATTGAATTTTTGATTCTCTTAAACCTGGATCACCATTATCATCCTCTCGATTTATAAATTTTATTTTATCCTTGAAACTTTTAGCAAATTCATTAACAATTGCCTGAAAGCAACCCTCTTCTTTTGCCAAAGCTTTTTCTAAATGAATAAATAAAACATCACCAACTACTTCCCCAATTGAATAAGCAACAACATTATTATCAATGGTTATATATCCACAAATTTGATTTAATTTATTAAAATTCTTAATTAAATCTAATGATATATCATATTCATTAATTTCATCTTTATTATCAAATGCTATTTGACTCTTATCAAATAAATAAAAGGCTTTAATTCTTTCAATATCTTCAGCATTTGCAATATGAAATACATAATTTGGATTGTTTTTTATAAATTTATTTAAATTATGTCTTTTGCTAGATAAATGTTTGCCAGCAAAAGTTTGTAGACTATTCGCATCATAAAAATAATCACTCCAATCACGATTAGAATAATATTTGACATGTTTATATCTCTTTAATAAATAATCTAATTCATTTTTTTCTAAACAAGTGAATTTAAGTTTAAAATGATTTGCTAAACATAAATTATCTAAATAATCTAATGCCTTTTTAATATTATCTGTAATAGGAAAATAAAATGATATCTTATTCGTATCATAAATCTCATACATATATAGCGTATCATCATCAATTTTGAAACAAGTATCACTCTCACTTCGCCACATGTATTTCTCGCCAACAGTGAATTCACAAAATCTACTTTTCTTCTTTTCAAAAAACTTCTTTAATAAACAAACATTACATAAATCAACTTTATTAAAACCATCTAACATAAGAACCTCTACAATGATTATATTATTATAAAAAAAGAATTCAAAATATAATGCTTTATTGTAGAATAAGAATATGGTTACGATATATTTAGTTAGACATGGGGAAACAGATTGGAATAGAAAGCTTCTTTGCCAAGGTAGAATTGACAATTTATTAAATAATAATGGAAAAGAAGGAGCTAAAGAATTAGGGCAAAATATTTTAAATTCAAATATTAAAATCGATTATATTTTATCTTCTCCCCTTAAAAGAGCTCAAGAAACAGCAAAAATTATTCAACAAGAAATTAATAATAAAGAGCAAATTAAAATTGATTTAAACTTTTTAGAAAGAGAATTTGGAGAATTAGAAGGAACAGATGTTGTTCCATTACGTAAACTTGTTATAACTCCTGAAGTGAATAAAGTTAAAGGCTATGAAAAAGACAATGAAGTTGGCGAAAGAATGCTCAAAGGCCTCCTCGAATTAGAAAAACAATATCAAAACAGTACTATTTTAATTGTTTCTCATTCCCATGCAATTAAGTGCTTATTGCAAACGATTAATAAAAACATTTATAGTTTACAAACAAAATTACCTAATATGAATATGAGTAAATTACATATTGAAAACGGGAAAATAACTGTAGATAAATTAAGTGTATTTGAGACGAAAACTATTGATCCAACATAGTTGATAATGAATCTAAAAACTTATTCTCGTCATCAATTGTTTTTAATATAACTACTTCTTTTGAAGGATATTTTTTAATTAATGTTTCAATATATGGATAACTTTTTTCTTTAAAATTCGTTATAATTTCATAAAATTCTGGGTCATCTTTTTCTTCTAAATAAGTAGGCAAATCATCTCGCTTTTTACCTACTCTACTTTTGGCATTTTTCATACAAACTTCAGTTGGAAAATCAAAAACTACAATTAAATTGGCTTTTTTAATACGATATTCTAATGTATGACTATAATTTCCATCAATAATCCAATTCTTTTTATGAGTAATACAAAATAAATTCCATTTTAAATGAAATCTAGTTATATGTTTCCAATTTCTTCTCCAATATAAAACATCCATATGATAAACTTTAGTATTTAAAATTGAACTTATTTTATTTGAAAGAAAACTTTTTCCACTACCTGGGCATCCAATTACAATTATTTTCATTTAATTAAATAATCAGTATTACCTAATTCCTTTGCTGCACTATTATATACTTCTAAAAATTTAGAAGGATTCTTCATAACATCAAATATAACATCTTTCCCAAACACTAAATCAATACTTCCCCATATATAACAACCTAAATAATATGTAGGATATTGTGCTATTTTAAATTCTTTATTTAATAATTCGCTTTTATATGTAAACTGTTCATAATTATTGCTTATTAAATTTCCAACTTCTTCAACAGTGATCTTACTATTTTCAACTTTTTTATAATCGCTTAAGAATTTATCAAATAGTTCTTTATCACACTTTAAATAAATATCCCAAGAATAATCATCCATTGCATATACTTTATCATCATATTTACTTTTCTTATTTTTGGTAAAAGCATTATTCATAAAATGAACTGCTAATCCTTCAAAAGCAAAATTCAAAACAAAATATGATAAAGGCGTAAATTCTTCTGGTAATAAAGTTGAGAAAAAAGTGTGGTAGATTTCATGAGCAACAATATGTAAGAAAGAAGCCTTGTCTTTTATCATTCCAAGATTAGCAACATCAAAATCTATGTAATTACCATAAGGCCAACCCATAGAATTTCCAATTGATATAACTAATAAAATTTTATATTCAACATTCTCTTCAGATATAGTTTTTGGTAAACCATTAGTTAATAAATTATTTATAAAAGAAACATCTTCATCATTAATTGTCTTGAATATATCCACCAACTTTATATTCTTTTCCAAATTATCATAGAATTTCAAAAAGTAAGGCTTTTTATATTGAAGTCTTTTGTTTTCAAAATCTTTTTTATCAAAATTCAAAAAGAAATCTACTGCCTCTTCATAATTAATATTACAAACAGGTAGATTTTTATTTTCATATCGTTCAAATTCAACTTTATATTCAGGTAATTTAAGAATGTTTCTTAATTCAACTTCATCACGAATGTTTTCTTTTTTTGATTTCAATAACCAATTGAACATTGGTTCAATAGCTTTTAAATCAAAACTAATTTTCATAAATAAACTAACCTTTTAAACCGTTTTCTTGTCTTTCCATGTTCTCAACAACAACATCATAAATTTCACCTAAAGAAGCACAATATTCAAGAACTTGCCATGGTTCATTTGTATGAAAATGGATTTTAATAAGATCGCTATCACCAACAGCTAATAAGCAATCCCCTTTAATATTTTTAGTAATATAGTCATTTATACCATCTTCTGAAAGATTTTTTCCCTCGATTAATAATTGAGTATCAAATTTGTATTCCAACATAATTTATATATTCTCCTTTATAAAAACTAATATTTATATTAACGCATATTAGTAAAAAAATAAACCACTAACACCATCCAAAGTTTCTCAACAAGAAAAATTTATTGGTGGGGGCGAGGGGACTCGAACCCCTATGCGCGGAGCACAGGCTTCTAAGACCTGCGTGTCTACCAGTTTCACCACGCCCCCAACTTTTAATATTATATATAAAAAGAGTTTTAATTTATATGTTTTTTTGTTAAATCATCTTTGCGATATTTATTAATAAATAGATAAATAAAATATATGTAAGGCATCCCCAAATTAGTTTCAATTAACGAATCAATTATAAGAGTATTAAATGAATCTACATTTAATGGTCTAATACCATTTAATAATAAAGCTGCTTCCCAACAAAATTGAACTGCAAAACCAATAATATTTAACATCAATAAATTTAATATGATTTTTTTAAATGATTCTTTTTTGATAAAAGAATATAAAAGAAATATTAAATAACCAACTATTAAAATAATTAACATTACATAATGATATTGATTTGTAGTTCTTATAGTTTTTATATTAAATTCGCCACCTAATTTAGCAAAACAAGGACATAATAACCACCATCCTATGATTAACATAAGCCATTCTTTTAAATATTTATCCTTCTTTAAACATAACCAAATAAATGCAAAATTAGTTATTCCATAAGATAATGACATCCATAATAAAATTAACCCTGTATACAAACTATTTTGTAAAATATTATTTATATAAACTTCTCTTGATCCACTAATCAAATAGAAATAACCAAAATCTACAAGAAAATATAAAACTCCACCAAATAACGACCAAAATAAAGTTATATATCTCTTTTTATATATAAATAAAAATAAAAGAATAATACAAAAAATTGAATCTAAAATAATATAGGTTAGATTAAAATATCTTGTTGGTAAAGTGTTCATAATTTAAATAAAATTTTCTTTAATAATATAGTAGCTTTTCGGCTAGCTTCACTTACATTTTTATCAAAATCTTTTCCATCTCCATCAAATTCATCACTTATACATTTTATGGATAAAGCTTTAACATTATTTATATAAGAAATTAAACCAATACCAGCACTTTCCATATCGCATATATCACAATTACATTCATTATGTAATTTAGTTTTTATAGCTCTATCAGCAATAAATTTGTCGCCAGATGCACAATTTACAACTTTTAATGTTGAATCAATCTTTTTAACAAAATTAATTAAATCAACATCAAAAGGAATATATTCATCTTTAAACATTGAATATTGATGCTTTTTCATATCAGTAGAACAACTTGAAGTATCAAAATCATAATGAACTACATTCTTAATTAAGAACAAATCACTTACATGAATGTTCTTATCAAGAGCACCAACAACGCCAAAATTAATAACATATTCTATCTTAAAATTACATATTAATAATTCTAAAGCAGCAGCACTTCTAATGTTTCCACATTGTGAAGTAACTACATAAACTTCATTATTATTAATTAAATATTTATAAACATGATAGTTATTTAAAACTATCTCTTCTTTTGATGAATCAAATTCTTTAAAGAAACTATCTGATTCTCTATTAATAGCAATTAATATCCCAATCTTTTTCATAAATTTAATTATATATTATGTCATTATTAAAGCAAATAAAAACCTCGAATAATCGAGGTTTCATAATAATCATTTTTTAAAGTTTAAAAGAAAACACCATTTGCTTTTTCTTTAACTTCTTTACTTGCTGTGAATGGAATACGAGTTGTATATCCAGCTTTAGCAGCAACAATCATCTTTACTGGCCAAACCATAATATCTTTGTTCCAAGTTGAAACAGTATCATTATAAACTTCTCTAGCAGCAGTAATTTCTTTTTGTAAATATGAATTTTGTTGCATAGCATCAGCAATTTCTTCATGTGCTTTTAAATCAGGATATTGCTCAAAAGCAATATTAATCTTATTTGCAACTTGATCAACTTTAGTAGCAACTTCATTACGTAAAGCATCATTTGCTCCAGTTGCTTCAGCAGTTGAATTTGGATTAATTCCACTTCTATATGCAGCAATTTCGGTCATTGTTGTTTTATCTAAATCAATTGCCTTATCAAGTAATTTAGCAGCATTTTGTAAAATATTAACACGTTGCTCAAGATAGTTATCAATTGTAGATGCATCATGCTGAATCTTTTGTTGTAATCTTCTTAAATAATTTTGTGCCTTAATTTTTAAACACAAAAATATAATTCCTGGGATAATTCCAAGAACCCATAACATAACTTCAAAAACTTTTGAACCTACTCCAACTTTTACAGGGATTTGTTTATCAATGACGTGAACATCTCTACCACCATCATTAACAGGTCCATTTACTTCATCTAATTCATTTGCCATAAATCTGACTCCTTTTATTTAATAATTATAAACCTTATTTTATATATTTATCTATAGTTTCTAACACCTCTTTACTAACATCATTTCCATTAGCAAGTAAGAAACTAATAACACCTTTTCTAAAAGACACTCCACCATTTTGTTGAAGGTTATTAATAAGAATGTTGTAATCTTCATTTTTCTTATTTTCTATAACTCCATTTCGAGTAGTATTGCTACATTTCATTTCCATTGGAACTTGATTAGTAACTGGAATATAATGAACCCAATTTACAGGGATTGAGTGAGGTAAGCCATCTCCACCAACTTTAGTTATAAATTCAGTCAATATTTCAGTCTTATAAGAATGTGCAGTTACTAAAACCCTATCATATCCCCCATCCTTTTGAATAATATTTGTTTTTAAGATAGCCATTGTTTTTGCTTCTTTGTTATTTAATAATTTAACATCAAAGGAATTTGCCATAACTTCATGTTCATAAGAAGTATAGTTACTTGGATAACTCTTCTTATAAATATATTCTTTTGGTTTATTCATCTGATATAAAGGAATTGATAATAAAGGTGCTAAATCAAAATATAATGATTGAAAGAATGCATTACAATGAGTTGAAAAACGTGCATAAACATCATCATAATCAAAAGATTTAAAATATTCTGGACTACATGCAAAATTAACTTCTTGAGCATGTTTACTTTCAATCTTATTTATTGGTCCATCTTTTACAAAAGTAAAATCATCACCAAAAGGCTCTCTTGATCTTAAAATTTTAATTATATTTTGTTGAGCTAATGCAGTAAATAATAATCTAAATTCTTGTTCATTGTCTCTATTAGTAGCATTAAACAAAACCTCAAATTCATCATTACTCATCTTTGTAAAATATTTGCCAGAACTAATAGATTTTCTTTCTTTTTCTTCAAGATTTTCAGCATCATTTTTAATTGCTTTATTGATTTCTTTATCAGACATATTATTAATGTTTGTTGGAACACGAGAGAAATGTAAATCTGGAGCAGCATCATTACCATAAATTAAATATGTTTCAGTTTGATAATTTGCACATGGTTTTGTAACACTCGCGGTTAAAGTTTGAGTATGACTAACAGAATGTAAATGACCTTTACTATCTGTTTCCATAGTTGTCCAAGTAATTACAATACTTCCCGTATAAACCTTTTGTGCCCAACTAAATACTAAATCTTTTAAAACCAAGAATGGATTTCCTACAATAGACCCACTAATTACACCAAGAGTTGAATGATCCATATTTGCACATCCATTAAAACCATATTTCCCTTGTAAATAGTCCATTTTTTTATTATCAAAATATTTATCTATTACAATTGATGGATTTGTCTTATTACAAATATCAGTATCCATTCCCCAATCAAATAAATTGCATAAACTTTCAAGTTGAGAATATCCAAGACTTTTTAAAGCTTCGGCTTCTTCATTTAACTTATTATAAATAGCACTATTATTTTTAATCGTTTTATTAACTAAAAGAACTATTAATAAAATTAAACCAACTCCTAATAACAAAGTTAATATCCCAATCACAATTATAATTGGCTGTGTTAGTCCTAAAAAGCTATTATTAACATTTAAAAAGAAAACTAATGATGCAATAAAAGAAGCAACAATAAAAAATATTAAAAAACCACGCAAAACCTTATTCCTTTTTACAATCTTGCCAACTTTGTTCATATTAGCAACTTTAACATTATATTTTTTTACAGTTGTTCTATTTAATTCAACATCGACTTTTGATGTTTTTACAAGATCATTAAAATATTTTTCTGTCTCTAATTTACATTTGTCTTTAAACTTTTGTTTAAACGCAGTTACAGGTTCTAATAAATCACTATCCATATTAATCCCCAATCATATATATAATTAAACTACATTTTATAAAAAAATAATAATTTATTTTCGAAACGATTTATAATTAGTTTATGAAAAGCTTTTTAGTTAAAAAACAAATATTAAAAATCTTTAATTCTTCAGATCACGATAAAGCAATTAAAGAAAAACAAATAATACCAGAAAATGTCGCTGTTGATGTTTATAATTATGCTGATGATAACGAAGAAATGCATAAATTGAATTACCTATATGACAAAAAGAATAAGAACAAAAATATGCCAACTATTATAGATATTCATGGCGGAGGTTGGGTATATGGAAACAAAGACTTAAATAGTTTTTATATGTCTTATTTTGCACAAAAAGGATTTAATGCTATCGTACCTTCATTCAGATTATGCGGACATAAATATTATTATAAAGATATGATTCAAGATATTTTTCAAATGCTAAATTGGATTAAAACAAACCATCAAAAACTAAATATCGATTTAAATAATTTATTTTTAACTGGAGATTCTTCTGGTGGTCAAATGATTTTGTTTATAGATACAATTAATAAAAATGAATTTTTAGAAAAAATATATGGCGTTTCCCACATAGATTTATCTTTCAATGCAATATATGCTACTCATCCTGCATGTATGTTAAATGATATGCACATAGCAAAAGACCATAAATTTATAGATAAAATGTTTATTGATACATATTTTGGAATACTCTTTAAAGATAGAAAAAATATAACTGCAAAATATGCCTCTTTTGATGACTATTTTAAATATTCAAAACTACCACCACTTTTTATTGTTTCTTCTTTAGGTGACACATATTTAAATCCAAACGCCATTGCTTTACATGAATTTTTAGAAAAAAATAATTTTAAACATGAATATTTAATGGTACAAAATAAAGACTTAAATCACGTATTTAATGTATTATTTGCTGATTCAAAAGAAGGAATTGATACAAATTCAAAGATAATTTCTTTCTTTAAGAAACATATAAAATAGGTCTTAGATATATATTTTCTTGTATAAGAACTTTTTTATTTTTATAATAAATATAGTAAATTTCTTTGGAGGAAATACAATGGATAAACATAATTGGAAGATTTGTATTATTGGCGGGGGTCCCGCTGGACTCGCTGCTGCAATGTATCTCGAACAAAAAGGATACAATAATTATGAGATTCTTGAAAAAGAAGATCATGTAGGTGGTAAATGTTTTTCACCAACATATAAAGGCAAACGTTATGAAACAGGCGCTATTATGGGTTGTGATTCATATTATGCAATTCACGATATGGAATTATTTGGTGGAGCTATTCATGATGGACCAAAATTAAATAGAGAATATAAAAGAGCAGATGGCAAAAGATATGATCCATTTTCTGTTAAAAAATTTTGGCAAATTCCACACCTATTAAAACTTAAAAAACAATTAGGTAAATTAAAAGAATTGCTTGAAACAAAATACGTTGGCTATGACGTTAACGGACACCGTGGAGTAAGTGAAGGAAAATATGATGGATATTCTCCTGCTACAAGTGAAAGATTACATGTATCAGGTAAAAACCCTAATTTAAAAGATTTAGCACTACCATTTAGAGATTTCTTAAGACTAAATAATATACCACTAGTCGAAGAAGTTTGGGTTGGTCCTTATACATCATTTGGATATGGCTATTTTGATGAAATCCCTGCTGCATATGTATTAAAATATCTTGATTTCCATACTGCAATGGAGTTTGTAAACATTAGATTATGGACATGGAATGAAGGGACTCAATCAATATTTGAAAAAGTAAATGTAAAACTTAAAAATCCTGCAACTTTAAATGCTAATATTACAAAAGTTGAAAGAAAAAACGATCAAGTTATTGTAACTGTTAATAATGAACAAAAAACATATGATAAAGTTATTGTAACTTCTCCACTACAATTCTTACCAGATTACTTTGATGCAACTGATGAAGAAAAAGAATTGTTCTCGAAGATTGATTATGAAAGATATGATGTTTTAGCTACCACTATTCAAAAAGGACATTATCCAAAGATTTCATGTTATATCTTTGATAATATGAAACTTGAAAGAATTGGTAGATTAATGGTTTTCTATCATCGTTGGAAAGATGAAGAAGATCAGATTATTACTACTTATACATTACGTAAACATCGTAATCAACCAGAGATTCCTTATGACACTGCTAAAAATAATGTTCTAGAAGATATGAAAACAGCTGATACTCCAGTAGATAAAATCGTCGCTGAATATAAATGGTATTATTTCCCACATGTCTTTACTGAAGATTATAAAGCTGGATGGTATGAAAAAGTTGAAGCTATGCAATCTAAGAAAAATACATTCTATGCTGGTGAAATTATGTCATTTGGTGATATGGAAGAAACCTGCGAATATTCTCGTGAATTAGTAGAAAGATTCTTCTAAAGCCTTAAAATTAAAGCAAACAAAAAAGGTATCAATAACGATACCTTTTAATTTATATTTTTTTAGATATTACTTAATATCTTTTGGTTGACTTTGTTTTTTCTCTAAGCCAATTTCTTTAGTAGTTTTGATTACACAAATTAATTCGATAACTGCACTAACAACAAATAAAGAAGCAACAATCCAACATGTTCCTGTACTTGTGAAATCTCTTGGAACATAAACTGCATCATTATAAGTAAAGAATACTTGAGTTAAATAAGTTAATACAGCAGCAGTAGTTCCGCATAAGAAACTAAATAAAGAAGAGAAAACAACTCCACTCTTACCATTCATTAATGTGGCAACTAAACCAAAAATAGCAAAAACTCCAGCAACCATTCCAAATATTTGTCCAGTTAATATTCCTGAATAAACTCCAGTGTAGCAGTATGCTAAACCAAAAATAGAATAAGTAAAAGTTGTGTCCTTAGTAGAAACATATAGTGGTATTGCGCATAATACGAATGCTACAACAATACAAACTATGGATACAATATGTAATATTTTATGTGATAATTTCATAAAAACCTCCAACTTAAAATATTGTATCACATTATCAATAAACTAAACTATAAAAAAATACGTCAAAATATAAAAAATACACACTTAATTTTAGATAATAAAAAAACACGATTAATTCATCGTGATTTTCTGGTGCCGACTAACGGAATCGAACCGCCAACCTACTGATTACAAATCAGTTGCTCTGCCAATTGAGCTAAGTCGGCATTTACTAATATAATATTGGTGGGAGCTATTAGGATCGAACTAATGACCTCTTCCGTGTGAA
Source organism: Bacilli bacterium (assembly GCA_041669265.1). Lineage (GTDB taxonomy): Bacteria > Bacillota_I > Bacilli_A > RFN20 > CAG-826 > Onthovivens. The sequence goes on along the minus strand of JBAYBM010000011.1, from coordinate 1,581 downwards.
GGAAGCGCTCTCCCGCTGAGCTAAGCACCCTAATAGTCATTATATAACGCTGTGTATTGATAATAATTTTGGTGGGTCTTAATGGGCTCGGACCATCGACCTCGTCCTTATCAGGGACGCGCTCTAACCAACTGAGCTAAAGACCCAAAACACAACGCTTTATTAATATATAACATTAAGGGTTAAAAAGTCAATTAAAAATTGTCCTTATAATATATATAAAACTTGTTGTAGACAATTTCGTTTTTGCTTTCATAAAATATAAGTATATAATAACTAAGTTAGAGGTCATCATTATGGATTTATTTAATATTTTTACTTCTTCAAGCACTAGTCTTGGAGAACCTTACGAGTTACTTCTTCCTATTGCTTTGATATTAATTTTATCAAAAGTATTAGGTATAGTGGCTCAGAAAATGCGTTTACCACAAGTAATTGGTTTTCTTGTTGCTGGTATTTTACTTGGTTTAATTACATTTATTCCTAACCAACCAATATTTACAGATTACACTAATGATGGACTTAATGATTTAGCTAAAATAGGTGTTGTTTTAATTATGTTTAGTGCAGGACTAGAAACAGATTTAAAGAAAATTAAATCAGTTGGTGTTGCTAGTTTAGTTATTACTTTACTTGGAGTTATTGTTCCTTTATTACTTGGAGGATTAACTGCATATTTAATTGGTAATTTTACTGATGCCTTCCCAGAAATTGAAAGAAATTGGTATTCATATATATTCTATGGAGTTATTTTAAGTGCCACCAGTGTATCAATCACTGTAGCAACTTTAAAAGAATTACATCAACTTGATAGTAAAGTTGGTAGCGCCATTGTAAGTGCTGCAATTATTGATGATATTATTGGTATTGTTTTATTATCTTTAGTAATCTCGCTAAAAGGTGGCGATACAGGCACTCAATATGTAAGTGATGCTGGATTAAACGTCTTAATTATTATTGCTTTAATGATTGCTTTCTTTGCTATTGCTTTTGTTCTTGGATATTTTATTCGTAAATTATTTAAATGGTTAGATAAAAAATGGCCACATCATAGAAGAATTCCAATATTTGGACTAGCTATATGTTTCTTATTTGCTTATGCTGCTGAAGCTTTCTTCAACATTGCTGATATAACAGGAGCTTATGTAGCTGGTATTATTATGAGTTCTACTAAATCTAAAGACTATATTGATCAAAAAGCAGATAGTTCTACTCAATTATTATTTGCTCCAATCTTCTTTAGTAGTATTGCTTTAAAAATGTATACCAGTTCAAGTAGTAATAGTTTTAATACAATGTTCTTAGTATTTGGAATTATATGGGTAATTGTTGGATTACTTGGAAAAGTTCTTGGTGCTGGAGGTGGCGCATTAATTTGTAGATTTAAGATGAAAGATTCTTTAAAAATAGGAGTTGGGATGATGGCTAGAGCAGAAGTTGTTATTGTTTGTGCTCAAAAAGGAATTGATGCTAATTTAGTAAGCAATTCCATTATGCCATTCGTTTTAGCTTTAATTATTATAAGTTCTTTAATTACTCCACTATTATTAAAATTATTATATAAAGATGAATCAGGTATTG
>JBAYBM010000010.1:0-39729 GCA_041669265.1 Bacilli bacterium | reverse complement strand
TCAGGTATTGATACACCATTACGTTATGTTAAAAAACCAGATGCTTCTGATCCTCAACCATCTAATAAACCAATTAACTAATAATGTAAAAAATAAAGAAGTTCCCTATAGAACTTCTTTTTTTATAATAAAAAAAGTCTCCCAATAAAGGGAGACTTTGAATAACAACTTTGAGATATTATCTCTTTGAGAATTGTGAAGCTCTTCTTGCTTTTTTAAGACCGTATTTCTTTCTTTCTTTAGCACGTGGATTACGAGTTAACATTCCATTAACTTTTAATGTGCCACGATCTTCGCCAGCTTCAAGTAATGCACGAGCAATTCCTAAACGGAGAGCTCCTGCTTGACCGGTGAAACCGCCACCATAAACAGTAGCTTCAACATCGTACTTCTCTTGAGCATTTAATAATGTAAGAGGTTGCTTTAAATCAAGAACTAATGTAGCAAATGGGAAATATTCATTAACATCTTTGCCATTTACAATGATGCTTCCTTTGCCTGGTTTTGCATAAACTCTAGCAATGGATGATTTTCTTCTGCCTGTACCGTAATAACGGACATCTTTCTTTGTAGCCATTATTTGTTACCTCCTAAATTCTTAAATTCGAGGACTTCTGGATTTTGAGCAGTATGTTTGTGCTCAGCTCCTTTGTAAGCAAATAACTTTTTAGCCATTTGTCTACCTAATCTACCTTTTGGTAACATTCCCCAAACGGTTCTTTCGAATAATTCCTCTGGATAATCTTTTAACATAACTTCAAGAGTTCTTGTTCTAAGACCACCATTGTACTCACTTACGTTGTAATACTTTTTGTTAATCATTTTGTTGTTTCCACTACATGAAACCTTTTCACAATTAATAACGATTACATAATCGCCACAATCTTGGTTTGGAGTCCAAGATGGCTTTCCTTTACCCATAAGAACGATAGCAATATCGCTAGCGAGTCTTCCTAATGGTTTGTTAGTTGCATCAACTACATACCATTTACGAGTAATTTCTTCCTTTTTTAAATTTGTTGTTTGTTTAAACATTTTACACTTTCCTCCTAAGAAACTAATTGTCTTACCGGGACTTTAATTTTTAGATTAGTGCCGTTTAGTATTTTATAATTTATCAGGGGTCTTTGTAAAGCAAAAAAAGAAAGACTTTATATATAATATAAATATTTTCTCGTTTTAACCCTTAAAATAAAGCTAAAATGAACAATCTAGAATTAAGTAAAAGGCAACTCAACGTTGCCTTTAGGTTACTTTTTAAGTTCTTCAATTGCTAATGCAATTTGATCAGGACAAGAAGTCCCTTTCCCACCACAATCCGTCCCAATTAACTTATCATGAATTTCATCTAAATCCATTCCAATAATTAATTGACGAATGCCGCGTAAATTACCTTGGCAACCACCGACTACAACAAAGTCGATTAATTTATTTGTATCAGTGTCATATTTTAATGTCATTTGTCTTGAACATGTTCCATGACAAATGTGAGTATACTCTTTAATCATTATTTTACGATTTCTCCGTAAACTTCACCAAAACAGCATCCAGCATTACTTTCATCAGTATCAATATGCATAGCAAGTTTAAACTTTGGTGAAACTCTAATTACAGTATCAGCAAATACAATGCTTCTACCTTTTCCACTATCAACTTTAACACTTACAATATCACCATTTTTAACACCAAATTCATTAGCATCTTCTGGAGTCATATGAATGTGACGTTTTGCAACAATACAACCTTCACTAAGTTCAATCTTATTTCCGTTTAATGGATTAACAATTGTAATTGGAGCACTACCTTTAATATCTCCAGATTCTCTAATAGGAGCGTTAACTCCTAATGTTCTTGCATCAGTAGCACTTACTTCTACTTGGTTATGATCTCTAAGAGGTCCAAGAATTGAAACTCCAGCAAGAGTCTTTTTAGGACCAACTAAATCAAGTTTAGTATTACTGGCAAATTGACCAGGTTGACTAAGCATTTTCTTTACTTCTAATTTTGCACCTTTTCCGCATAAAGCTTCAAAAGCTTCTTCAGTTAAGTGAATATGTCTAGCACTTGTTTCGACTAAAATTTTACTCATAAAAATTCTCCTTTTTATTACTTTATTATCTTATCACTATTTTATTTAATATTTAAACAAATACGCTTGAATTTCTTTACTTTTTCATTATTTTCTTATATATTAATTAAGCACGCGAGAATGGCGGAACTGGTAGACGCGTACGTTTGAGGGGCGTATAGGGTAACCTGTGTGAGTTCGATTCTCATTTCTCGCACCATTTGCAAAATTTAAAACACGGATTCATTCGTGTTTTTATTTTGTTTAAATTCTATCAAACGATAGATTATAATTATTTTTAGGAGATTATTATGATTAAAAACTTGATTCTTGATAATGGAAATGTCCTTGTTAAATGGGATCCAAATGAAATTGCCAACTTAACATTCCCAGAAGATAAAGAAACTGCAAAAATTTATAAAGAAAAAGTATTAGAAGCTAAAAATTGGTATTTTATTGATTCTGGCAAATATACTATTGAAGAAGTAGCCAAAATTTTTGCTAATCAAGTTGATGAAAAATATCGTGAAAAAATCTTATATGCCATTAGGAATTTTAATAAAATTATTCCTATACTATATAAAGAAAACGAATGGGTAAATGAAGCCAAAAACAAAAGTTTTAATATCTATATATTAAGTAATACAAATGAAAAATTTGTCGATATGCTCAAACGTTTTCCATGTAAAGATTCTATAAGTGGGTACTTAACAAGTTATGATTCTAAACTTATGAAACCTGATATTAATATATATAAGTTATTATGTAAAAAATATAATTTGAAACCAGAAGAATGTATGTTCATTGATGATATTAAAATAAACGTAGATGCAAGTTTACAAGCTGGATATGGAAAAGGTTTAGTTTATGATGGAAACATCACAAAACTTTACGATATATTAAAGTAAATTATACAATAATTAAGTTTTTATACTTTTTTAGAGTTTTTTTCTTTACAACTGTTTTATTTGTTTTATTATTAAGCATGTTATGGAAAAAGAAACTTTATATTTAGGGATTGATGTTGGTTCTACAACTGTTAAAACTGTAGTTTTGTCAAAAGATAAAAAGGTTCTTTTTAGTAAATATGAAAGACACTTCTCTCAAGTTAAAGAATCTTCTTTAAAACAATTAGAAGAAATTGAAAAACTTTTCCCAAATAATAATTTCAAAATGAGTATAACTGGTTCTGCTGGTCTAGGGCTTGCTCAAAAATCTAACCTTCCATTTGTACAAGAAGTTCAAGGTGCCTTTTTAGCAGTCAAAGAATTCTATCCAAAAACTGATGTAGTTATTGAACTCGGTGGAGAAGATGCAAAAATCATCTTCCTTACTGGTGGAGTTGAAGAAAGAATGAACGGAACCTGTGCTGGTGGCACTGGCGCTTTTATTGACCAGATGGCAACTTTATTAAATGTTGATACTCATACTCTTGATGAATTATCTTTAAAATATAAAAAAATATATCCTATTGCTTCTAGATGTGGAGTTTTTGCTAAAAGCGATATTCAACCATTATTAAATCAAGGTGCTGAAAGAGAAGATGTTGCTATGTCTATTTTTAGAGCTATTGTTGATCAAACAATGACAGGATTAGCTCAAGGAAGAGAAATAAAGGGAAATGTTTTATTTTTAGGTGGACCTTTACACTTTTTAAAAGGTTTACAAATAGCATTTGTTGATCGTTTAGGTCTTGATAAAAAAACCGCTATTTTTCCAGATAATGCTCCAGTATTTATGGCAATTGGCGCTTCAATTTTTGCTAGTAAACAAAACGAAATATTAACTATTAAAGAAATTAAAGATAGAATTATTAATTCAAAACTTGGTTCAAGTGTTGTTTATGGTAAACCATTATTTAATAATAAAAAAGAATATGAAGATTTTAAAAAAGAACATAATGATTTTAATGTTAAATATAGAGATTTAAAAACATATGATGGCAAAGCTTATTTAGGTATTGATGCCGGTTCTACTACTACTAAATTAGTTTTATTAAGTGAAAATAACGAAATATTATTTTCTTCATATAATACAAATAAAGGACAACCAATTGATACCATTGTCAAAGAATTAAAAGAAATTTATGCTCAAGCAAAAGATATAAAAATTATTTCATCTGCAGTTACAGGATATGGCGAAAACCTTATCAAATCCTGCCTCAAAGTAGAATATGGTCTTGTAGAAACAATAGCACATTATAAAGCTGCATCGTTCTTTCAACCTGATGTAGATTTTATTATTGATATTGGTGGGCAAGATATTAAATGTTTCAAAATTAAGAACCATGCTATTGACTCAATAATGCTAAATGAAGCTTGTTCTTCTGGCTGTGGCTCATTTATTCAAGCATTTGCTAATGCATTAAGTTATAAAGTTGAAGATTTTGCTAAATTAGGTTTGTTTGCTAAACATCCTGTAGAATTAGGTAGTCGTTGCACTGTTTTTATGAATTCTTCAGTAAAACAAGCCCAAAAAGAAGGTGCAACAATTGAAGATATTTCAGCTGGTTTATCAACTTCAATTATTAAAAATGCAATTTATAAAGTAATTAGATTTAGATCCGTTGATGAACTTGGAGAAAAAATTGTATGTCAAGGTGGCACTTTTTTAAACGATGCAATTTTAAGAGCTTTTGAAATTGAAACTGGCAAAAAAGCAATTCGCCCTACAATTGCTGGATTAATGGGAGCATTTGGTGCTGCCCTTTATGCAAAAGAAAAAGGTGGTAAATCTTTATTAATTACGAAAGAGGAATTAGATCAATTTTCATACAAATCAATGAATACAATTTGTAAAGGTTGCACTGCACATTGTAATTTAACCATTATTCGTTTTAATGATAAACGTTCATTTATTTCTGGTAATAAATGTGAGAAAGGCGAAGGTAAACCATTAACAAATACAAATTTAAATTTATTTGAATATAAAAGAAATAGATTGTTAGAATTGGAAAAAACTCCAGCAAATCCTATTGCAAAAGTTGGAATTCCTAAATCTTTATCGATGTTTGAACAACTTCCTTTATGGGATAAATTCTTTACTGATTTAGGATTTGAAGTTGTATTGTCTGTTGATTCATCTCGAGACCTATATTTTAAAGGTCAACATACAATTCCAAGTGATACAGTTTGTTATCCAGCTAAATTAATGCATGGGCACATTGAAGATTTAATTGATAAAAATGTAGATTTTATATTCTACCCATCTTCATCATATAATTTAGAAGAAGAACACACGGATAACCATTTTAATTGCCCTATTGTTGCTTATTATGGAGAATTATTAAAGAAAAATAACAAGCGTTTAAATGAAGACAACTTTAAAGACCCTTTTATTGATTTAAATAATATTAATAAGACTGCTAAAACATTATTTAATATGTTAAAAAAATATAATATTAAACTTTCAAAAATTAAAAACTCTATCAAAGATGGCCTCAATTCATTAAATACCTACCATCAAGATGTAATTAATGAAGGAAATAAAATCATAGAACAAGCAAGAAAAGACAATAAAGAAATTATAGTTCTTGCTGGTAGACCCTACCATATAGATAAAGAAATCAATCATGGAGTTGATAGATTAATTAATTCTTTAGATATGGCAGTAATCTCCGAAGATTGTATTGCTTTCCAAGAACATAATAAAATGAAACTCAATATATTAAATCAATGGACATACCACTCACGTTTATATAAGGCAGCTGAATATGTTTCAACTCAAAAGGACATGGAATTAGTACATCTAATTTCTTTTGGGTGTGGAATTGACGCCATTACTTCAGATGAAATTAGAGCAATTCTTGAAAATAATGATAAGTTTTATACTATGATTAAAATTGATGAGATTTCAAATTTAGGTGCTATTAGAATTAGGCTAAGAAGTTTAAAAGCAGCGATTGAAGAAAAGGAACAAAAAAATGAGTCAAAGAAGTAAACTTTTTAAAAAATTTAGAAAAGAACATTACACTATTCTAATTCCTGATATGCTTCCTTATCACTTTTCTTTAATATCCGAACTTTTTAAAAAACATGGATACAATTTTAAAGTTGTTACTGCAAAAGGAAGAATAGTAAAAGATGAAGGTTTAAAATCTGTTCATAATGATGCCTGCTATCCAGCTTTAATTGTAACTGGCCAATTTATAACTGAATTAAAATCTGGAAAATATGATTTAAATAAAACATGCGTTATGATGAGTCAAACTGGAGGTGGTTGTAGGGCCTCTAATTATATTTCTTTAATAAGAAAAGCTATTCAAAAGCAATTCCCACAAGTAAATGTATTATCACTAAATATTTCTGGATTAGAAAAAACTTATTCATTACCCCTTAATCTAAAGATGTTATATGAAGCACTTTATTGTTGTTTATACGGTGATTTTTTAATGCTTTTATTTAACCAAGTTAGGCCATATGAAACTAAAAAAGGACAAGCTAGCGATATTCTAAATAAATTAACTGAAAACCTAGTTTATAAACTCAATCATAAAGGAAAAGGATTCTATAATCTAAAGAAAAACTATCAAGAAATTATTAATGGTTTTAACGAAATTAAAATTCCTACTAAAAGAAAAGAAAGAATCGGTATTGTTGGAGAAATTTATGTTAAATACTCTGCATTAGCAAATAATAATCTAGTTGATTTCCTTGTTAGTGAAGGATATGAACCATTTCTTCCTTCCTTACTTGAATTTATGGAATATTGCTTTGCAAACGGAGAAAACGATTTCTTGTTCTATGGCAAGAACAAAATTTCACATATCTTTTCAAAATTAGCAAATAAGATAATTCATAGATTTACTACTAAACAAACTAAAATATTAGAAAATACTCAATATATTCCTTATGAAGATTTCAAAGAAATCCAAGAAAATTCTCATAAAATTATTTCAGAAGGAGTTAAGATGGGTGAAGGTTGGTTAATACCTTCAGAAATGATTACAATGGCTCTACATGGAGTAAAAGGAATTGTATGCTGTCAACCATTTGGATGCTTACCAAATCATATTGTTGGTAAAGGAATGATTAGGCCAGTTAAAAAAATTTGCCCAGATATTAATATTGCTGCAATTGATTATGATCCAGGAGCAACAAATGTTAATCAAGAAAATCGTATAAAACTAATGCTTTCAAATATAAAAAAATAGTAGCAAATCGCTGCTATTTTTTTAATAACTATATCATTTAACATCTAGATTCTAATACCGAATAAAAGAAGAATTTTTTCTAAATCAGTTGATAAAACATGCTTTTTAATTTCTTTAATGTCATAAAAAGCATTTTCTCCTTCTTCATTAGATTTTAGTTCGCCACTATATTCGTCAGCAATAAAAAGAATTGCTAAATCTCTTCTTCCAATTGATGGATTTAACCATTCATAATATCCGATACAATGAATTTTAGTAACGTTTAACCCTGTTTCTTCTTTTATTTCTCTTGAAACAGAATTTATTATATATTCATTTCCTTCAACATGACCACCAGGTAAATTAAGGCCTGGCCAATCTTTTTTAACTCTATTTTGTAGTAGAATCTGGCCTTCTTTATTTTTAATTAAACACATATTTGTCAACACAGTCGTATTCATAAAAACCTCTCTTATTTATCAAGAAATACCATATTACCACTAATAGCGATATCTTTGAAAGAATTAATTACTAAGAAATGCAAAGCATTAGTTAAATAAGTTTTTGTTTTAGCTTTCATAGCAGAATAACCATAGAATATCGATGTAAATTTAAATAAGTCATCAATAGTAATTTTCTTTTGATCAACTAGAATATCATAGAATAAATTACCTAATTCTTCATATGGAATATCACAAATTTCAAATCCAACTACCTCACGATAATTATTATATTTTTCATATGTTCCACTATCAATCCAATAAGTATCTGGAGTATTTGTATGAAAGAAGTTGATTTCATTTAAAATGGACTTTATTTGATTATTCATCTTTGGCCCAATTTTTGTAACACCAAACATTTTTCTTATTTTTTCTTTTAAATATGAATAAGTAATTGGCGATTCATTAGATACTATTTGCTTAATTGCTTGATATAAACTCTTATCATCAAAAGTAAAATAGGTATCTTTATATTCAACATAAGGAATTTTATGTTTTTGCCAATTATTTACATCAATTTTTTTAAAACTTACTTCGTTTTTAAGTATCTTTTTTGGCTCTTCTTTAACTACATGATTTCCTTCTAATTCAATATTATGAATTTCATTCAAAATAGAATTAACAACTTCTTTAGGATGATCATAATAATCAATTGTCCATACTCTAAATAGGTTCCAACCAAGTTTTTTAAGAACATCAACATGTAATAGATTTCTATCTTTACAAGTTGTATCTTCAAAATAATATTGACTATCACATACTACACCGAGTAAATATTCACTCTTATTCTTTTTGTTTTTAATTGCAATATCAATTTTAAAGTTAGATGTCCCAACATTAAGGTCACATTCATAACCTTCTTTTTCAAGATCTTTACTAATAAAATTAGCAACACTTGTTTTTATGATGTTATCGTCATTATCAACATTTTTTGTTAAAGAATTTGTGCCATATTTTGCATATTCAAGGAATTCTTTAAGTATACGAGCACCATCGTTTTTGGCATTATTAGCATTTATTTCAATAGGTTCAATACTTGAAAATACAATCATTTCATCTCTAGAACGAGAAACAGCAACATTAAGCCTTCTCTCGCCTTTTTCTAAAGACAATGGTCCAAAATTAAGTGATAATCTTCCTGCTTTGCTCTTTGCAAAACAAATCGAGAATAAAATAACATCCCTTTCATCGCCTTGTACGTTCTCAAGATTTTTAATAAAGATTGATTCTCCTCCAGGTCTTAAATTCATGTCTGGATGTGTATCATATTCTTGATCAATTAAATCCTGAATAAGAGTTTGTTGCTTTTGGTTAAATGTTACTACTCCAATACTCTTCTTTGACAACACTGGGTCTTTCACTCTACGAATAATTTCTTTTACAATTTCTTTTGCTTCAGTAACATTAATACCTCTATTAGGTTCATAAACACCATGAACATTTATAAAATGAACATTACTAATTAAATTTGATGGAGATGGGAAAGTATATAAATCATTTTTATAAAATTTATTGTTAGAGAAAGCAATTAATGATTCATGATGACTTCTATAGTGCCATAATAAATGTTTTTCAGGTAAACCAATTGCTAAACAATCATCTAATAAGCTATCTAAATCCGCATCGCTTTCAAAGAAATTGCCATCATCAATTTGTGTTTTAAAGAAATTTGTTGGTGGCATTTGATTTGGATCTCCAGCAATTACAACATTATTTCCTCTAGCTATTGCACCGATTGCTTCACTAGTAGGAATTTGAGAAGCTTCATCAAAAATTACAGTATCAAAATGCATTTTTGTAGGATCTAAATATTGAGCAATTGATAATGGAGACATTAAAAAGCATGGGCAGATTTTCATAATATAACTACCTAAATTATTCATTATTTGTCTTAATGTTGTTCCTTTACCATTGCTCTTAATCAATTTCCTCAAAGTTGATGATTCGGTAGATGTAATATATTTTGAATTAATTGATGGATAATTCTTTGTTATTTTACTAGCTACGCATTCAATTGATAATTTAGAATATTCATCTATTGCTTCACTATATTGTTTAATTTGTTTTTCAACTTCAAGTTTCGTAAAGTCATTAAATTCATATACGTTAAAATATAAAGATATAATCTTTAAATAAACTGAATATTCAAAAATATTGACTAAATCATTATCTTTAATTTCACCATTATTATATAAATCAACTATAAATTTTAAGTTATGTTTATTTGTATCGTCAATAGCATTTAAAAGTAAAATCCAAAGATTGAATTTTTCAATATTCTTCAAGAAGTTCTTAATTAGTCCTTCCATATCTTTGAAATCTAAATTATTAGATAATAAATTAATTTTATAATCAGAATGTAGTTTATTAATATATTCAATATACTTATTACAAGAACTGATAAAATTAGAAATCTTTGCAGAATATAGTAAATCCTTATTTTCAAATAATTCTTGAATACTCTTAATACTGTCTTTATTATAAAAAACAGTATCTTTTATGCAGTCAAATAGTTTTTTAGTAGCTGAATAACGTATTTTTAATAGAGCTACATCTTTACTGCTATCTTGTTTAAAAATAGCAAAATGGTAGAAAGTATAACGATCAACTGCATCAATACTCTTCTTTTGAACTTTATAATTATTTAGTGTTTGAAGAATATCAGGAATCTCTTTTACTTTTAATTTTGAATCTTGATTAATTAAATAAGCAGAAATTTGGTTTTTAATCTTGTTACGAGTTAATAGCCTCTTAAAGAAATTGAAATTCATTGCCTCATTATAATTTCTTAATAATAATTCCGAATCAATATCAAATATATTATGATTGAAACGTTTTGTAACATCTTCTTGTAATGCTAGCTCCTCTTCTTTAGAAGACAAGTAATTTAAGCATTCTTCTTCTTTATTTACATAATCAAAATCTAATAAACTCTTAAAATTAATGCTGTCATTGTTGATTAAAATGGTTAAAATATCGCACATCTTAATTAAACTTGATATGCTCTCAATATTTTGAATTCCACTTTCTCTATAAAACTTACCAACTTCATCTTCGAGTTCTTTAATTTTAAATGATACTTCCTTTAATTTACGTTCAATATTATCACGAATTTCTTTATTATATTCACGTCCTTCATAAATACTAAATGGGCTATCTTTTACACCATTAATCGTTTTACTAGCACGTACCAATTCAGTTAAACTCTCTATGCAATTATTAAATTCATCTAAAGTTAAGGATTTAACAAAATCATTATTTATAGCAACTTCTTTATTTAAGTAATCACTTGATAAAGATTCATATTTTAAAATTGCATCGTATAAAGAAATAAAATATTCTTTTGTATTATGCATTTTTTCAAGCTTACTATTTAACACATTACGTTTATTCAAAACATATAATGAATTCTCATCGCTTTCTTTTGGTTTTTCTATTTTCCCACTATTTAATGCAATTTCAAGTTGACCTAAAACATCACCTTTTGAGATTTTATTTGAGTGAATTTGTAAGCAGAAATTACCTAACCCAATTTCATCAAGACGGTGTTTAACAACTTCAAGAGCAACCATTTTTTCAGCAACAAAAAGAACGCTTTTCCCTTGAAACATCAAATTCACTATCATATTCGCAATGGTTTGAGATTTTCCTGTTCCTGGAGGGCCAAACATTACAAAAGAATTTCCCTTAGAACAATCAAGAATAGCTTGTTCTTGGCTCGAATCAGCACTAAGAGGAATTGCTAAATCATTTGGTTTTATATCATTATCAATTGTAGATAATTTAATATCTTCACCACTATCTTCACATTCATTAACTCCACTATATAAAGAAGAAACTACTTTGTTTTTAAGTAAATCAGTTTTACGTTTTGAAATATCTTCCCACATAACAAAGTGTGAAAAGGAAAAAATATCAATATAAGATGTATCTTTAATAACTTTCCAGTTTTTTAAACTTAAAGATCTTGTAATTGTATTACAAATTTCTTCATATTTAATAACACCTTCTTCATCAACTGGTAATTCATCACTCTTGAAATCAATATCAATGTTAAAATTCTGTTTTATATATTCAAAGAAAGTAATATTTAATCTAGCATTCTCAAGTAAAACATCTATAATATAATAATTTCCAGTTTTACGTGCACTGAGTTGAATTGGTATCAATAATAAAGGTGCATAATTTGGAAGTGATGCACGTTCACTTGGATACCATTCAATTAAACCGATTGTTAAATATAAAATATTGCTACCACTTTCTTCATAAGCACTAGCACTTTTTCTAGCTAACAATTTTACTTGTTCATCAAAATTTGTTGAATCAGTCTCAAGAATTAATTCATCTTTATTTAATGAAGAATCAATAAAATTCTTGTCATTATAAGACATAATTGTTGTATTTAATAAATCTTTATCTTTATCAAATCCATGTAATGAGAATTTATCTTTTCCTGAAAATTTTGCTAAAAAATCCCTTGGATCAGTAATTAAAACTTTTAAATAATTTTTTCTAACTTTGAAATTAATCAATCTATTAGACAAACTTAAATCAAGAAGTTTTCTTTCCCAATAATCAAACTTATCTTTTACATCTGTTTTATCCAAAAATTTATCACGAGATGATGTGTCTATTTCGTTTGGCTTTTCATTTAAAATATCATCTACATCAAACTCAATTTCACATTTTCCATTTTTATGTAAAGTTGGAATTGGCCTATATATTTCACCTCTACGACATTGATTTACATCAATACCATGTTCAAATACTTTATCAAATAAATTATTATGACCAACACTTGTAACATCATTAAAAGAAGAGCTTTGACCACTGCAAATTAAAGTTGTCTCTAAACAAATAAGCTTTCCAATTCCTTTTTCACTTGCTTGGGTAAATATAGAACTATTATCTTCTTCAGGTCTACTAGACAATCCTTCTTCAAGCCAGCAGCCGCAGAAAGCATGCCCTTTTACAAGAAATAAAACTGCATGTAAACCACAACTTTCAAGCACACTACACATCAATAAACTTAAATCTAAACATGTACCTTGTTTTTCTTTTAAAACATTCTGTGGTAAACGTACTCTTTGATATATTTTTTCAAAACTTGCTGGAGGATTTGAATAAGAAATTCCTTCTTGTTTTAATGTTTTAAAAATTGAATCAAGTTCTAAAACAACATAATTAGGATCATTGGCTTGATATCCTATAAAATTCTTTTTGTTTTCGTGTTCAAATAGTTTTTGTGCTTTAACTGCTATTTCCTTAACATAATCATCATTTGGAGTTATAAAACATGTTAGCATTTCATTAGCAAAACTATAATTTCCATTAGGAATTGATAATTGTTCAATTGGTAAGAGGTGTAATTCACTTGTTTGACTAATAAGTAAAATGTTGTCACTAGTAAACAAAGAAAAAGTAACTTCAACTATCTTTGCTTCATTCAAATTATAAAGAAGACTTGGATTGATTTTTATATTAAAATTATTGGAAATTTCTGTAATTTTATCTTTATCTAAAGATGAAATATGTATATCGCTTCCAGTTAATTCATTACTTGAAAAGTCAATACGCAATACAGCATTTGTAATATCTTTTTCACTTTTATTTGAAATCTTAATGCTTCTTAAAAAAGAAAAGCAATTAGCTCTATTAAAATCATGATATTTATCACAAAGATATATCTCACATTGTCTAGAAACATAAGAAATTTGTTTTGACATACTTATGTTTAAAGAAATCTTTTCATTTTCCATACAAAACCTCCAAATAAAAGCAAAATAAAAGATTTATAAAAATAACATAATTTTTAATAAATCAGTTACATATAAATCTTTAAAATTTTTATAAGTTTTCACAATAACAATTATATCTTAATTGACCTTTATTAAAAATACCAAAAAGGTTATTTTTGTTAAAGAATAGAAATATTAAATTATTTCTATAAAATCATTGAATCTGGTAACTCACTAACTTCTTCAGAGAATTTTGAAATTAATTTATCAACCGTTAATTCTTCTTTCTCTTTTCCACTACATTCAAAGATTATTTTTCCATTTTTCATCATGATTAATCTATTGCCATATTGAATAGCATCTTTCATATTATGAGTAACCATAATAGTAGGAATTTTTGTCTTATTTACAATTTCATTCGTGATTTGCATGACTTTTTTGGCAGTTTTAGGGTCTAGAGCAGCAGTATGTTCATCAAGTAATAAGAGTTTTGGACTATTAAATGTGGACATCAATAAGGTTAACGATTGTCTTTGACCACCAC
Organism: Bacilli bacterium; assembly: GCA_041669265.1. Taxonomy (GTDB): domain Bacteria; phylum Bacillota_I; class Bacilli_A; order RFN20; family CAG-826; genus Onthovivens. Next base: position 25,748 of record JBAYBM010000010.1, on the reverse strand, counting down.
TTAAAGAGCGCATTCTATCATCAAGCCTATTCTCAAGGCCTAAATCAAATTCTTTAACTTGATTAACAAAGAAATCTCTTTTTACTTTTGTCATGCTCCAATTTAATCCTGGTCTTTTACCTCTATTTAAAGCTAACGAGAGATTCTCAATAATTGTCATATCAGGAATAGTTCCCATCATTGGATCTTGGAAAACTCTTCCAATATATTTAGCTCTTTGATATTCTTTTTCTTTACTAATTTCTTTCTTATCAATAAAGATTTTTCCTGTATCACTTTTGATAACGCCACAAATACAATTGAGTAATGTAGTTTTTCCACTACCATTTCCACCAATAACAGTTAAAAAATCTCCTTCATCTAATGTTAATGAGATTCCTTTTAATACATGATTTTTTTCTAAACCATTTTCACTTCTAAATGTTTTATGTAAATTTTTAATTTCTAACATATTAACTCCTCTTCTCATTAAGTATTCTAGCTTCTTTTATTTTCTTAATGACCATAGGAATAACTAGAATTAATACTATTAAAATAGCTTGCAATAAGTATAATAAATTAGAATCAAATCCTGGTATTAGTAAAATTGCATCGATAATATACCAATATAAGAAACCACCAACTAAGATAGAAATAAGTTGCAATTTGAAACTTCTTCTACCAAATATTGCTTCTCCTAAAAATACAATTGCTAAACCAATAACTATAGTGCCTTTACCAATCGTAGAAGAGGCATAACCTTGATATTGAGCAATTAATGCACCACTTAAAGCCACTAATGCACTCGACATACATAACCCAATAATTTCCATTAAATTTGTATTGATGCCTTGGGCTCTACTCATGTTTTTATTTTTTCCTGTAGCTCTAATTGATAAACCAAGTTGAGTTCCAAAGAACCAATATAAAACAAACATAATAGCAGCCATAAAAATACCAGAGATAATAAATGAACCTAAAAAATTAGCCCATGCTATCCATGACCTTTGTTCTGATAATCCTAAAAGTAACGAATTTAAAGGATTAAAAATTGTATCACTAACGTGACTTGAATCTAAAGAAATATGTCCTTTAGAAATAACAACTACAATAGAAAATAAGCCAGTCATCATAATAATTCCACTTAATAAACTAGGAATTTTACAATATAGATGCATCACTGCAACTAAAAAACCACATAATGCACCAACTACAACACATATTAATAAAGAAATAAAAGGATTTACCCCATTATTTATTAAAAATAATGATAAAACAGCACTCAAAGGTAAAACCCCTTCAACACTTAAATCTGCAATATCTAAAACTCTATAAGCAATAAATACACCAAGAGCTAAGATTCCCCAAATAAGACCTAATAATAATGGTTCAGTTAAAAAATTAGTTAACTGATTCATTTTAATTACTCCCGTAAACCTTATCGGCTTCATCAATTAGGGTTTGTGGAACAGTAATTCCTGCTTCTTTTGCAATATCTAAATTGATATATCTAATCGGAGTATCTTGGAATTCACAAGCAATTTCACTTGCATCTTTAACTTCTCCATTTAAAATTTTAGCAGCCATATAACCTACACTTTTACCAAGTGTTTCATAGTCAACTCCAATTCCAACCATTACTCCATCTTCACAAACTGAAGCATCAGCACAAATAGTAATAACGCCTTTTGCTTTTGCAACTTGTCTTACTTGTGAAATTGCATCAACTATATGATTATCAGTTGGAATATAGATTGCATCAACTCCATCTGGAATAGAATTGATTGTACTAGTAATCAAATTATCATCACTAACACCCATATCTTTTACAGTCCAGCCTTTTGCTTCTGCAGATTTTTGAAATAAATCAACTTGATATTGTGAATTACTTTCACTAACGTTATAAAGCATCCCAACTTGATCAACTGTACCAAATTCTGCTAAAGCATCAACAACTAAATTAACATCAGTCATATCTGACATTCCACATACATTCTCACTATGAGTGGTCATATCACTTACTAGTCCAGCACCAACTGGATTAGTAACTGCTGTAAATAGTGTTGGAATCTCTAAACCATTTTTATCAACAGCACTTTTTAAAGCAACAGCACTTGGAGTAGCAATTCCAAAAACTAAATCGTTCCCAAGAACTAATGAACTTGCCATTGAAGTATTTTTTGTAGAATCTGCATTTGGATTTTGTTCATTAATGGTAATATTTTTACCATCTTCAAATCCCTTCTCTTTTAATCCTGCAATAAAGCCATCTTCTGCTAAATTTAATGGTGTATCCTCAACGAATTTTAAAATACCAATCGATTTACCAGTTGATGTATCACCACAAGACGTGAGTAATAACGAACCAACTACACTAGCTAACATAGCTACATTAATAATGATTTTCTTTTTCATATTTTTCTCCTTTTTAGAAATAAAAAATCTCAGGCGTGGCACCTGAGACAATAATTACTAAAATCTTTAGGTGTCAAACGTAATAACGTTTTCCACCTTCCTACTATTGCGAAATGAAAAACGTTCCTAACAATAATAGTAATAATAATAGCAAGAAGAAGATAATCTAATATTACTTTTAATAGATAACATAAATTTTTCCTCCTTGTTTATGTTATTATTTTAACCCAATAAATAAATCTAGCAACTACTTTCTTTTTTAATAATGCGAAATTAATTTAATTATTTTAAGTGAAAAATTAAATTAATGTACATTTATCTAGCATTTATTTCCTTTTGTGATAAAAAAATAATACAAATATCTTAAGATAAATAGAGTTTTATGTTAAGAAATATTAATAATTCTTAAGCTCAGAAAAGGGGAAAATTATGAAAAAAAAGAATTTTTGTTGTTTCAAGTATTGTATTAATTAGTTCGTTTTTAGTGAGTTGCCAAACAAATAATCTTACTAATATCAAACAAACTATAAATCGAAATACTTCCTATTCTACTGATAAATATGAAAAATCATTAGAATATCATGATGATTTTAAAATTTTATGGCTTACTGACTTACATTTTGGTAATCCTACAAATCCTTTAAATAATGATGAGATAAAAGAATATACCTCTTCTACATTTAACTCCACAATAAACATATAAAAAGCCTTCAAGTGATGCTATTCAACTTGAAGGCTTTTATTTTGTAAATAATTTATTTTCAAAAACTACATTTTAGAATCATCGAATGATTTTAAAACTTTTATTTGTGGTCTAATTACTTTCTTAACATTTCCTTCAATAAATGGATTTCTTAAATGATCTTTTTCAAGTAAGGTTAAGAATGGATATTTACCACCCATCTTTAAGAGTTTTACATATTTATTCCATGCTTTTTCTCTATTTTTATCCATTTCACATTTAAATTCTAATGCTAAAACTTGAGCTAAAGTATAATCAATATAATAGAATGGTGATTGATAGATATGAGCTTGTCTCATCCATAAATGACCTTGAGCATATTCAAATCCTTTATAATCAAATTCTGATCTATATTTGTGGTCAATTTCAGCCCATTTTTTGCAACGTGCTTCATGTCCACAATCTGGATTTTCATAGACCCAATGTTGAAATTCATCAACTTCTACTCCATATGGTAAGAAGGTTAATGCACTACATAAATGAGAATATCTATATTTATCTGCTTCATCTTTAAAGAATAAATTCATCCATGGCCAAGCAAAGAATTCCATACTCATCGAATCAATTTCACATGCTTCTAAAGTTGGCATACGATATGAAGGAACTTTAATTTTACTACCAAGATATCCTTGGAAACTATGTCCAAATTCATGCGTTAATGTATCAACATCAGCAGATGTTCCATTACTATTTGAGAAAATAAATGGCATTTTAATCTTTGGAATATAAGTCATATATCCACCAGTCATTTTACCTGGTTTAGCATCTAAATCTAATAAATGGTCATTGTACATTTTATCAAAGAAGTCTCCAGTAATAGGTGACATTTCATGATACATTTTACTAGCACACTTACATAAATATTCGCTATCACCACATGGTTTAGCGTTTCCACTATTAAATTCAAGGTTATAATCAACAAATAATGGATGTTTAATTCCTAAACGTTTAGCTTGTGCTTTTCTAATTTTACTAACAACAGGAACAACTTCTCTATATATTTGATCACGATATCCTTTTACCATTTTGGCATCGTAATCTAATCTTCCTAAAGAAATATATTCATATTCAATAGCATTCTTAAAACCTAAAGTTTTAGCAATTTTAGTACGAATGTGAACTAAATCATCATAAATTCTACCAAGTTCAGCATCATTTTTTTCTAAATATCCATAATAAGCTTTTGCAGATTCTAAACGGGTGTCTCTATCTTTATCAGACATAAATTTTCCAATTGAAGATAAATTATATGTTTGACCTCTAAATTCAATTTGAGCTCCAGCAATAACTTTTTGATATTCGTTAATTAATTGATTTTCCTTAATTTTATCTGGGATAATCTCTGGCTTAAATACTTTAAATTCGGCTTCAATACGATCAAACATTGTTTTACCAAATTTTTTAACTAAATCTTCTTTAAATTTAGATTCAACAATTGCCTTATCAAATTCAACACCATATTGACTAATTTCTGGGCCAACTTCATCACAAATATCACTTAATTTTGCAATCTTTTTATCATTCATATCAATACTATGACGAATAGAAATGATAGTAAAATTGGATTCAATCTTATCGTTAATTTTAAACGACTTTTGAACTGCTTTAATGGCATCTTCTTTAGTTTTTGCAGCCTTTAATTCAGCAGTTGCTTCTTTCATTTCATTAATAATTTTCTCTTTGTTAGGTTTACTAACTTTTAGCTCTTCAAACTTCATAAGTTCTCCTTTAAATATTTATTTTATTGAATCATATTCTTCTTTTTTAAATAGTTTTTTTACCCATTTAGTGAAGAATAAATTTCTCCAATAATTATAACCAACAACATAAGTATTATATAGTTGAATTGATTCATAATATTTGCTATTAATCGAATCAATACTTAACATTAAATTCTTTATGTTATCTAAACTGTCACAGTATTTTAAATCTTGGAATATGCCTTTAATAAAGTTATAAGCTTCTTCACTAGCATCAAAATCTATTTCAAATTCATCAGCAGTTATTTTCGTATATTTATTGAATTCGTTACCAGAACTAAACTCTTTTAACTTCCTATTGTTAACGCCCTCTTTAATTAAAGATTCAGCAACAAAATCAAGACCTTCATATTTTTGGTAAATTAAAACACTTATAGTTTTTTTAATATTTTCAATTTTTTCAACAAATCTTCTCATAAAGAAAAAAGACACAACAATGTATCCTATATAGACTATCAATATAACAACAACAATACTAATTGCAGTAACTAAAGCTGCTAGATCACTTTTACTCATACCTATTTATTATATATAAATAGAGAAATTTTTGTAGGTTTTTTGCTATTTAATGTTGTTTTGCTATATAATTTTATTATATGAAAAAGAAAATTGTATGTTTTATGTATGACTTTGATAAAACCCTTGCAACTCATGATATGCAAGAATTCGGATTAATACCTGCTTTAGGATACACTCCTAGTGAATTTTGGGCTTTAACCGAAGATTTTTGTATTAAAAATGATTGCGATAGAATCTTAGGTTTTATGTATGTAATACTTGAAGAAGCTAAAAAGAAAAATATTAAAATAACAAGAGAATTTCTTGAAAAACAAGGTAAAGTAATTAAATATTATGATGGCTTAAGTAATTGGTTTAGTAGAATTAACGAATATGCAAAATCAAAAGGATTAATCGCTGAGCACTACTTAATTACAAGTGGAAATAAAGAAATTGTAATGGGAAGTCAAATTTCAAAAGAATTTAAAAATATTTTTGGTTGTGAATATATTTATGATCCAAAAACTGATGAAGCTGTATGGCCAAAAACAATGATTAATTATACTCAAAAGACGCAATACATCTTTAGAATTTCAAAAGGTGTTTCTAAAATAGTTGATGACAATAAAGTAAATGAACACGTTTCTCATAGAAGAATTGATTATAGAAACATGATTTATCTTGGTGATGGATTAACTGATGTTCCATGTATGATTTTAGTTAAAAATAATGGCGGTAATTCAATCGCTGTTTATAAAAAAGGCCAAAAAGAAAAAGTTTATAACTTATTAAACGATGGACGTGTTAATTATATATGTAAAGCTGATTACACATTAAATAGTGAATTAGATAAGGTAACTAAATTAATTATTGATAGTTTAGCTATTAATGCTGCCCTCGATTATAAAATAGAGAAAGATAAAAATTAGTATTATGAATATTGCTATTTTACTTATGGGTGGAAGTTCTTTAAGAACGCAAACATCAATTCCAAAACAATATATTAAAGTAGCAAATAAAGAAGTTTTTTTATATTCATTTGAAATTATCAATAAGAATCCTTCTATTGATGAAATCTATGTTGTATTAAATGAAGAGCATAAAGATTATACAAAAGTTAAAATTAACGAATATAAATCAATAAAAAAAATATTTTACGTTAAACCAGGAAGTACAAGACAAGAAAGTGTTTTTAATGCTCTTGAATTAATAAAGAAAAATAATATAGATACATCAAAAGCCAATGTCATAATTCATGACTCATCTAGGCCAATGTTAACAACTAAATTACTTAATGATGCAATTTTATCTTTAGAAAAATCCCCTGCAAATACTGCTTCGATTCCTATTTCAGACTCTATTTGCACTACTTTTGAAAATTCCAAAATAGACAAATATTTAGATAGAAATAAAGTATTTATAATTCAAACTCCACAGTCTTTTTCTTTTAATATATTATTTGAAGCTCATAAAAAAGCTATTTTAGAACACATTTCTTTTACAGACGATGCCAGTATGGTAAAATATTTAGGTTATGATGTAAATTTGTTTCCTGGTGATAAACTAAATTTCAAAATTACAACATATGACGATTTGATGTTATTTAAAAGATTAATTGGTGAATAAAATGAACGATTATAAAGTTGGTGATGTTGTTGATGGTATTGTTACTTCCATAAAGAAATATGGAGCTTTTTTATCGTTTGAAAATTGCTTTATTGGTCTACTCCATATAAGCGAAATTTCTTCGCATTTTATAAACAATATCTTTAATTATGTTCATGTTGGGGATAAAATAAAAGTCGTTGTAAAGAAGGTAGATTCTGTTAATAAATATCTTAGTGTTTCCGTTAAAGATTTACCAAAAGTAGATCAAACATTTGTTAACAATGAGACATCAAAAGATACAGTTTATTTACAAGAAGTTGATTTTACAAAACTTGAAAAATCTTTACCAAATATGGTAGAAAAAGAACTACAAAAGGAGAAAAAAGTATGATTAATGTAGGTTTTGATTATGTCCAAAAAAGTAGACAAGCTAATTTAGCTGACTACAAAGAAAGAGTTAAAGAAATTCATGAAATGATTCATAATAAAACTGGTCTAGGAAGTGATTTCTTAGGTTGGCTTGATTATCCAGTTAATTATGATAAAAACGAAGTAGAAAGAATCATTAAAAAAGCTAATGAATTTAGAGCAAAATATAATACTTTTGTTGTTTGTGGAATTGGTGGAAGTTATCTTGGAAGTCGTGCTGCAATCGAAGCTTTAAATGGTTTGCACTCCTTAGATAAAATGGAAATTGTATATTTAGGAAATACACTTGATCCAAATTATGTTTCTCAAACTATTGAATATCTAAAAACTAGAAATTTTACTGTTTGTGTAATTTCAAAATCAGGTACCACTACTGAAACTGCAATTAGTTTTAGATTATTAAAAGATTTATTAGAAAAAAAGTATGGCAAAGAAGAAGCTAGAAATAGAATTGTTGCTGTAACCGATAAAGAAAAAGGTGCTTTAAAAACTTTAGCAAATGCCGAAGGTTATGAAACATACGTTTTACCTGATGATATTGGAGGAAGATTTTCAGTTGTTACACCAGTTGGTTTATTCCCAATTGCCTGTGCTGGAATCGATATTAAAGAATTCTTAGCCGGTTTTGCTGATGGCAGAGAAGAATATAATAATCCAGATGTATTTACAAATGAAGCTTATAAATATGCCTGCCAAAGAAATTATTTATATACTCATGGATATTCAACGGAAATGTTAGTATCTTATGAATTACAAAATAAAATGCTTATTGAATGGTGGAAACAATTATTTGATGAATCAGAAGGAAAAACTAGTAAAGCACTATTAGCTGCTTCTGCTATTTTCACTACTGATTTACATTCAATGGGACAATTTATTCAAGATGGAAGTAAAGTATTATTTGAAACTATTATTTATGTCAATCATGCAAATAATGATATTACCATAGAAAAAGATAAAGACGATTTAGATGGTTTAAATTATTTAGCAGGAAAAAATTTAAGCTTTGTTAATGGCAAAGCCTATGAAGGAACTTTAAAGGCTCATTCTGAATCAGGTGATGTTCCAAATATTACGATTACTCTAGATAAATTAGATGCTCGTAACTTAGGACATTTCTTTGATTTCTTTATGAACGCATGTGCAATGAGTGCTTATATGTTAGGAGTAAATCCATTCAATCAACCAGGAGTTGAAATTTATAAAAAGAATATGTTCCATCTACTTGGTAAAAAAGGATATTAATTCGTTCTTAGATTTGTTAATATAATATCGCAACAACATCTTGATTTTATAATTTTTCCTTTCAGGATAGTTTGCAAAAGAAAAGGTTATTCACCGGAGATTATATGAATAACCTTTTTTTATAAAGAGTTCTAGGTATCTAGAACAGATTACTCTGTAATAGTAGTATGCATGAAATATTTGAAACCAGTTGGAGTTGAATAGAATCCTTTAACTTTACTAGATTTCATATAAACATCAGTGTAGTTATAAATTGGGCAAACTGTCCAAGTTGACATTAATAATGTTTCAGCATTGTGCATCATCTTAAATCTTTCAGTTGGAACGGTTGAAGCTTTAATCTTTCCAATTAATACATCATAAGATTCAGCCCATGTTAATCCAGTTTCATCTGAACCAATTGAACCATCATTATTTAAATCAACACTATATGCAGCATAAGTTTTATGTTCATCTTTTCCTAATTGAATATCGTTATTTCCTGAACCTGTAGTCCACATATCAAGGAATGAAATTGGATCGTTATAATCACCTAACCAACCATTTCTTGCCATAGAATAGTTGCCATCTTTTCTTGTTTGTAAGAAGTCAGCCCATTCTTGTTGTGAAACATCCATTGAAATACCAAATTTATCAAAAACACCTTGAATATATTGAGCAATTAATACGTGTCCTGTTCCTTTATTAGTAATATAACTAATTTTTGGGAAGTTAGTGAATTTACCAGTTGCATCATCATAAGTAAATCCTGCACCTTTAATTAATTCAACAGCATCTTTTTGATTTGCAGTTACAGCATCTTCACTTGCATCAAAGTATCCACTACCATCACCATTAACACCATTGTGATCAGTAAATTCTCCACCGGCTGGATCAGTTAATCCAGTAGCAACGAATGAGTTAGCAGGAGTTTGACCAGCTTGTCCGATTTCATCAACAATATATTGACGATCGAGCATAATAGTTAAAGCTTTTCTAACGTTTTCTCTCTTCTTTTCAGTATTAGCAATTGTGGAGAAAGTATCATCATTAATATTGAAACAGCAATAGTAAGTACCAAGTTGTCCAACAACGAAGTATTCATCAGGATCATCAGCAGCTAATGTCTTCATTTGATCATTTGGAACACTATCAATAAATTGCCAATCACCCTTTTGGAAGTTAGCAAGTTGTGAAGCATCATCATCAGATAATGCGAATGTGATTTTTTCACAAGTTACATCATCTTTACCATAATAATTTTCATTCTTTTCCATAACAATTGAACTATCAGCTGTCCAAGAAACCATTTTCATTGGTCCATTTCCAATATAGGTTGAGGCATCAGTAGCCCAAGATTCACCATTAGCTTCAACAACACTTTCCTTAACAGGCATATAAGTTGGGAATGCTAATAATTCACCAAAATATGGAACGTAGTTATTTAACACTACAGTTAAAGTATTGCCATCTTCACTAGCAGAAACATTTAATTTTGCAGCTCCGGTAGTATCGGCTGAACATTCTTCATATCCATCGATAACATCAAACATATATCCATAGTCAGCAGCTAATTTTCCACTAGCAGCTCTATTCCAAGAATATACAAATGCATTTGCATCATAAGAAGTTCCATCACTCCATTTAAGATCTTTCTTAAGTGGAATTTTATAAGTAACTTTCCCATCTGCAGCGGTTGTATAATCTGAAGTATAGTCAAAAGCATCATCTGCAACATCAGGTACAATCTTAGTTGAATCTCCATCTTGTACGAACTTTGTTATTCCGCTAAACGCATGGATAATCATAGTTGCACCATCAACAGCACTATTCAAAGCTGGATCAATTGTATCTGGGTTTGGACCAACACATACAGTTAATGACTTTGAAGTTGAACCACAGCTTACTAAGCCAGCAAGGGCTAAAGCTGCAGCAGTAGACATAACACCAAATTTTAATTTTTTCATATAATTTTTCCTTTCAAGATAGTTTGATCTATTCCTATCTTTTTATTTAGTCTTATCATCATATAGATGACATGCCACGAAATGTCCCGGATTGAGTTCCTTTAATGGAGGACGAGAAGTAGCACATTTCTCCGTTGCTTTGCTACATCTTGTTCTAAATGGACACCCACTAGGTGCATTTAATGGACTTGGGATATCTCCCGTGAGGATAATACGTTTATTCTCTCTTGCTTGTTTTGGATCAGGCATTGGAATAGCACTTAATAACGAATCTGTATAAGGATGCATTGGATTCTTAAACAATTCATCAGTAGGAGCAAGTTCAACAATATGTCCTAAATACATAACAGCAATACGGTCAGATATATGCTTAACAACCAATAGGTTGTGAGCAACAAATAAGTAAGTCAATCCAAGTTTTTTCTTTAATTCAACAAAGGTATTAATAACCTGTGCTTGGATTGAAACATCAAGAGCAGATACAGGCTCATCACAGATAATAAATTCAGGATTTAATGCTAAAGCACGTGCAATTCCAATTCTTTGACGTTGCCCTCCACTAAATTCATGAGCATATCTAGTAGCTTGTTCGCTTGATAAACCAACAGTTTTCATTAATTCAAGAACTTTAGTTCTACGTTCTTCTTTATTTTTATATAAATGATATACATCAAGTGGTTCTGCAATAATATCTTCAACAGTCATACGAGGATCAAGTGATGAATATGGATCCTGGAAAATCATTTGAATTTGACGCATAAGATTCTTATCAACATGTTTTTCATCATACTTATGCTCAGCAATTTTACGTTTTTCTTTTGTTACTATTGCATCTTTTTTATCTTTTAAAGCTTTTAGTTTTTCTTTATAAACTGCTTCAGTTATTTCAGTTGAGTTATAGTCAATTTTTAAAGCTTTAACAGCATTCTTATAATTTAATAAAGTGTATTTAATCTCTTTTTCATTCCATCTATTACCAGCAGCAATTCTTTTGCCTTTAAAATAAATACATCCACCAGTAATCTTATAAAGTCTTTGAATACACCTACCAGTTGTAGTTTTCCCACAACCAGATTCACCAACAAGTCCTAAAGTTTCCCCTTTATGAACTGTAAATGAAACATCATTTACGGCCTTTAATTTCTTAGTTTTAAAGAAACCTTCGCCAACCGAGAAAAACTGTTTCAAGTGACGAACTACTAAGATATCATCAGTTTTAATAGTCTTAACTTTGTTTGGTTTTTTTGCTGTAGGAGTTTTATTTTGCTTTTTCATGTTTCTTACCTCCTTCAGTTTTTGCTTTTTCATTGGATTCACATTTATTTAGATAATCGCTAAATTCTTTTTCAGAAATCTTTTTAGCTTCATATAAAGATTGCATAAATTTGAAACATGCTGTTTCGTGAATTTCATTCACAGAATGCATTTGTGGATATTTTTCTAAACAAATTTCCATACATTCACTGCATCTAGGAGCAAATGAACAACCTTTTGGAAGTGCAAATACATCAACAGGATTGCCTTCAATAGGAACTAATTTTGTAGAATTCTTAAGTCGAGGAATCGATTTTAATAAACCTTTTGTATATTCATGTTGAGGATTATAGAAAATTTCATCTACTGTACCTTTTTCAACAATTCTACCAGCATACATAACATCAACTTCATCACAGATTTGAGCAACAACTCCTAAATCATGTGTAATTATGATAATAGCCATTCCCATTTTCTCTTGAATTGATTTTAACAATTCAAGGATTTGAGCTTGAATAGTAACATCAAGTGCAGTTGTTGGTTCATCAGCAATTAATATATCTGGTTCACAAACTAGAGCCATAGCAATCATAATTCTTTGTAACATACCACCACTGAATTCAAATGGATATTGTTTCATTCTTCGATCAATATCATTGATTCCAACAAGATCTAACATATGTTTGGCACGTTCTTTAGCGATATCTTTATCTTTAATAACTTTGCCATTTTTATCTTTTTTAATCTCTTTTTTACCTTTTTTTGCATCAGCTTTTTGGTGAATCATAATAGCTTCTACAAGTTGATTACCAATGGTATAAACAGGATTTAAACAAGTCATTGGATCTTGGAAAATAATTGAAATTTTATTACCTCTAAGTTTTGCCATTTCTTTGTCTGGAAGACCCACTAATTCTTTCCCCTTATATTTAATAGATCCACCAACAATTTTCCCAGGATAAGATAATATCTGCATAATTGAATAGGCTGTAACACTCTTTCCACTACCAGATTCTCCAACAATTCCTAATATTTTCTTTTCATCAAGATTGAATGAAACACCATTAACTGACTTAACTTCACCAGCTGGTATCATGAACGAGGTATGTAAATCTGTAACTTCTAATAAATGTGACATATCTATTACCTCCTTAATCCTTTAAGGTTGGATCAAAAGCATCTCTTAATCCATCACCTAATAAATTTAAGCAGAGAACAATTAAACAAATTGCTACTGCTGGAACAAATAATCTCCATGGATAAATAGTTAAACTATCTAATCCATCACTTGCTAAACTTCCTAAACTTGGCATTGGTAAACTAACACCTAAACCCATAAAAGATAAGAAAGATTCAGTAAATATTGCACTTGGAATTTGTAAAGCTGCACTAATGATAATGATTGACATACAGTTTGGAATTAAATGTTTTCTAATAATAAAACTATTTCCAGCACCGATTGAACGAGCGGCAAGAATATAATCTTCTTGTTTAATATTTAAAACTTGTCCACGAACTAATCTGGCCATTCCAACCCAATATAACAATGCAAATACAATAAATATTGAAATCATACCTACACCAATGTTTTCAAGTGGTGTTCCAGTTAAATCTGGTAAGGTTTTTCTTAAAATAACTGATAACAAAATAATAATTAACATATCTGGCAAAGAATAGATAACATCGACTATTCTCATCATAATCATATCGACTTTTCCACCGATTAATCCAGAAATTGAACCATATAAAGTTCCTATAATAAGAACAATAACTGCTGCAAAGAAACCAACAGCTAAAGATACCCTTGCTCCATATATAACTCTAATAAAATAGTCTCTTCCTAAACTATCAGTTCCAAATATATGTGGAAATACACTTCCACCACTTGCAATAATCTCTTGCTCAGTAGTTCCATATTCAAAAGGACTTAAATTATTATAACTTCCATCAGATGTAGCTAAACCAAGTTGTAAATCATAACTATATGGATAAAATATAGGAATAATAATAATTGATATAACAATAATTAACAAAACTATAAAACATGTCATTGCAATAGGATTATGCACAAAAGCTCTTACTCCATCTTTCATAAAAGATGTAGATGGACGCATTTTTACTTGTAAATCTTTTTCATTTTTACTTGCTTTAGAGAAGAATTTTTCGTAGTTTACTTGAAATCCAAATGGATTGTGATCACCAATTTTCATATCAATACCTCCTACTCTAATTCGACTCTTGGATTTACGACTTTATATAAAATATCGCAAATAAGAATCATTCCTATAACTAATACTGTTAAAAAGATTGTGGTTCCCATAATAAGTGGGTAATCTCTTCCAGTAATAGCTCTTATAAATACCCTTCCTAATCCAGGTATTGAAAAAATTTGTTCAACAACTAAAGATCCAGTAATAATACTTGCAAACATTGGTCCAGCATAAGTAATAACTGGAGTTAAAGAATTTCTTAAAGCATGTTTAAATAAAATAACTGGTTTACTAACACCTTTTGCTTTTGCTGTACGAATATAATCACTATTTAAAACATCAAGAGTTGAAGATCTAGTTAAACGAGTAATATATGCAGTCGGATACATACTTAAAGTAATAACAGGTAATATATATCCACTATAATCACCTTCAGTTGTAATTCCATTTGCTGGGAACCAACCTAATTTAGAACAAAATACATATAATAATACAGATGCAATAACAAATGATGGGAAAGCAACAGATGCTGTAGAAAACACCATTATTACCCTATCAATAACTTTATTATGTTTAACAGCTGCTAACGAACCAAAGAATGTGCCGAAGACGATTGCCATGATTCCTGCGATAACTCCAATTGGTAACGAAGTTTTAAATGCTGTTAATATAATATCAATTACTTCCTTACCTTTTTGTTTTATGGAAGGACCATAATCAAATATCAAAGCTGATTTTAGATAATTTATATATTGCATAAATAATGGTTGATCTAATCCATATTTATGATTTAAATTATCAAGAATCGTTTGAGAAGTTCCTTTTTCACTTAAAAATGGACCACCAGGAATAGCGTTCATTAAAAAGAATGTAGCCGTAATAACTACAATAATTGTTAAAAAACATAAAATTAAACGTTTTCCGATGTAAATTAAAGTATCTTTTCTCATAAATCTCCGTTTTTTTACTAAATAATAAAATTTAATAATGTTCTTATATTAAAGGCAGTCGATTTTTTGTAAAGCGTATTTTAAAAATTTTAATTGTGAAAGCGCTTACAATTAAAAAATCATTCGTTTTTTATTAGAGTTTATCATTAATTATTGACTAAAAAACTCAACTTTGATAATATATTTAAGCACGCGTTATGCAGTGTAAAACGGATGGATGTTTAGCTCAGTTGGGAGAGCATCGCCTTTACACGGCGGAGGTCAGAGGTTCGAGCCCTCTAACATCCACCAAATTTCTCAAAATGTGGAGGGGTAGCGAAGAGGCTAAACGCGGATGACTGTAAATCATCTCCTTCGGGTTCGGCAGTTCGAATCTGCCCCCCTCCACCATAAAGGTTAAACATCTTGGGGTGTAGCCAAGTGGTAAGGCAACAGACTTTGACTCTGTCATTTCGCTGGTTCAATCCCAGCCACCCCAACCAAAATTTTGATCCATTAGCTCAGCCGGTAGAGCACTTGACTTTTAATCAAGGGGTCTGGAGTTCGAATCTCCAATGGATCACCAAATTTGTTAAAGTGTCCGCCCAGGTGGCGGAATAGGTAGACGCGCAGGACTTAAAATCCTGTGGATGTTGAGTCCATACCGGTTCGATTCCGGTCCCGGGCACCAAACAAAAAATTTAAGAACGGAAACGTTCTTTTATTTTACAAATTTGTTGTATATTATTTGCTTTTTGAGATAAGGAATATATAATTTAAAAGTATGGAAAAAAACGATAAAACTATTAAGTTAATTAAAGACACTTTAGATAAGGTTAGACCATTCATCCAAAGAGATGGAGGAGACGTAGAATTTGATTCATTTGAAGATGGAATTGTTTATGTCAACATGGTCGGAGCTTGTGAAGGTTGCTCTTTAATAAATGATACACTATCAAGTGGTATAGAAATAATTTTAATGGAAGAAGTACCTGGAGTTGTTGCTGTAAGACTTGCAAGTGATAAAGCTGAAGTTAAAAAGCAGATGGAAGAAGCTGCAAATAAACAAATAAAAAAGTAGAATTCAAATTCTACTTTTTTTAATAACTATATCATTTACCACTTCTTTTTTTATAAAAGGAAGTTTTTCATATTGTTTACAATGAGATATCCTTCACGGTTAAAAACATCTTCTCTATTATAAAACATTCTTGTTCCATCAGGTTTTAAAACAAAACCACCAGCTTGCTCAACAATAACTTGGAAAGCTGCTGAATCCCATTCTTTAGTTCCACTGCTCATTCTATAAGAAATATCACCCTTGCCTTCAGCAATATAGCAACCTTTTATAGATGAACCTAATTTTTGAACTTTAGAAATTATATCTTTATGTTTTTCAATCATATCTTCTTCTTTTTTGCTTAAATGAAAAACACTCGTATAACATGTTAAATCTTTAGTTTTGTTGCTTACATGAATTCTTGTTGCTTTATTATTTCTAATAACATAACTTCCTTCACCTTTAACAGCGTAAAATAATTCATTTTTTGCAGGAACACAAATGACTCCTAAAACTGCTTCATGTTTATAAGATAAAGCAATATTAATAGTAAATTCATCATCTCTATGCACAAAATCATCAGTACCATCAACAGGATCGATAATCCATACATAGTCATTATTTAATCTAGCTTTGTCATCAAAAGATTCTTCAGTTAAAAAAGCATATTTACTAAAACGACATTTTAAATATTCTCTAATAATTTCATCACTTTTTTTATCAGCAGCAGTTACTGGAGAATTATCACTTTTAATTTCCACATTAAAATTGCTAGCATAAATTTTTAAAACTTCTGCTTGAGCAATATTACAAGCCTCAATGGCTGCTTTTAATTCTTTTTCTAAATACATATAAATCTCTTTTAAAAAAGTCCTACTAGAGGACTTTTATTATTTTCTATTCA
Source organism: Bacilli bacterium (assembly GCA_041669265.1). GTDB lineage: Bacteria > Bacillota_I > Bacilli_A > RFN20 > CAG-826 > Onthovivens. The sequence goes on along the minus strand of JBAYBM010000010.1, from coordinate 8,769 downwards.
GCTTTTCCAACACAACCAAACACAGCACAATGTTGTTTTACAACATCTCTAATACCTTGTTTAGCTGGTCCTAAAATCTTACGTGGATCATAAACTGTACTTGGATCTGTAGTTGCACAAATTTCACGAACAATTTTAGCAAAAGCTTGTTGACACTCAGTATTTACGTTAATTTTGCAAGTACCTCTATCAATGGCTTTCTTAAGTTGCCAATCAGGAATACCACTACCACCATGTAACACTAGAGGAATTCCAACTAAATGGTTAATTTCATCCATTTCATCAAAACCTAATTTTGGTTCTCCATGATATGGTCCATGAACTGATCCTAAAGCAGGAGCTAAAGCATCAATTTTGGTTTCATCAACGAGTCTCTTACATTCATTCTTATCAGCATATAAGACTCCTTGACTAACAACATTATCTTCTTGTCCACCAACATGACCAAGTTCAGCTTCAACTGAAACATATGGTTTATGATTATGGGCATAATCTGTAACTTGTTTAACAATAGCAATATTTTCATCAAGTGGATGTTTACTAGCATCAATCATGACACTGCTGAAACCTGCATCAATTGCTTTTTTACAAAAATCAAAACTTGAACCATGATCAACATGTAAAGCAACTGGAATTGTAATGTTGTTATGTTTCATATAACCATTAACAAGACCAACAATAGTTTCAACACCACCCATATATTTAGCAGCACCTTCACTAACACCTAAAATTACTGGACATTTTTCTTCTTGACACTCATCAAGAATTGCTTCAACCCATTCAAGGTTATTAATGTTAAATTGTCCAACAGCATAATGTCCTTCATGTGCTTTTTTTAACATTTCTACCATACTAACTAATGCCATAAAATACCTCCTTACAATAATATATAGCTATAATTACTCATCTTTTGTTGGAACAACACTGCCATCATCTTCACTACTAGGAGTTGTCCCATCTTCAGTTTCTTCAGAAATACCCTCTTCTTTTTTCTCTTCATCATCAAGTTCTTCAACATCGGTATTTCCAGCAACTTCTTCATCGATATCACTATAAACATCGTTCATATCAAAATGAACTTTGTCATAAGTTTGTCTAGCTCTTAAATCCCATAAATTATCGCCTAAATTAACAAAACGACCATCAAGTGATAAGTTACTATAAAAAGTAGCAATATTAGCATCACTTTGTTCCTTTGTAAAACCAGCTTTATCACTTACAGTTTTGTATAAATCATAGAAATCCATTCCTTTAGCACTAGAATTAAGTGTTGAGAATGCAACATCTACCATTGATTCATTTTTAAAATTTTCTTCCATAATTTCACCTCTCGCGGAAATATTATACTTTATATAAGTATAAAATGCCATTAATTCTTTAGTCTATTTAGTACTTCTTTTTTACCTAAAATATCAATTATGTTGAACATTTCTACACCGTGCTCAACATGAGTTAATGTTAAACGGATTGGCATATATAAATCTTTGCCTCTAATCCCGGTTTCTTGTTGAATAGATTTGAAAATTGCTTTAACATTATCAGCATTTAAAATATCAAGAGCATTTAATTTATCAATAAATAAATTTTTAACTTTTTTAGAATTTTCAGAATCTAAGAAAACTTTTTGTTCATCAGTAAATTCTTTTGTAGGAGTTACAATATCATTTAAGAACTCAACTATTTGAGCACCATATAATAATTCTTCCTTAAAAACTAAAGCTAAATTATCTAATGCTTTTTCGTCATAATTTTTAAAATAACTTACCTTTTTAACGAATGGAATTACAAATTTAAAATACGATTCGTTATCCATTTTTTTAATATATTGACCATTTGTCCACTCAAGTTTCTTTTGATCAAACATTGATGGAGAAGAACTTAATCTTTTAGGATCAAAAGCTTTTATTGCTTCATCCATAGTAAACAATTCCTTGTTATCATCAGGAGTAAAACCCAATAAAAATAAGAAATTAACAATAGCTTCTGGTAAATATCCTAAGTCACGGTATTCAGACATAAATTGTAAAATATTGTGATCTCTTTTTGAAAGTTTCTTTCCGTTTGGGTTAATGATAATTGTCATATGACCAAATTCAGGAGCTTTCCAACCAAAATATTTATAAATTTGTAATTGTTTTGGAGTATTTGATAAATGCTCTTCGCCTCTTAAAACATGCGTAATTTCCATTAAATGATCATCAATTACAACTGCAAAATTATAAGTAGGAATTCCATTTGATTTAACAATAACAAAATCACCGATATCATCACTATTAAAACTAACATCTCCACGAACTAAATCATGAAATTTAAATTCAACATTGTCTTCCATTTTTAATCTAATAGAAGGGACTCTACCCTCTTTTTTATATTGTTCTTTTTGTTCAGGAGTTAAATGTAAACAATGTCTATCATATTTAAAAGATTTGATTCCGTTTGCTAATTGATCTTCTTTCATTTGCTCAAGTTCTTCTTTTGTACAATAGCACTCATATGCATAGCCTTTTTCAACTAATTCTTGAGCATATTTCCTATAAAGATCTAACTTTTCAGTTTGACGATATGGGGCATATTTTGGATTTGGTTTTTCAATTGATTCATCAGGAACAATTCCAAGCCAAATTAAATCATGAAGTTGACTAAAATCTGCACCTGGAATGTTACGTTCTAAATCTGTATCTTCAATTCTAAAAACAAAATCACCATTATATTTTTTAGCAAATAAATAATTGAAAAGAGCGCTTCTTGCTCCACCAATATGCAAATATCCGGTTGGGGATGGTGCATATCTTACTCTAACTTTTTCACTCATATTAATCACTCTCCACTAAAGCAACACATTCGCTTTCTATTCCTTCTTTATTTCCAATAGCATCTAAGCCTTCGTTTGTTCCAGCTTTTACACTAATTTGAATAATATTTATTCCCAATATTAAGGCCATACTACCTCTCATATTTTCATAATATTTACTTAGTTTTGGTTCTTCACAAGTAATAGATATATCAATGTTATTAATATGATATTTTCTATCCTTTACCATTTGATTAACTATTTTTAAAAATTCCATAGAATTTCTATTTTTATTTACAACATCACTATTAGGAAAAATAACTCCAATATCGCCTAAAGCTAAAGAACCTAGTAATGCATCACATACTGAATGTATGACAACATCACCATCACTATAAGCATCTAATCCTTGTAAATATGGAATAGTAACTCCACCTAAAACAAGTGGCTTCCCAATAATAAAAGAATGAATATCTTTACCAAAACCAATTCTAATCATAATTAGACATTAAACCTAAAGAAGAATATATCACCATTTTGTGCAATATAATCTTTCCCTTCAACTCTAATTTTTCCTGCATCTCTTAAAGCTTGTTCATTTTTATATTTCATAATATCTTCATAACTATAAACTTCAGCTTTGATGAATCCTTTTTGGAAATCTGTATGAATTTCACCAGCACATTCAGGAGCAGTCATACCATTTAAGAATGTCCAAGCTCTAACTTCATCAGGCCCAACGGTATAAAATGTTGAAAGATTAAGTAAGTTATAAGCAGCTTGAATTAATTGATCAAGACCACTACTTTTGGCTCCAATTGAATTTAAAAATTCTTGTTTTTCTTCTTTAGAAACGCCACTCAATTCCATTTCTATTTCACATGAAATTGGAAGGGCTTGATTTCCTTCTTTTGCAGCATAATTTTTAACTTCTTCATATAATTTACAATTATCAATATCACTTAAATCATCACCAGAAACATTTGCTACATAAATAATTGGTTTTAGTGTTAATAAATTATAATTTTTGAGTAATTTAATTTCATCTTCTTTGAAAGATAAAACACGAGCAGGTTTTCCACTCATTAAAACATCTTTTATTCTAGTTAAAATACCAACTTCAATCATTGAATCTTTATCTTTACTAATTCTAGCTTTATTTTCTATTTTTGCTAAACGACCTTGAACTGTCTCTAAATCAGACATTACTAGTTCAAAATTAATTATTTCAATATCTCTGATAGGATCAACTGTATTTTCAACGTGAATAATTTCACTACTTTCAAAGCAACGAACAACTTCTATTATGGCATCAACTTCTCTAATTTTTGCTAAAAATTGATTTCCTAAACCTTCTCCTTTGCTAGCTCCTTTTACCAAACCAGCAATATCAACGAATTCAAAAGTTGTAAAAATTGTTCTTTTTGGATTAAAAAGTTTAACAAGATCTTCTACTTTTTTATCTGGAACAGCTACAGTCCCAACATTTGGGTTAATAGTTGCAAATGGATAATTAGCGGCTTCAACGTGACTATTTGTAATCGCATTGAATAACGTTGACTTCCCAACATTTGGCAATCCAACAATACCAGCACTTAAACTCATAACAATACCTACTTCCTAACAAGTTATAATTATAATTAAATAATTATAGAAATGCATTAAAAAAAGCCATTTACATGGCTTTCTCACAAATAAAACAATATATACTATGTGTTTTATTTAGCGATATCGATATCAATTGCTCTTAAACCTCTTTCAGATTCTTGGGCAGTGAACTCGACTTTGGCGTCAACGTCAACAGTCTTAAAGCCATCCATATTTAATGAAGTATAGTAAAAGAAATAATCTTTACCATCATCACCTAAAATGAAACCATAGCCTTTATCTTTGTTGAACTTCTTGACTTTTCCAGAACTCTTAGCCATTTATTTTTCTTCCTTCCAGTCTACGACTTTAAAGTTATTATATATTAAAAAAAATAACTATCATAGAATTTTTACATTTTTTTTCAAATTTTAATATTTTATTAATGTAATTCTTTCGATATATTAATGCTATTTATAGGTTTCTTAGAAAATTCCATACAAATTATAACAACTAAAATCATAATAATAAATGGCAATCCAATTGTAACTAAATTTATTGATATATTTGTAGTCAAACCTAATTGTGAAGTAAACATTTCACTTAATAGATTGTTTGTTAATAATAGATTTATAAAACTAATGATTAGGCTTACTAAACAAGGCAATAAAGTATTCATAAGGTGCATTTTTAATATCTCATCTCTTGAAAAACCTAAAGCAGATAATATTGAATAGTCTCTTTTTAAGTCGTCTATATTTATGTAATTTATAATTATTAACAATATTATTGATGAAACAATAGTAATTATTGAAAGAGCATAAAGAACGTAATTTAGATACCCTAAAGTCGAATTAATACCACTTTCTATGCCCTCAAGTGGATTATTAAATTCATATTCTATAAAAGAAGAACTTAGTTTTTCAATTAATTCATCACTTGGCTTTTCACTGAATTCATAAACCAATGCATTTGGTAAAAGACTAAATGAAGAAATTTGAAATAAGTCTCTAAATAAGACAATGCTAAAATCTGGTTCATTGAAAATTAAAACCTTGTTCGTTTTAACAAAACCACTAATTCTTAGTTTTATAGTTTTAAAATAATTTTGATATTTATCATCTTTATAAATCTGCCTCACAATTGTTGAAACATACATTTCATCCCCAACATTAATGTCTTTACCTAAGATGCTCCTTAACCCTTCTGATATAGCAATCTCATTATATTTATGTGGATAATTTCCAATAATAGAATTATTATATAAACTCGAAAATTTAACAATATTATCACCAAATTTCATAGCATTACCTTCACCAATATCTTCACCAATATCGATTGCCCCATAATCTTCCTTTTCCACTTTATAATAAGCATCAATAACATTATTAATCTTATTTATATCCATACTAAAAAAAGTTGGTACAGAGAATCCGCTAAATAAACTAGTCCCTAGATTAATATATCCACTATTAGTTGAATAATAAAAATTAGATAAATTAAAGTATTTTTCTATTTCAAGTGGGATTTGAGGGTTTATTCCATTTTTAATTGTTATAAAACAATATATTTTATTTGTATAATTAACAGTATCTAAATTGCAAGTTTTAGGGGAATATTCATATCGATCATTATCAAATAAATAATTTGAATAATTCTTGTCATATGTAATCTTATTTAAAAAAGAGGAAGGGAAATTAACTGTTTTTAAATAATATATTTTCTTCATTATCCATGGCAATTTTTCTTCTCTATTTATATCAAGAGACGAAGGAAACATGAGTTCATCTTCAAAAACATATTCATTAAATAATTTCGTTGTGTGGTAAATAGAATTTGTAGTACTTTTTATAACAGCTCTAACTCTAAATTGCATTACATCAAAATATCCCCAATCATCATTTTTAACTTCAAACTGAACAAGTAATTTATTATTTTCTATATATTCTCCTAGGGATTCAAATGTTCTTACAATTTGCAAATATGAACATAATGATTTCATTGTTACATAATCAAAAGACAAAACTATCTCATCAGTATTTAATGAATTATTTAGTAAAGGATAAATATCTTCGTTCTTAAAATTATTGACCAAATTATATTCGTTGATAGCACGCATATTAAAGCCATCAAAACGATATTTGTTTGGTCTATTTAAACAATATAAAGTATTTGAATTTTTAAAGAAGTTTTCAAAATTTACTAAATAATTTACTCCTACATATTCGACATCACTCTTATAATCTTTTTCTATCAAATTTACATCATTATAAGATGCAGAATAGTAATCCAATAAGGAATTGCTGGAGTTTTTCTTCTTTACTATTATTGTATTGTCATCAATTATTTCACTAAATGATTCTTTTAAAGATGTGCTTATTCCTTCTTTTAAGTAAGAAGATAATCCGATTGAAAAGAAAGATAGTGACAATAAACATGTTGAAATAATGTATCTAAATTTTTTCTGCTTTATTAGGTTTAATATATGTCTAAATATAAATTTAAAAGACAAATAAGATTTTATTCTTTTCTTTTCTTCTTTCATCATTAACATTTTGTCTTTTTTGTTAATAAAATTATTATTATCTATTACCTTTTCTATTTGAGCATCTTTTAAAAATAAAGAATAATCTGAATATTTCTCCGCTAATAATATATCGTGTGTTGCACAAATTACTGTGCATACATTAGATATTTTCTTTAAAAGATTAAAAATGCTCTCGCTATTAATTGAATCTAACGAACCTGTTGGTTCATCACAAAATAAAAATTTAGGTGAATTAGCTAATGCTCTTGCAATAGCAACTCTTTGTTTTTCTCCTCCTGAAAGATTCTTTACAATTTTCTCTTTTGCAAATAAAAGATCAACAATCTTTAATAGTTCTTCAACTTTCCTTTTTTTGTTTTGGTAGGAAAAGTGACTTTGGGAATCGACCATTAAGAAAACGTTATTAAAAACAGTGTCATTTTCAAATAGATTATATGATTGAAAAACAAAACCTATATTATTCGCTCTTTCATATCTTTTTTCTTCGTCTTTTAGGTTCTCCAAAGATTTTGTACCATAATAAACATTTCCACTATAACTATTGTCTAAACTCGAGATAATATTTAATAAAGTGGTTTTACCACAACCAGAATCTCCACATATTGTATAAAAAGTTTTTTCTCCAAAAGAAAAAGAAATGTTATCAAGAATTTTTCTTTCTCCATATATTTTCTTAATATTTTTTATCTCTAACTTCACTCTTCTTTTAGCTCCTTTGAAACATCTATCTTTTTTGAAATTAAAAGAGGCAACAAAGAAAAGATGTATATTAAAAAGAATCCAACTAATAACAAAAATAAAAATAAATATAATAAATCATTATTGAAAAGAGTCATATTTAAATCAAACATTCCATTAAAAAAGAATGTAGATAATACATATTTATTTAGCAAATTAACTAAATATCGTGATAATAAAAAACCTATTATAACTCCAAACATATTAAACATATTTTCATAAACATAAATGTCAAATATATCATTATCTTTAGCTCCTAAACTTGTTAATATTGCTGAGAGTTTTCTATTGGATGAATAGTTAGAATAAGAGAGAAAACCAATAATTGAAACCGAACAAAATAAAGCTATAAAAATGAAGAAAATTATTCCATTAAATAACGAATTACTAAGATCTTTAAATGAATTAATAACACTAAAAGCATTGTTATTTACACGTATTTCTTCGCTATTTCTATAATTATTATAAAAACTTAAACAATCTTCAAAATCTTTTAAATATAGTATTAAAGAATAGGAAGTTATTTCATCATTATTTTTTGCATCGTTTACTAAACTATAAAAATTTACTTCTTTATTTAGTACTTTACTAATTGTTTCTGCTTTTTTATCAACCAAAATATTTTTAAAATAATTAAATGAATAATAAATAGTTGGCATAGATAAATATTTGAATTCATTAAATACTTTTTTGACTTCAAAATTCTTTGAGAAAGAAAAATTTTCTAGTATTCTACTAGATTCTTCTTTGTTTTCTTTATTATAAAATTCATAATCAACGTTAAATTCAAAATTCAATATATTATTATTTATAGTCTTATTAAAAGTCGCTTTAAAGTCACTCGCAAATACATCGTTTACATAAATATTGTCGTATAAATTATCATTAAAAATTGGCTGAAAAGTTAAATTTTCAATTTTTTCATTATTAAATTTAATTGTAATGTTCTTAAAAAAGAAATTTAGATTATAATCAATCTGACTTTCATATTCCTTAACAATATTACTCAAATCTTCTTGTTCTATTCTTTCTACTCTTTGTAAATTTAAACTTGAATTATTAATATTTTCTGAAGTTATTTTTGATACTTCAAAAACATTATAAT
>JBAYBM010000009.1:0-42389 GCA_041669265.1 Bacilli bacterium | reverse complement strand
GCTATGGGATTACAAATTTTAAGCATTTAAAGAATAGAGTTTTTTTGATATTTAATAATAATGAACCCCGTAAAAAGTTGTGATATTTAAAAAAAGACTAACCCCGTAAAATTTCGGAGTACCGGTATTTATCATATAATTTAAATCGGAGGGATTTTTATGGCAAAATCTAAAAAGAATCTTGTTGGTTTATTAATTGGCCTTGGTGTTGTTGTTTTTGCTGTTGCTGCATTCTTTATGCAATTTGCTGTTGGAGTAACATTTACTGCTTCAAGTGGCTCTGTTAGTGCAACTGGTGCAATCAGTGGAGTAACCTGTGTTTATGGCGGTGCTTATAATGGTACATTAACTGCAGTTATTGGTGGCATTTCTAGTGTTACTGATATTTCAGATCCAGATGCTAATGTGGCATTTAATTGGGGTAGTTTTATTGGATATTATTTATTCCTTGTTGCTGCTATACTTTTAGCCGTTAGTTTCTTAATGAAAAATAAAAAAAATAAAATAATCTTAGGATCAATAACTATTGTTTGTTTTTTAACAGGAACTATCTTAACTTTCTGTGAAGCTCCTTTATTTACTAGTGCTAATGCTTATAATAGTTCTGAAGGATATGGATTAGGAATTGGTGCAATTCTTGGTGGTATATTCGGCCTTATTGCTACCTTTGGGGGAGTTGCTGCCTTAGTCAAAAGTGCTGTTTCTAAATAATAATTTATAAACCGATTTTAAAATAGCTGCCCATATGGGCAGCTTTTTATTTTATTTATTTTCTTTCTAATTTATAATTTGGTTTAGTATAAACATTTATTATTAAACCAATTAATAAGGTTAAATAAGCAAGCATCCATGCTAATCCATCTCCTGTCATCAACATAAAATAAGAAAGATCACTTGTAGGATTACTTGGATTAAATAAACTTGGGAAATATAAAGAGATAACAATTCTCGAAGCAAGTTCAACTACACCTGCTAAAAATGGAAATAATGGTTTTTCTATTCCTTGTAAAGAATTTCTTCCAACAAATAAAAAACCTAAAAAGAAGAATATTGGCATATTAGCAAAATAATAATATGTTCCATATTTTATTGTAGCTTCTGTTATATTTTCTTTTTGTAAAAATAAATATAAATATGCACCTTTAATACATAATAATAAAGAAGTAATAGTGCAAATTAAACAAGCAACAAACGTAATAATATTTGCTTTTTTAATTCCTTCTCTTATTCTTTGATATTGTTTAGCACCATAATTTTGTCCTGTAAAAGCAAGTACTGCATTCCCAATTGCGTTAGGTACAGAAATAAATAAACCAATTAATTTATTAGTGGCTCCATAACCAAGTTGAGCAGGTTGAAGTGGATCTTGACTTACATTATCAAAATTAACTACAGCTCCTTGCATAATAATAATGCCAAAAGCTAAAACACTAAATTGAAGACCTAATGGTAATCCATTTTTAAGGTGTTCAAGAGCGTACTTAAAGTCAATTGATAAATCTTTTAATGATATATGAAAAACACTATATCTTTTATATGAATAAATAAAACAGCCAACCGCTGATACGGTTTGAGAAATAATAGTAGCTAATGCTGCTCCAGCAACACCCCATTTGAATGTAATCATAAATAAAAGATCTAATCCAATATTTAATAAACATGAAAAGATTAAAAATAAAAGTGGTGTTAAAGAATCTCCTAATGCTCTAAGTATATTATTAAATAAGTTATAAAATAATTGAGCAATTGTACCTAAAAAGAAAATAAAGATATATTTTCTTGCCATTTCATAAGTTTCTGTTCCAGGTACTAAATTTATTATTTTAAGTAATAAATCAATACAAAAAATAGAAAGAATTGTTAAAAATAATCCAATAACAAAAGTTAAAACAATTTGAATTGAAAACGATTTTTTGATTAAATCATTATTTTTTGAACCAACAGCTTTAGCAGTTATTGCACTAAAACCAGCCGTACAACCAAATCCAAAATCTAAAACAATATAAGTTAAACACCCTGAATCACTAATCCCAGCAATTTCTGTAGCTGATAAATTTTGTCCAGCAATTGCCGCATCAGTTAAGGAATATACTTGTTGAAATAAGAAGGAAAGCATAATTGGTAAGGAAAAAATTAGTAAACATTTAGTAATGTTTCCTTTAGTTAAATCCATTGGTGCAAATAGCTTTTTAATTCTTTGAGCGAAACTCATAACGCATATGATATAATTAATAAGAACATTATTCAATGAGGTTTAGTAAATATGGAATTTAAAAAAGTAGTGCAATATCGCCAATCAATTAGAGCTTTTAAAGATGAGCAAATACCTGATAATTTCGTAAGTGAAATATTAGAGTGTGGAATGAAAGCACCAATTGGAAAAGGTGAATATAATCGTTATACCTTACTTGTTTTACAAGGTGATAAATTAAAGACTTTCCAAAAAATGTTAATAGCTAAAACAGGTCATGATGAAACTTATAATTCTCCTTTATTAATTTTAGTAATGGCAATTATTTTACGTCCTGAATTAGATTATCAAAATACTGGATGTATATTAGAAAATATGTGTTTAGAAGCTACAAATTTAACATATGGTTCTACTTATTTATGGAGTGTAGCTCGTATATTACAAGAAAATAAAGACCTTAAAAATTATTTAGGTATCGATGAAAATACTACTGTATTAGGTGGAGTAACAATTGGTAAACCTACTGATGAATATAAATTTATTGATAAGGAACACAAAATTAAAGTAATTTATCAATAATAGATTTGTTTTTTAATTTTTGCTTCTAATTCTTCCCCATATATAGTTTTTATAATAGCAAAAGCAAAATCAATAGTAGCAGCTGCGCTTCTAGCCGTTATTATATTTTTATCAACTACTACATATTGATCAATATAAGTACCACCAAATTCTTCATTCATTGAAGTAAAACATGTATATTTTTTATCTTTCAATATTCCTAAATGACCTAAAATAGTGGGTCCTGCACATATTGCACAAATATATTTTTTCTTTCTATAGAAATCTATTACAATATCTATAAATTTCTTATCAAGCTCTAATTCTTTATATTGAGGACCTCCAGCAATAATTAATCCTCCATAATCATTAATATTTAATTCATTCATTAAATGTAATTCATTAATTGAAATATCATATCTACCTATTAAACTTTCTCCATGCAAGGAATAAATATCTACTTCACAATTTGCTCTTCTTAATAAAGCGATAGTTCCTAAAGCTTCGATTTCTTCGAATTCATTTGTTAAAATCATTAATAGTTTCATAGTAATACCTCTATTTATAGAATATACTTTCTATATATTTTATAAATAATCTTATCTTATCGAATAAAAAAAGTGAATAGCACAAATTTTATTGTTGCTATTAAAGTAAGTTTTATCTATAATATTAAAGCACTGTTTAGGTGCTTAGTGACCAATTAAGGGGCCATAGTTAAGTGGGATAACGTTAGCTTTGCAAGCTTAAGTTGGGAGTTCGATTCTCCCTGGCTCCACCAATTGCCAGTGTAGCTCAGTTGGTTAGAGCAGTCGGCTCATACCCGACACGTCGGGGGTTCGAATCCCTTCACTGGTACCAAGCGTTGGACCATTAGCGCAATTGGTTAGAGCGGACCGCTCATAACGGTTAGGTTCTGGGTTCAAGTCCTAGATGGTCCACCAAAAAATGGAGAAATACCCAAGCGGTTGAAGGGGTCGGTCTTGAAAACCGATAGTAGGTGCAAGCCTAGCGAGAGTTCGAATCTCTCTTTCTCCGCCAACTTTTTCTAAAAGCTTGGTATTTATAAACGATATTGCGGGGTAGAGCAGCCTGGTAGCTCGTCGGGCTCATAACCCGGAGGTCGGAAGTTCAAATCTTCTCCCCGCTACCAAATCGTAAATTAACCACTCATTTGATGAGTGGTTTTCTTTTGAAATATATGTATACTATTTATGAGGTATTTTTATGAAAGAATATTTAAATGAAGGTGTTAATGTTGTTTCCTATTATAAGGATAATATAAGTTATGGAATGTCTTGTGCATGGGCAATGCATTGCGATTACACTCAATTATTAATGCTTATTGGAGCTCAATCTGATACAGGTAATAATTTAAAAATAAACGATATAGTTGGTGTTTCAGTTTTAGCAAAAGGTCAAGAAAAGATTGCCTTACATTTTGGTAATAATCATTCTGAAGAGATAAATAAATTTTTAAATTTCAGTTGTTATAACGATGGTAGTGCTTTATTAATTCCTGGAGCAAAAGTACATTTAGTTTGTAAGGTAATTAATTTAAGTCATGTTAAAGGAAATGATGCAGATCATTTAGTTCAACTTCAAATATTAAAAACCAATGTTGATGAGAAAAAAGATTTTTTAAATCGTTACGATGTAATATAATTTGACAAGTGCCGACATAGCTTAGTTGGTAGAGCAATTCATTCGTAATGAATAGGTCGTTGGTTCGATTCCGACTGTCGGCACCATATATTAAAAAGTATCGTTTATAGCGATACTTTTATTAAATAAATATGTAAAAATAAGTAAATATTTTTTAATTATTATTTACTTTTAGACGAAATTCAACTAGTAAAAGATTTTGAATCTGTGTTGAATGGTTTGCTTAACCTTAAAATATTGATATCTATGTTACTGTAAGGAATTCAAAATTTTTGTCATTAAATATTATTACTAATTTCGTGGAAGAGACACACAAATTAAAATATATTATGTATGATATAATAATTAATAAAGAGAATTATGAAAAAAGGTATAGGTTGTATTATAGTTTGTGTTTTTTTATTAACAACTTCTCCATCATTTTATAGTTTTGATTGAACAGGTAATATTCATGTTGGATATAGCGAAATAGAAAATAATGCTTTTATTACAAATATAAATTGGAATACTGATGATTCTTTAGAGATTATTCTTCCTTCAACTTATGATAATATTCAAGTTAAGGAACTTGGAGGTTATTATGGTAGAGGCGTACCATCTCCATTTAATATTTCAACTGATATTGAAGCAATGTTTCCAAATGCAGACGAATATTTTTCAACAAATGAATCATATCTTTATGAAGATAATTTAGATCGGTGGGATTCAAGAGAAGTTAATACTTTTAAATTTATATAGTAATAATGAATCTTTTTATACAAAAGACGGGCATTTATATACAAAAGATAATGCTTTAGTGGATGATTTTGTTTATTACGATGCTTAAAACAATAAATATATAATTTTACTTTCTTATCTTTATTGCAATTTTAAACAAAGAAATTGCTTTTTATAGAATATTCCTAAATAATATTAAAGAGGTATAAATATGTTAATTGCAATTGTTTGTTTAGTCTTAGCTTTAGTTATTTGGATAGTGTTATTTATCTTAAGATTAGTTGGAAAACTAGTATTTGGAATTTTAGGTAAAGTATTAGGTTTTATTATTGGAGTAGCTTTATTAGTTTGTTTAGTTTTTGCGGTATTAAGTCTATTAGGAATTGTCACAATTTTTTAAAACTTGAATTTTTAGATTAAGAAGAAGCAGAAAAACTGCTTCTTTTTTTGTTATTTAAAATAACATTTAAAACTAAAAAAATAAATCAGTTAAAAAATAGCGATTATTAAGTATAATGCTTTAATTTCCTTAACAAATATAGTATCATTGATTTTGATTTCGGGTTTATTTACCTTTAGTAAATTTCTAAAGATTTGGTATTGAAAATATATCAAAAAATAAACAATAAATCAAATTATTAATATTTTATTTTTGGAGGTCCTATATGGGTGTAAAAATCGTTGAAACTGCACTTCGTGATGGACATCAATCCCTCTTCGCAACGCGAATGACTACGGACGAAATTTGTTCAGTATTACCTTTTTTAGATAATGCTGGATATTATGCGCTTGAAGTTTGGGGTGGTGCAACATTCGATGCATGTTTACGTTTTTTAGATGAAGATCCTTGGGAGAGACTTAGAAGAATTCGTAAACTTTGTCCTAAAACAAAGTTACAAATGCTCTTTAGAGGACAAAACATATTAGGTTATCATCATTATGCTGATGATGTAGTCGATATGTTTGTTAAAAAATCATTAGAAAACGGAATTGATATTATTCGTGTGTTTGATGCATTGAATGATATTAGAAATCTTGAACAAGCTGTTAAATCTACTAAGAAGTATCATGGAATTTGTCAAATTGCTCTTTCTTATACTACTTCACCTGTTCATACTATTGAATATTATGTAGATTTAGCTAAAAAAGTTGAAAAACTTGGTGCGGATTCTATTTGTATTAAGGATATGGCTGGAGTTTTGCTTCCTGAAGATGCCTATAAGTTAATTAAGTCACTTAAGAAAGCTGTTAAAATTCCTATTGAGTTACATTCACATTGTACCGCTGGTATTTGTGAAATGACTTATGCTAAAGCTATTGAAGCTGGAGTAGATATTATTGATACTGCTTTATCTCCAATTAGTAATGGTACTGCTCAACCTTCAACTCAAGCATTCTGTTATGCTTATAAAGGAACAAAATATGATCCTGAAATTAATATTGAGGATTTAAATAAAGCCAGTGCAATAATGACTAAAGTAAAAGATAAATATATTGCAAATGGTTTACTTAATCCAAAAGTATTAAGTGTTAATCCAAACATTTTAAAATATCAAGTACCTGGTGGTATGTTATCTAACCTTATGGCACAACTTAAAAAACAAAATGCTATGGATAAATATGAAGATGTTTTAAAAGAAGTACCTAATGTTCGTAAGGATATGGGTTATCCACCTCTTGTTACTCCATTATCACAAATGGTTGGTACACAAGCTGTATTAAATGTTTTAACTGGTGAACGCTATAAGATGGTTCCAAAAGAAATCAATGAATATTTACATGGTTTATATGGAAAATCACCTGCTCCAGTAAATGAAGAAATTCGTAAGAAAATAATTGGTGATGATAAAGTTATTACTTGTCGCCCAGCCGATCTTATTAAACCTCAATTTGAATTCTATAAAGAGAAATATAAAGATCTTGCTCGTTGTGACGAAGATGTTTTGTCACTTGCATTATTTGAGGAAGTTGCCACTAAATTCTTAAAGAAAAAATATCATCTTGATGGTGAAGGTGAAGATTCTACTGAAGAATTTAATGTGGTATTTTAGGAGGATAAATAGATATGTATATATTTGCTAGTCATTCAATGGGCTTAGGTGATGCTGCTATTTATTCTTTAGTTTCTATTGTTCTTGTCTTTGCTGTTTTATTAGTAATTATTGGGATTACATCCTTAGTTTTTACTTTTATAAACATGATTAAAACAAAGAATCCACATGCTTTTGAAAAAAAGAATAAAGATAAAAAAGAAGAAAATAAAACTCTTGAGCCAGTTAATATCACTGATGATGATATGATGGCTGCAGTTTTAGTATGTTCAATTGATTATCGTAATGAAATCAAAAAAGACGTTAAAGTTGTTAGTGTAAAGGAAATTAAATAAGGAGAAACTTATGAAAAAATATAAAGTTAAAGTAAATGGAAAACTTTACGAAGTTGAATTAGAAGCTGTTGAAGAAGTTAAAGGCAATGTTGAAGCTATAAAAGCTAAAGAAAAACCAGCTGAAGCTCCTGTTAGTAAACCAGTTAGTAATGGTGAAGGCAAACAAGTCTTAGCTCCTATTGGTGGTGCTGTTTTAAAGGTCAATGTTAAAGTTGGCGATTCTGTTAAAAAAGGCGATGTACTTCTTGTTATTGAAGCTATGAAGCTTGAAAACGAAGTTGTTGCTCCTTGTGAAGGAACAATTAAAGATGTTAAGGTTAGCAAAGGTGCTAATGTTCAAACTAAAGATCTTTTAGTTGTTATAGGCTAATTTTATGTGGGATACGATTGTTGATATTATAAACAACATATTTGGATCCTCTGGAATTGCAAGTTTCTTTGTTGCAGATGGTTGGAAAAACCTTGTAATGATTATTATTGCATGTGTTTTACTTTTTTTAGCAATCAAAAAAGGATATGAACCTTACCTATTAATTCCTATTGCTGCTGGAATGTTACTTGTTAATTTGTTCCCTGGAATTATGGGTGGATATGATGCTGAAACTGGTGCATTCTTATCAGATGAACCTGGATTATTAGATTATTTATATTTAGGTGTTCGTTATGAAATCTATCCATGTTTAATCTTCTTAGGAATTGGTGCTACTACTGATTTTGGTCCATTAATTGCTAATAAAAAGACTATGTTGCTTGGTGGTGCTGCTCAAATTGGAATTTTCTTAACATTCCTTGGCGCTATTGGTTTATTTGGAATGAGTTTTGAAGAAGCTGCCTCTATTGGTATTATTGGTGGTGCAGATGGCCCAACAGCTATTCTTGTAACCACTAAATTAGCTCCTCAATTATTAGGTGCTATTAGCGTTGCCGCTTATTCATATATGGCTTTAGTTCCTATTATTCAACCTCCAATAATTAGATTACTTACAACTAAAAAGGAAAGAAGAATTAGAATGGATGATTTACGTCCAGTCTCCAAAACAGAAAAAATTCTTTTCCCAATACTTGTTACGATTATTACTGTATTAATTGTTCCACAATGTGCTCCATTAATCGGTATGTTAATGCTTGGAAATTTAATTAAAGAAAGTGGAGTTGTACCAAATTTAGTACATACTGCTGCTAATTCATTATTGTATATTGTTACTATTTTACTTGGTTTATCAGTTGGTGCTACTGCAACAGGAGCAAATTTCTTAACACTTCAAACTATTGAAATTTTCGTTCTAGGAATTTGTGCATTCTCTATTTCTACCGCATTTGGTGTTTTAGGTGGAAAGTTAATGTGTGTTTGTACGCATGGCAAAGTCAATCCTATGATTGGTGCAGCTGGTGTCAGTGCTGTTCCTATGGCTGCAAGAGTTGTTCAAAAAGAAGGACAAAGAGAAGATCCAGAAAACTTCTTACTTATGCATGCAATGGGACCAAATGTTGCTGGTGTAATTGGTTCTGCAATTGCTGCTGGTATTTTATTAGCTTAGCTCAAACTTTGGTGTAGTTTATGAATGATACTGTAGTTAATAAAAGATTTAATGCAAGAAGCATCTGCCTTATGGCGATGTTTCTGGCATTTTTAGTAGTTGGAAGTTGGATTACTATTGATACTGGATTATTAAAATTTACCCTTCAAATATTGGTTATATTTTTAATTGGTTTATTCTTTAATTTAAAAGAATCGATGATTATTATTTTAACTTATGTATTTTTAGGTTTAGTTGGTCTCCCATTTTTTAGCAATTTTGGTGGCGGATTTGCCTATGCAATTAATCCAACATTTGGATTTGTTTATGGATTTATTCCTGGATTAGTTGTTATGTATCTTTTCAAACATTTTTTAATTGAAAAAGTTACTTCAAAAAAACTTAAGATTGTATACCAAACTTTATCTTGCCTTTCCTGCTTATTAATTGTTTATATTTTTGGATTTATTCATGGATATATTATTCTTAATTTAGTAAATGGTAAGGCCTTAGGTTTTGGTTATTTAATGTCTATTTTTATTGTTCCTTATATCCCATTTGATATTCTTAAAATAGTAGTTGCTATTGTTTCATATAATTCATTAGGGAAATATCTTTATGGCGGAGCAAATTAATTACATCTATTTTGATGAAATTGATTCTACAAATTTATATTTAAAAAAGAACTATCAATCTATTCCTGCTAATTCAGTTGTTTCAACTGGATTTCAAAATAATGGTAGGGGTAGATATGATAGAAGTTTTGTTTCAAGTAGAAACCAAAATGTGTTATTTTCAATATTATTAAAAGATAAGTTTTCGTTTGATAACTTTGAGAATATTTGTTTATTAAGTGGTGCTGCTGTTAGTATGACTTTAGCTAAAAACCATATCAAATCCAGCATCAAATGGCCAAATGACATCTTAATTAATGGCAAAAAAACATGTGGAATTTTACTTGAAGGTGTATCAACAAGTGTGATGCAAGCTTTAATTGTTGGCATAGGATTAAATGTTAATCAAATGGCGTTTAATAATTTACCAAATGCTACATCTATGAAACTAGAAAGTGGAGTAGAATTTAATACTAAAAAACTACTAGTAGAAATTGTTGATACTTTTTTTATGCTTTTAAATGATCTTAAAAAAGGGAAAAACTCTTTCATAGATTATGTTAAAGAAAATAATTATTATAAAGATAAAGAAGTTGGTGCCTTATTAAACGGAGAAAAAGTAAGAATTAAAGTTCTTGATATACTTAACGATTCTCATTTATTAATTGAGCTAAATGGTGAAAAAAAGGAAGTAAACAATTGTGAGCTTACTTTTCATATCAAATAGTCTAAATATTTACTAATTAATTACTAATTATTTAATACATAGAAAATAATTTTAAAAACATGATTTTTATTCTTTTTAAATGTTCTATTTAATTCTATAATATTTACATGAATGTATTATTATTTATGACACCAAAATCGCAAATTAAATTTTGTGATGATTCTATGTCTATAAGACAAGTTTTAGAAATTTTAGAATATTATCGTTATACAACAATTCCTTTACTTACTAAGAATGGAAAATATAAAGGTAGTATTAGTGAAGGTGATTTATTGTTTTATCTAAAAAATCATCCTTTTAAGAGCATTGAAGATTTTAATAATGTAAATATTGGTGATGTTCAAAGATATAAATCTTATTTACCAATTACTTCACATGAAGATATGTCTAATTTAATCATTACTTGTACAAATCAAAACTTTGTACCAATTGTAGATGATTCTACAAACTTTATAGGAATTGTAACAAGAAAATCAATAATCAATTATTTATATTTAAATAGTAATAAAGAAGAATAGAAGGGAATTTTTATGGGCGAAAATGATAGTTCAGTTGGTTGGATTGAAGTAATTACTGGTCCAATGTTTGCAGGTAAGTCTGAAGAACTTTTAAGACGTATCAATCGTTTAAAATATGCTAAAAAGAAATATTTAGTATTTAAACCAGTAATTGATAATCGTTATAGTGATAATTGTGTTGTATCGCATAAAAAGAATAGTGAGAAATCAATTAATATTTCAAAAGGGACTGATATTTTAAAGTATATTACTCCAGATTTAGATTGCGTTTGTATTGACGAAGTTAATTTTATGGATGATTCAATCGTTGATGTTTGCGATGTTTTAGCGAATAGAGGCATTAGAGTAATTTGTGCTGGGTTAGACACCGATTTTAAGAATGAACCATTTGGTCCAATGGGCAAAATTCTTTGTAAAGCAGAAATGATCACTAAGTTAACTGCAATATGCCCAGTATGTGGAAAAGAAGCGACTATGACGCAACGTTTGATAAATGGAGAGCCTGCTAGCGATAGTGATCCTCAA
This sequence comes from Bacilli bacterium, assembly GCA_041669265.1. GTDB lineage: Bacteria > Bacillota_I > Bacilli_A > RFN20 > CAG-826 > Onthovivens. The sequence goes on along the minus strand of JBAYBM010000009.1, from coordinate 30,971 downwards.
ATATTAGTTGGTGCTGAAGAAAGCTATGAACCACGTTGTAGACATTGTCATGTAGTTAAACATAATTAGCCTATAAAATGCAGTTTGTTTGACAAATAAAATAAAATATATTATAAATAAATTAGAAGTACAAAAGAACTCCTTATAATGTAAGAAATACCGAACATAAGGGCAAGGTTCATTTGTAGGGAACTAATGATTCAACTAAAGATTAATACTTGTGAAATAATGAACGCATAGTTAACCTAGAATGATAGTTGAAATCAGAATTTAGTTCCCTTTTTTATGTATATTGATATTTTTATATATATTATTTATAATATTTTCATTGATTTGAAGGAGTATTCGTTGTTATGGAAAACATTCCACCGTATCTGTCGTGGTTGATTATTGCTGTTTGTACTATATTAAGTGCTATATTTTCTGCAAGTGAGAATACTTTCTCAAATTGTAATAGATATCATTTTGAAGCGTTAGCAAATGAAGGAAAAAGAACTGCTAAAATTATTTGCAAATTAAGCAAACGTTTTGATGATACGCTAGTTGTAGCATTAGTTGGAAGTAATACCTGTCAAGTTATTATGTCTAACGTAAGTGCTTTTTTCTTTTTAAATTTAGCAAATAATGGTGTTATTAATCAAAATACAGAATCATTATTATCAATTCTTGTTCTTACAATTATTGTTTATATTTTTGTTGATACTATTCCAAAAGTAGTAAGTAAAGCATTACCTAATCAATTAGCAATGGTTTTTGCATATATTATTATTTTCTTTTATTACTTATTTTATCCTTTAATATTGGTTTTTCGTGGCATTATTTATCTTTCTAAAAAGATATTTAAAACTAAAGGTGATCTTTCAATTACTAAAGAAGAATTTATTGAAAAAGCTGATGATGCAATAGATGATGGGGTATTAGAAGAAGATGAAAAGAATATCCTTTCAAGAGCATTTGTATTTGATACTATTAGTGTTGATAAAGTATTAACTAAGAAAAAAGATATTTTTGAAATTGATTATAATGGTTTAACGGTTAATAAATTAAATAAAATTATTTTATCAACTTCTTATTCTAGAATACCTATATATAAGAATAATCCTGATAATATCATTGGAATTATAACCGTTAGAACTTATTTTAAAGAATATACCAAAGACGAACATTTAGATTTAAGAAGTGTTATTTCTAAACCTTTAAAAGTTAAAGATACCGATAAAGTCGATGATATTTTTAAGAAATTTAATGATGCAAAAACTCATATTGCTTTAGTTTATAATTCTAAAAAAGAACTTATTGGAATGATTACAATGGAAGATATTTTAGAAGAATTAGTTGGTGATATTAATGAAAATAAAGGTAAAAAACTTATAGGAGGAGACAAATAATGGATCCAATTCTTATTGTTTATCCTATATTATTAGTTATTTTACTTATATTAAGTGCTTACTTTTCTATTGCCGACATGGTTTATGGTAGTGTAAGTGATTTACGTCTCAAATCATATTTAGCTAATAATAATAAAAGAAGTGTTAGAGTAGCTCTTCGTTTAACAGAGAAATATGGTTTTACTATTTCTTCTGTTACTTTATTAAATAATTTAGTTAATATTGGTTCAGAAACCTTAGGTACTTTTTTAGGTCTTGCAATTGCAAATAATTATGGTTTTGATAAGGGTTTAACAAGTACGATTGCTTCCGTTGTAATATTAATTTTAGTTATTGTTTTTGGAGAAATTTTGCCTAAATCATTAGGTAAATCCAATGCTTTTAAGATAAGTATTGCTATTTCAATTCCAACATTTATATTTGTTATTATTGCTTCACCAATCAGTTGGATGGGCAATCAATTTTCAAAGTTTTTTAATAACAAAGTAAAGAAAAATAAATTTGAAGAAGATGTTACTGAAGAAGAACTTCATTACATGGTTAATACCATTCAAAAAGAAGGTGTAATAAATAAAGAAAAAGCAGAAATATTAAAATCTACTTTAGATTATTCTTCTACCGAAGCATATAAAATAATGACACCTAGAATCGATTTATATGCAATTGATATTGATGATGATTTTGATGATATTATTAAAAGTGAAAGCTTATACAATCATAGTAGAATACCAGTTTATAAAGATAGTATTGATAATATAATTGGTTTTGTAAGAACTAAAGATTTAGTTCGTTTAAAACTTGAAAAGAAGAGCAATAATATTGAATCTATACTAAGCCAACCATTGCGTTTTCCTCGTTCAACAGAAATTAATGATATTTTACAAGACTTTAAAAAAACAAAAATTCATTGTGCAATTATTGTTGATGAATATGGTGGAGTAGATGGATTTATTACGATGGAAGATATTCTTGAAGAAATTGTTGGAGAGATTTGGGATGAAGTCGATGATGTTGATAAACCTTTCAGTAAGGTTAAAGGTGGTAAATATATTGTTAGTGGTTCAATGAATCTTGATGATTTTTGCCAATTAACAAATATTCGTCGCGATGATATTGATACTGAATATGTAACAATTGGTGGATATTGTATTGAATTATTAGATGATCATTTTGCAAAAATAGATGATATTATTGATTTTAAAACAGTTCGTATGAAAGTTATTTCCATTGATGATAATGGTGTAGTTGAAAAACTTCTTGTATGGAAAAAGAGAAGAAGAAAAGCTTAATTTTTCATTCTTTCTTTATACATATTCATTATTTCTTCACTTGTTTCTTCTACTGTTTTATTTGATGTATCAATTATATAGTTAATGCCTTTTATATTGTTAATATTAAATATTTCATCATCATTATCTAATCTTTTTTTGATATCTATTGGATTATCTTTTCGAGAAATCATTCTTTTTTCACGAATAGATTTATCGCAATATAAATAGAAAGAGACTATATTATTATCTTTTAAACTTAAAAATTTTTTAAATCCATTAGGTTCAACTATTAAAACTTTATTATGATCAATTTCTTTCTTTTCTGTACCATAATAATTTCCATTATATAAAACATATTCAATAAAGGAACTATCATTAATTTTCTTTTGAAATTCATCTTTAGAAATAAAGTGATAATCGATATTATTTGTTTCGTTTACTCTTTTTTGTCGAGTAGTGGTCGTAATAAATTTTTTTAATCCATAATGTGAGATTAAATAATTACAAACTTGGCTTTTGCCGCTTGCACTTGCTCCTATTAAAATAATCATATTTTTATTTTACACGAATATTTTTAAAAAAATTACAAAATAATATAATTTACTCCCTTCTTGTTAGTTGAGGAGGTTATTATGATTAAACAATTTCTAATTTTATCTACTTCAATATCTACTTTATTTTTTTCAAGTTATAACTCAACCAATACTCTATATGAACTTATGCCATTTACTTTTGGAAATTTTATAAGGGGAGAAAATTCACATAATTTTGATATACCTATAAAGGAATTAGTTGATACAGGTACATATCAATATAGACTTTCTTATTATAAAAATAGGACAAAAATATTATTAAAAGAAGATGCTAATGTTTGTTTTTTATATGAAGATGAGGAATATAGTGTTTATCATTTTAAAGGTACTATAAATCCTTTAATTTTTGATACTGCAAGAATATCTTTCGTTTTGGATATTAATGCTTCAGGAACTTCAATTACTGCTAGTAGAGGTTCAAGTTTAGGATTTTTCGTTATAAACCCAAATGTTATCCTTTATGCAACAAGTGATGGTTCAGCAGCAATGCCCATTGAATATATTCATGATGGGAAAGGAAGATTAAATTATAAGTTTTTATCTTATAATGATTCAGGATGTGAGATATATAATCATGATTCCATACATGATGATTATTATTTTCGTTTTAAAATAAATAATCATGGTTTTTTCTATCAAGATAATAATGAATTTTTAACATCTAGTGTAAGATTGTTAACAAATAGTAAAACTGATGTAATAACAAGAACATTTACAAAAAAAGATGACTATTACTATATGGATTTATCTTTAGAAACTTTTGAAGATAATGTCTATTATTATGTTCCAAAAGATCCAATTTATTTAAATCAAAGAACGATGGAAATGAGTAAAGAAAAAGAATCTAGTGATTTTATGAAAGTAAATTCATTATATTTTCCATATCGAGATTATGAAATTTATAAGCAAATTCGTTTTTGTTTTTGTTTTGATGCTGTAACAATAAGCAATATTGAAGTTCGATTTGAATTCGATTTAATCTTTAGCGAAGAAAAACTATTAGATTATATTAATATTACTCAAAATTATGGTGGAGTAACTGATTCTGATATTCCGGAGACATACAAACCATGATGAGTGTTATATATTATGCACTTGGTGTATTTGCGCCAATAATTTCAATTTTTATAATGTCAAATTATGGTATGTTTATTAATCGTACAGTTTCAAATATTCCACATGATTTATTAATGAATTCAATTGCTATTTTAGATGAGGAAGAAAACGTTTATCCTTATTTTATTATTGATCAATTAGAAGACAATCTTGTAAGTTATTTTAACTCACAATTACATAATAAAGTAGATTGTTATTATATGAGTTTATATCCTTTTACAAAAACTGACGAAGGTATATTTTTAGATACTTCTGGAATGCCACAAAATGTACAACTTCATTTTATTTGTGATTATTATTTAGATTATAAAGTTGATAAAAAATTAATCTTTTCGATTGATATTTCAGGAATTGTTAATTATGAATGAGGAACTAATTAAATACATTGAATCAAGTTTTCTTAAAAATCTTTTATTAAATGAAGGTATAACTGATATTTCTTATAATGGTGAAGATTTATTTTACCAAACTAATTTAAAAGGAAGAGAAAAAGCAGAAAGCAAGATTTCAAATAAGGAAGCTTATGATTTTATTCGTCAAATTTCAAATTTAAGTGATTCTCAATTTTCTTTTTCTTCTCCAATATTAGATATTAGTGTTGGTAAATATCGAATTAACGCAACTCATCTTTCAATTTCAAGAAAGAATAGAGAGAAAGCCATTAATTTCTCAATACGAATTGGTTATGATTCTTTAAGAATTCATGATGATGAACAATTTATTAGTTCAAAATGTATGGAATTAATTAGTAAATTTATAAGAAATAAAGAGTCAATAATAATTGGAGGAATTACTGGTTCAGGAAAGACAGAATTTCAAAAATATTTGCTTTCAAAATTTGATGAAAATACGAGGCTTATTGTAATTGATAATGTTGATGAATTAGATACTGATTATTTTCTTAAAAATATTGATATTCAAACTTGGATAATAAATCAAAATGTAGAAAATATAAATTTTGATTTATTGATTAAAAATGCTCTTCGTTGTAACCCTGATTGGCTTATTGTAAGTGAAGCAAGAGGAGGAGAGATGCTTTCTTTGTTAAATAGTTCAATGTCTGGACATCCTACTATTTCTACACTACATGCCAAAAATATTGAATATATTTATTCAAGAATGACCAGAATGTGTATGTTAAAAAATGAAAATTTAAAGTTTGATGAAACCATGGTCGATGTTTGTGATCATTTTAGGTTATTAATTTATGTTAAAAAAATAATAGAAAAAGATGGAAAAATAAAAAGGTTTGTAAGTGATATCGGCACAAACATTGATACTAAGTTTACTCCAATATTCAAATATCCAGATAAATATTATGATTTACCAAAAAAACTAATAAAGGAAATTATAGTTGATGATTATGAAACTAGAAGTTTTATTAAAAAATGGGAGGGTGAAAAATGTTTAAAAGAATGATAATTTATTTGTTTATTTCTTTATTTATGAGCTTTATTTATTATTTTTCAAGTGAAAATATTTTATTAAGTATAGTTGTTTTATTTTTGTTCTTGTTTTATTTTATAATTCTTTTTGATAAAGGATTGAGGAACTACTTATTAGTTATTAAGAAAACAAGAGAATGCATTGGTTTTATTAATAATTTTATAATTAATCTTAGTATTAATAAATCTATTACAACAACATTTAATAACCTTAAATCTAGTTTTAATGGAGAGCTAATTGAGACAATAAATTCTGTTTCTCATTTAGGAGAAGAAGATATAGTAAACTATTTAAAAGATTACTTTTCTTCTTCTTTATATAATATTTTTTTAAAGCTTTTAAATCAATTTATATATACAGGTGGCAATATATTAAATAGTGCAAATCTTTTAATTTATGATTCAAGAACTGTTGAAGAAAGTTTAAATAATTTTTTAAGCATTGGTAAAAGAAAAATTATTGAATTTATTGTGATGTGGGGAATGAATTTCATTATTTTATTAATTTTAAAACCTTTTCTTGGAACATATTATCAAAAAATGACAAATATGAGTTTATTTCCATATGGGATTTTACTTGTTTTTATTGTCTTTTTAATCACAATGTTTCTATTTTTTAACCATATGTTCAATTTAAAATTTATAAATTCGGAGATAAAATATGAAAAAAATAAAAAAGCTAATTAATGATCTTGGTTTAAATTATAGAAAAGAAATTACTATTTTAATTATAGTTGAAGTCTTTATTCTTTTATTGTTTTCAATTGGTTTTATATTCTTAAAAAATATAACTTTGTTAGTTTATGGATTACTTGCAATGATTTGTTTTGTTTTTTATTATCTTTATCGATATAAAATAAAACTAGAACAAAAAAGAAATAAAGAGGTTAATGATTTTATAAATACTTTTTCTTTTTTTAGAATGTATATTGCAAATGGAGAAAATATATATTCTTCTTTTAAGAATGTTTCTGAATTTGCAACACTAGAAATTAAGGAATATATCGATATTCTTTTAGAAAATATAAATAATGATAAATCAATTAAACCATATATAGATTTTGCTTGTAACTTTAATAACAAATTAGTAGAAGATGTTATGATATCTATTTTCCAAATGGTAGAAAACGGAAACAACCAAAGTTACATTGAGCAATTTAATAATGTTTTTATGAATTTTAAAAAAAGAATCGAAAAAGAAAGTGCAATTAAAAGAAACAATAAGTTTGATCGTTTTATAAGTTGCTCAATAATTGGTAGTGGAGTTTTGATGATGGTTTTAGTTTATGGAATTATTAATTTAGTTGGAGAAATAATATGAGTAACAAATTAGGCGCAATATTTTCAATCCTACTTATTTTTATCGCTTTTGTTATTGGTGTTGATTTAGTAATAATGCAATTAAACTATACAAATCTCGATGCTCTATCTACTTCAATTTCATATAAAATCGCCAATACTGGTTATCTAAATGAAGAAACAATTTTGGAATACCAAAATACATATAAAATAACATTAACGCCAATTAATGATGTAGAGGACAACCAAGAAGGAACAGTTTATCCATATAAGATAAGTAAAACATATCAACCAATTGCAATTTCTATAACGGAGATAGAAATTTCCATTGTAAGATATGCAATTATAAATTTTTATAAATAGAAAGGAGACAATTATGTCAGAACTTAAAGGTCAATTATTGGGTTTAATTCTTGTAATTGCTGTATTTGGTGTTATTGCTGGAGCTCTTATAACTGCGTTTCAGAATTCAGCGAAGAGCGTAGCAACTAAAATTGAAGATACTGGAGAAAGCGTAATTCCAACAACAGAATCATCCACTGAAAGTAATTCACTAATAAAAGAAGAAAATTTGCTCTTTTTTTAACAAAATATGCCCGTTCTTTAGGGCATATTTTTTCTTTTAAAGTACCTTAATTTGTTATATCATATAAATAACGAGGTTTGATATGGCAAAAAAAGAAGAAATTGAAACTTTAATTAAAGAAAAGCTTAAAGTTAATGAAATTGATCGTGATGCAACAATTACAACTTATGGTTTAGATTCATTAGATGTAGTCGAATTCTTGCTTGGTTTAGAAGAAAAATACGGTGTTACTTTTGATGATAAAGAGATTAGTAGTTTAAAAACCGTTGGGCAATTAATTGATGTTATTGAAAATAAAATAAAATAGTTAAATTAGCCTTGATAAATCGAGGGAACTTATGCTATATTATTTAAGCATTTATTTGCATGCGCTGACTTAGCTCAATGGTAGAGCAATCGGCTGTTAACCGATTTGTTGTAGGTTCGAGCCCTATAGTCAGCGCCATTTTAATGGCCTGTTGGAGAAGCGGCTTAACTCATATGCCTTTCACGCATACATTCATGGGTTCGAATCCCGTACAGGTCACCAAGATTGAAAAATGTTCGATTGTATCGAACTTTTTTTATACTCGGCATACCGAAAAATTGTATCAATTGTATCAAGATTAAATTTAAATACATATTAAGCACCCTATATTTCACTATCGCTCCCTAACACTAGAAGCGAAGGGAGACTCAATGAAAAATAAAATAAATAAAAAAGAACTAGAAACCACACTTCTAGTTCTCTCAATCTTTAAAATCTTATTAGAGATTTTAAGATTAATCCTAAGCTAAGAATACTCTTAGCAATTTTATTGTACCTTATTTTTATTTATTCCTCAATATCTACGATATTTCTCCCTCTATCCACTAAGCCCTAGTGCTTAATATCATATATATCAAATACCTTTTTAACATTTTCTTTTCTAACAGGTAATAAATGAGAATAAACTCTTAAAGTGGTATCTACAGAAGAATGACCTAACCAGGAAGCAATATCTTTTGGGTCTACATTTTGATTAAACAAAAAAGTTGCACAACTATGTCTAAACTCATGGATTTTTATTACTTTAATTTTTGCTATCTTACAATATTCTTCTAACTTTCTTCTAATAGTAGTTTCACCAATTACTTTTTTATATCCAGGAGCAAAAATATAATCATTTGGAAGAAACCCAAAAATCATTATTACATCATATTCTAAATCATGAATATTAGAAACATAAGGATAATCTCTATAAGATGATGAAGTTTTTGGGTCAAAAATTTCCTGACCACCAAATCTTCCTTTATTAGATAATTCTTTATTAATAGATATTCTATCTTTTTTAAAATCTTTTATTTGTAAACCACGCAATTCACCAATTCTTAAACCATAATAAAAAAGCAAACTAAACATTAATGTATAAAGCTCATCATCTTTACAAGCTTCCAGAAGCTTCTTAAATTCATCATAAGTATAATAGTTATATTTTTTAGGTAAGGTTCTAGAGGATTTATATTTAAAGAAACAACTTGTATTAATTTTACATCCATAATTAGATAAAAAATTTATAAATAACTTAACAACATAAATATATATATCAATTCTTTTATAAGGAAGATTATTTATTGAATCATTTAGAAATTCACAATATGATCTAGTAATATCAGATACATTCCTATTTTCAAAATATTTTTTAAAAACATTGTTAAATGTATATAAATATCGTTTAGCAGATGTTTCTTTTAATTTCTTAAATAAATATTCTTCAAATAAATTAAATAAATCATTAATCTTATAATCAACATCACATTCTTTATATTGGATATATAAATCTCTTTCACAAAGTAAAGCTCTTTCATAAGTATCAATTTGTCTACCGAGATATTTTCTTCTTAAGATTTGCTTTCCGTTAATACAAACTTTTACAAAAAATAAAGAACCTTCTTTATAAATCGGCATTTTGTTCACCTTTAATATATTTTTTACCATATAGTTTTAGATATATAAAACATTGTGTATTGTCTACCTCATAAGAATGAAGTTTATATTTTGTATAAATATCTATCCTGGAATCAATTAAAACATAATCATAATAAGGATATAAATCATAAAGATGCTGAAAGTCATCTCCAGATATTAACTTTCTTTTATATTCTTTATGAATATGGATTTTATTATTTTCATCCATTACTTGTTTTTCTATAAGTTCTTTATCGAAAAATTCAATTTCACCATGCCTTAATAATTCAAAACTATTTTTGTTTTTACTTATAAATTCTCTTAATATCATATTTTAATATCTCCATTCTTATTAACGAAAAAATTAACATCATCAACAAAACACATTATTGAACAAGTATCTTTAAAATTTCCAATATAACAAAAATAAAATTGAAAAACATTTTTATCAGGAAAAACTGTAAAACCGCCTTTTCTAGTAAATGGGACATCCCTTAACCATTTTTTGTAATAATTTAAGACAAAAACTTGAAGTTTTTCACTCACCATTTTTTGATTAGGAAAACTAAATTTACAATTTTTAAAACCAATATCGCCAAAACTTTTCATATATACTCCCTTGTTATTTAAAAAAAATAATGTTTTAATTAATTAGTGATTCAAATCACACCATAGACACTCAAACAAGAGTGTCTTTTTATTTATTCTTTTTCGGAACAATCGCTCCAGAATGACTTTTATAAAGTTTATTAATATTTATTAAAATAGATTTATTATTAATACCTGACCAATGTTTAGTTTTAATTTCTTTTAAAGAATAAGGAGTAATTACTCCTTTCTTAGCATCTCCTAAAGCATTAAAATCATATTTTAAAGAATGGTCTTTTCTTTCATGTTCTAATGATGTAATAGTTTTAATTCTACATAAATTAATTTTTGGATTATTCCAAATAACGATTACATCATGACTCCCAAAAGATTTAATTTTTAAATCTTTATTAGAACATCTATAAACTCTATTTTTATTAATATATTTCATTATTTAATCTCCTTTAATTCTTTTTCATTAATCCAGATAACTTCTTTTGTACCAAGTATCAAACAACAAATATTATTTTTGTCTTTAATAGAAGCTTTTTTTGAATAGATAATTTTGACCTTACTATCTTTTGTAAGGGCAAAATCACCAACCTTAAACTTTATCTCTTTTTTTATTTCATCATTAGTAACACATCCATTAGCATCTGTATGGCCAGTGATATAATCAATAAAACTATTTCCATCACTATATTTTCTATATTTTTCTTCTAAAAAAGTTACTAACTCATCTTTACTAATATGATTCAAATTAATTGAATCAAATACATAATTAATAGATGCTACATCCTTATTTCTAATTTTGTTTAAAGTCTTATAAACGAAGTAACCATCTATATCCTTATACATTGAAGGATTAAGAGCTTCTAATAATATTCTATTTCTCATAGCAGAACGAGAATACCAATTAACTTTTCTTACAATAGATGTTTCTAGCTTATATTGAATATGACACTTAAATCTAACATCAACATTTAAAAAATTTTTCCAAATGCTCCAAGTTGGAGCTTTACATAAACTTTCTCTGGAATAATTATTTTTTTCTTTAATATCAATTAAACCAAATAATAACTTTTTAGCACATCTATCTAAATCATTATTTACTAAAGCACAATAAACTTCATTAAAAGCAACATCTCCAACTCCATTATTAGTAACATCTACTACATCAGATTTAAATCTACATTCATACCTCATCCAATCATTAACAGTAACAGCCAAACCTTTATCTTTTCTTTCAGCCACTTTGTTATATATACAAAGTGTCTTTTGAGAATATTTTCCAAATGTTATAGAAAAACCATCATTTTTACTAAAAACAATTTCAGGTTTATCTTTCCAATCACATGTATATAAACCTTTATAAATTTTATCTAATAAAGCAGCTCTAGGAATAGTATTACCATAATCATCAAAAGCAACATCAATTCTTTTACACATACCATTGTTTTCCTTAATTTCATCAAATAAATCAATCCAGGAACCACCTCTAGCTTCAAACTCTCTACAAGCCTGACCTTTAAGCTCAAGAATAGTGGTATCTTCGCCATTAGCGTTTTTAGTAGTTAAACCACAAGTATAAAGAAAAACATTAGCATCAAATACATAACAAAATTTATAATTTGCAACACGCAAATCATCATCATAAATAGTCGAATCAACCTTCAAAAAAGTTAAAAGTTTTTTGAAAGAATTATCAGTAGGAGAAAAACTACGATTAAATCGAATTTTTAAGTAATCAATACAAACATTGTATTTAACATTTAAGTCTTTAGTTAGGGGGGTATTACTCAACCCCCCTAACTTAGAAAAATCGACACTTTCAGTGTCAAATCCAATATTTTGTCTTACATCTTTATTTTTCATAAGTTACATCCTCCTTTTTATCGTTTTCCTGAAGCTTCTGGATATTACTCCACATATAAGAATTCATATAGTTAAGCTCAGAATTAGTTGTGTATAAGTCATTAAATGTTGGAATATCATCCAGATCTAAATAGTTATTTAAAGCAGCTTTAGAAAACCATGTTTTATATACATCTGTAGAGTAACGATTAGAATATATTTTTTTATCTAACATATAATAAGATGTTCCATCATTGGTTACATTTTGTGAGCCATCTTCCAATTTTAAAGAAAGCACAGAATAACTAAATGTATTTATTATTTGTAAGAAATGTCTATAAAAATATTTAAAGACAAAATTAATAAAACGATATATAAGTGAATAATAATTTCTTGATAAAGAATATTCTTTATTGAATTTAAAATAAAATTTATTCAAAGTATCAAGTATCATTGCTTCTACTAAATATCCATGTAGAGCGAATTTATCAACAGAACCATTAATAGTAATAATAGATTCATTAGTTTCAACCATATCAGAATTTATGCTTCCTGGTCGTTGAGCTGTCGTTATAAATTTAAAGAAAGGTTTATAGTCAATAGTAGACCAATGTCTAGATAATTTAAGAGCTAGATTATAATAATCATTTACAAGATTAGCGAATTGATCATCTTTCTTCATTCCTACTTTATCAAATTGATTTCCACGCTCTTTATCAGCTTCATCTAAATATACTGTATAAGCTCCAAGCCAAGGAGTAGGATGTTCACTTGTTACTTTTTTACCCATTCTTAGCATATTATTATCTAATATATGAGAATAATAAGTAAATCTATCAATATCATCTTTTTTAATCGTAAAATAATCATACTTCCAAACACCTAATATAGAACCATCACTACAATAACGAGAGTCATTTCTAATAGGATAATTTCCAAATTCTAAACTAGATCTTGTACTATAGTAGAAATAAGAACAACCAACAATATCCATCATTTCAAATAAACTTATATTCTTTAAACCATCAAATACTCTTTCTTCATAAATTCTAAAATTAAATTGAAATAATAAAGACTTAATTGCTTTATCATTAAAACTAATAGTTCCATCCTTATATAAAGAATATGTATATTTCCTTTTATCAATCCAAGCTTCTAATTGAAATGGATTAGTAATAGTTTTGGAATATCTTAATATATCTATGGTCTTAAAAAACTCAAAAAAATTGAAATTTACAAACAAAGCCTTATATTTATTTATTATCTCCAAGAAGGAATACCTATTATTTTGTTCTGATGTCATGACAAAATCAGTCATTAGTTTAGTTTTACCACAACCTGGAGGCCCTTTTATAAAAGTAGCAACTCCAAGACCACTTACAAAATTTCTATTTAAATGATCTAAATGTGATAACCTTTTTATGCCATTTTTATATCTAATTTTAGTAAATATAAAATAAATAACTATTAACCATATAAATAAAGGAAGCATTGTAATTATTGGATATAAACTATATAAAGTTGAATATAGTAATTTCCATAAAAAGACAAAATCAAACCTACTGCTAAATATGAAATAATAAGCTAGAAAATCTAAACAAATACTTATAACTCCAATTATTAATAAAACTAAAAATATAATTATCTTAATCAATAATATATAATGCTTTAAAAAGTTAACAAATCCAAAGAAATATCTTTGAATTGGTACAAAAATTCTTTCTAAAAATTTATCAAATCTTTTCCAATTTTTACTATATCCATATTTCCCATTAAAATGAGGTGAAAAATATAAATTATCAAAACAAACTATTAATAAAATAAAAGAAACAATAAATAGAAGAAATATTTGAATATGTGAAAAGAAGAATATAACTCCAGATGTTTCCATTGAAAGATAATCTTTATTAAAAATCATAAAAAATTGACTTGTAAACCAAGTTAATAAAATTTCCCAGGATGATGCAAATGGTAAATTGATTTCTCCAAATCCCTTAATAGCATAATCGTAAAAAGTATCAGGAACATTTAAATCAGATGAAATATTAAATATTGTTAAGAAATAATAAACTAGAGATTCTCCAAATGATTTTATAGATATAAATAAATGTTTATAAAAATATAAATTGTTATATATACAAAATCCAAGAATTAAAAGGGCAATAGAAATAAATAAAATCCAATAACTTACATAAACTTTTTTATTCATTATCTATTCCTCCATATTTATAAGCAAATTCTTTATAACAAACTAACCAAAGACTATTATCATCAATTGCTAAGACATCAAATGTATTGTCAGAACAATTAACAAAACCATCACTATATGTATATTCAAAAGAATATGTAACATCATATGTTAATTTACTATCAACATATTTATTCTTTTGAAATAAAGCTTCATGATCATTATTAAACTGAAGTATATAAAGACCATCATTAGAAACATAAATATTGCCTACATACACATCAATATTTATATCCTTACCATGAACAAATAAATTAAATGGATTAAAAATATAACAAAGAAGAGCAATAGATACAATTACAAGCAATATAATTAATAACTTCTTCCATTTATTCATATTTTCCCTCCAGTATTGACAAACAAATAAATAAACATTATATTAATAACAGCAAAAGTGATTTATCACTTTAGAGATAGGAACCATTTGGACCTATCTCTTTTTCTTAAATAGAATCTTTCTGCCATAAATTTTAGTCAAAAACTTTATTTCTTTCTCCTTTTGTTAGAGCTGATTTTCTTTTTAATCCATTTAACAGGTTTAACAAAAATAGTATTAAATATATCTTTAAAAGAGATACCAAATAAACTAAATATTTTACTTAGTAACCAAATTAATAAAATACCACATACGATTGCCAAAATAATTTTTAAAACTTTTAACCAAGTTTGCTCAACATCAATATACTCAACATCAGCAATTAAATTTGTTGGATCCATAACAACAGGAATAACATAAGATACGCCATCTTTGACAAATGTTAATTGAATAATGTCAAAGCCAAGATAAACATCTTCTCTAAATACATAACCATCAACACCTTCATAAGTTAAATCACCAATCTTATGATCATAAACTTCATTTTGAAAATAATTTGAATTAGCAAATCTTAATAAATAAGTTGAATTTGAATTTACTTTATTTGTTTTAAAAGAAGTTTTTAAATTACTAAAATCCTCCGAATTAACGAAATAATCATCTGATGTTTTGTCTAAAATGGAATCATCGATTTTCTCTAGACAATCATAAATATAAGTAGAAGTATTAATTATTCCTAAGGCTCGACTTAACGAACTCCAAAAACTGTTATTTATATCAAAGTTATCACTAGTAAAACTTACTTTATCAACAGAATTTAAATCTCTTGTTTGCTTACCATAGACTGTTGAATCAATTGTTTTTTCTAAATATAATTTTTTATCATTACAAAAAAGGTCATTACTTAAGTTATTATAACCATAACCATCAAAATATGATTTTTTATAATCATATAAATATTCTTCTAATTCATTACATGATATTTTATAATCTAATGGACTAGACTCTCCGTTAAATAAAATAGGCATTTCATTAAAAGAATTTACGCCATACGAATATTGTGTAGAATCATCTGTACTAAATTCCCACAACTCATAATTAGGTCTATTAGTTTCAGTAATTTTAGCACCTACCCAATTTTTAAAAATATCATATGTACTATCTCTTAAAACAAATCCTGGAGTCAATCTTTCTCTATCATATTCAAACTTAATTCCTTGTAAGTTACCATATTTATCAAGAGTTGAATCAGGTATAGAAAAATAAACTGAATCAATTTGGTCAAAATTATTTTCATCATTTGCTTTACGCCAATAAGTATAAGTAGTATCTAAAGATAGAGTTTCAATATCTTCAACACTATGAGCTAGTGTAGAAGTATTTAAATCATCAGCATTTAAACCTTTACCAAATCCAGTATATGTAAAAGTACCACCTAATTTATATTCTGTTGGATTTTTATTACCAACAATTAAAACCTCATAACCAGATATTTGATAAAGCCTTTTTTCATTAACTAAACTTTCTTTCAAATTACTAATAGTTGAGTCATTTAAATTAATTTTATATTTTAAAAACTTAGAATCATCACTTTTATTTAAAAATTCTAAGCTATATTTATTATAAGAATTATTACCAAAAGACAACTCAATTTTATTAAGATCAGAATCGAAATCATATTCAATTAAACTAGGATTATATAAATATAAATACAAAGCATAATTGTTAAGATTTTTTTTACTATCATAACCAAATTCAACGAAATCAATTGGTTCTAATGTCTTATTATTAGTATCAGTAACATAATCTAAAATATCAAACTGTTCAGATGAATATAAATCATCCAAAACATAAGAATCATCAAAACTAAGAGTATCAACATTAAAAATTGATTCAGCAATTTCAATACCAGCATTAAAAATTGGAACAGTATTTCCAATTAACAAAATATTAATTAATGATAATACCCTTAATTTCATAATATTAAACCTTATAAAGAACCATCTTCAATAATTTTCATTTCGATATTAGTGCCAGTTATACTAAATTCATCACATGAATATTGAGAAGTATTATAACCAGTAGCAACAAGACATTCAGATTCAGTAGGAACAGTTATTGAATCTATTGTATAAGAGTTATCATCAACATGATTTCCAGTATCTAAATCATAAATATGAATATTAATAGTGTAAGAGGTAATAATTGTAGTTTCTTCTTTATATAAATAAAGATCGAATACATGATTACTAGAATCATAAGAAGTTTTTGTGTTATTAATAATATAAAGTAAACTTTCATCATTGTATTTATAATGATTAATTAAACTTGTCAAAGTATCAGCATCAGTAAAAACATAGGATGTACTTGTTTTAGTATATGTTCCATCAACACCTGTAGTAGAAATATATTTATTAAGTGTCCCAGTAGTTTTAACTTCGTTAGCTTCCTTATAAAAATACAATTTAACAATAGAATTTGTTTTATCTAAACTATTAGAAGCCTCTTTAATATGATAATCAGATAAATAATTGTATTTTTTTACTGCTTCATTTTCAAAGAAATTTAAATCACTGCTTTTAAAAGCCTCTAAATCAAAATTCCCATAACTTGAATATATGCCATCAACACCTGTTCGTGACATATATGTTTGAACAGAAAATATATTAGTATCAGTGGTCACATAAACTTTATCTAAAATAGAATTATCTATTTTTAATGTAGCATAAACATTAGCAATATTATCAATTATTCCAGTTACATTTACAGTACATTTTAAATTATTAGAAACATCAACAACTAGTGAAATATTTTCATTGTTTGTTGACCAAACAATCTCGTCTGTATCTTCTTTATTATCAATAGAAGCAGTCAAAATATAACTTTCAGTAGAATCAGTAAAAACCAAGGTTTCCTTATCAATATTAATAGATTTAGATTTTAAATCTTCATCATTTTTAGAATTCAAATAATAAATTCCATACGAAATTCCACCAACACAAGAAACAGCTAATAAACAGCAAATCACATTTTTTAATATATTTTTTTTCATAAAATATCCTTCCTAAATTTATTTTTAATCATAATAATCAACAGTATTATGCATACCACATCTAGAACAGACATAGACAAGATAATAAGTATAATCATCATCATCTCCACCCCAAACCTTGTTATAGTAAACCCAATCATGTCCTAAAGCAGGAATAGTAGCTGTTTCTGTTGAAGTAGATGTAGATGTTTTATCACCTGAAGAGTAGCGATATTTACCACTCCAATAATACGAATTACAAAACTTACAAACATATTTATCATTATCGTAACGCTCTTTAGTAGTAGTAGCAGTAACAGTCCTGGATTTAGATCCAGAAGAAGTGCAAGTAGCAGCAGTATCAACTGACCAACTACCATAACTATAAGATGTACCTCCACTTACATAAGAAGTACTACATGTACTATATTGATATGTATGTGTAGTAAAATTACCGCTTTTTGTATAAGTTAAATTAATAGGAATTGAAGCAGTAATAGTAGCATCTTCAACACAAGCAGCAGTTAATGTACATGTAGAATCAGAAGCAATATTACTTTTAAGATTTGTACCATCAATAACACAATTTGTATTATCGAGTGAATAAGTTAAACCTTGTTCACTGCCAGTAAGTGTAAATAATTCACTTAAAGCTTTTGTGCCATAAGTTAATGTATGACAATTAGGACACGAAAAAACATCTGTAGAATTTAAATCTAAACTATCAACTAATGGAGTAACACTTAATTTAGTAACATAAGTAGCCTTACATGAAAACTTAACAGAAGGGAAACTTAATAGATAAACACTAATAGTAACTTCTCCATCAAATTTAGTTACAGCTTTTGCTACAGCACTAGAAGAATATTCACTAGTAGGAGTAATACTAACTTTAGTTGTATCACTAACACTCCAAACACATCTTTTATCTGTAGTGTCAGAAGGAGTTATATTAGCAGTTAATGTAATTCCTTCTTCATCAGAACTATTATATTTATTGTTAGAAAATACAATTCTTGAAGGCAATCCAGATTCAACAGTTTCTTCTTCATGATGATGATCACAAGAACAATGTTCATCATGACAACAACATCCATCTTCACAACTAGAAGTAGAAGAAGCATTATTAATTGGTAAAATACCTAAAGATAAGAATAATGTAGAAAACAATAAAACAATTTTTTTACTTCTCATAAAATTCCTTTCTTAGATTTAATTAAAGAGTAATATCAGAACCATCACCAATTGTTACTGATTCAGGATAAATAACTCCCTCTTTTGTAATATCAAATGTTAAAACATTAGATGTAATACTTCCTTTCGTAGCTTTAAATGTAAAATCACCAGCAGTACCATCTAATAATGTATTAACTAAATTTCTTCCTTTACCTGATGTAATAGCAATAGTAGAATCAACAAATGTAAATTTAGTAGTGTTACCATAAAAAACATCATAATCAAAGGCAGCATCTTTATAATTATCAAAATTTTCTGTAATATTTACAGAAGCTTTAATTCCATCAGTGGAAGCATATACACTAGTTAATGTTCCATATGTGGCAAGTAACTTAGTACCATCTCCATAAACATCTGTAGCAGTATATTCAAAATTGTCACCTGCAGCTAAAACATTATCTGTCATATCATTAGCAAATGCTAAATTTAAACCTGTTAAAGCCTTATAAAATTGACAAACACAAGTATCAGCAACACTAATTTCAGCCTTAGTAACTTTAACCTTTAAAATAACTGGTTCACTAAATGCTAGTTTACAAGTAATAGTAGCATTAAGATTTTCACCTTTAGTTACAGTTACATAATCAGTTACAGTTTTACCAGTTGCCCAAGTTGAATTTAAATCTTTCCAAGCAACTGTCCATTCAACACTATCAAATTCAGCATCTGTTGGTGTTAATAAAGCCTTAACACTTACTGATTTTAAAACAGTAGTTCCATCATTAATTGATAATTCCTTTTTAAGCAAATTATCATTTTTAACAGCATTAGTTGTAGCAGCAGTTTCAGTAGTGGTTTCACTATCAGTTGATTCTGTAGCTGCATCTTTACCAAAATTTAATGTGTTTGGTAACACATAAGTTGAAGCAGCAACTGTTTCATCAGCTTCTAATTCATCAACTTTTTCTTCTGTTGGGTCTTTATCTAAATTAAGTGTATCTTTAAAATTATCACCCCAATTTTTAGTATCCCAATCCTTAAACCATGAAGTAGCACATCCAAGAGCACCAACTCCAGCTACTATAATTGCAGCTGCGACTACTCCACAAACAACACCTTTAGTTTTACTTTTCATAAAAACTCCTTTTATATAAATTTATTAATTACAGGAAACTAGATTTTGGAGAGAAATAGTTTCCTTTAATTAAAAAACTTTTAAAATTTCTCCAGGATTTATATTCCATATTTAATTCTTCTTTCGATTTCTTCATTACACTTAATAATTAGAAATTTATAATAAGAAGCTTCTTTATAACAACCAACAGCATTTAAATTGTTATATTTTATTATTAAAGTATTTTTTATCTTCACTAACTTAGGAGTTGAACATCTAAATACTCTTTTTAAAAAACTATTATCTATACAATTCATCATTTAAATTATCATAATAAGAATCAATGCCATCTTTATAACCATGATAGAAAAGTATAATTAAATTCTTTTTAACATCAGTCAATTTGGTAGATTTTTTAATTAATTCCATTCTTTCATTAATTCGGTTAATTAGATCAGGTATATTAACAGTATCAATCTCATTACATTTATCAGAACCTTTCATGTAACCAGATGCGTATGCACATTTTTCTTTGCTACTCATAATTCACCTTTCTTTTTATTTTTTTTTACTAGAAGAATAATAGAAACTAGATAAGGAGAATAAAATCAATTATTCATTTTCAGCAGTGATATTAACATCCTCATCAACATCTACATCAATAGGTTTACTAATCCAATTAATAGGAGCTAATTTTCCTTGAGTAACATACGAATCAATTAAACGAAGTTCGTTATCATTAATCATTCTGGTAAGGAATGTTCTATATCCAAATATAAATTGAACTTGATGAAATTCTTTTCCATTAACAGCTAAACCTTTAATAAATCTTCTAGCAGCAATAACATCCATTGAATTGCTTGTTGGTTCCATCTTCTTAACATTAAGAATTGTTAAATAAGCTAATTCATCAAACTTCCAACTTCCAATATGATAAGGACCAACAGATGATTTTCAACTATAAGAAGTATTACCTTTATAAGTATTTTTAATTAACGAAACTTTAACTTTTTCTAATTTTGCTAAATCCTCATTACTCAAATCTCTTAAAGGCTTGTAAGCATCTGTAATTTTTGCTGTAGAATTACTAACTACTTTTTTTGTATCATTTTCCATAGATACTCCTTTCAGCTTTTTATCGGTAAAGCGGAACCCAATATATTTAAACGGATAAGATTTTTAGATAGCACTACATACTCATCCGATTAAAACTTGACAACTAACAACACAACTGATTTAATAAATCTAGATAGACCAGTTAGTAGTGGCGATTTAGTTCGCTACGGTATAGATATAAATCTAACCAACTGACTATCTTTTTTTATAATTTGTCATAATCGCTTTTATCAAATATGAAATTTTTCTTTCTTTTACCAAATAACTTCTTATTTTTTATTGAAGTTTTTTTATCAATATAAGAATCATGTTTATCCTTACAATTTGGATTTACATTCAACTTCATTTTTCTATTTCTGTAATTCTCATGACTTAATCCTTTATACATAAAGGCTCTATCATCTTCACCAACAATAGCTGCTGGATGTCCTGATTTATAATATTTGCGAACATGACACTTTGTTTTATCTACATATCTACTCATTTTTTAAATATTAATAATCACCATGTTGATGTATTCTTCCATCAGGATCTACATAAAACATAGTTATACAATCTTTATTTGCTTTTCCATCAATATGAATTTTGCCTCTTCCTGGATAGCTCTTATTACACAGAGTTTTTTGAATATTATTTTTTGCTTCCATTCTAGTTTTGCCATAAGAAACAACATTGAAACAGTCACAATTATCATTAAAAGCTCCAAACTTAAATTGTTTTTCACGATTGTTTTTTATTTTTGCAGGTTTAGAACGAATTTTATCATTTTTGCTATTTTTAAATAATCCATATTTAAAACCTTTAAACCAACTTTTTTTCTCATTTTTTGAATACATAAATATTTCCTTTCAGCTTTTTATCGGTAAAGCGAAACCCAATATATTTAAACGGATATTAAGTACGAATATTGAAAGGGGGATACCTAACATCCGATTAAAACTTGACAAATAACAACTTGACTGATTTAATATAACCAGATGTAGGGTAGTGATTAAATTCACTGGATCTTGATATTAAATATCAACTTGACTACATCTTTTTTTATAGCTTGTCATAATCGCTTTTATTGAAAACCCACTTACTTTTCTTTTTATCAAAGAACTTCTTATTATCAACACGTGATTTCTTGCCAATGTATGCGTTTTTAATATCCCTTGGATTAGGATTAAAATTTAATTTTTGCAATTCATTACGATATTGTTCATGAGATAATTTTTTATAAGTAAATTGATTTTTACTTTCTCCAACAATAGCAGTGGGATGATTGGATTTTTTATACCTACGAACATGACAATCAGCTTTATTCTTATAAAACTTCATAAATACTATTTTTTTCTTTTATTAAGCATTTGCGAATATTCACGACCAATCAAATTTCCATAGGTATTAAAGACTTTATCATCACTCCATTTTGAAACTTGTTTTTTTCCATAAATTCGATTAAGGAATTTTCTTTGGTCATCGTAATAACATCTAAAACATCCACCATTTACTAATTCTTTTCCTTTACTCCAATCAGATAAATATGGAGCTTTCCTGCCTGCATAATTTTCAGCGTCATCGTGCATAGCTTTAATACTAGAAACATGACTTCCAGTCATCCCATAACCGAAAAAAGACTTTATTTCATTACGGATTATTCCCTTTGCTTTTTTGGTAGTACTTTTTGATTTATATTTATTTCCAAACATACATAAACTCCTTTATAGAATGGATATAGTGCCATAACACTTGTAGCGAATATAGATCGCAACTCTTTATCTAAACGGATTTAATAATCCGATTAAAACTTGACAACTAGCAAAATAACTGCTTTAATATGATTACCAATCGAGCACCTGAGGTGCTCATTTTTTATACTTATTTAAATGTTTATTCAAGAATTGTCTTTTTTCGGATTTAGTTAAATAATCATTTTTCCTATTTTTGAACCCATATCTTGAAACTAATAAATTGCTATTTATTTCAACAGGTCTATTTAAATTAATTGACCTATTTCCATCAAAATTACTAAAAGTAATACAATTTTTATTTTTATATAATGGATAAACAATTGTTTTTGGACCATTATTAATCCTAGATTTTCCACAAATAACTGTTCTGTATTTTTTATTATCTTTATTGCCTAACGAAGAATCTTTTATGTAATAAACTTTTCCAAACTTCTTTTTTTTACCAAGATCATAAATTTCTCTTGAAATGTCCATAGCTTTAATTGGATTCTTTTTTAAGTAATAATTATATTTATCTTCTAAGTTATAAACTTTTCTTTTCATAATACTCCAATCAATGTCATTTATTACTAAATTAGTAAGAACTACTCTTAATATATATATATATACAATTTGTCAATCAAAAAATTACTAATTTAGCAATTTTATTGTAATAATATAAGAATGAACACATTACTAAAGATTAAAAATCTTAGAATTGAGCATAATTACACACAAAAATATGTTGCTGAAAAACTAAATATTTCACCAGCAAACTATTGTAGATATGAAAGTGGAGAATGGAACTTTACAATCCAACATATAAAACAAATAGCGGATTTTTATAAAGTTTCATTATCTTATTTGCTTGATGATAAAATAACAGATATTTTAATAACAAAAGAACAATATGATAAACTATTAATAGCTAGAGATACTATTAACGAAATAGAAAGAGGGCAAAAAAAATGAAAAAATGTTTATTATGTGATAATAAAATAGAAAAACTTAATCAATATTTATGTAAAGATTGCTATAAAAAATTAAAAGAAGAAAAAGCCAAAATAATTCTACTTAATTTAGACAATTTTTCTTTAAAACAAGAATATTATAGATGGAAAAGAAATCTTATATTAACTAAAGAGAAAAATTATAAAGATGAATATCAATTAAAAATTATAGCTATTGCTGAAATCATTAATGAGAAATACAACGATAATAAGTTTATTAACCAAATAATTGATTACTCAAACAATCAAGTTGAACCAAACAATAAAATTATCCTTATTAACGAACAAAAACTACAAGATCAACTTGATGAAGAATCTAGGGACAATGATATTGATACTACTTTATATTCAAAAAGAATTGTTTGTAAGGATGGACATAGAGCAGCATCAGTATGTGAAGTAGAAATAGATAATCTTTTAACAGATTTAAAAATTTGTCATTATTATGATATGCAAATTACTCCAAATACAAATTTTAGATATGATTGGTATTTACCAGAATATGATTTATATATTGAATATTTTGGTGTAAATACTAAAAAATATTTAGAAGAAAAACCAATTAAAAAAGACTTTTATAAACAAAACAAATTAAAACTTCTTTCACTAGAATATGAAGACTTAAAAAATATTCAAAATACTTTAAAAAAGAAAATTATTAAAGCATCAAAATGAACAAATTGAAATATCTTCGAAAGATGAAGAATCTAAAACAAACTGATGTTTGTAATATTCTTCATATAAATCAGCCAAACTATTCTAATTATGAAAGTGGAAAAATTCCTTTAAATATGACTTATGCTAAAATTCTAGCAAAATATTATAATGTAACTCTTGGATATTTACTTGATGACAATAATGAAGAAATAACAATCTCTAAAGATGATTTTAATAAACTTAAAGAAGCTAGAGATATTATCAATAAATTAGATAATAAATAGTATCAGACTTTACCCTCTATACCCACTTACACCTTTCTTTTAATCGTAAACAATAAAAATACTTTCTAAAGACTAAAATGTACTAAAGGTCTTGATAAAGTATTTTTCTTATTTTCTTCCTTTTTGAAAGGAGATAAGAAGAATGAAAAAACTTAAAAAAAAGACTTCCTCTAATAATAGAAAGAAGTCTTCTTTAATCTTAACCACAATTAAGATTACATTAACACTTAAGAACAAATCTAAGTAGTTAATATAGACAACTATTATTCTATATAGTAGTTGTCTTTTTTTCAAGTTATATTCACCGCCCTTAAATAAAAGTCTGATACAATATTGATACAAACACATTAAATAATTAAAATTATTTAATAAAAATGAATAAAAATATATATTCACATTAATAATATTTATTATAAATATTAACCTTAAATATAAAATTGTACCCGTACAGGTCACCAAGATTGAAAAATGTTCGATTGTATCGAACTTTTTTTATTTCAAGAGTGCTAAAAAACTGTATCAACTGTATCAAAATCTTTTTTACTTCATATTTTTTTAACTGAAAGTAAATAAAAAACTCTTAAAGCTGTATTAATATATAATTACTTAACTATATTTTTTTATAATTTCTTTTATACAAGTTTTGTAATTCATTAATGTTTTCTTGCATTTTATTTTTATATAGAATTTTTAATGCTAAAATATAAATACGGAATCTAAAATCTAAGTCAAAAACAATTTCTTCCTAATAGATAAATTATTGGAAAATGTAAAGGTGGATATTCTTATTTAATTCATAATAAAATAATCTGTTTTATTAATATAGACTTTAAATGTAATGAATATGATAAAAGATGGAATTTTGAAAATCAGATAATAAAATATTTGACTAATTTAAAAGAATTAGATGGTTATTAAAAAAATAAAAACAATTAAGGAGGATATATATGAAACCAATTGTTTATTTTTATAAAAATATTACTAGTAAGAACCTAATTAATATTTATGAAAAGTTAGGAGTAGAACTAAAAGGAAATGTTGCAGTAAAGATTCATTCTGGTGAAGAAGGAAATCAAAATTATATGAAACCAGAATTTCTAGAACCTTTAATTACTTATGTAAAAGGAACAATAGTGGAATGTAATACTGCATATGAAGGTAGTAGAAATACTACTAAAAAACATGAAAAAACTATGTTAAGTCATGGTTGGAAAGCTATAGCACCAGTTGATATTATGGATGCTGAAGGCGAAGTTAGTTTACCAATAACTTGGGGAAAGCATTTAAAATGTGATTATGTTGGTTCTCATCTTTTAAATTATGATTCAATGTTGGTTTTATCTCACTTTAAAGGGCATCCAATGGGTGGATATGGTGGAGCTTTAAAACAGCTTTCTATTGGTTGCGCATCTTCATATGGAAAAGCATATATTCATGGAGCAGGAGATCCTAAAAAGATTTGGACTTCAGATCATGATTCTTTCTTAGAAAGTATGGCAGAATCAGCAAAAGCTGTTGCTGATCATTTTAAAGGTAAAATCGTTTATATTAGTGTAATGTGTAATTTATCTGTTGATTGTGATTGTTGTGCAGAAGCAGAAAATCCATGTATGAAAGATATTGGAATTTTAGCTTCTTTAGATCCAGTTAGTTTAGATCAAGCCTGTATTGATTTAGTTTATAACTCAAAAGATCCAGGTAGAGACCATCTTGTAGAAAGAATCGAATCTAGAAATGGTATCCATACTATTGAAGTAGCAAATTCTCTAGGAATTGGTTCTAGAGAATATACGCTTACAGAATTAGATTAAATATCTTTATATTAAACATTTTCTTATTGCGAAATAGCCTAAAAAATCTTATCATTTATATAGAAAAAACCTTTATTGGTTATTTTCGATGCGTTAGGGATTGTCCTATAATCTCGCTAGACAATTCTTAATTAAAACTACCAACTCCCATGGTAGTTTTTTTATTTATTATAAACTTGAGTATATATTTGAGTTTCTTCTTTAGTAGATCCAGCATGGTTGCCGTTTAAAACTTGGCCATTGTCATCTAATAAACAATATTTATCTTTAGCAATTAAAATATAATCACCAATACAATCTAAAGCTATTTGGCAAGGTTTACCATAACCAAATAGATGTGCTTTTAATATTTCTTCTTTTGAATATAAGTAGAAGTAGTTTTTTAAGTTTTCTTCATATGACTTAATAAATTTTTGTTTATCTTTAATTTTAAATGAAGCAAATCTACTTTCTAAATTGATTGTTTTGTCCTCTAATGAATCTACAAAATTTGGGATAGTATTTATATTAATATATTCAACATCTTTCATACCATGATCAGATAATACAATAAAAAGTGTATCTTTATTATCATTAATTAGTTTTTCTAAATGATTTGATAAATTAATAACGTCTTTTCTCACTATTTCATTATTTACACCTTCATGATGCATTGTGTGATCTGGTTCAACATCATAACAATATGTAAAGGTATGATTCTTAATAGCATTATTAAATGCATTAAAAACAACACTTTGATTAGCTTCTTCTTCGCCTTTATTAAAAGAAAATGAATGGACTTCTGTTGAGAAATTATTTCCATACTTTTTATTTAATAAATCTGAAATTGTAGTAACTTTTAATATACTTTTAGTTATAATTTCATCAGTTTTATGCGCTTTATCTCTACGATATGAATTAGTAAATGTTTCGATATAATCATTATATTTTGTAAAGAATTCGACCCAACCTAGATACCCTGTTTCAATAGGATATTTACCTGTTTGTAAGGCAGTAGTAGCAGCTACAGTAGTAGGTGGAAATGTACTGTTAATTACTTTATAGCGATGTTCATACATAAAAGGAACATCATTTTTATAATTTTCTAAAATAGCTTTACCAAACCCATCAAGTAAAACTATAGCAATTTTTTTATGATTTTTAAAAAGATTATCAAATACTTTATTTGATTCATGAAATGTTGTTAAACCATAGTGTTTAAGTACAGAATTAGCAAGATTAATTAACGTGTTTGTTTTTGATAACTTTAGTTCTTTTTTCATAGCCCTCTATAATAACAAAGTATAACTTAAATGTAAATAATTCTAATTTTTTTTACTTTTAAAAATAATTGCAATTTCTTCTTTATTAGTGTACCATTTTTTAATGGAAATTTTGGATATATATGATCGTAATCATTTGAAAACTGGTAAATTTAAATTTAGAAATGATAAAAGTATTAAAAGTGGTGAATACCACCTTGTAATTCATGCCTGTATTTTTAATAAAAATAATGAACTTTTGATTCAACAAAGACAACCATTTAAGGAAGGATTTTCCAATTTGTGGGATTTAACAGTTGGTGGATCAGCTATTAAAGGAGAAGATTCTTTTACAGCATTAAAAAGAGAAGTTTTTGAAGAAATTGGCTATAAAATTGAAATTAATCCAATTAGACCATATTTAACAATGGATTATGATGGTGGTTTTGATGATATCTATATTTTCCATTTTGATATTGATATTAACAAATTAAAATTACAGCAAGAAGAAGTTAAACAGGTTCGTTTTGCCACAAAAGAAGAAGTATTAGATTTGATAAGAAAAAATGAGTTTGTTCCTTATAAAGAAGAGTTAATTAATTTAATATTTGCTTTTCTAGACAATACTCGTGGTGGATTTGATGAAAAGAAGTTTAAATAATTAAATATCTTCATCATTTTTAAGTAATAATCGACAAAAAATAACAAAATACTTGAAGTTTTATACTATTTTATAGTATATTTAATGCGAAGATAAAAGATATCTTTGAGTTGGTGCCTTAAAAGGCATCTTATTTTTTTAAAAGGGAGGGTTTAATGGAATCTTTAGAACAAATTAAAAGTAATATTAGTGAACAACTTTTAAAAAGTGGTTATACTTTATATTCATTTAATTTTAAGAAACAAACACATGATTCAACTTTAGAAATTGTTATTGACCGCGAAGAACCTATTTCGTTAGATGATATTTCTATTGTTAGTGAAATAATATCTAAGTATTTAGATAGTCATGAATTTACTAATACATCATATGTTTTAGACGTTTCGTCTTTAGGTGTCGAAAAACCAATAGATGTAAAAAATATTGATAAATACATTGGTAAATATATCAATATTCATCTAACAGTTCCTTTTAAAGGAGAATCTTATTTAGAAGGCACTTTTGATAGTGCTGACAAAGATTCTATTATCTTAATATATTTTATTAAAGGGAGAAAAATTAAAGCCAATATACTTAAAACAAGTATAGATAAAGGAAGATTAGCAATTAAATTTTAGGAGCAGATTATGGATCAAAAGCAATTTATTAAATCTTTAGAAGCAATGGGAAATGAAAAAGGTATTTCAAGCGAAGCCATTGTAGAATCAATTAAAGAAGCATTCAAAATTACATTTAACAAAAAATTTGAAGATGAATGCGCAATTTATAAACCAAGAAAAAAGAGAGTTTTACCAAAGAAAGAAGTAAAACTTGATGAAAACGGTCAACCAATTAAAGAAGAAAAAGAAAAATTAGCAGATGCTTTAATTCGTTGTGATATTGACATTGATAAAGGAACTATCAACATTTTTAGA
This sequence comes from Bacilli bacterium, assembly GCA_041669265.1. Lineage (GTDB taxonomy): Bacteria > Bacillota_I > Bacilli_A > RFN20 > CAG-826 > Onthovivens. The sequence continues at coordinate 1,613 of JBAYBM010000009.1, read as the reverse complement.
CAATGGAAAGTTGTTAATGAAGACGATTTATCAGATGATTTTGTTGAAGTTTCATTTGATGATGTTAAAGATAAAGGTTTTCAAGTTGGTGATTTCTATGAAGAGAAATTAAATTTTGATACATTTACAAAAGGTGATGTTACAAGATTTATTACTGCTTTTAGACAATGTATTTCACGTGCTGAAAAAGATGCTTTACTTGAGACATTCTCTGGCAAGATCGGCGATCTCGTTACTGGTGTAGTTGAAAAGAGCGATCCACACAGTGTTATTGTTAATTTAGGTCGTGTAAGTGTTACTTTATTCCAAAAAGATTTAATTGGTAGAGAAACATTTAAAGTTGGTGATTCTATAAAAGTATATATTTGTGGTATTTCTAAAGAAGATACTAATAAAAATGCCTCATTAATTCATTGCTCAAGAAGTTGTTCCCAATTTTTACAAAAATTATTTGAGAACGAAGTTAGAGAAATTTATGATGGCACAGTTAAAATTTATAAAGTTGCTAGACTTGCTGGTAACAGAAGTAAAGTTGCTGTTTATAGCGATGATCCAAATGTTGATGCAAGTGGGGCTTGCATTGGTCAATCTGGAAGTAGAATTCAAACTATTGTTTCACAATTAGGTAATGATAGAAATTGTAAGGAAAAGATTGATATTGTTCAATATTCACCAAATTTAGGTGTTTTCTTAAGAGAATGCTTAAAGCCAGGTGTTGTAATTGGAGCAAATATTGATGACGAAAATAAAACCGCTACTGTAATTTGTGGTGGTGATACTGGAAGTGCTGCAATTGGTTTTAAAGGAGCAAACGTTGTTTTAGCAAGAATTTTAACTGGATATGATATTAGTGTTCTTGATGATGAACTTGCTGCTGAAAAAGGTGTTACTTATACAACAATGGCAGAATTTGAAGCTCAAGAAAAAGAACTTGAAAAAGAAAAATATAGACAAGAATCTATCAAAATGGCTGAAAACGAAACTAAAAAACAAGTTGAAGTTGAAAAGAAGCCAGAAGAATTTCTTGGAAAAGATGATGATGAAGAAAATGAAGATATTGAAGATATTTCAACTGCGGAGGCTGCTCCAATTAATAAGGTAGTAGAAGAAAATAAAGTTGAAGTTACTCCAAAAGAAGAAGTTAAAGAAGCTGCTCCTGTTGAAGAGCCTGTTGCTAAAGTTGAACCAGTAAAAGAAGAGGTTCATGATGTTAAGACTACAACAACTCTTGAATCATTAGAAAAGACTCTTGAAGAAGAAAAGAAAGAGAATTCTAATAAAGGAACATATCACAAGAAATTTAAGAAAACTTGGGATAAGCAAAATCATGAAGAAGATGGCAAGAAAGTTGAAGAAGATGTTTCAAAACCAAAAACTTCAAAAGTTATGCCAGTTTATACTGAAGAAGAATTAAAACAAATGGAAGAAGAAGAAAAGCAAAATAGTTCGTCTGAATCTGAAGATTATAGTGAATACGATAACGACGAATATTATGATAAATAAGGAGTAATCTTAATGAAAAAAGTACCACAAAGACGCTGCATTGTTACTAATAGTAATTTTCCAAAGCAAGAATTATTTCGTGTAGTAAATGTTGATGGAAAAGGTGTTTT
>JBAYBM010000008.1:0-53756 GCA_041669265.1 Bacilli bacterium | reverse complement strand
TTTAAAAACACTATCCCAATAATCTACTATTTTTTTATTTTCTACACTACTATCCATATCGTTATGCCCCTTTTAAGAATTTTACTATATCTAGCATTAATTCACTATTAACTTCACTATATAGTTTATCATCTATATTATTACATAGTTCTTTTTTCTTATTATATAAGATTTCTCCTTCATAATTAGATTCTAAATCATTTAACATATTATCTACTTCATTACGATATATATTTGCATTATCACTATAAAGTAAAGAAGTATGCCCACTATATTCCCCATTAATTAATTTGTATTTAACTTTAGAAGAAGTTATTTCGTTCTTATGAGAATATGTAGAAACCTTATTGGTTTTAAAAGTATAATCGTTTTCTCCTTGCACTATAAAACATGCTGTTTTTGAATTATTTAGTCCATTAACACTAGAATATTTTGCAAATTTAGAAAATAAACTTTCTTGATAAGAATAAACAAATGGAGAAGACATATCAGCTAATATTCCAACATATTTTTGTGCTTTATCAAGAACTACTTCTTCAGCTGAATTAGCTCCTGATAAACTTACTACTCCTTTAATATTGTTTTTAATGTTTAATATCGTAGTTGCAGCATATGCTCCCCAGGAATGACCCATTAAAAATAAACCATTTTTAGTAAGGTTTGAATAATTAGAATTTACAAAATCTATAGCATTTCCCATATCAATTGTAGCTTCAGGAAACCCAATAACAGTATTCCCTTCACTTTTATAAGTACCTGTAAAATCAAAAGTAAAGATATTAAATCCACTATTTAATAAATATAATTCATGAGATAAATATGTATCTGATCCACTGCCCATTCCATGAGCAAATATAACTAATCCATTCTCATTTGTATTAGCTTCATATAAATGCCCTTGTAATCTATTCTTATTACTAGAAAAAGTTATATCTTTTCTAGTATAAATATCTTTTATATCTTCATAATTTATTAATCCAGGAACAATATTATAATCAGGTTCATCATAATGAATAAATATTGAATTATAAATTAATGGACATGCTATAAGTAAACCCACTATATTAATAACTACAAAAGAAAATATAGATATACCAACTATAAGTATTATCTTTTTAGATTTAGACTTTCTTTTTTTAGTTTCTTCCATATAAAAAGATATTATAAACTTAATTATTTAAAAGACTATACCGAGCTCTTTTCAGTTAAAGTAATATCTGTAGTACTTGCAGTAAATACTACTTCACTAGAAGATACACTAACAGTAATATATGAGTTACTAGCAGGGAAATACGCTATAAAATATTTTTTAGATTTAGATGTAGAAAGTACAAAATCAGTACTTGTAGGATCATAAATTAAGAAATTAATATTTTTAATATATTCAATAGGTAAACTTGAATAAGAAGGTGTTCCAATTTGACCTTCAGTTTGACCTTGAACACATAAATAAACAATTTGAGCTGTGAAATCACATGGTTTTATGAAGTATTTACCAGCAGGAATTTTAAAAGTATGAGCGAAAATTAAACCACTAGGATTTCCGCTAGAATTATTGCCAGTATAATCAAGGAAATGCATTGTTCCAGAACGTGGTATAAACATAGCATACATTGGGTTTTTAGAATATTTCCCACCATTAGCTAAAGATAAATCATAATTATAAATACCAATATAACGACCACCATCATTTGATACTTCATTAGATGTTGCAAAAATTGTAACATTACAAGTTTTATTCAAAGTAAAATTAATTGTAGAAGCCATTATTTTATCAGTTGTATTTCCATCTTCATAAAAATAAGTAGACGAATCTGTACCAAATTTAGCAGAAGAGCCATAGCTTGATAACTTCATATATCTTGAAATTGAAGTAATGTTCGTTTCGTCACCATTTGCATCGTAATAGCTACATTTAACTCCAAATCCATCATCACCAAAACTTAAAGCATTTCCATCACTACCAACTAACCTATTAGCAAAATAGGATTTTAAATAATTACAATTATTTCCAGAATCGGTAGAGAAAAAATATTCACCTGTACTTCTACTATTATTAAGTTCAGCTTCAAAAATATAGTTGGTACCAGGATTTGCAGTATCTACAGTTTTATAACTATTTGTGCTTCTACTATCTGTTATTAAAGTAGGATATTCCTCATTTGCAGTATATGTTGCATTTTGTCGATCTAAACTTGATGGATTAGTTGGTTCCCATCTTGTACCTAAAGCATCATTATAAGTATTAGCAAATGTTTCAGTAATTGCTGCACAAGTTTGAGTAGGATCATAAAATTCTGCAGTTGTATAATAAAATCTTGATTTAGTACCACCCATATCATTTGGATTCCATAACCTAACTTCAGTTTTACCAAGTTGATTATAAAAATTTGTATTTGCAGAATAATGAGTAGCAATATTAAATACACCCAATCCATTGTCATCAGTTCCTGCAATATATTTGTTATTTTTTAAATCAACAGATCTTTGATATAAAGCTGATGCAATATCATCACTATCTCCAGTAGTTCCATTATCACCATTATCTTTTAAAACATAACTATCGAAAATATTATCATGATAATACATATCATAATTTCCTTGAGAGTTAGTGGCTCGATAATATGTATAGGTTGTACTATCAACAGTTGTAGACATTTGTCGATCATCTTGGTCTACTTTACGAATACTATTAAACATATTATCAAAATATAAAACACCAGTATCGTTACCTTCTCCAGCAGCATAACTACTTGTATCATTATGTGCTCCAACTTCACCAATAAGGCCAAAATCAGATTCATTTTTACTTGATGTATAACTACTATTATTATTTACATGTAATTCACCATTATAAACATAATTATCATAGCAACTTCCATCAGCGTGACCAATTAAAAAACCGATATTAAATCCATGGTTATATGGATTAATTAAAGTATTAGTTGTGCTATCTTTAGATACATTAAAGGTTATAGTTCCTGCAGTAGTTGTAGGAGAAGCACTTGGAGTATAAAAATAACTTACTGTATAAGAATCAATAACTCTAGATTGTTTGTAAGTTAATGAATCATAAGTGATATTAGTAGAACTTACTACATATATTCTATTTTTAATAACTACACTTGTATCATTATAATCGGTAGAATCACCACTTTTAAGAGCAAATCCATGTAATGAAGATAAGGTATCTGTATCAATTGAAAGTTCAGTAGCACTTACTTTAGTTAAATAATTATTTGATGAAGATAAGGAAAAATTATATCCAGTAACAGCAGTAGCAGTTAAGATAAAATTCTTTGTTAAATCACTAGTAGTAGAAGAAGTAATTGCGCTTGCTGGAGTAGTAATAGTTGTGCCATCTGTACCATATTTTAAAGTATCAGTAAAAGTACCACCAAATAATCCACTTAATGAAGAATTATAACCATTATTAGAAATACTTGGTTCTTTTAACATTATGTTTTTAACTACACTACCACTTGCAGTATAACCAAAAAATCCAACATCTTCTGGTTCAGAAACAACACTTAAATTATCAACTACAATATTATGTCCGTCTATTTCTCCAAAGAAAGGATTGACGTGACTTCCTATTGAAGTAAAATCTACTCCAGTCATATCTAATACTTGAGTAGTTGTAGTAGAGCTATCACTTGTATAAACATAATAATTATCATCACCATCAATAATTTTTTTACCAATTTCAAAATAATATTTAGTAGTACCAAAAACACCTAAAGAATTTAATTTAGATAAGTTATCAAGATGAATTGGTCTGGTAATAATAAAGGGATTAGTACTTGTTCCTGCTCCACTATCAAAATAACTTCTAATACCTACATTACCAGCAATATCTCCTGGATTAGAAATTACATCTTTAAAAGAAGCATAAGTAGAACTTATACCAGTTATAAATATCATACTTGCAAGTATTACTAACTTCTTTTTAAGATTCTTCATACTAAATTCTCCACTTCAAAATTAATATTATAATCTTGAAGAATGTTATAAGTTTTAGCATAATCAACATCACTTAAATCTGTATTTATCTTTGTAGAATCATAATCTATATTAACATAACCGGTAAATGAGGTAGTTTTTGCTGTTCCAGAAAAATCTTTAACTTCGGTTTCACTAATTAAATTTACTTTATCATCAGTAGAATATGATGTTTTTGTAGGACCAGAAGTAGCATTAAAATAAGTTGTATAATTTGTATAATTTGCAGTTTCAATAGAACTAACATCACTACTACTAGCATATTGAAAATAAGTATAATCACTTGCTAATTTATCTAAAGTTGTATCAGCTAAAGTAATATCATATCTATTCATATATAATTTATAAGTAAAATCACATTTATAAGATACAGTAGCTTCTACTTTAACTACCATATTAGTATATAAACTAACATTATTATGTAATGCACTATAAAAGGGATCATATAAATTTAATTTAATATCACTTCCATCACTAGAAACATTGTCAGTTAGATAGCTCCATGTCTTATTAGTAACATCATAAGTTGCTTCAATTACACTATCTTCTCCAGTAGTATAATCAAATACTACCCCATTAGTTTCATTAAATTTATATTTATAATAGGTATATTTTAAAGCAGTAATGCTTAGATTAGAGCCATTAATTTCATTATTAGATACTTTATCTACACGAAGTAACCAACTAAAAGTTATTGTAGAAGTTATAAATACACTACTAGTTAAAAGTAAAGTTGCACATAAACCAATTAATTCTTTTTTACGCATATAATTCACTTACCTTTATAGCATCTAAACTTATATCTAAATCTTCATAAATATTACTTGTATCATCATAAAAAGTATCAGTTTCATTTGAAAATAATATAGTAAAGAACATATAAACATTATCAGTACTAGTTAAAGTTGGTGTAGTCAATATGTTAACACTTGTATCTTTAGAAGCACCAGTTTCAGTAAAACAATCAGTATATGTACCACTATTTTGTATAAAACCTTTAGAAAGAGTTGTTAAATCAGCTACTGTACTTGTATAAGTACCATAAACATTTAAGGCTTTAGATAAATAAACATTATTAGAATTATATGTTCCATAGCTTGTAGAATTAAAACCTGTAATATCTAAGCTTAAATATCCTCCACTTTTACATCCTCCAACTTCAAGAACATAAGTAAAAGCATAACCAGGAGAAATTAAACTTATATCTAATTTATAATCTTCTGCATAAGGAAAATAGGTTTCATCATAAGAGAAACCATCTGGAGTAATTGAGTTATCGCTTCTTAAAGAATATCTATATCCTAAATTTACTTTAGTTTCACTTCTAGTAACATAATTACCTTTAAAATATCTTAATTTCAAAGACAAAGGATTATCCAAAATAATATCGTTAACACCAGAGTTAACCTTATTTTGAACTGTAAACCAACACAAAGTTGAAACCGTAAGTGTAATAGAACTCCCTAATACTAAACTCGCTAATAGTATTTTTCTATTAATTCTCACAAGTTTTATTATAATACATTTATTTTCAAAAAATAGACCAAAAATGACAATTTTTACTTAATTATTTCGTAATTTTCAACGTTTTTAAGAACCTGTTGAATCATATCTTTTAAGACCAATATGCCATAACAATAGACCCAGGCCGTTTAATAACAAAGAAACGCCTATAATTATTAAAGATACATAGTAAGGATTCCAAGTTCCTTTTAATAATACTTCAGCAGGAATAGATGCACATAAAGCAAAAGGAATAACGAATGTAAATACTATTTGAATACCAAAATTAAAGATTTTAATTGGATATTTACTAAAATCATTAATGTTATAAATAGTAGACATGATTTGACCACTTCTTTTTGTCCAAAAAGAAATAGATGCAGTAATTAACTTAATACCTGTATAAATTAAAGCTCCAAATATTATTGCCACTATCATTAATAATATTTTTCCAAAAGTAACATCAATAGAAACATTAAGTCCACAAACTATGCATAATACTAAACCAATAATTAATTCGCCAAAACCTTCAGGTTGGAATTTTTCTGCAATTAATAAAAATAATGGATTAACTGGTTTAGTTAAATATTTGTCAAATTTACCTTCAACTAAAATTCTAAATCCAAAAGCCCATAAATTATCAGTAAAAATATGATCTAATCCTTTTGGTAACATAGCAAATCCATAAAGGAAACCTAATTCCCACATATTCCATCCACCCATATTTCCAAATGAATTAACAATCATCCAAATAGTTAAGAAAGAACATAAGTTAGAAACAATAAAAGAAAATATACCAATTAAAGCATCGGTCTTATATTGCAAATGAGTTTGAATCGCATGAGATAAATATACGAAATAAAGTTTTATATATCTAAACATACTTAACCTCCTTGAATAGTAACATGCTTAATTGCATGATTAAAAAATAACTTGTTAATGATTTCAAAGAATACAATCCATAAAAGAATTAAACCAAAATTAAATAATATTCCTGTGTAATCCATCTTCCCCATTAAAATAAGTAATGGATTTTGTCCTAAACTAGCAAAAGGAGAATAATATAATATCTTCTTTGCAATATCTGGGAAAAATGATAAAGGGAGCATAGTTCCACTTAAGAAATTAATAATAATTTGTTTTAATAAAAACATTCCAAAATCAGCTAAAGTATAAAAAGAGCATATTCCAAATAAATAATTTATTGAATCATATAAAATTGATGCTATAAAACAAAACAATATATATAAAACATATCGTAAAATAAAATCTAGGACATTACTAATTATAAATATGCCTGTAAAATGAAATATTATAATTCCTAATATTGATACAGGTAATATAAGTAATAAATAATTTGACAAAAAATTTCCAATACTCATAAATAACATAGTTAATCTATAAGATAATGGCTTAATTAATTGGGTAGATATCGTTCCATCCATTACTTGAGTAGTAATCGAATCTTGAGAAGGAGATGAAGTAATTAATATTTGAGTAAATGTTATAAATACATAATAAAATAACATTTCATTTAATGAAAAACCATTTACAGTAGCACCATTTTCTTTACTTGAATAAACTCCAATCCAAAGAAAGCAAAAACATATAGCAGAAATAATTAATGATAAAAACCAAGTATATAAAAAACTTTTATATGCTAAACCATTCATCATTTGTGATCTAATAAATGGAGTATATTTTCTAAAGAAACTACTTAGTTTGTTTCTTTTCATGTTTAACCTCTCCATTCTTATAAACTTTTTTAGCAATATATTCGATATCAATAGATTTAATCTTAATATCCTTACAATGAATATGTTTTAACATTTCACTTATTACATCTTCTGCATCTATATCACTAGCTTCAAATTTTGCTATTAATTCATGGTTTGCACTACTATAAGCAACTTTTTTATTAAAATTATTTAGTAATTTAATATCTACTATTTCTTTTTCAATTGTAGCAACAATAGTTCTTAAATCACCAAATGTAGATTTAAGATTCTCTTGGGTTCCATCATATATAACCTTGCCTTCATCAATAATAATTATTCTGTTGCAAAGTTTTTCAATATCCGCCATATCATGTGTAGTTAATATAATCGTCGTATTATATTTCTTATTCATTTCAATAATAGCTTTTCTAATTTTATCTTTTACTAAAACATCAAGACCAATAGTAGGTTCATCTAAAAACAATATATCTGGATTATGAATCATTGCACATGCTAAATCTGCTCTCATTCTTTGACCCAATGATAATGTCCTAACTGGTGAATTCATAAAAGAAGCTAAATCTAATAAATCCGTAAGCATCTTCATTCTCTATTCATAATCATTATCACTTACTAAATAAACTTCCTTTAATACCTTAAAAGATTCTATCAAAGGAATATCCCACCATAACTGAGTTTTTTGACCAAAAACAACCCCAATATGTTTACATACTTCTTTTCTATTTTTATATGGTTCTTTTCCATCAATTAATACTTTTCCACTACTAGGATTTAATATTCCACACATCATTTTAATAGTTGTTGATTTTCCAGCACCATTAGATCCAATATATCCAACTATATCGCCTTTATTAATTGTAAAATTAATATGATCAACAGCAACTTTGGTTTCGTATTTACGTGAAAAAAGAGTTTTAAACATTCCCCAAACCCCTTTTCCACGAATAGGTTTTTTAAACTCTTTGGTTAAGTTTTCGACTAAAATCATAAAATATTCCCCTTATCTAAACAATAAAATGGTTTATAGAAGCAACAAAAGAACAACAAAAAATCTTTAAAAGAAATGAATTGATTCGTCTTTAATTGTTTTATTTTTATAAAGCGCTTTATCAGCTTTATTAAAAATCACATCAAAATCTTCATCGCCTTTGGTCTCATGAGCACCAAAAACTAACTGCTAAATTATATCCTACAATCTTTTCTTTTAATAACTTATTAACTTTCTCTGCTTTATTTCTTATTTCATCCATAGTTGTATTTTCTGCAATAATAGTAAATTCATCTCCACCATAACGATATGTTTGTTCACCAAATACACTCTTTAATACATCAGATAAAGTAATTAAATAAGCATCGCCATATTGATGTCCTAATGCGTCATTAACATTCTTAAATGAATCAATATCAAGAATAATAAAATAGAAACTTTGTTTGTCTTTCATTCTTTTCTCAATAGCTTCATCAAGAGCTCTTCTATTATTAGCTTTTGTTAGTTGATCAACATAAGATAATTCATATAATTTTAAAGTATCAGTAATTTCTTTATAGCAATTATGATACATCTTATAAGCAATAATATTTGCGTCTAATAAAAATACAAAGATATTTAAAAATGTTCCAGCTCCTAAAGATACGCCATCTATAAAATATAAGCATAAATATAAAACAACAACAGAACTAATAGATATTGATATAAACCAAATAGGATTTAAAAAACTAAAACAACAAAAAGCCATCATAACAGTTAGATATACAATTATTGATCCATCATTTATTGATACTGGAGACATATCTAAAACTCCAATATAAATTGACCAAATTAATACACAAATTAAATAAATACTTAAAAAATACTTAAATAATTTAAGATGTTTCTCTTTTTCTTTTCTAAAAGAAACTAATAAAATAACTGCTACAACTGATAATAAAAGCAAAAAACAATATGAAACAAGATAATAATAAAATTGACTATTGTTTTGACCTTTTAAATGTAAAACTGTATTAACTATAATTAATATAGCTTCCACTAAACATATAGCAATTGTAAATAATAAATATCCTGTATATTGTTTTAAGATGCCGTGTTCCAGTATTTTGTTGTCTTTTTTAAAATCTATAAACATATAAATAATATACATTAGGCCTTACTATTTTTCAATAAATATGAATATTTATTTATAAAAAAAGTAATACTTTTAAGTATTACTCAATTTTCGTAAATGGTCGGGGCGACTGGATTTGAACCAGCGGCCTTCTGCTCCCAAAGCAGACGCGATACCAAGCTACGCTACGCCCCGTCGCGATAATTATTATATAGCAAAATGGTTAAATAATTCAATCATTATTTATAAATATAAGGAAGAAGGAAACTACCTTCTTCCCTATATAAATTAATATTAAGGATTTAATCTTTGAGGTCCACGGAAGATAAACATTGCTTCTTTAATTGTTATACCAAGTAATAACATAGTTAATCTATCAACACCAAGACCAAATCCACCATGAGGTGGTACTCCATATTTAAAGAACTCTAAATAGAATTCAACATCTTTTCCTAAGCCTTTTTCTTCAGCTTGTTTCTTTAATATTTCATAACGATGTTCTCTTTGAGCACCGGTAGTAATTTCACAACCTCTCCAAATAAGATCATAGCCTTGTGGAACGCCATTTTTATCTCTCATATGATAAAAAGCACGTTGCGAAGCATCATAATCAGTTATAAATAAGAATTCACTATTAAACATCTCTTTACTTAAATCTTCTACTTTTCTTTCAGCTTCAGTAACTAAATCACCTTTTACAGCATCTGGAAATTTCATTCCATAACGTTTTTCAAGTTCTTTATAAACATCAGGTAATTTCATAACTGGAAATGGGCAAGTTGGAACAACTACTTCTTTTCCATATAATTCTTTAATCTTATTTCCATACTTTTCTTTAACTGCTTTTAAAGCATAGGTTAATAATTCTTCTTCTAAATGCATAACATCATACATATTATCAATATAAGAGAATTCAACATCAAAACCAGTAAATTCAGTTGTATGTTTATTTGAATATGATTTTTCAGCTCTAAAAACAGGCCCTGTTTCAAAAATTCTATCAAATCCAGCTGCCATAGCCATTTGTTTATAGAATTGTGGAGATTGAGCTAAATAAGCTTTTTTATCAAAGTATTTTAATTCAAATACTTCAGAACCACTTTCACTTGCAGCTCCAATAATTTTTGGAGTATGAATCTCTAAGAAATCTTTTTGTAAAAGATATTCTCTCATCTTATTAACAAGTAAAGTTTGAACTTCAAAAATTAAAGTGTTTTTATCAGTTCTTAAATCAACCCAACGATAGTCAATTCTTTGATCAATAAAAGAATTAGCATCTACTGGTAATTCATTGGCAACACTTTCTACTACTATTTTAGAAGGAATAAACTCTTTTCCCCCTAATTTAACGTGTGGATTTTCTTTTTCAACACCCCAAACACTAATAAATGAACCTGGAGTTGCTTTTAAAATTTCTTCAGTTAATGTAGGTTGAGTACCTTTATCAATTGAAACTTGAATAACTCCTGTTAAATCTTTTAAAATTACAAATACCATATATTTGGTATTTCTTAAGATATCAATACAACCTGCAATTTTAGCTGGTTTATCAATAACTAATTCATTAATTCTTATTCTTTCCATATTTATCTCCTATGGTTTTTAAGTAAATAAAAACCTTGTGAATATCACAAGGGACGATTTTATCGTGGTGCCACCCTATTTTGTTCTTATAACTTTTAACGAAGTTTACTCGTTTTAATACTCGTATATGTGTCACTCCTAAATTAGGACATATAGTCTTTGTATCTTTATTATTATAAAACTAAAAATTAACAAAAGGAAATACTTTAATACTTAAAATTATTTACTTCTTCTTGGAGTAATAAAAAGAACTTACTAGCTAAATACCCATCAGCAGCAGCATGGTTTAATCTAATTGATATTGGTAGCATTATTTTATTGTTTTCTAAACGATATTTTCCCCAATTAATGATTGGCAAAAAATATAAATAACCGTCAGGTAATTCAAGTGAGAATGCATCATAAGAAAACCAAGGCATATATGAAGCATCGAAATAAGTATCTAAATCTATGTCTTTTTTATCTCTATATTTATATTCTTTTGCAAGTTCAATGTCTCTACTAACATTGTTATAAAACACATTGTAATCTTCATTATATTCAGTGTGAACTGGAGTGCAGTTTTCTTTATCATCGTGAAAAACATAATGAGTTACATTTACATGATCATAACAAACAAGTTTTTTCTCTTTATAAAAATACCATAGTTTATAATCATCTCTAGAATTAATAACTTTACCAATTAAATATAAAAAATTTATGTAAAATTTAGTACCTTTTTCTTTACTATAATTTACTAGGTTAGTTACATCAATTCTTCCAGACATAGCAAAAGAACACATATTTTGTGTACTAAAACGTAAAAAAGAATCTTTTCTATAATACTTATTTATATCAATAACTTTGTAAGACATTATTAGGCTCCATCTTCATGAATATCACAAATTGAACAATCAAAATCACTACTTCTTTTATTCTTTTCATGAAGCATATCAATATCTTCACCAGTTTTGTAGTGATTTTTATAAGTATAATTACTTTTCTTTTTTTCTTCTTTATTCTTTTCTTTTTCCATATTTTAAATGTGGCGCCCTAAGTAGGACTTGAACCCACAACCCCTTGATTCGAAGTCAAGTACTCTATCCAGTTGCGCTATTAGGGCGTAAAGATATTATACTCTAAAAATTCGAATATGATTTCTACTAAATATCTACTTTAGAAAAATGTTTAATAGATAATTTATAAGTTAAAATAGTTAATAAAACAAATATTAAAGTACATCCTGCAGTGAATATTAATTGGTAATACCAATTTGTAGAAGTTAAAGCATCAAATATTGTCGCAGTAGCAGGAATAAATCCAAGAGTAAAATAAATTAAACATCCTAATACTGAAGCAACTATAAAAGCAGTAAAGAATGGAACAGTAAATTTATCTGGATGTTTATAAAACCATGGGAAGAAAATAATATTATGTATAGCATATATAAGTAAATAAATACCAACAAGAGCAATATTAGCATCCATTCCTGCACTATTTCCATATATTGGATTTCCTTCAGGATCTACATTTAAAGATTTTGTGGCATATAAAATTCCAGATGGAACTAAACATATGATTACAAGAAGTAAGAATAATAATTCATAACTAAGAATAAAAGTTATCTTACTTTTAACTACATCATTTCTTCTAATAGGTAAAGAAGCAGTAAATAAAATATCATTTGCTTCTTTTGAAAAAGCAATTAAAGTAGGAATTGCAGATAATACAAAAACTACAGGAATAACAAGAGGATAATCAGGAATAAAAACCATGGCAGCAAAAATTAAGAAAATCCATGATTGTGGAGTCATTGATAATTTCCATTCTTTATATAATAAGTTTTTCATTATAATGCCTCTCTTTCATTGAAAATCATAACATCTTCAATATCAGGATTTTTGCAATCAAAATCTTTAAATTCACCAGCATCTCCAATACGAATTAAGCCTTCAAAACTATCTCTAACAATTCTTTTACCAATTATTTTACCTTCATTTATAGTTGATAATTTTTTAGCATCACCTTTAACTAACAAATATTTACTAACAAAATCTTTAATTAAGGCACTATCCATTATTTGACCATTACGAATATAAGTAATATAGTCAGCACATCTTTCTAAATCACTTACTATTTGTGTAGAGAATAAAATAGAAATTTCTTCATCATGTACTAAATCTAAGAATATTTGTAATATCTCATCTCTTGAAACAGGATCAAGTCCACTTGTAGGTTCATCTAAAAGCAATACTTTAGCTTGATGGGATAAAGCTAATGCTAAATTTAATTTAACTTTCATACCTTGGGATAATTCTTTAATCTTTTTATTCACATCAATATTAAATAAAGAAATATATTTATTAAATGTATCTTGTTCCCAGTGTTTATAAAATTTACTAGTAACTTTAGCTAAGCTTTTAACGCTTACAAATTGATATACATTTACTCCACCAAGAATAAATGCAATATTTTGTTTATTTTCTTCTTCATTCTTAGCAAATTCTTCACCATTCATTTTTACTGAACCAGTAAAAGGAATTAAGTTCATAATGGCTTTTAAAGTAGTAGATTTACCACTACCATTTCTTCCAATAAAGCCCATTATCGAACCTTTTTCTAATGAAAAAGAAACATTCTTTAATTCAAATGTGGCATATTTTTTTCCAACATTTTCTAACTCTAAAACATTTTCCATATTAATCCTTTAATAGCGTTTTAAAACGCTTTTAATATAATATCATACTAAGATATAGCAAATAAATATAAACATACTTTACATATTTATATAAAATCTACTATTCAATAAAATTGTCTTTAATCTTTTTAGCAACTTTTTTACATTCTTCTTCGCTAACTAAATTACCAGTATTCATAGCAAAAGTTCCATTCCATTCAAAACCATCTTTATATTTAGGCACTAAATGAAAATGTAGATGACCAAGTGTATCTCCATATGCTCCATAATTAATTCTATCTGGATGATATGCTTTATCTATTGCTTTAGCTACATTAACTACATCATTCATAAATCCATTTCTCTCTTCAATAGATAAATCTTTTAGTTCTCCAACATGATCTTTTTTATATGCTACAACCATTCTTCCTTTATGAGATTGATCTTTAAATACAATTACAAAAGAATATTCGGTTTCAAAAGCTAAATAACCAAACTTAGCTAAACTCTCTCCTTTATAGCAATAAGGACAATTATCTTTTTTCATATTATATGACTCCTGTTTATCTATATATATTATAGTAGGATAACGTATATTTTTATATAAAAAAGACACTTATTAATATGCAAATAAAATATTAATTACTTATAAAAACAATATTTATACAAAAAGACATATTTTTAGCTATAAATTTATAATAACTACCATAATTTAAAGAAGTGTTCCAAATTTTTTTATGCCTTCATCTTTTTTAGTTTAAATTGCACAAAAAGCAAATTATTTTTTAAATGTTATATTTATTCCTCAAAATAAGCATCAATATAGTCTTTGTAAGAATCATTTGATACCGATTCTACATTGAAATAAGCTCTTCTATAACTCTCATCAAGTATAATTACACGATGAATCCAAACTTCAGAACTTGTATCCTCACTGCTTGGAAGTTTTCCCTCGTGATTAGTATCACTATAAAAAATATTAACAAACATAAGAAGATTGGAAAGTGAATTAATATCAACGTTACTATCAATCATTTCCTCATCTTTTCCATCCGCCGTTAATATCTCAATAGCTGACAAAGGATAATACATATCAATATATCCATATGAAGAAAAAGAAAAATCACTAGAACTTGTAGAATTAAAATATTCAAAATTTCCTTTTAAATATTCTTTATCGTTTTTATAAACGGTTCCATAACCCATCAATATATCACATGGTATTTTTGCATTTCCATTTTCGTTTCCACAAGATACAACAAGTACCATTATAGAAAATAGTAAAAACATCTTATTTAAAAATTTCATAAAAATCCCCTTATAATGTCGAAGCTAAATAAAACATAACATTTCTTAATCTAACGCATTCTGAATAATTTACAAATAAATTTTTAGTTCTATTTGAATGGATACCTATAATATATAACTTATTATTTATTAAAGAAAAAACAGGTGAACCACTATTACCGCTGGCTGTATTAGCTGAATACCTCAAACTATGAGCATTCGGTTTAGAAATATTTCCGCAAGTAGTAACAGACATCAAACCGTTATCACCTATTTGATTGCCAATAACGTTTACTGAATTACTTGTTATAGTATTATCGTTATATTCTGAAAGATATCTATAAGATGTTAAACCACTATTAATTGAATCTTCAAAGTATAATAAGGCCCAATCATAGCTCCAGTTTTTGTTTACATACCATTCATAAGGTATAACACACTTAGTAATTTCAAATCTTTCACTTACAATTTCAGAGCCATTACGCTTTGGGTTAACAAAGATATGAGAAGCAAACCCTTGTGTAATGTCGCTTCCTCCAAAATCTCCATTTGAATAAACACAATGAGCCGCCGTTAGAAGCACTCCAGGAGCAACTAAAAAAGACGTTCCCATAAAATAATCTTCTATGGTATTAGTTCCATCTGTTCTTCTAAATGTTAAATTTAAATAAGCGAGAGAATCATAAGGATTGCTTAAAGGGTTATTTACAAAATACTTTGTTTGCTTAGAGTTGCTTTGGTTAGGTAATGTATTTGTGCAATTGTTGTTTTGATGAAACCACTCATCTTGATAATCATAATAAGATTGTATGCTTGTTACACTAAAAGCGTTATCGCAATTAAAAGAAATATAACTAGTAGGTGTTCCGCTTCTACTTAAACCATTTACATTAGATTTTTCAATAATCTTTTCCTTTACAAAAGCATCATATTTGTACTCATTTCTTTTGCTATCATTAAACACAAATTCATCTTCTCCAATAATTAATTTATTTGTTACCAATGATTCATCTGTTGAGACAATGCTGGATGACAAAAATCCTTCCTCTTGTCTTTTAGAAGAACTATCTACAAAACAGCAACACAAAACAAGACTAAATAAACTAAATAAACATATTTTATTTATATTCATTTTTAAAACACCCCCATTTTTGCCTTTACAGTATATCATTTTTAAATATATTTCTTAAATTCGTAATTTTGTTTCATATTGTTTGACATTAAACAACTAAACATTCCTACAAAAATTATTTTGTTGTCCTAAAAAAATTCTAATATAATATTCATTAACATTTATCCATGTTTTTCCTATTAATCAGTTCGCTTTTTACTATGAGCAGAACATTTTTTAGGTTATGATTTTTAATTCTTATATTCGACTTAAATATCCAATTAATAAGAATTAATTAAAAAAAGAAAGCCAATTTCTTTAACCAAGATTATTTCAAAGAAAGTGATACATTTCAAATTGTGTATTAAATATAATATAGATATAAAAATATCGTTTTCAAGGTTCATAAAAATTACTTTGATTAAAGATAGATAAATCAATGATTTCATTAAGACAACTTAAATAATCAGAAGAATTAAGTCTAATATTTGAAGTTTCATCTTTATTCCTTAATATAGATACATAATCACTCTGTAATTTTTTAAGCTTATTAACTAAATCATCTTGTTTAAGAAGCCTCATCATCTCTAATGAATCTATTAAAAGCGGTCTAAATAGGGAATCTCTCTTGTCTAATAACTCTTTATGAAAATGTGACTCATTTAAAAATATCTCAAAAGCCTTTTTGTACTGCAACCAGATATTATATGAATTTATAGTAGGTATTTTGTTTATAGAATTATCAGTTTTCTTTATTTGCCCACAAACAACAACATCAGCTAATCTATCTAGCAATTCATCTTTAGTAAGCGTTATTTCCGTTTGCTCACTCGATTGAGGATGTTTAGGGTTAAAAAAAGAATAGAGAATTGTTAAATCCATTAAATACTATAGCGTGTTTTGAATTATTAGGATTAAGTAAACCTATCATCATTCCTGGAGTTAAGAACTTCAAGACTTCGCTTTTAGCCTTAATTTTCTCAGAAAACAAATATCCACGAGGAATTAAGAACTGGTTGAACCATTTCGCACTTTGAAGCATAAAACCAGAGGAGTATATATCTGATTCTTCATCATAATCGATAAAGTAAGGAAGATTCATTTGTAGAGCAATCTTATAATCTTCTGTATCAAAGCCTAAAAGTTCGAGCATATAAGCTAGACAGGTATATGAACAAGAAGAGTCTAAATGCATGTATTTCACTATCAACATTATAAAGTTCTAAGTTTTTATATCCAACTTCTTTTTACTTGTGAAAAAAGAAAAAGAAATAAAAAAACCTTGATATTTACTATCAAGGCAATTGTTTCATAATGGCGCGCCCAACAGGAGTCGAACCCGTAACCTTTTGGTCCGTAGCCAAACGCTCTATCCAATTGAGCTATGGGCGCGTGCTTTATTATATTATGATAATAAGTCTAAATTTTCAATATTTATATTAGGGAATTTATGAAGTTTTTTAAAATCTTGTTGTCTTTTTAAAATCAATAATGATATACTCTTTCAAGTGCGAAATATCAGTAGGACTGATAACTATCTATTTATAGATCAATGACGCGATTTTCGACCTTACGACCAGTGATAAATAACTATATAGGCACACAACATTATCCAAGAGATAAAGAAAGGATCTATAAATATGGATACAAAAATTTTAGACGAGATTACAAAGATTATTGAAAAGGCTAATTTAGATGAATATAGCGAAGCTATTATCACCTATAAAGCAAGCTTAAAGGATGCAGGAGTCGAAGCTGATGATGCAAAAATTGAAGCTGCTTTACTTAGAAAATTAGTAGAAGATGAAGCTATGTTAGCAAAAGCAGGCACTGCTTCAGCTGGTAGTAGAGGACCAAGAGAACATGGAGAAAATCCAAATACTCAAAGATTCTTTATTAATGTAGGAAGTTTTGATGGAGTTAACTCTGAATCATTAAAAGAGTTAATTATGAAGAATTGTGAAGGCGTAAATGATACTGACTTCAGTGATTCTTATGTTAAAGATAAATTCAGTTTCTTCGAATTACCAAAAGACAAAGTCGATGTCGTAATGGAGAAAATGAATGGTATTAAAGTTGGTGAAAGAGAAGTTGCTGTTGAATTAAGCGAAAAGAAACCATCAAATGGTGGTTCAAGAAGAGGCGGATTCTCCCGCGGTGGAAATCGTGGCGGAAGAGGTGGATACTCCGGCGGAAGTCGTGGTGGATACTCTGGTGGAAGCCGTGGCGGATATTCAGAAGGTGGATATTCTTCACGTGGCGGAAGTTCTAGAGGCGGATATCGCTCTGATCGTTCAGGTTCATCAAGTCGTGATGGAAGCGGTAGACAAAACCATGGATTTGGTGGCGGCAGTAACCGTTATTAATCTGACTCAATATTAAATAAACAAAATAAAAGCTTCGGTAAGGTCCGAAGCTTTTTTTGTTGTCTTTTATTTGTTTTAATTAATAAAGTTTAATATCCATACCAATTTCAGTAATATGAGATTTAACAATATCAAAACTGATAAATACAGTTTCGCCAACTTTCATCTCTTTTTCTGATTTTAAATATACATATTTTTTAGTTTTTAAAACGTCTACATAAGAACATTTAACAGCAATAAAATCACCAAAATCTAAATTCTCTTCAACTTTAATTCCAAATCCAGATTTACCAAGTTTATAAGAATCATGTGGGAATTCTACTAAGAATTCTTTTGTAAATACTTTGGTTCCTAAACCTTGATTCAATTTATTTGAAATAATATCGGTTGATTCAATAAATGTTCCATTAATATTGAAGAAATAGATTAAACCAGCTTTCTTTTCATCTATTGCCTTTTCTTTCTTAAAGTTTGCTAAATCTTTTTTATGTTTTGCTTCCACTACTTTAACTGGATTTTCAGCTTCATAGCAAGCTTTCTTAAAGGCTTTATTTTCGTCTTTTAATGTTACTTTGCTACGTTTAAATTCAGCTTTATTAGCGTTTACAAATGTATCATAACGTAAATTCTCTGCACTGATTTTTAAATTTAAATCATTTTCTTTTTCTTTAGAGAAAGTTTCATTGAATTCGATATGATCTTGTCTACGTCTACTCTTAGCATCACTATCACGATTAATCTTTAAGAATTCTTTATAAGATGAATCTTCTTCTTTTCTACGTGCTCCATAGATAGTATCAATTTCATCGTTCGCTTTCTTTAAAAGAACTTTATGTTCATTTGAGTAACTTACTTTATTCTTTTGATATTTTTCTTTTGCTACTTTTAAAGCTTCTTTTAATTGTGCGTCTTTTTTAACTACTTCACTCTTATTTTTCTCTTTAATTTTTGAAGTATCAGTCTTTTGAGCAAGAGCTAAATTAATAACATATTTATCATTTTCTTCTTTAGTAAGTTTTTCATATTTACTATTAACTTCTTGAATACGTTTTTCATGATCTTTTTCAAAAACACTATCTTTTGTGCGGTCGATTACTGTCTTGTAGTTTAAGAAACGAGCTGTAAACTTATCATAATCACCTATCTTATTGATAATATCTTTGCCATTATCCATTAATGAAATCTTATCAAGTAAAACATTAAATTTTACTTTTTCTCCAACCTTATATTCTTTATCTAATTTAACAAACATTATTCTTCCATCAGTTAATTTTAAATGACCTAATAATGTATCATTAATCTTTTCAATTTCTTTTAATGTACCAGTAATTCTTCCTTTACTAGAAATATCAATAGCATCTAAAGGAATATATAAGTTTCCACTAAATTCTTTAACATAATTTAAAGCTTGTGGTAATTTAATAGTTTCCTTTTCAAAACTTAATTCACCCTTACTAACTTTGGAAACGTAGGAATTATATTTTGGAACACGTGGTAAAATTGTTACTTCGGTTTCTTTATCAAATAAATGTATATGAGAAACATCCATATTAATCTTAATAACGTCTCCTTCTTTTAAGCCATTACTATTTAATGCTTTTACAATACAAGAAGATTTTGATTCAGTAATTGAATCAGAATTTAAATTTAAATCTCCGTAAATTAAAGTTTCGTTTCCTAATTCTTCAAAGTGTGAAATCTTAAAATCTAATCCTGTTTTATTGTCTTTACTAACAGAAACATTTTCACAACGAATACCTAAATAAACCTTATGTTTACCATCTAAATATACAGGATCAAGTTTAGCTAAATCTTCGTTTGGAATATTAATTGTATTTTTTGAATCTTTAAATTTGACTTCAACTTCTTTTCCTTTTTCAAGCAATGTTCCTTCAAAGAAATTCATTTGTGGAGTTCCTAAGAATCCTGCAACGAATTTGTTGTCTGGATAATCATATAAATCTTTAGGAGTACCAATTTGTTGAATTCTACCAAGTTTCATAACAACAACTCTTGTACCAAGAGTCATAGCTTCAACTTGATCATGAGTAACATAAATAAATGTAGTTTTTAATTGTTTATGTAATTTTGCAATTTCACTACGCATTTGTGATCTTAATTTAGCATCAAGGTTACTTAATGGTTCATCAAGTAACATAACTTTAGGATGTCTTAAAATAGCTCTTCCTAAAGCAACTCTTTGTCTTTGACCACCACTCATTGCTTTTGGTGTTCTATCAAGATATTCAGTTAATCCTAATATATTAGCAGCCCATAATACTCTTTCATGAATTTCAGCATTGGAAGTATGCCTTAATCTTAAACCAAATGCCATATTTTCATAAACAGTCATATGTGGATATAATGCATAATTTTGGAAAACCATTGCGATATCTCTATCTTTTGGTTCTACATCATTGACAATTTTATCACCAATATAAAGTTCTCCTGCACTAATATCTTCAAGTCCTGCAATCATTCTTAAAGTTGTTGATTTACCACAACCAGAAGGTCCAACGAAAACTATTAATTCGTTGTCTTTAATATCCATTGTGAAATCACTAACAGCTTTTGTTCCATTTGGATATACCTTATAAATATGTTCTAATCTTAATCCAGCCATAAATTTGTTCCTCCTTATTTATTCCTAAATTCATCAAATGCTGGTAACATTTTACCTTCATAATCAAACAAGCATTGATTTGCCCATTCATTACGAGTTGTTTTTTGCTCTTCATGAATATAAGTAAGTCCTGCTTCACTACTCCAACATATACCTTCTAATGGTAACCAACATGGTTCCCAATAAAAGATTCCTTCAATAGAATGTTTCTTAGATAAACTAATTAATTCTTTAATAAAATCTTTTTGACCTTCTACTGATAATGGATATTCTAATTTAGTTTCCATTTGAGATAAGAATCTCTCATCAATTAACATCTTTTCACTATCTTTATTTGTTTTCTTAAAATAACTTTCTAAAGTAAATGCATAACCAGTTTCAACTATCATAATTGGTTTATGAAATTTAGCTTTAATATCATCTAAATTAACAAATAAATCTTTAAAATTATGATGCCAATATGGATAATATGAAACACCTAAAATATCATAATCCACATGGTATTTGACAAGGTTTTCACAATATTCATTATAAATTTTATTATCAAATGACTTCTCTAAATGAATAATTATTTTGCTGTTTGGAGATACTTCTTTAACAGCTTTAATACCACTATTTAAGAATCCACAAACGGTTTCATAATTAGTTCTTGTTCCATCTTTTTGATCAATTAATCTTCCATTTGGCCATAACATACCATTTGTTATTTCATTACCAATTTGGATTAAAGTTATATCAATATTATTTTCTTTTGCAGTCTCTAATACTTTTTTAGTATATTTATAAACTGCTTCATTTAGTTCTTTATTGTTCTTATTTGCCCAAGATTTAGGTAAAGTTTGCTTTGATGGATCACACCAAAAATCACTATAGTGAATATCTAAAAGTACCTTAAATCCATGTGCAGTTGCAATTCTAGATAGATTAATAAACGAATCTAAATCATTTGTACCACCTAAATAAGGAGAATGTTTACCATCATTTGAATATGGATCAACCCATAATCTAATACGGATATAATCAACTCCATTATTCTTAAATTCGTTAAAGAAATCTACTTCTTTATCTCCACGATAATATTTTGCACCTGCAGCAATCTCTTCAAAATAAGAAGAAACATCAATTCCAAGAATCATTACATTTCTCCCTTCTTAATTTTGTGAGTTTTAATTGGTTCATCATCTTTATTAAAACTATCAACTCTTTGTTCCATATCATGATATTTATGTTTACATTGTTCATTTTGAGCTAAAACTTCTTCTTCAGTTCCATGAAAACAACATCTTAAACAATAATATTCTTTTTTATCTTCATCAAAGAATAAATCCATATCGATATCACGATTAAAACATTGTGGACAACGATAATTTAATCTTCCTTTTTTAGCTTGAGACATGTTGTCAAACCTCCTTTAGATAAAGTCTTTTTTAAGGATAAACGATATGAAGGTGAGAAGGCATGTCCTTCTTCAAATTCTCCTAAATCATTATCTCCACTCATCTCAATAATTGTATTAACGTCAGGTATAATAGCTCTTACTACTTTTGCATCTTTTAACGAAACGATACGGCATTTGTAGGCAAAATCAACATTTTTACTTTCAATTTTGTTTTCAATTTGTAATTTAATCTTGCTCATATCGCTTTGATATTCAGTAGTACCAAATGCACCTGTAAAATATTCATCGAAGGTAACTTTTTTATCACCGATATCATTCATAATATTTCTAGTAATTAATATTTCACCAGTTCCATATTTAAATCTAAATATAGATTGAACTTTTAATGTAAAATCACTGAAATCAATATCAACGATATCACTTGTAACAATAGTATCTAAACCATCTTTTGAATAGGTTGCTCTACATCTTTCAAGACATAAATCAACTTCTTCAGTTCCATAGGTAACTTTACAAGATTTTACAGTACCTGCTCCGGCATAGTGAGTAAAATATCCGGCTCTATAATTTGCTTGGATTAAATATGGATAGCTAGCATCATAAATATGATCTGTTCCAATACCAACTTTCCAATCAAGTTTAGCAACGTATGGTCTTAAATCAATCATTGCACCACCTTGATTAAAGTCTAAACATGTTCTTAGATATGGATCTAAATACCAGAAATATTCTTTACTTGAACCATATAAAATATCTTTCCATAAGGCACATTCAGGTTCTTTATAAGTCTTATGAGCACGATAATATGTAGCCCATTCAGACATAGTCATATCAATTAACTTACCTTCTTTTTTAAGTTTTCCATAATATTCCATACCATTTTTATATGACTTATAAAGTAGTTCATATGGAGCTTCCCAACGACCTGCCTTATTCATCCAACCAGGTCCTACAAACATCATGTTATAACTTAAACCATTGTTATATTTTGCTAAATTTCTATATTCATCAACTAGATTATATAAGTATGGTAAATCACCATCTTTATTATAAATCATACCTCGAATAACGTTTTGTGGATGAGTCCCAAAATTACTACCATTTCCATCAAAACAAGCAATTAAATCTCTAGATAGGTGAGGAATACAAACAATCCCACAATCATCTTTTTGATCAACTGCTGGACAATTTGAATTAACTTTTGAAGGAATCCAAGTAGCCCATGGTCCTCCATCAAGGAATGTATACCATGAATTATTACATGTATGATATGCTTTTGGTCCTTCTTCCCAACATGTTGCAATTGCACATTTAACAGTTGGATATTTTTCATGAATATAATTCAAACAAGCAGCATCAAGAAAATATGAACCAGTAGATTCTGGATAAAATCCAAATTTTTCAAAAAACATCCCAAATACATCGTCAATTATTCTTTTTTTATCTTCTAAAGAAAACATCCAAATACAAAAATCTTTTGTTTTATATTTTTCTTTAAATTCTTTACAAGGTAAACCAAGTAAACTAACAGCAATTTCATCACCATATTTTTCATGATCTTCTTTTGCAATTCTTATAATATCATCGCTAAAAAGTGAAGCATATGTTATCTGGATTGTAGTTTTTAAACCATTTTCATGAGCTAATCTTTGTTGAGTTTTAAAGATTTCTAATGATTCATCATTTAAACTTTTTGCTCCAACTCCAGATTTCTTTCCACGTCCATTTACTTTTTCAGCATATTCTGGAGAAAGCTCTGGACGATGAATAATATTTACTACAAATGTATTTTCCATATCTATCTCCTAAAACTGTTCAGCAAAAGACCAATCATCAATATGACCCCATGATTCGCTCTCTGCTCCAGCAACAATGACTCCGATAGTAACTTCATATCCATCTGTTGGAATAATAATATC
Source organism: Bacilli bacterium (assembly GCA_041669265.1). Taxonomy (GTDB): domain Bacteria; phylum Bacillota_I; class Bacilli_A; order RFN20; family CAG-826; genus Onthovivens. The sequence continues at coordinate 29,465 of JBAYBM010000008.1, read as the reverse complement.
TGTTATTTTTGCTTCTTTAAAAGCAACTGATTTATCAGCACTCCATCCATTTAATTTGTCTGATAAATCAAAAGTTTTAGTTTCATCACCATATTTGCAATAAACTATTAAACTATTTGTATTTGCAGTACCTTCAACATAAGTTCTTAAATTGTAAGTTCCTTTATTAACGTTAGTAATGGTTTGAGAAACTTCAAATCCATATGAAGAACCACTATGATAATAATTTAAATCATTAGTTCCTGTTCTACCATTCGATTTTAAATCTACTTTAATATTTTCAGAACCACTGATTACATTCCAAGGTGAACCAAGTGTTGTACTAGTTTGATTCTCATAAGAAGGATCATTAGCATAATTTAATTCACAAGTTACATTAGCGGTGACACTAACACCATTAACAACTCCATGAACAACATATTTTCCTGCTCTATCAAGTTGTTTTACTTCTTCTTCATCCCAAACTATTTCATATTCTCTTAATGCATCATAATTTGTAATAACTTGATAAGTAGTTGGTAATGTTTCGTTGTTACCTAGATTTAATATAATTTCTACAGTATCACTTTTAACATCTTTACCAACTTCTTCTTCCGAATGTCCACCTTCTTTAATATATTTATATGTTGCTAAAGAAGGTAAAGCTTTACCTGTATAAGAGAATAAAGCTTGATTAGACCAACTTGATAAACCATCACTATATAAAGAAGCATGGTCATCATCTCCATAATCATTATATGATTGTCCTTGTTTTGTTGCCCATCCGGCATTAGTTGTAGGAATCCAGTCCGCATCCCAATAGAAAATCCCTAAACCCATATTATTTGGTACTTGACTTAAAACATCACAAATATCACTAATACATGTTGCTTGAGCTTGAACTGAAGTTAAATAACCTCCAGCTTCTTCCAAAGTAGAATCATATATATTTGAACAATTATCGTTTTGTTCAGTTGTAAATCCCCAAGCAGTTTCCATAATCATTACTGGTTTTCCAGTAATGGCAGTTACATTATTTAAATTAGTTTGTAAATTATCTAATGTTCCATGCCAATAAGGATAATATGAAGCACCAATAATATCGTAATCTAATTCTCTTTTATCCATTTCAGTAAAAAATGTTTCAAAAGTTTGCTTTTGTCCACCCTCTGCTAAATGAATTACTGTATAACAATGAGGAAATACACTTTTTGTAGCATCAATACCTTGAGATAATAAACGAGCCATTTTATCCCAACTTGTAGAACTACTAGTATTTAATTTGCCATAAGGAAATAATAGTCCGTTATTGATTTCGTTACCAATTTGAACAGCATCAACAGTAACTCCAGCATCTTTAAATGTTTGTAAAGTTTCACTAGTAAATGTACCTATAGCATTCTCTAAATCAGTAGAACCATAATCTTGCCAAGCTTTAGGAATATATTGTGTATCTGGATCAGCCCAAAAATCACTATAGTGGAAATCAAGCATAACATTTAATTTAGCTTCTTTAGCTTGTTTAGCCATAATTAAATCATTTGCCACACTATTTTCTCCACCGCCATAACTATTTCCATTTGCATCATATGGATCATTCCATACCCTAAAACGTATGAAATTTACTCCATCATTATGCATAATTTCAAATATATTTTGTTCTTTTCCATCTTCGTTATAGTAAATTCCGCCATTTTGGTAAATACTATAAACCATTGAAGCATCAACTCCATACGCAAAATCTTCACGTAAGGCATTGGTTGGAGTTTTAACTAATAAATTATCATAATCATATGATTCGACATTGCTTTTATCACCATAATTATTAGTCAATTCTCTTGTATCATAATTAAACTTAACTGAACCATCAGTAGGCCAAGTATATGAATCTTCATAATTACTACCACATGAATTCATAGCAAGCAATAAAGCTGGCAAAAATAGAAAACCATTTAGTTTTTTTAATATTTTATTCATTATTATTTCCTCCATTATTAACATCTACATTTTTATAATTATCAGCATATTTCAAAGGAGATATGCCATAGAATTTTTTAAATTCACTTGAGAAATGTAATTGATTTTTATAACCAACCATCTCTCCAACTTCTTTAATCTTATATCTATTAGATTCTAATAAAAGAATTGCTTTATTCATTCTTGTTTCAGTAAGATATCTCTTTGGTGATTTCTTTTCGATTTCAGTAAAAATATTTGCTAAATAATTAGATGTTACTCCAACGTTTTTAGCTATATCATCAATGGAAATATCAAACTCAAAGTTATTAAGAATATATTCTTTAGCAACTTTTATATAACTCTCTTTTGAACTGATCTTTTTGATATCGTGTTTTTTCTCTTTAATATGAAATAGTTCGGAGAACATTTCATAAGCTAAACCTAAACATTTGATATCTAAAAATCCATTGAGACGGTAATTGCTATAGATTTTTTCAAAATATGGATGTAATACTTTTTCTTTATCAATAATAATTGGGTTTTTAATATTACAATTAATTAAATCTAAATATGAATTAGCGTTACTTCCATTTACACCAAGCCAAATATATGTCCAAGGATTCTCATGATTTGGATAATAAACAGGTTGACAATGAGGTGGAATATAAAACATCATCCCTTCTCTTAATTGGTATTCAACATTATTCAAAACAAAAGTTCCTTGACCACTAACTATATAGTGGAATAAATGATAATTCTTTACTGAAAATGAAAAGTTCTTATCTGGAATACATTGCTCTTTTCCACATTCTGTTAAAGATAATTCTAGATATGTATTAGCTTTCATTAATGGTGAATCGTTCATAATTACCCCCTATTTAGTTAAATCAACTTCATTGATTGCATTACTTTCATCAAACTCTAATCTATCTGCAGGGTTTAAAAATACTGTCATTCCCTTTTCAATTACTCTAGTAGCACTTAAATAATCATGAACTGTTCGATGATCTTTAGTGATACACATAATAATAAATGTAAGAATTAAAGGAACCCCATATGTAAATAAAGAAGCAATGCTCTCTATAAAAAGAATAGTTAAATATCTTAAGAAAACATTTAAGAACTTAACTTTAATATAACAATCATCAGTAAGAATAATTCTATTTATTTTCTTACCAATAGTTTGGCCATTTCTTAAAATTAATGGCATTATAAGAAATAATAAAGTCTCACTAACTATTAAAGATGAACCTAATTCAGTAAGAGTTAAAAGATATTCAGTATTCTTTAAACTCTTATATTTTTCATCATTATGATAAGCTTCATAAACTTCATTACTCTCATCTTTCCCCGCTTCTGTATATTGATATTCCCCATTTTCATCAATATAAATAATCTTATATTCAAGCATTAAATTATAATTATCAGCTTTTAGTTCATCAGCGTGAAAAACTTTTGAAAATATTGCATTAGCAGGATAAAAGAATAAACCAAAAGCAAGAAGTAAACACATACTCCAATCAATTAAACCTGCGAGTAAACGCTTAGACATTCTTGCTTTTTGTTTAAACATAATTAACCTTTAACACTGCCTCCGGTAATACCTTCAACATAGAATTTTTGTGTAATAATAAATAAGATAGAAATAGGAATTGCAACGACAACACTACCTGCACAGAATTGTGTAAAGTAAGTATTTAATAACATCTTATCAAGCATTTGATATAGACCAATTGCAACTGTATATCCATCAACATAACCAGCAGTTAATATAACTTTTGCAAAGACGAAATCACACCATGGGCCTAAGAAACTTGTAATAATTGTATAAACAATAATAGGTTTACTTAGTGGGATAACAATCTTAAAGAAGATATGAGCTTGACTAGCTCCATCAACTTTTGCAGCTTCAACTAAGGAATTAGGAATAGTGTCAAAGAAACCTTTAGCAATTAAATAACCCATTCCACTTGATCCACTATAGACCATAATTAAAGCAATTAATGAACCGCTGATATTTAAAGTCTTTAAAATAAAATAAATACAAATCATCGATAAGAAACCTGGGAATAAACCAAGAATCATTGATAAATTCATAAGTAATCTACGAGAAGCAAATCTTGTTTTACTCATTGCATATGAGACTCCAAGAATGAAAATCGTAGAAATTAAACAAGTACAAACAGCAACTATTAATGTATTAAGGAACCATCTTGGGAAATTAATAACACTATTAGATGTAAATAACATCTTATAGTAATTATCAAGTGTCCAAGTAGTTGGCCAAAGTTGAGTATAAGTTAAACCTGGTCCCACATCAAAACTTGAGAATATTAACCAAGCAATTGGAAATAGCCAAACAAATACAAGGACAATAAGGAATAAATGACGAATTACATCACCAATAACTAATTTAGTATGTCTTGACATATTATTGGAACCTCTCTTCCTTATTCTTGTTGTTGATAATTCCAAAAGCAATAAGAGTAAATGTAGCACTAACTACGAAAATCATAATACCAATGACACTAGCCATCTTATAATCATAATCTTCAGTAGTTAATTTAAATAACCAAGTAACAAGTAAATCAGCTTCACTACAACTAACAGATCCTAATTTAATATCAGTAGTTGAATATCCACTTGTTAATAAATAAATAACGTTAAAGTTATTGAAGTTACTAGTAAATTGAGAAATCAAATAAGGACCAGTAACAAATAACATATACGGCATAGTAATTTTTGAGAACATCTTGAATTTACCAGCACCATCAATCTTTGCAGATTCATATAAATCATTAGGTATATTCATTAATATTCCTGTAGCAATAAGCATCAAATAAGGGAAACCAACCCACATATTGATAATAATAACCATCACTTTAATCCAATTTGGATCACTTAAGAATGGTAAATATGAAGTTGTAATTGCTCCAATTGATTTAAGCCAAGAAATTAAACCTATTTGATTTAAGATAGTATTCATAATTCCATTATTATTTAAGAAATAACGAATAAGCATTAAAGTAACAAATTGAGGTACTGCAATTGTAATAACAAATAACGTACGCCATAATTTTTTAACTCTTGTACGTTTATTATTAATTAATAAAGCTAATAAAATTCCACCAATATAGTTGGTAAATGTAGCAAAAAATGCCCAAACAAATGTCCACCAAATACTTTTTTGGAAAGCATAAGAGAAATTAGACACTATTTGTCCACCAAACAAATTAGCAAAGTTATCCCAACCAACCCAACTAAATAAATATGTTGGTGGTAAGTGATCTCCATCATAATTTGTAAATGCTATACAAACCATGAATATTAAAGGAATAACTGTAAATACTAATACTCCAAGTATTGGAAGTACTAATAATGTTACATGAAATTTTTTATTTAAATAAAGATTTGCATCTTCTTTAAATGTATTTATATGACCACCATTACGGTCAACAAGTTCAATATTATATGTACTCTTTATAGATTTAAAATAGAATACAATAAACGCAATAATTAAAATAATAGACATAATCGAATAAAGTAAAATCAAGAATGTATTATCATAATTATTCCATTCATTTTTCCCCGTATCAGGGTTATAAACGTTTTCTGCTTTAACAAGATCTTGTAAATCAAGTTTAGCAAAATTTGGAATCATAAAAGTTATTAGAAAATAAATAAAAATACCCTCTATTAGCAAATAAAGAATACCTTTTAAATACTGTTTTCGCTTGAATGAACCAACCCCTAAAAATAAAAAAGACAATTTAGTAGCCCAATCACCATCTACTAATGCCTTGAAATAAATACGGAGAGAATCACCAATGTTAAACCAAACTTTTTCAAACCATAATCCAACTCTTTTTAACCAACTTATAAAATGAGATGGAAAATTACGGAAGAACTTATAAATTTTATATCCAATCTTTTGCAAAGGATTCATTGAATAATATTTTACGTTAGCTTCCATTTCACCCTCCTTCAAACAACTTCTTACGCCCAAATTATGTGGGCGTAAGAATTAATTAATTAAATAATTAAGCTTCAATAGCAGCAACAGCAGTATCTAATAAATCTTGGATAGCGGCTTCATCAAATGTAATTGAAAAAGTTCCTCTACCAGACTTAATTAAATCAGTATCACCATTCATTCCAGAATAGAGAGCAGAAGCTAAAGCTTTACTTGCATCCCAGAAACTTCCAGAAACAGATTGAGTATTACCATAAGCAGATTGTTCAATCAAACCACTTAAAGCAACGTTTGCCTTAACAGCATCACTACTTGCAGCAACAGTATTTGATGGACCTGCACCCATTGTAGTGAAACGAGCAGCTTCAGCATCTTCAGTTGTTAAGAAGTTTGCTAATTCAACAGCCCATTTTGTATTCTTTGAATATTTATTAACACCAAATAATTTGAAACCAGCAATTGATCTTTGTTGTACATAACTACCATCAACTTTATATTCTGGTAATTTTGTAGCAGCATAGTTTGCACCATAGTTTGCTTCAACAGTTGAAGAATTCCAAATACCATTACAACCAGCAGCAACACGGTATGTTTCAGTTCTTCCAGTATCACTTGCGAATGTGACATCATCAAGATTATAGAAATAATCTTTATATTCACCACATGTTAAGTTTAAAATACCTTCAGCAGCTTTTAAACCTTTTGCATTATTCCAATCACAAACGGTTTTTCCTGTTGTTGAATCAAGAACAGCACTTGTACCAGCTCCAGAGAAGAAGCCATCAAGATACCAACCACTATCAAATTGGAATGAATAGACATATTTCATAGTATCAGTTGATTGTGCTTTAAGTTTAGCAAACATTGTTTCATAATTTGCTAAATCTGATTTAGCAAGAATACTTGAATCATAATAAACGAAGTAACCATTATCAGCAGTAGCTGGGAAAGCAACTAATTTGCCATCTTTTGTTGAAGCAGTAACACTTCCTGCATTGTTTCTTGATTTGACATCACTTGCAATTGTTGAAGAAACATCTTCAATATTTTGTAAAGCACCAGCATTATATAAATCTAATACTTGGTCATCAGCCATTGAGAATACATCAGCAGAAGCTTCGATATCTTGTAAAATTGTATCTTTTACTGTGGATTCTGATTGAACTCCTTAAGTAATGTTAAATTTTAAAGTATCTGTTTCTTTTGCAGCTTTGAAAGCTTCGATTTGTGAAGCGTACCAGCCTTGTTCATCTCCACCATTCCAAACAGTTAGATCAACTGTAGTAACAGTAGTATCGTCTCCACCATCAGTTGTTCCAGATGAACAACCTGCTAAGCCTAATACTAATAAAGTAGCAGCGGCACAGCATAATAAATTCTTTGTTTTCTTCATTAAATTTCTTCCTCCTATTATTTAATATAGAAATCAATGAAATTAGAAAATATTTGTACAATAATTTCCTAATGACAAATTGATAATAAAATTAAGCGCTTTCATTTTCTATACAAATAATAAATGGAAAAAAGAGTTCTCGATTTGCATATTTTAGATTTCTACATAAGTTTATTGAATCAAATAAAGATTGAATAAACCTTGAAAAAACCTAATTTTTTGCTACTGTTATTAACAATTTTTAATTTTACATAAAAATTTAAACAGTTTCAAACATTTTAGTTATTTATATATTAAAATCTAAATATTTATATAAAAATTTCTATTTTATAATAGATTTTGTTATACGAAAATCTAATTTTTAATAAACTCAATTGTAAATGTATTTTTATAAAAACAATTTGTACTAAGCTTATTAATTAACATTTTTTTACTAATTTCACTAGGACCGTTTTCAAAGTCCGTTATTCCATCCCATGGTTCAATACATAAGAAATCTCCAAAACCTGGTTTGCTCCAAATTGCAAGAATTGGATTGTTACCAATACTAAATTTATAATGATAATCTTTTGTATATAAATTCACTTCAAATATATTTTTTGCATCTAAAATAATGGTTTTAAATTCATTGATAAATTCTTTAGTAATAGCTAATCTAGTTAAAGTAATTTCTTTTTTCTTCCCAGTTAATAAACTTCCATCATCATTTAATATATATCTATATGTTTTAATAGGTTTCCCAAAATCTATATATACATCTTTAAAATTAAAAGATTTTTCTGTTTCATAGCCACTCACTTTTAGCGCTGGATGAGAACCTAAATAAAAATATATATCTTTATCATCTAAATTGTTAACTTCTTTAGTAATTTCTAATACATGGTCTTTTAAAGTATAAATAACATCAAGTTCAAATTTAAAAGGATAAACTTTTAATGTTTCTTCATTATATAGAAGCTTTATTGTTATTGATTCTTTAGTTTGTTCTTTAATTTCAAAAGTCGAATAACGAGCAATTCCATGGCTCTTTAAAGAAAATTCTTTATCATTTACAGTATATTTCCCATTTTTAATACGCGCAATCAATGGAAAAATAACTACATCTTGACTGGTCCAGCTTCTGCTATCTACTTGATAAAATAATTCTCTATCATTACTTTTATCAATAATAGAAGTTAAACTACCACCGTTTAAATTAATGCTGACTTTTAAATATTTGTTTTCAATAGATGCAACTTTAACCATAATTTCTCCTATTTATATTATAATTTAAAATCCTTAATTGTTTATAGCATTTTCAAAATAACTATTATAAATAGATTAATATATAAAAATATAAAATAAGACTATTTTAAATCATTGAATGCTTCACTCATTGTTGGATGAGTATAAATTGTATTAACTAAATCTTCATATTTAATATCGTGATCCATTGCTAATTTAATATAATTTATTAGTTCAAAAGCTTCTTCACATAATAAAGTGGCACCTAAAATTAAATGAGATTTATTATCAACCAATACTTTAATGAATCCTTTATCATCTTCTAAAAGTTTTGCTTTTGGATGAGATTTCATTTCTACTCTTAATACTTTATAATCTAGATCCTTTTGTTTAGCTTCATTTTCATTTAAACCAACTCGACCTAATGATGGCTCAATAAATATAGAATAAGGTACGTTTTTCCTCTTAGTCAAATCATAGTTTTTGCCCTCAAGATTTGATTTTATAATTCTAAAATCATCTAAAGAAACATAAGTAAACTGGAGGCCACCATTACAATCTCCAAGGGCATAGATATTATCTATATTTGTTCTTAAATTTTTATCTACTATAATACCACCACGTTCATTTGTTTTTACATTTGCTTTTTCTAAACTTAAACCTCTTGTATTAGGAATTCTTCCAGTTGCAACTAATATTGCATCTCCAGAAATAACAAATTCCTTATCATTTAACGTGTAGATTACCTTATTGCCTTCAATTTTAACAATTTTTATTCCTAATTTAACATCAATATTTTTGTTCTTAAAAACGTCTAATATTATTTCACCAACTTCAGTATCTTCTCTTTTCATAAAAGTAGAATCTGTACTTAAAACAATAACTTTGCTACCAAAATTTGAATATATATTTGCATATTCTAACCCAATATTTCCTCCACCAATAATTAATAAAGTTTCTGGAAGTATTTTCAAATCCAATAGGGTATTACTTGTAAAAACAAAATTATTATCCTTTAATCCATCAATAGGAGGGATAAATGAAGTAGAGCCTGTATTAATATAAATATCTTCTCCGCTAATTGAAATAGTTTCTTTTTCACTTCTAATTTCAATTTCATGATTATTTAAAAAAGAACCTTCACCAGTAAAAACTTCAATATTTTGATTATCGGCTAATTTATGATAATTAACTCCTCTTAATTTACTGATGAATTCAATTTTTTCTAGTATTGATTTCTTATAATATTCTGCCTTTTGCAAAAATGTTGAGAATTCTTTTGCAAATGTTGATTTGTGAACTAAATATTTTGTAGGAATACATCCAACATTAATACAAGTCCCACCATACATATTTTTATCTTTTTCAATAATAGCTACATGTTTATCTTTATTTGCTAGATATGCAGCTAGGGTTTTACCCGCTTTACCAAAACCAATTATAACAGCATCATATTTTTTCATACTTATCTCCTTAATAGACAAAAAGGCCATCACAAAGTGATGACCATAATTAATTTAAATATTATCTTTTGAAGTAACTTTATTTAATTCGTCATTTGAAAGCTTTGCAAGTTCTTTAACTTTGTTAAAATCAAGCTTTAAAGCTTTACTCATTTCTTCTCCATATTCAAGATCTGCTTTTAAACAATGTACAGCATGACGATATTTAATATTCTTAGTAACACTATTCATGTTGTTTGCAGTATTCATAATAATAATTTCACGATGTTTTTTATCGAGTAAACGATATAATTTTCCGCCTTGTTCAAAGCAATTATCAGTTGGATCATCTTTTGGATCAAACCTATATAATGCTCCTTCGAGTTTTAATGGAGGTTCCATTACATCGGGTTGAGCAGCCCATACATTTTGACTATTTGGAGTATAGGCAACTTCTCTACCATAATTACCATCTGTTCTCATAAATCCATCACGATGATAATCATTTACTTCACAATGTGCTTTATTTACAGGAATATCATTATAGTTAACTCCTAATCTATATCTTTGAGCATCACCATAAGCAAACAATCTTCCTTGTAAGAATTTATCTGGTGAGAAACCAATTCCTGGAACAACGTGAGCTGGAGTAAATGCACTTTGCTCTACTTCAGCAAAATAGTTTTCAGGATTACGATTTAAAACAAGTTCACCTACTTCAATTAATGGGAAGTCTTTATGATACCAAACTTTTGTAATATCAAAAGGATTATAAGACATCTTTAAGCTTGTTCTTCGCTCATGATTTGAACATACATCTTCCATTTTGGAAAATTACCTTTTTCAATGTTTTCAAATAAGTCTCTACCATGAGATTCTCTATCCATAGCAATTACTTTACTAGCTTCTTCATCACTTAAACATTCAATTCCTTGTTCAGTTTTTAAATGGAATTTACACCATACACGTTTATTATCTTTATTATAGAAACTGAAAGTATGCTCTCCAAACATATCCATATGACGGAAATCTTTTGGAATTCCTCGATCACTCATTGTAATAGTAATTTGATGGAATGCTTCAGGTAATAGAGTCCAGAAATCCCAATTATTTTGTGCACTTCTCATTCCAGTACGAGGATCTCTTTTAACTGCTCTATTTAAATCACTAAAATGGTGAACATCACGAATAAAAAATACTGGAGTATTGTTTCCAACTAAATCCCAATTTCCTTCTTTAGTATAAAATTTAATTGCACAACCTCTGATATCTCTTTCAGCATCAGCGGCACCTCTTTCTCCAGCAACAGTAGAAAATCTTACGAATATATCAGTTTTTTCCCCTTTTTGTAAAACTGAAGCACGAGTATATTTTGAAATATCATGTGTACAAATAAAATATCCATATGCACCCCAACCTTTAGCATGCATTCTTCTTTCTGGTATAACTTCACGATTAAAATGTGCCATCTTTTCAAGTAACCAAACGTCACTTAAAGCAACTGGCCCACGAGGTCCGCTTGTTAAGCTATCATCATTATTAGCAACGGGAGCCCCAACTTCATTAGTTAATTTTTTCTTATTATCCATATATTCCTCCTATTTTTAGGTATGTAAAAGTCTAATTACATAATATAGGAGTTATGGAAAATAAAAAATAATATGCTTTTTAAATTATTGTTTTACTTCTATTTCAACTTCTCTAGTTGTTAATTTATTACAAGTTAAATCCATCGTTAATGCACCAAATGGAGCAGTAAATAATATTGCTATTACAGAAGCAGCAAGAACAATCATACCAGCGCTTTGTATTGCAGTATTCCCTAAACTATTCCCTAAATCAAGTAATCCTCCACCAATAGCTGCTTGTACAGTAGCTTTAGGGATATAAGAAATACCTACAAATAATCTTTCTTTAAAATTAAGATTAGTTTTAATTAAACAAGTAAATACGCCTAATACACGAATAATTAAAGCAATAACAATAACTAATAATGCAGGGAGTATAACATTCCAAACACTATCTAAATTTATAGATGCACCAACTAAAACAAATAAGAATATTTCTGCTACAGTCCATAACTTATCACATTTAGCAGCTATTCTACTAGCTTGCGTTTTTCTTTTTGCAAATAATACTATTCCTATTGTAATAACAGCTAATAAACTTGAAAAACCTACCCATTTAGAAATATATGATTCTAAAAATACATATCCAAAACAAACTCCTAAAGTAATTGCAAGTTTTAATGAATCTCTCATATGTATTTTTTTAAATATAAGTGAAAGAATAAAACCAGTTAAAATACCAACTGCAACACCTAAAACAATTGAAATAGGAACATTTAAAAAAGTCATATAACTTAAAGAATCTCCTCCTTCAATCGTAAGAAATGCGGTATAACAAACAATCATTACGATATCATCAAGAGAACTACCAGCAATAACCATTTGAGGAATTCCTTTATTAGTACCTTGCTTATTCTCAATCATTTTTACCATTCTAGGAACAACTACCGCAGGAGATACCGCTCCTAATACACTTCCTAAAATAAATGATTCTAAGTAACTAATGCCTAAAAAAGTAGGTCCAATTAATCCAATAGTTACCATTTCAATAACAGCAGGAATAAAAGACAATAAAATAGCTGGTCTTCCTACTTTTTTTAAATCTTTAAGATCTAAAGATAATCCTGCTTTTATTAATATTATTATAAGAGCTATTTTTCTAATTTCTGCACTTATTGCTAAGATATTTTCATCAATTAAACCAAAATAACCTAAAGCAATACCAAGTAACAAATATACTATTAATGATGGGATACGAATCTTATTTGCAAAAAATCCAAGTAATCCACCAACAAGTAAAATTATTGCTAATGATAAAAAGAACATAAAAAGCCTCCTTGAAACAATGAAATCTATACATGTTTCTCAATGTGCATAGATGTCATTATCCCCAATAGAGGCTGTTTTTTAGATAATTCTAAGTGGGAGAACATCATTCCCAAGTCAATAATATATCATAAAGAGGGAAAACTGTCTAGATAATGATTTCCATTTTAGAATTATTCTTTTTTAGTTCCATCAACTCCATAATGTTCAATAACATAATCTACATCTTTATCTCCACGACCAGATAAATTTACTAATATTGATCCATGATGCATTTTTTTAGCTAAACGAATGGCATAAGCTACAGCATGAGCACTTTCTAAAGCTGGAATTATTCCTTCTAATCTTGATAATTTAAAGAAAGCATCTACAGCTTCTGCATCACTTACAGTATCATAATCAATTCTTCCAACTTCATGAAGAAAAGCATGCTCTGGGCCAACTGAAGGATAATCAAGTCCACTAGCAATAGAATAAACAGGGGCTGGTTCATTTTTGTCATCTTCAATAACTAAAGATTTAAATCCATGAAGTATAGCTTCTTTTCCATACTTAATACTAGCAGCATTTTCACCTAATTTTTCACCTTTACCTAAAGGTTCAACGCCAACTAACTTTACTGGATCATTTAAGAATCCAGAGAATATACCAATAGAATTAGAACCTCCACCAACACATGCACAAACTACATCTGGAAGTTCTCCAGTCATATCAAGAAATTGTTCTCTTGCTTCTTTTCCTACTATCATTTGAAAATCTCGTACAATAAGAGGAAATGGATGAGGGCCAACTGCACTACCAATACAATAAAAAGTAGTTTTATAATCTTTTAAATACGCCTCAAAAGCAGCATCTACAGCTTCTTTTAAAGTTCTATTTCCTTTAGAAACTGGAATAACTTTTGCACCTAAAATTTTCATTCTTGCAACATTTGGAGCTTGTTTTGCAATATCAACTTCTCCCATATAAATTTCACATTCTAAACCAAAATATGCAGCTGCAGTAGCCACTGCTACTCCATGTGATCCTGCTCCAGTTTCAGCAATTAATTTCTTTTTACCTAAATATTTTGCAAGTAATCCTTCACCCATACAATGGTTTAATTTATGAGCTCCAGTATGATTTAAGTCTTCTCTTTTTAAATATATTTGAACTTTACCAATTGAATTAGATAAACGCTCACAATGATATACTGGAGTTGGTCTGCCTTGAAATTCTTTACGAATTCTACGTAATTCACTAATAAATTTTGTAGATTTACAAATTGTTAAATAGCCATCATAAACTTCTTGAAATGGTTTCTCGAGTTCTTTAGGAACATACGAACCACCAAATTTTCCAAAGTACCCTTTTTCATTAGGGTAATATTTAAAATATGTTTGGAAATTTATATTATAATGTTCCTTTTCCGGAACTATTTTGTCAACTTTAATTGCTACTCTTCCATCGTTTGGTTTAATAGCATCACTAGGAATAAGCCAACTTTTTCCTACTTTCATTACACCCGGAATACGTTCGTTTTCTATTAATTTACGTACTCTTCTTTCGTTAATCTTCCATAAATCTGATATTTCTTTTACTGATAAATATGTCATAATCAAAAAGTCTCCTAATTATAGATATTATACCGATTACGGAACATTATCAATTAAATAATAGTTTCTAAAATAAAATATGAAGATAGTTTTAAAATTTTGTTACATTATTTAGATCTTCAAAATTAAACCTATTGAATAGAAGACTAGAAAATGTTTAAAATTAATTATGAGGAAAAAAATTTGCACTATTTTTTTTGTACTTTTGCAGTTTGGTTTTGTTTTTGGAGGCGAGAACTCAAAAAACCAATCAATTTACAACTATAAAAAAAATATTAGATTAGATGCTATAACATTTGATTTGAACGATCCTTTAGATAAAAATTTTTATAGTTTGAAATTAGGAAATAAAATATTAGAACATTTTAACTTGCTAAATTCTAATAACGTTTTATCATCAAACAACAAAGCTTTTGCTGGAATTTTTATAGATAAAAACAATACCCTAAATATTAATAGTACTACTGTAAGTTTTAAAAATGATATAGATGAATATTTATCATCTTATGTTGATTGTATATATAAAATAAATCTAGTTTCTAATAGTTATTATTCACTTAATACTATAAAGAACGATTTTTTACTATCAAACATTAATTATGTAAATAAAATATATATTTCAGAAAAAGAAAACATAGTTAAAATTGATTTATTAGATGCTGTTGATAATGTTAATCTATTTATTACGAAAAAAGGGATTAATCCTGAATGCCTAGATTTTATTAACGAAAAAGATGATGAAATTTTTTCGAATTCGCAAATTAAAGCAGGAGAAAAAATAGTTCACGATATCACAAGATACGGAACAGCAGGTTTTAATGCAATTGATAACGACACAAATAAATGTGGAGTTGTAACAAACGCTCACGTTGCAGGTTTAACTTCTTTTAATAACACCTATCTAGATAATGGAACAATTATAGGTAAGGGCACAAAAAGATGTTTTTCTTCAAATAACGATTCTGCATTTATACTATTTTCATTTCCATCTACTTTTGCTTCCACACGTTACATTGTATCTTCTGATCAATCTTTTTATATTTCTTCAAGCGTAAATGCTATTGAAGGTGCAAATGTTTGGTCAATTGGAGCAACAACTGGATCTACATATGGAAATATAATAAGCACCAACTGTTCAATAAATGTTGATTATGGTGATTTTCAAGAAATTAAAAATGATGTCATAAGCTACAATAATAATAAATCATCTGGAGACAGCGGGTGCCCTTTATTAGATTGGTCTAATAGATTATCAGCAAAAAATATTTTTGGTATACATTTTGCAAGCGGAAATAACTATTCATATGCAATTAAAATCAATAATGTTTTAAACTGCCTTAATGTTTCGATTTATTGAGGTATTTATCTATGATTAAAACAAAATATTTTCTTATTTTAACATTATTATCATGCATTGGCTGCAGTTCAAACGCAAAAGAGACAATATTAATTAATTATTCAATTGAAAATACTTCAAATTATAATTATGAAATAAGTACTTATAATGGAACCGTTATAAATTGTTTTGATGTTAATCAAGTAGATCAAATACCAACAATTATAAACAATCAAACAAAATATTCTTTAGAAAAAAATACTCTTAAAAAAGAAGAAATTAGTTTTGATTTATCAAAAGTTCTATTAATCAGACCTTTTATAAAGATTGATAACAATTTCAGTTTTGCTCATAATGATTATTTTAATATATCGCAAAATAGCATTAATCGTCTGAAAAGTGAAATTGCATATCCAGATATCGGAAGCGACTACGGAATCATTATTTCTTATTATATAAGTTTTAATAACAATAAAAGCGATACTGTAATATATAAAATTTAGTTTTAATGGAATATATTATTTTATTTTTATTTAAAATTCTTAAAATATAGGCATCTATCATGAATACATTGATTGTTATAAACAGAAAATTCACATTCAATGGGTGTAATTTCCATTTTTGTACCATATTTATTATTACAAAATTTAACACCTTCACTAATTGATAAAAAAGCATTTCTTTTACAACATCTAGGACCACCTATTTTACTCATTTTGTTAATTACAGAAGAAGTATATTCCATATTATCTTTATAATATTCACTATCTGAAAGAGGGGTTGTTCCATGAATAATTGCTAATGCTGCTCCAACTGAAGCTGTAGATCCACACATTCCCCAATATCCACACATTGCTCCTGGCATCTTAATTGCTCTTTCCATTAATAGATTTATTGATTTATCTAAATCAATATCTCCACCAGCATTTTTATAAGCTACTAAAAAGGCAGCTCCATCAAGAAAATGATGCTCTGGACCATGCATATTAATAAAATCTTCATGCATTATCTTTTTAACAATAATAATAGGATTAGAAGATTTTTCTTTAATAATTATTTCTTTTATTAAATTATATTTTTGCTCTAATGTATATTCCATTTAATACTCCTAAACTATACTTATAATTTTACATAACATTAAAAAGTATTTCTACCAATATACTTGTTATTTATATTTATAATTAATAATTTCTATTTATAAAACTTAATAAATGATAAAATAAAGGCATAGGAGGGAGTTTATATGAAAAATAAATTTCTTATTCCATTTGCTTTATTTGGAATTATATTAACTAGTTGTGGAGATAGTTCTCATCCTTTAGTAGGTAATAAATTCACACTTAGTAGTGATGCTCCAGTTGAAACATATTCTGAAGGATATACACAAGATACTTATTTTGCTTTATTAGGTGGAATCAATGAACAATTATCTACTTTTGATAAAGTAAATACTATTGTTAAGGATTATTTTACTGATGGTTTTATAAAGATTTCTGATACTTTATATGAATCAGGTTATATAGCCTATACAACAAGTAGTGAAACTACTATTGCTGCAATAATGGTTCCTAATGATAATAAAGGAATAGATTCTGAATCACTAAATATTATGACTTCAGAAGGTCATCCAGTATATTTAACTTCCGCTATAGGTGGAACTACAACAAAATCTTTATCTTGTTCAGTTTATACTGATACATTTAAAAAGAATGGTGATAAATATGAAGCTACAATTGGTTCTTATTATAGAGTTAATGATGATGAAACAACTCAAATAGCAGCTTCTTTTGTTTATACTTTTACAAAATAATATTTACTTAAATTGCTTTTTTTAAAAATAGCAGGCAACTGTTATTTTTTTATAGAAAATTTGATTCTATTTTTTATCTTTTTTAGTAAATAACAAGACATTAGATGAACCAATGCGTTTATAAGATATAGAATTTACTAAAGACTTAACTATAGAAATACCAAAACCACCAATATCATCGACTTTTCTAACTGTTTTATTACTTAAAGGATCAAAAGGTATGCCATGATCAGTTATTATTGCTATTGCTTCTTTCTTCTCTTCATCATAATAAAGTAATAAAGAGCATCCTTCTTTTTCTTCCGAATAAGATATAACATTTGTAAGTAATTCATCAAGAACAACTTTTATTTCCGCAATACTTTTCTTTTTAAGGTTATTACCAATTCTTTTATTAACAAAATCTGCTACTAATGATAAATCTTTTTCATTATTAAGTATAAGTTCACTATCATCTAAATAAGTAAAACTAAGCATACATATATCATCTGCTTGTTCTTGCCCTTCACTATAATCAACAACAGATTTATACATTCCTTTTAGCACATCTTCATTATTTGCTCCAAATAAGGAAGTTAAAGTTTTTTGTATTTTTTCTTTTCCATAAAGCACTTTCTTTTTAGACATTGCTTCGCTTACGCCATCTGTATAAAGATATAATCTATCACCTTTCTTTAATTGATATGTTTGAAGGTGATATTCATAATCACTTAAAGAACCTAAAGGTATTTCTGCTTTTTCTGGTAGTTTTTTATATTTATTATTTCTACCTATAAAAACAGGTTCATGACCACAATTTATGAAGCTTAATAATCCTGTTTTTGAATCAAAAACTGCAATAAAAGCAGTAAGAAAGAGATTTTCACTATTTTCTGCACCTAATCTTTCATTAGCTTTATTAACTGCTTTTAATAAACCACCATTTAATAGATTTTCTTGTAAAAGAGTCTTTGCTTGCATCATAAATAATGCTGCAGGAACACCTTTTCCAGAAACGTCCCCTATAAAGAAATATATTTTATTTTTATCTATTTCTTCAAATCCATATAAATCTCCACCAACTTCTTTAGCTGGTTCCATCATTGCATCTAAGGAGTATTTATTGTTATGAACATTACCTTGAGGTAAGGCACTCTTTTGTATTTTTTTAGCTAAATCTAACTCAAATTGAATATTTTTCTTTTGAGTAACAAGCACTTTTTCTTTTTCAACATAACTTTTAAGGTGTTCATCAAGAGTATAAAAAGAATTGTTTAATTGATCAATTTCATCAGGATGTTTTTCTTTAATTTGAAATACATTTTTGATAGTTCCATTCTTTAAATTTTCTGAATAAACATTGGCTTTATTTGCTAATTCCTTAATAGGATTAATAGCAATTTTTCTAAGAGCAATATATAAAGCGATAAAAATAAATACAGTAAAAGAAGCAATAAGAATTAGGTAAAGACTCATGAAATTACTAATTGTTTTGTCTACTACACTTCGCCTTATATCCACAACAACCCAAGCTTCATAATTTGAAACATTAGTAAATCTTCTTCCACTAGAAAAGAAATTTTCATTCGCTTCACTATAATCAACACCATCAAACAAATTAGTATTGTTAGAATCTGCATTTATTATAGGCTGAGGAATATTATTAAAATAACCAACATTTTTAATCATAATATCTGTATCTAATTGATAAGCAAAAGAAGAAATAAAAACATTTTTACTTTTATCAACAACCCCAATTCTAAAATAATCTACTCCAGAAGCAATTTGACTAGCTTGAAAATATGTTGCAAGTTCACCATAGTAATCAATCAAACCAATTTCATCAAATTTTGCAAAATAATCAAGTCTTTCTTCTTCTCCCATCTCTTCTATAGTCTTTGTAGGAGATATTTCTTCATAAGTTTTAATAGTATAATCAAAATATTTATCATAAAGATTATAATCATAAACTGACATCATTGAATCAAGTATTGAAGAAATATCTTCTCGATAACTTTCATCATTAGCTTGTTTGTAAACAAAGTAACCTAAAGTAGCAATCCCTGATTGGACAACAAGGACCAAAAGAAAAACCCAAAATAATATTTTTGTAGCAATGGTTCTCTTTTTCATATATACCTATTCAATTGTAGCAAAAGTAGCAAATGAGGTTACTTTAAATATTTCCTTTAAAACATCATTTGAATTTTTAACTACTATATGAGCTTTACCACCTAAAGTTTTGCTATAAGATAATAAAAGTCTTAATCCTGCTGATGAGATGTAATCTAATTTCTTAAAATCAAATTCTATATCTTTTACCGCTCCGATTTCATCTTTTAAATTAGTTTCTAATTCCTTACTTGTTGTGGAATCAAGTTGCCCTTTTAAAGTAACAACTAATTTTGATTCCTTTTTTGTTTTAATAATTTCCATAATTATTTATCCTTTCTATTTATATCCATTTCAATAATAGTTTCATTCATATTAAGAATACGGAGGTAATTTATTTTATTACATAATTTCTTTATAAGAGGAATACTATGCAATAATCCATCATCACTTTCCTTTTGATCATATATAGTAGGATCAAAAGCCACTCCATTTTCTCTCATTGATAAGATAATAACATTTTCTTCTTTTCTTAGGAATATATCAATTCCTTCGTTTTTATCTTTATTTTTGTAACCATATGTAAATGTATTTTTTAATATTTCTTCACTACCTAACGCTAAATAAGTAGAACAATAAGAATCTCCTCCGAGTTCACTAGCTTTCTTCCTTATTTCATTTCGAACTTCTTCAATATCCTTAATATTATTAATTGATAATTCAATTCTATTACTTGAATTAATTGATTTAGGAACCAATAAAATATTTTTAATCTTGATTTTCTTACCATAAAATAAAGCAACAACTAAAGTAATAATTAAAGATAAAAATTCAATTAGAACCATACCAATTGCATATCCTTTTACATTTAATAGATATATAAATCCAACCCCAATAGGAATACCTAATATCCCATGTTGAAGAAAGGTATTTAATAAACTTGGTAGATTCTTTAAAATGCTTGGATAATAACATTGTACTAATTTATTAAATGAATAAAATAAGAAGGATATAGCGTATATTCTTATAACTAATTCATAATCACTTGATACTTCACTATTTTTAATTCCAAATATTAATAAATAGATGTTTGGATAGATTAAAGTAACTATTAAAAGTAAAGAAGATACAACAAGTAACAATATACTTACACGCTTAATAACATAACGTATCCCACTATAATCTTTTTCGCCATATAATACGCTTACTATAGATGGTAACATTTGTATAATTCCCGTAATACAAATATCAATAACAAATAACATATTTGTAATAATTACATAAACATTCATTTCTTTCGTATCGTTAAATACATTAGAAGCCGTTCTCATAATTAATAAAGACATAATAAACATCAATAAATAAGTAAATATATTGGTTAGACTTGCTTTTAAAACTACTAATAAATCAGTAAATGAAACTTTAGTAAATGAAAAATGTAGTAATCTTTTTTTTGACAAAAAATAAGGAATAAGAACTACTAATCCTACTATAAATCCAATTGAATTACTCATTGCTACAAAAATTAAAATATGTTCTGATGGTAAAAATAAGCAAAATAATATTTCACAAAAAATATGAACAATGGAAACAATAATAAAATATAAAGACGAAAGATGAGGATGATTATCACTTGCTAATACATAAGATACTAATAATCCAATAAAGTATATTGGAGATGAATAAAAATATATCGATAAATAATCTTCCATTAAAGGGATGTATTCAGTAAAACTTCCACATAAAAATTCACATATAGGATTAGTAAAGAAGATACCTACAAAAATAAATAATATGGAAAGTATTAAACCAAATAACAATGTTACATTAAATGCTCTTTTTGCTTCTAAAAATTTCCTTTTACTAAATAAATTGCCTAAAACAATTGCCAAACCAGCAGGTAAAGATAAAGCTGGAAGTTGTAATAAATATACAAAAGGAGTAGCTAATGAAGCAGCTGAAAGCGCAGTAGCACCAACCAGTTGCCCCATTATAATTCCATTAGCTAAGCATCCTATTTGTAAAGCAAAAACAAGTACTATACTAGGAAGCAAATACTGATTAAATTTATGAATTAATAGTTTTCCATTTCTATTACTCATTTTTATTCCTCAAAAAACATCAAATCTTTTAATGCTTTTATAGCTTTATTTAAATAATTTTCACTTATAATTGGCCAATGATAACCTAAACGATATAAAGCTTTAATAGAATAAGAATTATCACTCATTATAAATGTAGAGGTACCTTCCGAAACATTATATCTAATTAAAGAAGATACTTTTTCGTCTCCCTCTTTTAAAGCAGTATGTAGCTTATCATTAAAGATATTATCAGATACAAGCTTAATATCAAAACCACAATTATTCATTGCACTAATTACATCTCCCATTTCAACCTCATGAGAATTTGCACTATGTAATAATGTAAATTTTTCAGGAGTTCTAGCAAATAATAAGACTGTTTTTGCTACTTCATCAATAGGAGTAAAATCTACTGTCATATCTGCTTGAGAAACTGGAAATACACCTAAAGCAGCATACGCTTTTAAAGAATTCATAAAATTATTAGTAATATAGTTAATTTGAAATTCTCCATCACTATTTCTTGGCATTAAATTACCAACACGAATTATTTTTCCTTTTAAATGATCTTTACTGATAGCTTTTTCAATTGCTTCTTCTGCCATAAATTTAGAATGAACATATTTGTTTGTAATATCTTGACCAAAATCAATTTCGGTTTCGTGTATTCTTCGCTCATCATTAAACTTATGATCAACATTAGCTCCAGCGACAGATAAAGTAGAGACATGCACTAAAGCAGTATTTGTATTTTCAGCAAGAGAAATAAGGTTTTCTACTCCATGAAAATTTACTCTTTCGATAGAATCATCATTAGCAAAATGCTTCACTAAAGCTGCACAATTAATAATCGTATTAAACTTAATATTTTTAACTAAGACATTGAGATTAGTATCAGTTAAATCTCCATCAACTACAGTTATTTGCTTACCAAAACTAGATTCAAATGGTGAATCAAAATAGTAGGCTAATAATCCTTTTAATTTAGCTTCTGGATTTATACCTTTACTGGTTCTTAATACACAAACTACTTCTTGTTTTGGATCTTTTAATAATTCTCTTAAAACATGAATTCCTAAGAATCCAGTTGCCCCGAATAAAAGCACTTTCCCTAAAGAGTGGTCTATCTTCATTTCATCAAGATATTTAAAAGTATTGTATTTTAATCCATCTAATACCTTCTCTTTTTTACTTATAACTTCAAATTTATTCTCTTTTTGTTGTGGTTTTTCTTTCTTATTTAGAATAATAAAATCATATAAATCAGCTATTGAAGGATTATCAAAAACATCACTATAACTTAATGGTAAATTCTCTTCCATTGCAAGCATAGCAACTTTAGAAGCAGATAAAGAGGAACCTCCTAAGGTAAAGAAATCATCATCAATTGAGAAGTCACTAATTCCTAAAACTTTTTGATAAATATCAAATAATTTCTGTTGAAGTTCATTCTTTGGTTTTCTAATATTTACTGAAGTATTAACTTGTTTTTCTGGAGTTGGTAAGGCTTTTTTATCTACTTTTCCATTATTGTTAGTAGGGAAAGATTCCATCTTCATAAATACCTGAGGAATCATATAAGAAGTTAATGATTTTGCTAAATGTTTCTTTAAATCTTCAATATTTATATCTTTATCACATGTATAATATCCAACAAGGAATTGGCCATCTTTTGGATTTTCTTTTACTAAACAAATTGATTTAGTAATTCCTGGATATCTATCTATATTAGCCTCAATTTCATCAAGTTCCACTCTTAAACCTCTTAGTTTAACTTGATTGTCTCTACGACCAAATATATCAATTTTTCCATCATACATAAATCGACCTATATCACCAGTCTTAAAGGCTCTTACTCCATCAATCATA
The DNA here is from genome assembly GCA_041669265.1 of Bacilli bacterium. Taxonomy (GTDB): domain Bacteria; phylum Bacillota_I; class Bacilli_A; order RFN20; family CAG-826; genus Onthovivens. Next base: position 5,816 of record JBAYBM010000008.1, on the reverse strand, counting down.
ATATATTTTGTAGAATTTAAATCATCTCTACCAACATATCCTCTAGAAACTCCTTCTCCACCAACTAGAATCTCTCCAATTGCTCCAAAAGGAACTACATGATTATTTCTATCAATAATATAATCTTTATAATTTGCACTTGGATAACCAATACTAATATTTTCATCACTAGTAAGTGTATCTTGACAATTTGCTACTGTAATTTCAGTAGGTCCATATACATTATGAAGTGCTGCATTAATACCTAAGCCTTTTACTTTTCTATATAAAGCAACAGAGAAAGCTTCTCCACCAGTTTTAATAAGTTTAAAATTCTTAAAAGCTTCAGCAACTTCTTTAACATCAAGAGCATTATTTAGGTAAGAAGGAACAGGGAAGGCAAGGTCAACACCTTCTTTTTCAATTCTTTTTGCCATAATTAATGGGTTTAATATTTCTTCTTCACTTGCAAGCATAATAGTTAAACCATTTGCTAAAGGTACCATTTCTTCATCAACTGAAATATCAAAAGATAATGATGCTAAGGCTAGCGTTACATGTCCATATTCTAAATATTCTTTAGCTACTAAATTATGTTTAGTAGGTGATACATAATTAACTAAAGAATGATGTTCAATCATAACACCTTTTGGTTTTCCAGTAGAACCAGAAGTAAAAATACAATAAGCTAAAGAATCTCTTGATATTTTTACATTTGGATATGTAGTATTAATTTTTCCAGCAAATATGTCTTCAATAGTAAATAAAGGCACCTTTGCTAGGGTTTTTGCTCTTTCTTCTTTAATTTTATTAGTAGTAATAATTAAAGGAGCTTCTGCAGTTTCTATAATATAATTAACTCTATCATCAGGATATTTTGGATCTATTGGAGCATAACATGCTCCAGATTTTATTACACCCTGAATTACAGAATAAGCATTAGCAATTCGAGGCATCATTACTACAACCTTATCATCCTTTTTAACACCTTTACTTAACAAGAAATTAGCAATTATATTACTTCGTTTATCTAATTCTTCATATGTTAATCTTTCATCAATTGCAATAACCGCAGTCTTTTTAGCATTCTTTTTAACAGAAGCTTGAAATACTTCTGCATAATTTTCATACATAAAAGGATCATCAGTTTGATTATATTTATCAATTTCACTCTTACTTTCTAAATCAATTGGTTCAACCTTATTTAAAAGATCTTTATTTATAAATTCACTAATTAATTTTTCCATCATTCTTGCAAAATGAATTGGCATATCTATTTTATATAAACTCTTATCATATTCAAAATGAAGGACACTACCACTACTATTTTCTACAACTTGTACTCCAAATATCGATTTAGGGGTATTAGAAACAATAGGTATATTCTCTATCTTTAAAGAAGCTAAAGAAGTAGGTAAAAATCCATCTCCTTGATAAGCAAATAGTATATCAGTAGGAACATTATAATCATGAGCTACTTCAGCGAAAGAATATAAAGTATTTGCTTCACTATTTGATAATTCTTCTTCCATAGATTTTAAATACTCTAATGTTGTTTCATTTTCTTTAATTGATTGATAAACTGGTATAGTTTTGACTAACATCGTAACGGTATTAGAATAAGAAGCTAAATCTCTACCTTCATAAATTGTAGTATATAAAGATTCTTCCATATCATTCCATATCGATAAAGCATAACTAAAAATAGAGTTATAAAAACCCTTTCTTGTTAGAGAATGTTTCTTTAAAAATTCATCTAAATTCTTAGGCAAATCAAGCTTCTTTTCATATACAGCATTTTCTTTTTTACCAATTGAAGAATATTCTTTTTTTGGTGTACTTGAAGCATCAACTCCCTTTAAAAATGATTCATAATAGGCTTTTTGTTTTCCTAATTCTTTAGGAGTTCTCTCTTTTTCTTCTTCTAAAGAAATCGTATATCCATCTTTAGATTCTGCTTTTAACGACTTATTTAAATAGGCATTTGAAATATCATCAAATAATATAGTTACTGAAGCTCCATCAAAAATTAAATGATGAAATTCCATAAAAAGATAATTTCCATCTTTAGTTTCTATAATTTTGATTCTATATAAGGGTTCAATTAATAAATCAAATGGTCTCAATGGATAATCTTTTGGTATAGAATCTTTCTTTTCTCTACTAATAAATGTTTCCTCATCTTTTTTAACAAATCGAGGGTCTCCAGAAGAAGATAATACTAATCTACTTTTTATAAATGGGTGATTATCAATGGCTTTTTTAATAGCGTTTACCAATCGATCTAAATCAAATTTAGCATCTAACTTTATTAATAATGGAACATTGTAGACAGTAGATGTTGGATTAGAAATTGATTCTACAAAAATTCCTTCCTGAGTTTTAGTTAAAGGATAATCTTTTAATGATTCAGAAACTATTTTTTCTGTTTTATGTGTTAATTTAGCAATTTCTTCAACACATTTACATTGTTTTACTTCTTTAACAGAAAAATCTTCATGTAAACTTTCTTCTAATAAGGTTAAAAATTTCATTAAACTAATGGAAGATAATCCATAAGAAAATAAATCTTCTTTGATTCCAAATCCAGTATCACCTAATACCTTCTTTGCTGCTTCAAATATAAGTTTTTCTCTATCGGTATTTGGTAAAACAATATCCGTTTTATCAACTACAATTGGAGGTAAAACCTTTTTATTCACTTTTCCATTTTGATTCAATGGGATTCTTTCAATTTGTAAAATAGCAGGTGGAACCATATATGGAGGTTTACTCTTACCAACAAAATCTTTTAAATCGTCAATATCGATTTTTTTATCACTTACTATATAAGCTGCTAGATAATTTCCCCCATTATTATCAGGATAAGAAACTACAGTAGCATCCTTAATTCCAGGATATTTTCTTATTATTTCTTCTACTTCGCTAAGTTCGATTCTAAAGCCTCTAATCTTTACTTGAAAATCTCTTCTTCCAATAAAATCTAAAGAACCATTTGGTAAATATCTAACAATATCACCTGTTTTATAAAAGTTAGTAAAATTTGGATCTTTAGAAAATGGATTTTTACCAAAATGTTTTTTAGTTTCTATATCTCTATTTAAATATCCTCTACTTACTTGAGGCCCAGATATACATAATTCTCCTGGTACGCCAATAGGAAGTTCTTTTTCATTTTGATCAATTATATATATTTTGGATATATCAATTGGTTTACCAATTGGAAAGCGATATTCTTTTTTATCAAGAACTTGCTTAGTTACATAAACAGTAGCTTCTGTAGGTCCATAAGCGTTAGAAATATTAAAACCCTTTGGTATGTCAAAAGGAACTAATTTTTCGCCACCCATCCATACATTTTTCCAATATTTGTTTTTATAATCTGTTACTAATTGTCGTCCTACTTGAGTGGTAAAAAAACCTATATCAATCTTTTCTTTAACTAAATATTCGTTCATCTTCTTTAAATCCATTCTTAAGGATTCATCAATTATATATAATGTTGCTCCTGTAGTAAGACCCATAAACATGTCACAAGTTCCTGCATCAAAACCAAAGGAAGCATAACAAGATAAATGAGTACCTTCTTTATAATCAAAAGCTTTTTTAGTAAATTGAAGAAGATATGAGAATCCTTGATGTTCAAGAAGAACACCTTTTGGAGTTCCAGTAGAACCAGAAGTATATAGAATAACAAATAAATCATGTGGGCATATTTTTGGTAAAGAAATATCTTTTTTCTTTAATTTTAAAATATCATCTAAATAAATAACTTTCCCTTTAAAAGAAGGTAGTCTTTTCATTAATTCTTTAGTAGAAAATATTACTTTTGCTTTAGAATCACTTAACATAAAAGCTAATCTTTCATCAGGATATGTTGCATCTAAAGGTTCGTAAGCTAAGCCAGCTTTTAAAATACTTAAAGCAATAATTGGCGTCCATTCATTTCTTGGTAAAAATATGGCACCTATGTCACCCTTTTTATAGTTTTCAGCTACTAAATTTGTTGCAATAATATCACTAAGTTCTTTTACTTCTTTGAAAGTTACTTTTTTATCTTTAAAAACAAGGGCTACATTATTAGGTATGTTTTTAGCCTCTTTTTCAAACATTTCAACAGCATTAGTATTTTGATTATATGAAGAAAGGTTATCTTTATGGAATTCATTTAGTATCTCTTTTTCTTCTTTGCTCAATAAATCAATATCTTCAAAATTTTTCTTTTTAAGAAATTCTTTACTAATTTGTTCAAATACTTTAGCAAATTGAATAACGCTAGTTTCATTAAATAAATCACTTCGATATCCAATATGAAGAGTAAATTTATTATTAATTCTAAATAATTCAACAGCAAAAGAAGATATTCCATCTTTTACTTTTATTAAATTTGCTTTTAGTTTTCCATTAAGATAGAAATCATCACCTTGATAAGAAAATAATGAAGAAGGATTTATTTTGCTATCTTTTACTAATTCATTATAAGAATAAATACTATTTTTAATATCTTCTTCTTGTTCAAGATTTATTAATGATAAAAATGTAGAAATATCTCCTTTATCAGGAACTTTTGTATAAATAGGATAACTCTTTACAAACATTCCTAAAGAAGATAAATTTTCTTTGCTTCTTCCATTATTTACAGTTAAGAAAAACGCTTCATCCAAACCACTAAATAAAGAAATTGCTTTAGAATATACGCCTAAAAAGAATGTTGATGTTCTAATTGTACTTTTCTTTCTAAAAGAGCGTACTTCATCCGCTTTAATATTTATTGAATAATCAATACTTGAATAAGAAACCTTCTCCTCCTTTTTATCAATAACAGGGAGAGATTCGCAATCAATATTTCCAAATGTTTTAATATAAAAACCTTTACTTGCTTCATATTTTTCAACATTAAGACGTTCTTCCTTTTCTATTTCACCATTGTTAAAACTTTGGCTTTCTTCTTTGATTTCATAGTCTTTTACCAAACGCTTTTCTAATTCATCAAGAAAAATTCTAATAGAAGTCCCGTCCATAAGAATGTGATGAAAATCACAAAATAGAACTATTTTTTCTTTTGAAGCAACCATTTCAAAACGATAAAGAGGATGGTTTATTAAATCAAATTCCTTAGGCCAAGAATCTATATCAATAGACTTTTTAATTGGAATACTTAATGTAATAGGAACCAACTCTTTAACTAAGCTCCCATCATCAGTTTTAAATATTTGGGTATTTAGTGAAGGGTGGGCCTTAAATATATTACTTATAGCATTTGTAACTTCTGTTGGTTTTTTATTTATTATTTCAACTGTAAATGGCAAATTATATTGTAATCCTCCATCTATACAAGAAAGATAAATTCCTAATTCCTCTTCCGATAATAACATTTGGTTCTTTTTCATAAACATCTCCTTTCTTCAATGAGATCTTGATAAGAAACATTAATTAATTCCATATTTTCAGGCTTATTTTCTAGAACAACAGAATAATAATAATCATTCATCTTTTTACTTAACAAATAATATTCGTTTTTATCAAAACATATACAATTTTCATTTTTTAAAATAATTTCATCTATAAGAGGGACAAATTCTTTATTCCCGTTTAATTTGTAGCTCGCTTCTTTCATTGTCCATAAAAGGGTATAATCAATTTTTTGGTTTATTTCTTTATTCGTAAAACATTGATTAATTAAATTTTTTGAAAAAACTAATTCCTTTTCTATATCTACTCCAACTAAATAGTTTGAAATTACTAACAAAACATATGGATAACAATCACTAATACTTATATTTGGTCCTGATAAGATAAAAGGTTTACCATAACCATTTTTTTCAATTGGTGCTTTT
>JBAYBM010000007.1:0-54909 GCA_041669265.1 Bacilli bacterium | reverse complement strand
GTTGATGTTATTCTTGCTCTAACTGGAATAGATAATACCATAGTCAAAGAAGATGATAAAGATAGTAAAAAAGTAACAAAGAAATAATCTAGTCTAATTTAAAAGCAAAATAAAATATGATTAGGAAACTAATCATATTTTTTATTATAAATAGAAATCCAAGTGGTATTTGATAGAGATTTTAATAATTTAAGCTTTAACTTGATTAATTAAACCTTGTAAGAAATCTTGATAATTAGTCCCGTCATCCATCTCATCAATATAACGATATAATTTAGCAGTTTTTCCTTCTAATGGATCTAAATAGAAAGGATACTCTTTTAACATATCAGTGTATTCTGGATCTGCCTTAATTTCATTACATACAGCTTTAATAGTAGGAGAATATCCAACATAACTAGCGTTTTGTAAAGAGTTATCTGTATCAATCATAAAATCAATAAACTTATAAGCTAAATCTGTTTGAGTAGAGGTATTAGGAATAACCATTGCATCAAAGAAAGCACTGGTTTTAGTAGGAATATAGTAAGAGAAGTTTATATCATCCCCAGATTCACTAGATAAATAATATTGATCAAAGAAATCTCCAAGTTGAGTTAAACCTAAATCTATATTTCCTGCAGCAATTTGTTTCTTAATTGAATCATCACCCCATAAATCATAATTAGTAGAACGCATCATATCAACTAATCCATCAAAATCACTTACTTTATTAGTATTAATATCTTTATCTGTATCTAATAAATAAGCAGTTGTACCAAATCTTGGAACGCTATACATAGCCATTTTTACATTATTGGCATTATCAGCAAATGTAGAACGATCTAAGATTGCTCCCCATTCATTTTCTTTAATATTTGTTTCTACATAATCTTTTTGAGTGGAATATAAAATACCATATGCTCCCCAGAAATAAGGAATACAATATTCTTCATTATCAGTAAAGAAATCATTTTTTCTTAAGGAGGTTAAATCATCATTAAACATATCATCTTGATAATTATCTAGTTTAGTTAAATCTAATTTTTTAAGCATATTCTCGTTATACATTCTTTCAACCATGTAATCGCCAGGAATAGCAACATCATAACTAGTAATACCCATTTTAATTTTTTGATACATATCTTCGCTACTACCAACTTCTTCCATAATTACAGTAGCGTTATATTTATCTTCAAATTGAGATATTAAATCTGTATCTATATATTCACCCCAATTTAATAAATATAGGGCAGTAGGGTTATTATTTACTAAAACTACAAGAGATAATAAAATAGCAGGTACTAATAAAAATAATAGTTTTTTCATTATTTGTTACCTACTTTCTTTTTAGATTTCTTTAATTGTGGAGTTAATACACAAATTAATATAACTATAGTTAATAAAGAATTATAAGCATACGCAGCTGGAGTGAAATTTCTTCTTCCTAATCTAACATAAATCCAATTAGAGAAGTTTGTAACCCCATTTCCACTTGTAAAATAAGAAATAACAAAGTCATCAATAGATAAAGTAAATGCTAATAAAGCGCCACTTATAATACCTGTTTCAATAGCAGGAATAATAACCTTCCATAAAGCTTTCATAGGTTTTAAACCTAAATCTGTAGGAGCATCGTATAGATTTGGATCAAGTTCATTAAGTTTAGGTAAGATGCTTAAAATAACATAAGGCATCGTAAAGAAAACATGGGCTATTAACATAGTCCAATATCCAAATATATCAGGGAATAGTGGTACTAAAAAACTACAAATAATCATAATAGATATACCAGTTACAATATCAGCATTAAGTACTGGAACATTGTTTAATAGCATTACTTTTCCTTTTACTTTTTTATTTAATGAATGAATTCCTATAGCAGCAAAAGTACCTAAGAAAGCACTAATACAAGTAGCTGTTAAAGCTACAGCAAAAGAAGTAATTATAGACATGTATAAAGACTTATTAGTAAATATTTCTTTATACCAATCAAGAGTAAATCCGGTAAAGCTATTGCCTGTTTTAGATGAATCTATAGATAAAATAAATATAATTAAAATAGGTAAATACAAAATAAATATAATTACACCAATAAAAGTCCATTTAAGAATAGAAGATATACTAATTTTACTTTTTTTCATATTAAATTAATGTTTCTCCTTCCTTATCAAATTTAGAAAGTAATACAATAGCACCCATAATAACCATGATGACTACTAAAGATAATAATGAACCCATATTATAGTTAAATGCTCGTTTAAAGAAACTTTCTATAATATTACCAATCATTATTATTTTTCCTCCACCTAATCTTTCCGTAATAGCAAAGCCAGTAGAAGCAGGTAAAAATACCATAATAATTCCACTCATAATACCTTTACTAGACATAGGTAAAGTAACTTTTAAGAAAGTTCTAACGCGAGAAACTCCTAAATCATAAGAAGCTTCAATATATGACTTATCTAATTTCTCTAAAACGGTAAAAGTAGGTAAAATCATAAATGGTAAATACATAGTAACAGTAGCAAATATAACGGCAAAATCCGTACCAATTAGATTTAAAGAAATACCAATATTATTAATAATTGATACAGGATAAAATATCTTTTCCCAAGCAATAATACGTAATAATTGGTTACTCCACATTGGTAAAACTAATACCATTATTAAAGCCATTTTATTTCTTAAATGAGATGTAGAAATTATATAAGAAATAGGATAACCAATTAATATACAAATAATAGTAGATATACCAGCAATTTTAATAGAATTCCAAAAAGCACTTAAATAGACTGTATCGAATAAATTAGCCCAATTATCAAGAGTAAAAGTCATAGTAGAAAAATCAAAGCCATTCGAATCAGCAAATGAAAGAATTATCATAGCAATTAAAGGAATGATAACTAAAATTAATAACCATACGATGTAAGGTATACTAAGATATTTAAAGTGTTTCATTATTTATCTTCTGACCTCATCAAATGAATTTCATAGGAATCAATCTTTAAACCAACTTTATCACCAACATTAACGTTATTATAATCATGAACTAATAGTGTGGTGCCATTAACATCAATCTTCATTTCAAAGTGAACACCCGTAAAAATACTTGTTAATACTGTACCAATCAAATCTCCTTTTGTAGGATCATCAATACATAAATCAAAATCTTCAGGTCTAATTAAAACATCAACTTTTTCACCTTTTCTAAATGTATCAACATAACATTCAAATTTTCCACCAAGAAATTGAACTAAATTTCTTCTTAAATATTTACCAACTATAATGTTATCTCCATCATAATTTGCTAATAAATATTCCTTCTTTTCATCAAGAGCTTCACAATGAATATTAGCAGCATCAACAACAAGACCAATCTTATCACCTATTTTATAGTGTTGGATTGTTTGAACATTAATTAACTTACCATTTGCATCGACAGCTAAAATATAAGCTTGTTTCTTTCTTGTTATTGTTTTAATAGTACCAACAATAGTGGCATTATCTAAGGTAACAATATCAAAATCATTTTTTTCTACAATACAATAAATATTATCTCCATCTTTAAAATCACTAGCATCACATTCAAAATCATGATCTAAGAAATGTACTTTTTCTTTTCCTAGATATTTTCCTTTTAAGATATTTGATTGACCAATAAATTCAGCTACAAATCTATTCTTTGGAGCATTATAAATGCCTTGAGGAGTGCCAATTTGTTGAATCTTTCCATCGTTCATAACAACGATAGTATCGGACATTGTCATTGCTTCTTCTTGATCATGAGTAACAAATATAAAAGTAATACCAAGGTTTTGTTGTATTTCTTTTAATTCATAACGCATTTGTTGACGTAATTTTAAGTCTAGAGCACTTAAAGGCTCATCAAGCAAAAGAATTTGTGGTTTATTAATAACAGCTCTAGCAATAGCAACTCTTTGTTGTTGTCCGCCACTGAGCTCATTAATGTCTCTTTTTTCAAAACCAACAAGATTAACTAATTGAATAGTTTTTGTTACTTCTTTAGCAATTATATCTTTTTTAAAATGACGATCTTTAATACGAGCAATCATTTGTAAATAGATATCTTTTTTAAATTGTTCTTTTTCTAATTCTTTTAAGAGTTTAAAAAAAGAATATCTCTCAGGGTTTAAGCTTGTTTTAATTCCACACTTTTTTAATACCTTTTGAAAATATTCTTTATAATTTTTGTCAGTTTTATGTAATCGTATTAGTTCATCCATAGCAATATCAGTCTTACTATTAGCACGTAAAAAATTTAAAGTACCTTTTTTAGCGCTATGAGGAGTACTATATTGTTCCATTAAAACTTCAGTATCTGTAATATAATCTTCATCAAATTTATATTCTTCAAGTAGATCAATTAATCCTAAATGATAAACTTTTGAATGTGAAGAATTCTCTAGACCAAAAGCAATGTTTTCACTAACATTTAATTTTGGAAATAAAGCATATTTTTGGAAAACTGTGTTTACTGGACGATTATAGCTCGCCATATTAATAATAGATTTACCATTAATTAAAACATCACCTGAATCAGGTTTAATAAATCCACCTATTATTCTTAAAGTAGTGGTTTTTCCACAACCAGAAGCACCTAAAAGGGTAACGAATTCTTGCTCATTAATATTAAGGTTGAGATTTTCGAGTACCTTTTGACCATCATAACTTAAACAAATATCCTGTAATTCAATTAATTTTTTAGCCATAATTTTTAGTTCCCTTTTTGAAAACTACATTATAATATGGCAAACTAATAAATATTAAAAGCATTATTTTTTATTTTTTTAAAATAAATTAGTTTGACTATAAAATAATTAAAGTTTTGATAAATAAAATATTTAAATTTTATTTGTGTTTATCGAATAAAATAACGAAATATTAAATTAATATTTATTTTTAAATAAAAACTAGAAGGGCAAAGCCTTCTAGTTAAAAATATTTATTTAATTTTAATTAAGCACTATATTTTGATGTATCAACGTTTTTATAATCAAAAGTATAATTTAAATTTGAATCAGCATCACCAGATGTTTTTACAGAAGTGATTAAATTGCCATCAAATGTGAATGTTTCATTAATACTTGTAGTAGCATCATCTTCAGTAATAGTAGCAGCAAGTTCTGCACTTAAATTACCATCACCACTTGAAGTATGTTTTTCAGTTGTAACAGTTGCATCAGTTTGTGTATCAAGTTCAGCTAAACCAGCACTTAATGAAGTAGCAAATGTTGCAGACATACTTGAAATACTAGTAATATTTGTTTGATTTGTACTTAACCAATCAGCAGCGGTTCCGGCTTTTTCTGTTTTACTATTTTGTCCTAAAATAGAAACAACAGTAACGATATTTTCTCCATCAAGATATGAATAAGATTCTGTTGTAAGTTTAGTGCCGCTATTTTCCATAACTAGTGAAACGTGATAATAAGAATTAGCGACATCAACATTTGTAGTAGTAGTCATAGTTGTTGTTACTCCATCATCTACAGTAGAAATGACACCAACTGCCTTACATTTAAAAGTATTTGTATCAATTGTATAAGCTGCAATATTGTTTAATAACTTAATTGCTTCATCACGAGTAACACTCTTAGCTCCACACGAGACTAACATTGCTCCTAATGCACATGATAAAAGAACACCCTTTAAGACTTTATTTTTCATAATCAATTTTCCTCCCATTGATTTTTAATGTCTTTATTTTATTAATTTATCCTTATAATAGCAACATTTTTGTTTGTTTGTTTTGTTAAAAGCTTTATTTTTGTACATTCAAAACATAATTGATAAAAAGTATGATTTATGTTTTTGAAGATATTAATTTTTAATTTTTTAAATATTAAAGTTAATGATTTTAATCAATAAGTGGAAGTGATTTCAAGGTGAAATTTTAAAATCAAGAAAGAATAATGCTATCTTAATATTAAAATAAAAATCGTATTAATATTTCAAAAAAACATCACTTTTTCTTTAAATTCAACTTCAAATTGTCTATATTTCTATTATCAGGGAAACCTGATATTCGTATAATTTCCTAATTGGGGGAAAGTCTCTACGCTAGACCATAATCTAGCTCTATGAATTAAAGACATCTATTTATTATAATGTCCTTTAATATAAGGCTTTTTTCTTTTTTTAGAGATTGTACTTCTTAGAGAAAGAGGACAAACAAAATGAAAAAAGGATTGAGAATGTTAGGCTTATGTTGTTTATGTGCTGCTGCTGTTTCTGCATGTGTATCATGTGGTGAAACCGCAACTGAAAGTAAATTTGGATTTATTTTCTTACACGATGAAAACTCAAGCTATGATAAGAACTTCATCGAAGCTGCAAAAGCTGCTTGCGAAAAGAAGGGTGTTACTGCTGTTATGAAGACTGGTGTTGAAGAAGGTGCTGCTTGTTATGATGCCGCTGCTGATTTAGTTGATCAAGGTGTTAAAGCTGTATTTGCTGATTCATTCGGTCATGAATCTTATATGATTCAAGCTGCTAAAGAATTTACTAATGTTGAATTCTGCCATGCAACTGGTGTTAAAGCTCATACTGAAGGTTTAGATAATTATCACAATGCATTTGCTTCTATTTATGAAGGCAGATATATTGCTGGTGTTGCTGCTGGTATGAAATTAAATGAAATGATTGCTAATAATGAAATTACTGCTAGTGAAGCTGTTATGGGATATGTTGGTGCTTTCCCATATGCTGAAGTTGTTTCTGGATATACTTCATTCTTCCTTGGTGCAAGATCAGTTTGTAGTTCAGTTACTATGAACGTCAGATATACCAATTCTTGGTATTCCGTTACTGAAGAAGCAAGTGCTGCTACTGCTTTAATTGAAAATGATAATGCTGTTTTAATTTCTCAACATGCTGATTCTCAAGGAGCTCCAGGTGTTTGTGAATCTAAAGGTGTTCCAAATGTTTTCTATAATGGTTCAAATTTAGAAAGTTCACCAAAGACTTATTTAACTGCTTCAAGAATTAATTGGGAACCATACTTTGAATACATGATTGATAGTGTTTTAGCTGGTACAACAATGGCTTCTGATTGGACTGGAACTTTAGATAGTGGTTCAGTTGAAGTTTATGAATTAAATAGTGCTATTGCTGCTAGTGGTACACAAGCTGCTATGGATACTGCTAAATCAAACTTAGAATCTGGTAAGATTCATGTATTTGATACTGATACATTCACCGTTGGTGGAGAAAAAATTACATCTTATAAAGCCGATATCGATGATGCTGGTGATTATCAAGGTGAAACTGAAGTCATTAAAGATGGCTACTTCCATGAATCTGAATATAGAAGTGCTCCTGCATTTGATTTAAGAATTGATGGAATTACTGAAATTACAAAATAGGTTGTTGTAGTTTAATTTAAAATAACGGCGGAGCGTCTATGCTCCGCCTTTAGGTTTCTATGGAGGCAATGAAAACAAATGGAAAATGAAGTAAAAACAGTTAAATACGCTCTAGAATTAAAGCATATTACCAAAACATTTGGTAAAACTATTGCCAACAAAAATGTTTCTATAAATTTAAAAAAAGGTGAGATTCTTTCTTTACTTGGTGAAAATGGTAGTGGAAAAACTACTTTAATGAACATCTTATCTGGTATTTATTTTCCAGATGAAGGTAAAATTTTTATTGATGGAAAAGAAGCTTTAATTAAATCTCCTCGTGATTCATTTCATTATAAAATTGGAATGGTCCACCAACATTTTAAATTAATTGATATTTTCAGTGCTGCTGAGAATATCATTCTCGGAATGAATACCAAAATAAAACTAAGAAATGTTAATAAAGAAGTTAAGGAATTAGCAAAGAAATATGGTTTTGATATTGATCCAGAGAAAAAAGTCTATCAAATGAGTGTTTCAGAGAAACAAACAGTTGAAATTATAAAAGTATTATATAGAGGAGCAGATATTCTTATTTTAGACGAACCTACTGCAGTTTTGACTCCTCAAGAAGTTGATAAATTATTTAAGATTCTTATAAAAATGAGAGATGATGGTAAATCTATCATTATTATTACTCATAAGTTAAATGAAGTTATGGAAATTTCTGACCGTGTAACTATTTTAAGAAAAGGTCATTATATTGGTACAGTTGATACTAAATCTACTAATGAAAAAGAATTAACTGAAATGATGGTTGGAGAAAAAATTAATCTTGAAATTAAGCGTCCAAAGATTGAAATGGATAAACCATTACTTGAAATTAGAAAATTAGTTATTAATGGTGAAAATGGAAATAAAGCTATTAAAGACGTTAGTTTTTATATTCGTGGTGGAGAAATAATGGGTGTTGCTGGTATTTCTGGATGTGGTCAAAAAGAATTATGTGAAGCTATTGCAGGTTTAAGACCTATTAATGGTGGATCAATTACCCATAAAGGTGAAAATATTATTGGTTTAAAACCAAATGAAATTATTGAAAAAGGTATTTCAATGTCTTTTATTCCTGAAGATCGTTTAGGAATGGGACTAGTATCTTCTTTTTCTATTACAGATAATATGATGCTTAAAACTTATCATGAGGGTAAGGGAATATTTGTTGATAGAAAAAAAGCTAGAATTAGAGCCATGAATTTAATTGAAGAATTATCAATTGATACTCCTTCTACAGAAACTCCAATAAGACTATTATCTGGAGGAAATGTTCAAAAGGTATTAGTTGGTAGAGAAATAAAATCTGATCCAAATGTTATTATTACTGCCTATCCAGTAAGAGGACTTGATATTAATTCTTCCTATGCAATTTATGATATTTTAAATGAACAAAAAGCAAAAGGGACCGGTATTCTTTTTATTGGTGAAGACCTTGATGTTATGATTGCTTTATGTGATAAAATCATGGTTTTATGTCATGGGGAAGTAATGGGAATTGTTCAAGCAAGTAAAACTTCAAAAGAACAAATTGGTTTAATGATGACTGGAAGTTTAAATTTAGTAGAAAAAGAGAAGAACTTAAATTTAGTTTTTGCTCCTGATTCTTTATTAACTAAAAAAGAATGGAAAGCTGAAATAAATAAAAATAAGGAGAAAAAGTAAATGGAAGCAACACTTAAAAAAACAAAAAAAGAACCTTTGTTCCATGTTGTTAAAAAAACAAATTTATCTTTAACTAAAAAAATATTAATACGTGTTATTGCAGTATTTCTTGCATTTTTATTGTCTGCAATGTTTTTATGGATTTCAGAAGGATGTGATCCTGTAACTTTCTTTGTTTCGCTATTTACAGGTGTATTTGGAACTGAAAGAAGAATTTGGATTTCACTTAAAGATGTTGCCATATTATTAGGACTTGGTCTTGCTTTATTACCTTGTTTTAGAATGAAATTTTGGAATACTGGAGCAGATGGACAAGCTTTAATGGGAGCTTTAGCAGCTTATGCTGTAGTATTTTTCTTAAAAGGAAAAGTTGCTGAACCTTTAATTTTAATTATTGCTTTAGTTTGCGCTGTTGCTGCTGGACTTATATTTGCAATTATTCCTGGGATTTGTAAAGCTTTATGGAATACAAATGAAACATTATTTACCCTTATGTTAAATTATGTTGCTATTCAAATTGTTTCTTGGTTTACATGTAAATTTGCTACAAGTCAAAGTAATACACTTGAAGTTTTAAGTAGTGATGGAGTATTACCAAAAGTATATAATCAATTTTTATTACCAATATTAATTATTACTGTTTTACTTGTTATTATTGGAATTTATGTAAATAAAACTAAACATGGTTATGAATTATCAGTCGTTGGAGAATCTCAACCAACTGCTAGATATGTTGGTATAAATTCTAAAAGAGTAATAATTAGGACTTGTGCTTTATCTGGTGCTATTTGTGGTTTAATTGGTTTCATATTAACTTGTGGATTAAACCATTCTGTAACTACTGAAACATTAAATGGATTAGGATTTACTGCGATTATTGTTTGTTGGTTAGCTAATTTTAATCCTTATTATATGATTTTAACTTCCTTCATGGTTGTATTTTTAAATAATGGTATGTCTACAGGAGTTTTACCAGCAATTAATGGAACTAATGAAGCTATTACAGATATTATAATTCCTATCTTCTTTGTCTTTATTATTGGTTGTACATTCTTTGCAACTTATAAGATTATGGTGCGACATAACGATGATGGAGAAATAGATAATAAATTTTTAAATAAATGTTATGTGTTTTTTCATAAAAATAAAGAAATAAAACCTGTGGAAAATAAAAATGTTTCCACAAAAGACAATACAAAGGAGGGTAAATAATTATGGTTTCATATATCGTTTTATCAATCACTTTATTTGCTACATTATTATTTGGTGCAGTAGGTGAAATTATAACTGAAAAATCAGGCCACTTAAATTTAGGCACTCCTGGAATTATGTGTATTGGAGGAATCGGAGGGGGATATGGTATATATTTATATTCTTCAATGGTTGGTGGAGTAAATAATGTTAATGGTTTCTTTGTTGTTCTATTTGGTATTGTATTTGCTTTAATATTTGGTGCATTAGCTGGTTTACTATATAGTTTTTTAACAGTTACATTAAGAGCAAATCAAAATATTACAGGCTTAACTATTACTACATTAGGAGTAGGTCTAGCAAACTTTATGGGCAAGAAATTTGATTTAACAGTTTTATCAAAAACATTCCAATATTTCCAAAATTTATTCCATATTGGAACTGATAATGATGCTTTAAGAATTTTCTTCTCTTATGGAATTATGGTTTATTTAGGAATTATTATTGCTATTCTTGCTATATTATTCTTAAAGAAAACTAAAGTTGGACTTGAATTAAGAGCTGTTGGAGAAAATCCAGCTACTGCTGATGCTACAGGAATTAGTGTTTCAAAATATAGATATATTGCTACTATAGTTGGTTCTTCAATTGCTGCTTTAGGTGGTTTAGCTTATATTATGGATTTTTCATCTGGTAAATTTGATCAAGCTTCTTCTATTGAAGCTTTAGGTTGGTTATCAGTTGCCATTGTTATTTTCTCTGTTTGGAATCCTGGAATTTGTATTTTCTCATCTGCATTATTCTCATTTTTATTTGTTTTACCAACATATGTAGTTGCTACAACCGCTGATAAAGAACTTATAAAAACTATCTCTTATGTTGTTACAATTGTTGTTTTAATTATCACTTCTATAGTTGGAAAAAGAAGTGTGCAACCTCCAGCTGCATTAGGCAGTAATTATTTTAGAGAAGATAGATAACATTAGATTTATATATGCTATAATATTTGCATGATAAAAATTAATAATTTAACCAAATCATTTGGTAAAGTTAAAGCTGTTAATAATATTAGTTTAAGTTTTGATAATGGTGTAATTGGTTTAGTTGGAGAAAACGGTGCGGGAAAAAGCACCCTTTTTCGTTTAATTAGTGGAATTATTAAAGCTGATAGTGGGTCAATTCTTATCAATGATAAAGATAGCTTTTCTAAAGAAGCAAAAGAAAAATTATTCTTTTTAAGTGATGATCCTTTTGTTCCTTATGGCAATTATTTAAAAGATTTATATGAATTTTATTCTTGTTTTTATAATGTTGATAAGACAAAATTTAATTCTTTAATTACTCGTTTTGATTTACCTAAAGATAAAAAGATTTCTTCATATTCAAAAGGTATGAAAAGAAAAGCTTTTATTGCTTTAACATTAGCAATTGATGTTGATATTTATTTACTAGATGAAGCCTTTGATGGGATTGATCCTTTAGTTCTTGAAGTTATTAAACAAGAAATTATAGCGTTAGGTAAACAGAATAAAACAGTTATTATTTCAAGTCACAATATTTCTACGCTTGAAAGATTAGTAGATAGAACGATTATTTTATATGCAGGTCAAGTTAAGCGTGATGGAAATATTGAGCATTTAGGTGATGAATTAGTTAAATATCAAATTTATACTAAAGATATTATTAATGAGGAAGTGCTTATTAAACTTGGTATTAAAGTTGTTTCGCTAAAGAAAGTTGGTAGTATTTATCATTTAGTTATTAAAAGTAGCAATGATGTCGAAACAATTGTTAAAGAAAAATTAAATCCTATATTATTTGAAAAAATACCAATTGATGGTGATGAAATTGTCATATTAGAAATGATGATGGCAAAGTTAGAAGGTAATAAACATGAATAAAAAATATGTTATTTTTCAGATAAAAAAATGGTTACCTTTATTTGGTATTTTATTCATTTTCCTTGCATTAGTCTATTGGATGAGTTTTTCAAGTATGAGTATTTATCAATATTTTTCATATGATGATGAAGGGGCTTTGATTTATTTTGATAGTTCAAGTTCAGGTATTTCAAATCTTTCTTTTCCAATATTAATTTGTGCAATTGTTGTCCCATTTTTTGTTTTAGAATACAAAAGTAGTTCTAATAAATGTGATACTTATTTTCAATTACCTTTTAAAAAGAATGAATTAAAAATAACTAGAGGAATAGTTTCCTTACTAGGCTTATTAATTTGTTTTACTGTGGCTTATTGGATTGCAATTTTAATATTATATTTACGTGTTATTAATGCTAAACCTTTAGAAAATGCAAATGTACAAAGTTATAGGTTTATTGGTTATCTATTTTTATATTTTATTTTGTTAGTTGAAACAATATGTACTTTTGGAATTGTTTCATTTTTTGTTAGTTTAGGTAATTCTATATTTTCTTCAATCTTATTAGTTTTATTTGGTGAACTTTTATTAAGTTTTGTTTTTAATGGAAGTAATGCTTTTTATTGTTTAATAACAAATAATTTAAATAATGTTTATGGTAGTTATTCACTAAATAGCATTGTTTTATGTCCAAATTTTAATAGCAATCTATTAAATGAATATATTAAATCTATTAGTGAATTTGAGATTAAAAATAATTTCTATATTTATGGAATTTCTATTTATACTGTATTAGGAATATGTTCATATATATATTTATGTTTAGTAAATGATCCAAGTGGCGAATTTGCCAGTAAATCAGGTGGAAGGAATAAATTTATTAGTTTAATTATTCATACTGGTATTATCTTTTTTACCACTTATTTATTAGTAACTTCTTATTCTTATTCAATTCTTACTATTATTTATCTATTGATGTTTGAATTCTTTTATTATTTAGCTTTATTAATATTTAATAAAACTCCAAAATTAAATAAATATGATTGGATTTATTTTGGTTGTGGAAGTGGTATTAATTTAATAATTACTTTTCTTGTTATATTTATTCGATTTAATGGTTAATTAAATAAATAATTAGACATCTCATATCCAGTTTCTGTAACTTCACTTATAGTTTCTTTTGAGTCGCCCATTATTGCATCAATATATGAAACAGCTAAACCATTAGCAAACAATCTAATTTCACCAATTAGATTTTTTCTACTATTCATTTCTGGAAGCTTCTTCATAAATGTATCAGTTATTGCTTTATTAAATTTAGCTTTTACATCGATTAAAAATTTTAAAGGAATAGAGTGAGCAATAACAGAAGCATGATTCTTATTTTCTTCTAAAAAATTATTCAAAATATTAAAAAAATTCTTTCTACTCTCAGTTGACAAATCCGTATGTAATAAGACAGTAGATAATTGATTCATAAAGTTGTCTCTAATATCTTCTGCTACATCAATAACAGATTTATAGTGATTATAAAAAGTTCCTCTTGTTACATTTGCAGTCAACGCTAAATCTTTTATAGTTATCGAATCAAAGTTTTTACCTTTAACTAATAAATCAACTAACGCTTTTTGAATTGATGTTTTACTTTTAATTACATTACGATACTCTTTTTTCTTCATAATAAAGCCAGCTTTCTTTAATAAGATAGCATTGTGCACAAAATTAGTCAAATTAATAATTAATGAATATTTAACAAAAATGTCTAAAATGTAAAATATTTAATAATATTGATTAAATCGAGTGATTTTTAATATAAATATTTACAAAAATGCTTGCATGTCAAAAATTTTATAGTATATTATGTAATTGCTTAATTGAATAATTTTGATTAAGTGTATAAAAGTTTAGGAGGTTATTATGTCAGTTTTAGAAGTTAAACATTTAACCAAAGATTATGGTTCTAATAGAGGAGTATTTGATGTCTCTTTTTCTATTAAAAAGGGAGAAGTCTATGGGTTCTTGGGACCAAATGGAGCTGGTAAATCAACCACAATTCGTCATTTAATGGGTTTTTCAAAACCAGATAGTGGTGAATGCAAAATATTCGGTAAAGATTGTTTTAAAAATTACCATAATATTTTAAATAATGTTGGTTATGTGCCAGGAGAAATTGCTTTACCACAAGGTTTAAATGGTAAGGAATTTTTAGATATGATGGCAAAGATGTATAAAAAAGATGAATCTAAAAGAATTAAAGAGCTTTTAGAATATTTTGAACTTGATGATGCTTCTTTAATGATAAATACAAAAAGAATGTCATTAGGTATTAAAAGAAAACTTGCTGTTATCACCGCTTTTGCAGGAGATCCAGATGTATTAATCCTTGATGAACCAACAAGTGGTCTTGATCCTTTAATGCAAGAAAGGTTTATCGCTTTAATTAAAGAAGAAAAGAAAAAAGGAAAAACGATTCTCCTTAGTTCGCATATATTTTCAGAAGTTGATGCAACATGTGACAGGATTGGGATTATTAAAGACGGTCATTTAGTAAATGAATTTATTGCAGATGATTTAAGACATAGTGATAAGAAAACTTATCGTATTCATTTTAATGATAATAATAACTACAAGAAATTTATCGCTTTAAAGTCAAGTTTTTATGACCTTATTGAAAAACATGCCTATTCAAATGTAGTGTTAGTTTCTTGTTTTGATAAAGATATAAATCTGTTAGTAGATTTATTAACAAAATATGATGTTATTTCTTTTAGTACTAAAAAAGAATCTCTACAAGATTATTTTATGAAATTTTATAAAGAAGATCAGAAATTTGGAGGTGCTTTATGAAGAATGATGTAGTAATTAAAGTTGATAATGTAACAAAAGATTATGGAGATAAAAAAGGCGTCTTCAATGAATCTTTTGAAATTAAAAAAGGACAAATGGTTGGATTTGTTGGAACAAATGGAAGTGGAAAAACAACAACTATAAGAAGTATTCTAGGTTTTATAAAAACGACCAGTGGTCATTGTTATGTCAATGGTTTAGAAAGTTGGAGTAATTCATCGAAAATACTTAAAAAAGTTGGTTATGTCCCTGGAGAAATTTCGTTTCCTGATTTGGGAACAGGTATTGCCTTTATACATTCCCAAGCTGAATTTCTTCATTTAAAGAATTTTGATAGAGCAAACTATTTAATAGAAAAATTACAACTTGATCCTCGAGCAAATTTAAAAAGAATGTCTAAAGGAATGAAACAAAAAACAGCCCTTGTTGCAGCACTTATGGATGATCCTGAAATTATAATTCTTGATGAACCTACTACTGGTCTTGACCCATTAATGAGAGAGAGTTTTCTTGAAATTATTGAGGAAGAGCACAAAAAAGGAAAAACAATATTGATGTCATCTCATATGTTTGAAGAAATTGAGGAAACTTGTGATTCAGTCTTGTTAATATCGAATGGTCATTTAATTGATCATGTATCAATGCAAGATATAACTCACCACGATATTAAAGAATATAAAATTGAATTTAATAAGAAAAATGATTATAAAATATTTCAAAAAGAAAAGTATAAAATTACAAGACTGCAAGATGAATATAATCAGGTAACTGTTCAAATACCAAAAGAACAAATTGAAGAGTTATTTAAAAGTCTAAAAGGCATGGATTTAAAGTTTATTAGTGAAAATCCTTATACCTTGGAAAAACATTTTATTGAAAAAATAAAAAATGTAAATGAAGAAGGAGGTAAATAAATATGTTTTCTAAATCTTTATTCAAACAATCATGTAAAGCTAATGGATTAATGTGGGGTATTGTTACATTAATGGTTTGTTTCATGCTTTCATGTGTCATGGTTATTAGTGGAGGAGGCTCTACTGAAAGTGTTGCAACAGGAGTTACTGATACAATAGTTGATAATGAAATTAAATGTTCATTAAAAGAAAGAGCAATTACTTATTACAATTATTCAAATGATGGAGAGGCTCAATTTGATAATTATTATGTTAATGATTTTTCTAGCGATGTAAGTGAAGGTACGGTTTATTATCAAGCAGTTGGAGCTTGGGTTGTTTCTTTAAAAGAGGAATCATTAACTGGAATCCCTGATTGTTATAATAATGTTAGTAGTATTCCTACACCTGTTGATAATACAAGCACAGTAACTACATCCTTATATAGTGATTTTGTTAAATGGTGTAAGAGTGAGCCACAAGCAAGTTCTTATGATTTGACAACTTTAGAAGGGCAAAAAAGTTATTCTAGTGATTTAAGTACATGGCAAAATACTATGCCTTCTACTACATTAATAGGAACTTATAGTGCAACAAGTGCTTATATAAGTGCAACAACAAAATTAAGTGAATATTGTTTAACTCTTGCTCAAAAAGAAGATTCAACTGCTACAAGTGAATCAACTATTACAAAAGAAATAAGCGGAACAATTTTTGTAAGTATTAATCCAGGAAATTCATTTGATAATTATTATACTGAACATAATTTAGATGTTCCAAGTGATTATGATGTTACTTCTTTAGTCACACATACATTATCTGGAGATATAACTACTTATTTAGGAAGTGAAGAAAGAATTAGTTATTATCAAGATAGAGCAACAAATGGAAGTGCTGTGTTCTTAGCTTATTTATTTTCTAATAAAGAAGCAAAACAAACAATGATTGATGCTTTAAGCAATTATGGAATTACTGAAGAAAGATACGAATCATATGGATATGATTTTGATACTATTAATCATTTGGCTCAAAGCACAAATGTTGGTTATCAAAGTCAAATTGATTATGAATTAAGTTTAATTTATAAAGATTATGTTGATGGAAAATATGCGAGTATTGATGAATATAATAAAGCAGTTGAAGCAAAGAAAATTGAAGTAAAAAAGGACTCTTCTTCTTCATTTTTATCAAATTTGCCTACTGAAGTAAGTGAAGCTCTTGAAGAAGTTGGACAAATGGATGTTTATTCATTAATTGTTGGTTCAGTTTATTTTAAAATGGCTGGTTTATTGTTACCTATTATTTATATAATTATGGCAGCAAATAACTTAATTTCTACTCAAGTTGATAGTGGCTCTATGGCTTATGTCTTATCTACCTCCGTTAAAAGAAGCACGGTAACATTTACACAAGCTTCATATCTAGTAATATCATTATTAGCAATGAGTTTATGTACGATGATTACATCATTTATATGTTTTGCTAATGTTAAAATTACAAATACTGATATGTCATATGCTACTTTAGCATTAATGAGCTTAGGGCAGTTTGCAGTTTTGTTTGCAATTGCTGGTTTTAATTTTATGACATCATGTATATTTGATCGACAAAAAAATTCAATGTCCATTGGAGGGGGTTTATCAATATTCTTTCTTGTTGCAACAATGTTAGGATTATTTGGTAGCGAACAAATTCCAAGTGTTGTTAGATTTGATTCATTAAACTATTTCAATTATGTAACAATCATTTCATTATTCGATATTACTTCAATTGTTAATGGAACTACTGATTTTATTTATAAAATGGTTATATTATTTGCAGTCGGAATTATCTGTTTCGTTAGTGGATCATTAGTATTTAAAAATAAAGATTTACCTCTATAAATAGAGTAAATTTATATGCAAATCCCACCTCAAATAAAGGTGGGATTTTTTATTAGTAGTTTTCTAGTAAAGATTATCGTAAATCTTTTTGATATGTAAGTACAACACCTTTCCGTGTTGAATCTATATATTCTTTAACTTCATTTGTTAATAAGGCATCTGTTAAAACGTCAATTTTTGCTTTATAAACTGTGTCATTTTTATAACGAGTAGTAGATGCAGCAATTACATTTGCTTTTGCATCTGCTAATGAAGAATTTTCAGATGGTAAATCTTTATTTTTTTCAGACGTTGCATCAATATTTCCTGTCATAGCAGTATTACATGGTAATAGACCATAATCATAATCTGCTAAAGAGTTCACTAGTAGATTTTCTGCAATTGGCACGATATTTGATGGCAATTTTTCTAAATCTGCATTTCCATCAGTATCTTTTTCATAGCTTGTAAGAACTCCAACATCAACTAATAAATCAAGTGCTCTTGTGGCATTTGAAACATCATTACAAATTTCAAATGTTGCTTTTGAATCTTTATAATCTACGCTTGCTTTTCCAGCATAGATCCTTAATGGTTCATAATGGACCTTACAACTTGCAAAGACTTCCTCTTGGTTTGTGTTCGTGGATGAGCTAATTAAATATGGAATATGTTGAAAATAATTAGCATCATAATCCCCATTTTTAACTGCATCATTTTGAATCGTCCAATCTAATATTGTGACTTCAAGATTATAACCTTCATCACTTAATAAATCTTTTACAACGTTATTTAAAATATTTGCATGTGGAAGTTCACTCGCACAAACTTTTATAGTTTTATCAGAACTTTCTCCACATGAATTTAAATTTAAAGCTACTAAAAAACAACTAATTACTGTTAATAAGATATGACTTTTTTTCATTTTGCTTTTCTCCTTTTATCAATCTTTTTATTTAATAAAATACTTCCTTCTTGAATTAATTGTACGATTACAACAATTAAGACAATAATAATCCATACATTTGGATACTTATAAAAGTCCATTGTATGTCTTGTATAGAATGAATATGCTTGAGCAATTAATCCGCCAGCTCCTAAATCATAGGCGAATGCTGTATATCCAAGAATAGATATCATACTAATTGCAACACCTAATATTAATGATGGTTTAGCTTCTTTTAACAATACTTTGAATATAATTTGATTATTAGAAGCTCCCATCGATCTAGCCATTTCAATTACTCCTCCATCAACTTCATTCAAGGATGATTCAACCATCCTTGAAATAAAAGCGAATGATGAGAAGAATAATGGAACTATCATTGTGAACCATTTCCCGGAACCTGTACCAAATATAGACCTAGTTAATGGCATTAATAATATAATTAATAATAAACAAGGGATAGAACGCATGATATTTACAATGATTCCTAATGGAATATTTATGAATTTGTTTTTACATATTCCATTTTTAGAAGTCATATAAAGCAATATTCCAAGTGGTAAACCAACTAAATATGCAAGAATAGTGGAGATGATTGTCATCAATAATGTTTCATATGATGCAACCCATAAATTTGACCAATTCATTATTTATTTACCTCCTCATAATTTACTTTATGTAATTTTAAATACTTCTCTAGTTTTTTAATGTCTTCTTTGCTTGAAGGTAATTTAATAACAACTTGACCATACATTTTACTATCAATAACTTTAGTATCAGCATAGACGATGGATACTAGTATTGAGCAATCCTGAACAATATTAGCAATGATTGGTTCATCTAAATTTCCATTAAACAATAAACGTATCATTTTGTTGTTATCTAGCATAGTTTTTACATGATCAGAATAAATTAATTGTTTTGCAATTTCTGTTTTAGGATTTAAGAAAACATCGCTTAATTCACCTTGTTCTACAATCTTAGATTTATCAATTATTGCGACTTTACTACAAATAGATTCGATAGCATTCATTTGATGTGAAATCATAATAATTGTTAGCCCATATTCTTTATTTAATTTCTTTAATAGATTTAGTATAGATAATGAAGTTTCTGGATCAAGGGCAGAAGTTGCTTCATCACATAACAAAACTTCTGGATTAAGTGATAGTGCTCTAGCAATCGCAACTCTTTGACATTGTCCGCCGGATAATTCAGATGGATAAGAATATGCTTTTTCTTTTAAACCAACTTTAGATAGAGCAGTTAATGCTTTTTCTTTTTTATTTTCTTTATCACCATTAATTTCTAAAGCAAGTTCAACATTTCCCAAAACATTTCTTTGAGATAGTAAATTAAAACTTTGAAATATCATTGCTATTCTTCTACGTTTTAAACGATCTATTTTTTTAGTAGGTGAACATAATAATTCATTGTTAAAATATATTTCACCTTTATCAAAAGTTTCAAGTCCATTAATACAACGAACTAAAGTGGATTTACCTGCTCCAGATAAACCTAAAATACCATAGATATCTTTTTCTTCTACAGTGATAGAAATATTATCTAATACTTTTTTATTTGAGAAAGATTTAGATAAATTTTTAATTTCTATTTTTGACATATTCCTCCTTCTGTTAGGAGGTCTTTATATAAAAAAATCGTCCTAACAATATTTGTTAAGGACGAGATAGTTTTCCCGTGTTACCACCTTATTTTACTTATATAATCACTTATATAAGCCTTAAAGAGTACAAACATACTCATTTGCTGTGACGGGCATACCCGAGTTAAATTACATATCATTTAACTAGCTCGAAGGCCATATTCAATCTTTTTTTGTTATCCCTTTCCACCAAATGAGGACTCTCTATAAACTATTAAGATTTACTCTTCCTTTTCTTAGCTTATGGAATAATATTACAATATTAAAAATATTTGTAAATATTTATTTTATTTATTTAAAAATGATTAATAGCATTTTAATGTATTAATTATCTTAATACTATAATCCATGTGGTAAATGTAGGGATTATTTATTTCTATTATCTTTTTCTTCTTTATGTTTTTTTAATGTATCAATATCAATAACTAAACTAGAAGCATCTTGAGATTTATCATCATTATTAATTTTTTTACTATATTTATCTTCCCAAGATTTCTTATCATCATCAGCCGTATAATTGACGCCTTTTAAATAGGTATTATATTCTTCTTCAGTATTAAAAATCTTATATTTTCTTGAATCTATGACGACTGTTTTAGCAAGTAAATCGTGAATACATTTTTTATCTTGCCTAATAATTCTGAATAGATAATCCATGACCATAAAGAAGACAGCTAATATAATCCCTATTGTCATATTTGGCATCAAAAGGAATAACCACCAAAAATAAACTAATAAATAGTGGACAAATATTTGCCATTTTTTTGCCTTTGTAAATTTATTTGTAGTTACAGCTAAACCAAATATTAATTTGCCAATGGTTTTTCCATTTGGAACTAATAGTGGGATAATAATAAAGAATAATAATGGAGCAATTAAATAGGCTGGAAGTAAAGCAAGATATTGGATTTTATCGAGCTGTTCTTGACAATTTATATAATAAGTTTGATCAGACATGTGATTAAAAGCAATAAAATATAATCCACCTCCATCATCATTTGCAAAATATGTTAATAAAGAACTTAGAGTGGTTTCATCTTTATTATCAACTAAAGTTTGATATTTATCTTTTAAAACAGGACGAGTTGTATAAGAATACTTTCCATCAACTAAGGCAGGATCATAATAATCACTTGTATTTGTTCCATCACTAATCCCATATAAATTTGCTAATACCCAAGTAGTGGCATTTTCTTTAGTATGTTCTACAGTTAATTCATTAAATTCTGTACGAGAATCTTCTAGTAAAAAAGTGGTGTAATAATACCATACTTTTTCTTCTAAAGTTTGATAGCCATATTTAGTTATTCCATCTTCTTCATAGGTTGCTTCTATTTGCCCATATGTTTTAAAGCCATCATCATTTTTATAAACAAGTTGTGAATCTAGTAAAAAAGATGAACCATTATTATATGTGGTACTGCCATTATTAGCTTGATAAATTGGTGAAGAAACAGCAGCAAAAATTAAACAAATTCCAATAATAGTTAGGGCCATATCAATGATATATGCCATTATTGATTTACCAAAACCTACTGGTTTAGTTTTCTTTTCTTCAAATTCTTTATTTAAAAACTTATTATCCATAACAAACCTATAATGATGAATCACGAAGGGTCATATTTCCTGCAATAATATTTCTACGAATGGTAACTTCTTTTTGTCTTACTAATCTAGACATAATGGAAACAGTTACATCTGCCATACTTTTTACATCAACTACATAAGTAGAAATTGTTGGAGTAGAAATTGCTGAAATTACAGAGCCATCAAAACCAACTACCGATACATCAGTTGGTACTTTATAATTATGATCTCTTAAACATTGGATATATCTAAAAGCAATTTCATCGCAGTTACATACAAATGCTTCTGGAATCTTATTTGGTAGAGTTACTGGAATAAATTTACCATCTTTATCACGGTCTTCTAAATGAATAACGTTGTTTTCTAAATTATTTAAAATCATTGCTTTTGAATAACCTAAAAATCTATCCATAATTGATGATGTTTTATCAATTGAGCCAACAAATGCTATGTTTTTTAGTCCTTTGTCTATTAAATGTTTTGTTAATAAGAATGATCCAGTCATAGAATCACTAACAACTGAATTAACAGCATAATTTGGATCATAGAAATCAAGAAAACAATATGGAAGATTGCTCTTAATTGTTTCATCGATATATGAACGAGAAATTTCTCCCATAAAAATTACTCCAGCGATATCTGGATTTTCTAGTGATGAAGGTAAGTGATTTGAATATTCCATTGTTTGAGTTACAATTTCTAAAATTGTAGTAAATCCTTGTAATGTTAATCTTTGAAGCAGTGTTGCATACAAATTAGAATAGAATGATGAATCACTGAAGAATTTTTCCGAAACAATAATTAATATTGTTTTATGTAATTCACTAAAATCTAATTTTTTAATTTTGCTATAACCTAATTCTTCAGCTACCTTTAATACATTGTCTCTAGTTTCTGTAGAGACTCCTTCTTTTCCAGATAATGCTTTAGAAACTGAGACAATTGAGATGTCTAATTTCTTTGCAATATCTTCCATTTTAATTTTCTTACTCATATAAATATATCCTTTCTATTTTTTAATTATATTTAATAATTTCGTAGTAATTTTATCGGTATTAATATTTTTAAAAGTATTAATATCTTGTTTTATTTCTATACCAATATTTAATAGATATTCACCAGTATATTTTTTATTATCTATTAAATATATATAGTCTTTATTTAAACCTTTTAATCTTATAAAACCTTTTTCAATATCTTTTATAAATAAAGAACATAATGCTGTATCTTTATTCTTATTTATATAGATGTAACCACCTAAATTTGTATTAAATATATCTTCTAATAAATAAAAATCACTATTAAATGTAAAATCTCTATATAATTTATAATCTGCTATTTCTTTTTTTATTTCTTCTTTTTGTTTGCTTGTTAAATCTAATGGATTTAATTCATAACCTAGATTGCCCATTAATGCAATATTATATCGATCACTTAATAAAGATGTTAAATGAGTATTGTTATTTAAATCTTTAGCAATATGTGAGCACATTGTATTTATTGGATAGCAAATTGAAGTTCCAGTTTGAATCAACATTCTTTTTTTAGGATCAGTATTATCGCTACACCAAATTTGAGGGAAATAAGATAATATTCCTAAATCATATCTTGCTCCTCCAGAGGCGCATCCTTCAAATAAGACATTTGGATATTTTTTTACTAATGTAGACATTATTTTATATAGAGACAATGTATAACGATAACTATATTCAAAAGAAGAATATTTCTTTGAATAAATATCGGTCATATTGCGGTTATAATCCCATTTTAAATATGTAGCTTTTGATTCATCAAGAACTTTACTTATTGAATTTATTATATAATTCATAACTTTAATATTTGTTATATCAAGCATTAATTGGTTGCGTTGTAAAACTGGCGCTATATTTGGAATTACCATCGCATATTCAGGATGTTTTTTATATAATTCAGATTTTGGACTAATCATTTCTGGTTCCATCCAGATTCCAAATTCAATGCCTAATGAACGAATAGTTTCACCTAATTTTTTTAAACTTCCAATTTTATCCTTATTTGGATACCAATCACCTAAAGATGTTGAATCATCATTTCTTTCACCAAACCATCCATCATCAAGAACAAATAATTCTGCTCCAAGTTCTTTACTAGCTTTTGCCATCTCAATTATTTTTTCTTTATTAAAGGAGAAATAAACTCCTTCCCAAGAATTAAATAATACTCTTTTAGATAGAACATCTTTTCTTTTTAAAATGTGGTTATTAATTAAAGAATGATATGAAAGAGTTATCTCATCAATATTATTTTCTAAAACAAGAGTGGATTCAGGAGCATAGAATGTTTCATTTGGTTTAAGTAAATAAGAAAACATAAAATCATTGATTCCATTTTCAATATGAATAGTACCAAAAGGGTCAACTTCTATACTCGTTTTATGGTTTCCACTATAAAGAATATTTGTTCCATAATAAGAATTATTTATTTTAATAATATTAAATGGATTATGAAAAGCACTTGATGAACCTGTTAATGATGAATTAATAAAGGTTCCACCTTTTAATTCCGTTTTATTTATATTTCTTTCATTAGCCCAAGTTCCATCAAAAGAATATATGGTAGCTTCTTTTCCTTCTATATTTAGTGCTAAAGAAGATAATTTTCTAATTTCAATATCTTTAGTTGAATTATTTTTTAAAGAAGTAGAAAAAGTAAAAGCATTACAATCGTTAAAAGTTGAGATAGTAATTATTAAACTTAATTCGTTTCTTTTATCTATGTAATATAAAGATAGTGATTCTTTTTTGTTATATGTATAAGGTAATTCTATTGATTTATTATCTTTATATTCATAATGATCAAAAGTAAAATCATTATTAAAAGTTTGATCATTATTTGAAATTAAAATAGATGGAGTGAAATATTCACCTTTACCAAATGTTGAAAATAATTCATTTTTCTTATCTATATTATATATAAGGTAATCTTTTTCATCTTTTAATGTTGAACCGAAATAGCAAAGATTCACATTTTTATCAATGTGAAGAACCATAGTGGTGGATGAGGATGAAAGTAAAATCATATCTTTGTTCATAACAATATTTATATTATGTATTAAATTAATCTCTTTTTAAAGTAAATTAACTAAATATTTTAAAATATATTTAAAAATTAATATTTTTCAAAGTCATCAATAAATGCCAAATAATAATGAAATATTATGTTTTTGATGTATTTTGTAAAGATTTTTAAAATATTTTCAACTTAAATTTTATTTTTTCTTAATTGATTGTAAGGTAAACAAATAATATAATAGAAAAGTAAACAATAAAATATTTACTTAAAATTGATTAAAAATGCAATATTCTTTATAAAAATATATTTAAAAAAAGTAAAAAAAGTAAAAAAGTAATAAATTAATCAAAAAACTCAATTTTAACTCAATTTTTTATTCTTTTTTACTATTGTAAGCGGTTTCATTTTGTTGTTGACATACGAAATTAAGTTAATTACAATTTAATTAAGTTAAAAATACCTTCGATTTTAGGTAATTAAGGAGTTAAAAAATGAAAATCAAAAAATTATTCGTTTATGCCGCTATGTTTGCTGTAGTCGGTGCTGGGTTAATTGGATGTGGTGAAAGTAAAACTGTCGATCCAAATGGTTGGTTAGATTACGATGAAAGTAAATCTATGACAGAAAAAGTTACAATCACCTATTTATCGAATCGTACTGATCGTGATACTGATGGTACTTTCAAGAAGTATATTGCTGCTTTTAATGAAGTTGAACCAAACATTACTGTTGAAGTTCATACTGAAACAGACTATCAAGGCGATTTAGAGAAGAGAATGAGTGCTGGTTCATATGGTGATGTATCAATGATTACATTAACTGATATGACAAAGTTAGAAGATTACTATATTAATTTCGGTACATATGATGATTTAGCTGCTACTGGAAAATATAGAAATGAGTATTTATATTCTAAATATTATGACGGAAAAGTATATGGCCTTCCATATATGAATACTGTTGGTGGAGTTTGTTACAATACTCAAGTATTTGCAGATGCCGGAGTTGATGCTAGTAAGATTACTACTCCAGATCAATTCATTACTGCTATGCAAACAATTAAAGATAGCAACAATGGTTTAGCAAAGAATTGTATTCCATATTATACAAATGCTAAAGATGGTTGGACTGCTAACCAATGGGAAGATCACTTTGTAAACAACGTTATTACTGGTAACCTTGATTATGCAAATAGTGATATTGCTGTTGATGAAAATGTCTGGAAGAAAGATGTTAATGATCCTCACTATATGGGAACTAAATTATATTTTGATTTAATTGCCAAAGGATTAACTGAAGATGACCCAACTACAACAGATTGGGAAGGTTGTAAAGTTAAGATTAATAATGGTGAAATTGGTGCAATGGTCATGGGAAACTGGGCTATTTCACAATTCAAAGCTGCTGGTGATCATCCAGAAAATATTGGATATATGCCATTCCCATTCACTTCAACAAGTGGAACAAGATATGCTAACTCCGGTAGTGATTATTGCTATGGTATTGCAAGTAATATTGATGATTCACACAAGGAAGCAAGTGAAAGATTTGTTACTTGGATGGTTGAAAAATCAGGATTTGCTCTTGCTGAAGGTGGTATTTCCACATTAAAAGGTGATGATATGCCAAGTGGTCTTGAAGCTTTCGGAGATTGTACATTCTTAGTTTCAAATCCAGCCAAGACTGGTTATGAAGAAGCTCGTAGTAATACAGAGACTATTTCAAAACAATCTTTATATGATAATGGTACTAGATTCTCTAAAGTTGTTGCTGATGCTATGGGAACTGGTACATATGATGAAAAATTAGCAAAGTTTGATGCTGATTGTGCAAGTTGGAATTCTGACTGGGCCGCAGCTGCTAAAAAGGTTAAAGCTACTCTCGCTTAATCATAATTTGAGTTTAGAATTAATTATAATAACCTCCTATAATTAATGCTTTGAAGCAGCTATGTGGTATAATTCATATAGCTGCTTTGTTGTATTAATGGTAGATAATAATTTGTTTGGAAAGGAAGGATTTTATGGATGCTGCCGAGAAAAAAGTTAATAACAAAAAAATAAAATTTAATGGCAATAATCATATGAAATTAGAAAAGATTTTGTTAATTATAGTATTTTTAAGTGTTCCATTAACTTTATTAATTCTTTTCACCTATGTTCCTCTATTTGATATGATTAAATATTCTTTATATCACTATAAAGGATTCTTAGATAAATCACCTACTCTTGTTGCGTTTGGTGCTTCAAGTTTATATGCTGATAATTTTGTTACTATATTTACTAATTCAGAATATTGGGAACCTTTTAAGGTTTCTTTAGTTTATTTAGTAGGCTCTTTTATTCAAATTGCTTTAGCTTTATATTTTGCTACAATTTTCTATTTTAGACCAAAAGGACAAAAGTTTTTTAAAGCTGTCATTTTTATTCCATCATTATTAAATGGTGTTGCTATTTCCCTTATGTGGTTGATGATCTTTAAATCTGGCCAAGAAGGTGGAATTTTAAATACTTTAATATCTAATTCAGGAGGAGAAACGATTGCATTCTTTGGTACTTTCTTAAGTGCTAATGTTGTTTTAGCGTTTGTTTCTGTTTGGAGATATTTAGGAAATAACATGGTTATGTTTGCTGGAACTATGGAATCAGTATCTCGAGATGAAATTGAAGCTTCTGAAATTGATGGAGCTAATAAGTGGCAACAATTCCGCTTTATTTTACTTCCTTCAATTAAAAAAGTAGTCTTTTTAAATTTAATTTTAGCAGTAAATGGTGCAGTTCAAGTCTTTGAAATTCCTTATATTATGCAACCAAATAACTACTATACTCAAACATTTATTATGAAGACTTTAAATATTGCATTTACTACTCAAATGGATGTTGGCTTAGCAAGTGCTTTAGGAATTGTTATGTTATTGATAGTTTGCTTTGTTGCTTTAATTCAAAAAGTTATTGAAGCAAAGGTGGAGGATTAATTATGAATTTATCACTTAGAAGAAAAGCAAATACTCATACATCAGTTCATTATAAAAAGACTCCAGGACAAATTGTATTATTAGTCTTAATGTATTTATCTTTAATTATTGCTGCTTTAATTGTTATAATTCCAATTTATATTATTGTAGTTTGTTCTTTTAAAACTAATGCTGAAATTTCTGGATCAAATCCTTTATTATTTCCTTCAGTACTAAGGTGGGGAAATTATTTTGGACACACAATAAATGAAGATACTGGCGCAATTATTCCATCTGCTTGGGAATATTTATCATTTAAGAGTTCTAATCCTTCTTCAATGGGGAAAGCATTCTTAGTTACTTTAGGTATTTCTGGTATTTCAATTATTTTAACTGTTATTAGTGGAACTTTAGTAGCTTATGTTTTATCTAGATTTGAATTTAAAGGTAAGAAGTTATTAAAGGTTTTGTTCCTTGTTGCTTCTATTATTCCTTCGATTACAATGCAAGTTTCAATATTTGGATTAATCTCAAAAATGGGATTATATAATACTCCAATGGCTTTAATTCTCTTATATGCAGGAACTGATATTATTTCAATTTATATTTTCTTACAATTTTTAGATAATATTCCAAAGGCACTAGATGAAGCTGCTCTTGTTGATGGCTGTAATTATTTCTCAATTTATTTAAGAATTATTCTTCCATTAATGAAACCAGCAATTGCTACTGTATGTATTATTAAAGGTATTGCTTTCTATAATGATTTCTATTTACCTTCATTGTATTTAAAAGATTATTATACAATTTCAACTTTCTTAAATACGATGAATGGAGCTACTTCAACTGAATGGGGTGTAGTTTGTGCTGGTGTAGTTATGGCTATTATTCCTACAATTGTTGTCTTCTGTTTCTTACAAAATCAAATTTACTCTGGATTAACTTCTGGAGCTGTTAAATCATAAAAGGATCTATATATGAAAAATATAATTATAAATGGTTGTTCTTTACCAAACATTCCTTTTGAGGAAAGAAAAGAAAAAGGTGAATCTCCTTTATGGAGATATTCAAATAATCCAATTATTAATAGACATGCTGTTAGTGGAGTAGATAGAATTTTTAATTCTGCTGTAGTTCCATTTAATGGCAAGTTTATTGGAGTTTTTAGAGGAGAACAAAATAATGGAGTTCCATTATTATTTGTTGGTCACTCTAATGATGGATTTAATTGGGAATTTGAAAAAGAACCAATTAGTTTTGTTGATGAAAATGGTAAAACATATAATTCATATTATGGATATGATCCTCGTGTAGTTAAAATTGAAGATACATACTATGTTATTTGGTGTACTGATTTTTATGGAGCATCAATTGGATTAGCAAAAACTAAAGATTTTAAAAAATTTGTACGTTTAGAAAATCCTTTTATTCCATTTAATAGAAATGCTGTTTTATTTCCTAGAAAAGTTAATGGGAAATATTTAATGTTATCTAGACCTAGTGATTCTGCTCATACTCCATTTGGTGATATATTCTTAAGTGAATCAAAAGATTTAGAATATTATGGTCATCATAGGCATGTTATGTCTCCATCAAAAGATTGGTGGGAATCTTTAAAAATAGGTGCAGGACCAGCTCCAATTGAAACTAGTGAAGGATGGCTATTATTCTTTCATGGAGTTACTGGAACTTGTAATGGCTATGTTTATTCAATGTCCGCAGCTATTTTAGATATTAATGAACCAAGTAAAGTTTTATATAGATGCGAGAATTTCTTATTAACTCCTGAAGTCAGTTATGAACAAAAAGGTTTTGTTAGTAATGTAGTTTTCCCAGTTGCTACTTTAGTTGATAAAGATACCAATAGATTATGTTTATATTATGGTGCTAGTGATACTTATGTTGCTTTAGCTTTTGGTTATGTAGATCAAATCATTGATTATATTAAAAAGCATTCTAAATTAAGTGATAATGATAAAGAAAGCGGTAGATGATATGGATTTTGTTGATGTTAGCAAGAAAGATTTAGCAGATATTTATAGATTTTGGTCAAGTTTAGTTGATTATAAAAATGGTGGTTTTTATGGTCGAGTTGATTTTGATTTGAATGTCCATAAAGATGCTGAAAAAGGAGTTATTTTAAATTCTAGAATTCTATATTTCTTTAGTGTCTATGCTTATATTAACAAAAGTGAAGAAGCCAAAAAACTTGCTAAGCATGCCTTTGAATTTTTAAAACTTGCTTATGATCACAAAAATGGTGGGTTATATTGGTCTTTAGACTATAAAGGGAAACCATTAGATACTACAAAGCATACTTATAACCAAGCTTTTGGAGTTTATGCATTATCTTATTATTATTTATTAACAGAAGATAAAGAAGCTAAAGAATATGCTTATGCTTTATTTGATGTAATTGAAAATAAATGTAGGGAAGCTGATAGTAATCATTATTATATTGAAGCTCAAAAAGAGAACTTTGTTATAGAAGAGAATGATAAATTAAGCGAAAATGGTGTAATTGCCACAAGAACTATGAATACATTGTTACACTTATTAGAAGCTTATACTGCCTTATATCATGTATTTGGTACTCAAAAATATAAGGAAAGTTTAGAAAAAATTGTAAAGATGTTTATTCGTGATATTTATGATTCTAAAAATAAATCATTAAAGGTTTTCTTTGATAAAGATTATAAATCGATTATTGATCTTGAATCATATGGTCATGAAATTGAAACTAGTTGGTTATTAACTGAAGCTGTAGATTTATTAGATGATAAATCTTTAAAAGCAGAAGTTGATGAAATTTCAATATCTCTAGCAAATAGCGTGTTAAATCGTGCTTATAAACCTCCATTCATATTAAATGAGTGTGATAAAGGTGTTGTAGATGATACACGTGTATGGTGGATTCAAGCAGAAGGTGTTAATGGATATATTAATGCTTATCAATTAACGAAGAATAAAGAATATTTAGATATTGCAGAAGTTTTATTAAATGGAATACAAAAATATTTTATTGATAAAAGAACTAATTCAGAGTGGTTTTGGGATTTATCAAACGACAATTTACCAACATCAAAACGTGATATTGTCGAACCTTGGAAATGTCCATACCATAATGGAAGAATGTGCTTTGAAATCTTAAAGAGGATGTAATTATGATAAACGAAAAATATTATAAACTAAAAAAAGAGCAAGAAAAAATTATTACAAGAAAAAATAAAGAATTACCTACTAAAAACGGTTTATTTTCTCGTTATGAATTTCCTGTATTAACTAGAGATTATGTTCCACTTGAATGGAAATACGATTTATCAAAAGAAAATAATCCATATTTTATTGAAAGATTAGGTATTAATTCAACATTTAATTCAGGAGCAATATTATTAAATAATGAAGTTTGTTTAGTAGTTAGAATTGAAGGAACTGACCGCAAATCTTTCTTTGCTGTTGCTCGTAGTAAAAATGGTATCGATAATTTTAGATTTGATGAATATCCAATATTATTTGATGATTTATATAAAGATGAAGTTGATGTTTATGATATGAGATTAACTAAACATAGTGATGGTTATATTTATGGTGTATTTTGTAGCGAATCTCACGATGATGCTTCAAGAGATTTAAGTGCTGCAATTGCTGAAGCTGGAATTGTTAGAAGTAAAGATTTAATTAAATGGGAACGTTTACCAAATCTAAAAACTTTAAGATCACCACAACAAAGAAATGTTGTTTTACATCCAGAATTAATATATGGAGATTATGCATTTTATACTAGACCAATGTCTGGATTTATTGATACTGGTGATGGCATGGGAATAGGCCTTGGATATTGTAAAGATATAATGCATCCAGTAGTTGATGAAGAAAAAATTATTGATGAAAGAAAATTTCATACAGTATATGAAGCAAAAAATGGTGCTGGTGCAACTCCAATTAAAACTAAAAAAGGATGGTTACATTTTGCACATGGTGTAAGAAATACTGCAGCTGGATTAAGATATGTCTTATATGTATTTATGACTGATTTAAAAGACCCATCTAAAGTAATTGCAAAACCTTCAGGATACTTTTTAGCTCCTCTTGGTGAAGAAAGAGTTGGAGATGTATCTAACGTAGTTTTTACTAATGGTGCAGTTATGTTAAAAGATGGAACTATTCTTGTTTATTATGCTTCAAGTGATACTCGCTTACATGTATTAAAAACTAGCGAAGATAAAATGATTGATTATTGTTTTAATAATCCTAAAGATGCTTATAGAAGTCACGATTGTGTTGAGCAAAGAATTAAATTAATTAAACATAATGAAGAGCTTTTAAAAAAGGAGTAATAATGAATAAAAACGAAACAAAAAAATATTTAATTTCATTTATTGGAGATTCTATTACAGATGCTTCTTGGATAGAGCATAATTTTGTTTCGCTTGTTGGTAAATATTTAAATGTTGATGTTATAAATTTAGGAATTAGTGGAGCAACTATTGGAGTTTCAAAAAGAGCAACTGGATATGATAATTTCTTTACTGAAATTTCAAAAATAGATACTAGTAGTAATTTAGTAGTAGTTTTTGGCGGAACAAACGATTATGGTTCTGCAATAAATCAAGGTATAGAATTAGGTAAAATTAGCGATAATAGTAAATATACTTTTTGTGGAGCCATTAATGAAATGATAGATGATTTGCTGAAGAATTTTAAAAAAGAACAAATTGTTTTTATGACTCCATTGAGAAGAGATGATCTAAAAATTGGTTATCCAAAAAGTAATAAAAATGAATTTGATGAGACGCTAAATGATTATGTTGTTGCTATGAAAACTATATGTAAGAACAAAGATATTGAATGCATAAATTTATATGATGACTTTATAGAATATAATCCAGAAAACGCATCATTTAATTCTTTATCAGATGATGGGCTTCACCCAAATGATAAAGGCCATAAAGAACTAGCAAAATTTGTTTCAAATAAACTAAAAACTGTAATTAATTTACATGGAAAAGGAGAAATTATTATGGAAAAGAAAGAGAAAACTGTTGTTCAAGAAGAAAAAGTAGAGCAAAAAAAGAAGGCTGATAAAATACCACCTAAACCAAATGATTTAGGATATGTTTCTATAAGAAATGTAGATAAGGTTTATGATAATAAAGTTCAAGCAGTTTTTAATTTCAATTTAGATGTTAAAAAGCATGAATTTATTGTATTTGTTGGACCTTCAGGTTGTGGAAAATCTACAACTTTAAGAATGATTGCAGGACTTGAAGAAATTACTAAAGGTGATTTATGGATTGATGGAGTTTATTCAAACAATTTAACTCCAAAAGATAGAGATATCGCAATGGTTTTCCAAAGTTATGCTTTATATCCTCATATGTCAGTTTATCAAAATATGGCTTTTGGTTTAAAAATGAGACATGTAAGTAAAGAAGAAATAGATAAACGAGTTCAAAATGCTGCAAAAATATTACAAATTGAGCAATATTTAGATAGAAAACCAAAAGAACTAAGTGGCGGTCAAAGACAACGTGTTGCTTTAGGTAGAGCAATCGTAAGAAAAGCAAAAGTATTCTTAATGGATGAACCATTATCAAATCTTGATGCCAAACTTCGTGTTCAAATGAGAGCTCAAATTGTTAAACTTCATGAAACTATTGCAGCCACAACAATTTATGTTACCCACGATCAAACAGAAGCTATGACTATGGCTGATAGAATTGTAGTTATGAAATTAGGTTATATTCAACAAATTGGGTCTCCAATTGAAATTTATGAGCATCCAACAAACTTATTCGTTGCAACATTCATTGGTTCTCCTTCAATGAATATTTTGAAAATAAGATATCAAAATGGTGTAGGTTATCTTAGTGATAATGAAAAATTAATTTTCAGTAAAGATGTTATAAAAGCTCATGATGATTTCTATAAAAATAAAGTTGGAGAAGATGAAAAAGAAATTCTTACAACAACTAAAGAACTTGAAGTTTTAAAGAATAAAGAAGTTAAAGGTAGCAAAAAAGAAGTTAATGAACACAATCAAAAGATTGCTGATTTAAATAAAAAACTTGAAGCATTAAAAGCTGATTTTGAATTAGATAAGGTTGCAAACAAAAAACCACATGATTTAGCATATGGAATTAGACCTGAAAATATTCATTACTATAATGAAGGTGATGAACATGAAGATAATATTTATAATGTAAAAGTAACTGTTGCTGAACTTTTAGGACATGATTATTATATACATTGTGATTTCAATGGAATTGATTTAGTATTCCGTATGCCTGTAGTTAAGCAAATTAAATCTGGTGATATGATTAAAATTTGGTTCCACAATAACAAATCACATATCTTTGATCCAAGTTCTGAGAAGACAATTTATTAGGAGTAGAGATGGAGAAAATTTTATTAAGACCATATTTTGATGTTAAACCTTGGGGAGGCGATTTATTAGCTAGTATTTTTGGTTGCAAACCTCATACTGGAGAAGCATGGATTGTCTCAACTATACCTTCAAAAGAGAGCTATATTGTTGGCGGTGATTTTGATAATAAACCATTGTCAGAATATATAAAAACCCATCATTTAGCACTTGGTTTAGATAAAAACGAAGATTTTCCTGTTTTAATTAAGCTTCTTGATGCTAAAGAAAATTTGTCAATTCAAGTACATCCTGATGATGAATACGCTATATCAAAAGGATTTCATAATGGAAAATATGAATGTTGGTATGTTCTTGATGAAACAACAACTAATAAAGTTATTTTTGGTATTAAAAAAGTTGATAGAAGTGTTTTAGAAAAATCAATTATTGATGGAAAACTAGAACAATATTTAAATTATAAAGAGATTAAAAAACATGATTTATTAAAGGTTGTTCCTGGAACAGTACATGCTATTGTTGGTGGTTCTTTCTTTTTAGAAGTACAAGATCCATGTGACATTACATATCGATTATATGATTATAATAGATTACCAAAAAGAGAGCTTCATATCGAAGATTCTTTAAATGTTATATATAAAAAACATAAACCTGTAGATTTAGAAAAATATAGTATTCTTGATAGAGAAAATGATTTTATTATAAGGATTAAAAACTATAATAAATTTTATTTTTTAGTTGAGAAAAAAACCTATAAAACTTATTTAATTATTCTTTAAAATACTTCTACTAAATTTCCTAGAGCATATTTGTTATAATATGTTTACTTTTAAATTTGATTAAAAGCGATGGGAGTTGTATGAAAAAAGCTATATTCTTTGATTTAGATGGAACATTATGGGATGCCTTAATTCCTTTAACTGTTAGTTGGAACGAAACAATGAAAAAATATAATAAAAAATATTATTTTTCATTTGAAAAAATGAAGACTTTTATGGGCTTAACTCCTGTTGAGACTGCTCCTTTAGCTTTTGAAGATTTACCTATTAAAGAAGGATTGAAATTATTTAATCTTTGTGTTGATGGAGAAATTAAATATTTAGCTTTACATCCTGGAAAGATGTATCCAAACGAAGAAGAAGTGCTAAAAGAATTATCGAAAAAATATGACCTTTATATTATTTCTAATTGCGAAAAAGGATATATAGAAAACTATTTAAATTCTTTAAAAATGAACCAATATTTTAAAGGCCATTTATGTGTTGGAGATAATGGTTTTGCTAAATGGAAAAATATAGATTTTTTGAAAAAGCAAGAGGGCATTGATATAGTTATTTATGTTGGAGACACATTAAAAGACAAGACAGAAAGCGAAAAAGCCGGTGTTAAATTTATTCATGCTGCATATGGTTTTGGTACAATAAAAGACGATAAAAATTATATTAATTCTATTAGTGAACTTCCTAATATAATTGAGAAGATTTTTAAGGAATAATACATATATTTTAAATACTCTTTACACAAATACTAAT
This sequence comes from Bacilli bacterium, assembly GCA_041669265.1. Lineage (GTDB taxonomy): Bacteria > Bacillota_I > Bacilli_A > RFN20 > CAG-826 > Onthovivens. The sequence continues at coordinate 19,056 of JBAYBM010000007.1, read as the reverse complement.
GAATTATCTTTTTATTTTATATATAATAATTTAGAAAGGTTTGATTTATATGAAAAACACAAATAATGTTGTGAACAAGAATTCTTTCAAGCTTAACTATAAGCGTACTTTTATTATAGGTTTTGCTTTCTTTGGAATTCTTTTGTTGTGGCAAGTTTATGATTCCTGGTGCCCAACTTTTTTAACTGAATTATTTAAAGAATATTTTAGCAAGGAATCAACAGAAGAAGTTCAATATTTAGTTGGTATTATGATGGCATTAGATAATTTAGCTGCCTTAATATTATTACCAATATTTGGATCTTTGTCTGATAAAACACATACTAAAATAGGAAAGAGAATGCCTTATATTTTAATTGGAACATTCTGTTGTGCTGTTGCATTCCCATTTATTCCTGTTTTATTTCATTACCATAATGTATGGGGAACTGTTGCATTAATGGCCGTAGTTGTTTTATTTGCAATGATGTATAGAAATCCAGCAGTTGCTTTAATGCCTGATATGACACCAAAACCATTAAGAAGTAAAGCTAATGGAATCATTAATATTATGGGTTATATTGGCGGTGCCTTTGCTACTGTAGTAGGTCTTATCTTTGTACTATCTGATTATTTAGGTGAAAATTCTGAATTATGGAGATCATTTAGTGCAAATATTTGGTGGGTTGAAGCTCCTTTCTTAATTGCTTCGGTTTTAATGTTAGTTTCTGCATTAGTCTTATTCTTCAATATTAAAGAAAATAAAATAGAAGAAGAAATGGCTGATGAAATGAAACGTGGCGAAGAAGTTGCTGCTATTGCTGATAGTGTTGTTGATGATGAAAAACAAAAAATGTCTAAAGCTAATAAGATAATGCTTTTCTTAATTTTAGGAGCAGAATTCTTCTGGTTTATGGCTGATAATGGTGTAGGTACTTTCATGGGTAACTATACTTTATATTATTTACATTGTAAGACTTCTGCTTTAATGATTAACACAATATTAGGTGGAATTGGTAGTGTAATTGGATTTGTTGTTGGTGGTATTTTAGCTTCCAAAATTGGAAGAAAATGGACCATATTTACTGGACTTGGAATATCAGTAGCTAGTGTTGCAGTATGGATGATTTTATCTTATGCAATGCCAGTAAGTGTTCCAACTAGTGGATATAATAGTTTCCCTATTTATATTTATGTAATATGGTTATTAAAAGGATTTGGTATGTCATTAGTACATGTTAATTCCTTCCCAATGGTTGTTGAATTATGCTCTAATAAGAAAATTGGTAGATTTACTGGATATTATTACGCATCCAGTATGGCCGCCCAAACAATTACACCATGTTTATTAGGTTTATTATTATTAAATCCTGATTTTGGTTTCCAAGAATTACCAATTTATGCATTAGCTTGTTTAGGAGTTTCTCTTATAATATTTGCATTTGTTAAGAGTGTTAAAAATAAAAAGACTACTATTAAAAAAGGTTTAGCAGCCTTAGATGTTGATGATTAATTAAAATTTAAATAAGGCTTTACCATTGGTAAGGCCTTATTATTTATTAGAGGTGTCTTATGAAAAAAGAAGAAGTTATTAAAAATCTAAATCCATTATTCCTAAAGGGTATTGCTCATAGAGGATATCATAACGAGCAATATACAGAGAATGGTTTATTAGCTTTTAAAAATGCTTTAGTAAATAATTTAGCAATTGAACTTGATGTACATTTAACTAAAGATAACGAACTTTTAGTATGTCACGATAGTGAACTTAAACGTACTACTGGTAAAAGTGGAATCATTGAGGATTTAACTTTAAAAGAAATAAAAGAAAACTATAAATTATTAGATAAAGAAAACATTCCAACTTTTCAAGAAGTATTAACCTTAATAAAAGAACAAGTTCCAATTGTAGTTGAACTTAAAGTATATAAAAAGAACTACAAACCTTTAGCAAAGAAATTAAAAGAAGAATTAATGAATATTAAAAATAAAAGTAATTTCTTTTTAATTTCATTTGATCCACGTGCTTTATTACCTTTTAAACATAGTGGCTTTATGCGTTCTTTACTTGTTACTAAAGATAATGAGTGGGCATATATGTTTAGAAACCATTTCGAATCTGTTGATTTAGATCAAAGAATGATTAGTGAAAAAAGAGTTCGAAAATATCATAAAAAACACTTTATTAATGTATGGACAATTGAATCAGAAGAAGAATTTGATAAGGTTTATCCATATGTAGATACAGTTACTTTCCAATTGTTTGATTTCCATTATGTTGTTGATAAACTAAGCAAAAAATAGATAAAAACAAAGAAATTGTTTATGTTTTTGTTTTTTACAATAATAAATCAGTAAATATTTCTTGAATTATAAGCATTTATATAGCAATTTAGAAATTTTTTGTATACAATATTCTAAGGTTTAATAGAAAAACCTTTCTTAAGGAGAAACTTATGAGTATAAAAAATGTTGTTGTTGCTGGTGGTGGTGTTTTGGGAACACAAATTGCCTTCCAAGCTGCCTATTGTGGTTTTAATGTTACTATTTGGTTAAGAAGTAAGGGTAGTATAACTCGTACTCAACCAAAACTTGATCATGTTAGACAAGAATATATTGATGATATTAAAAAGATGGATCCAAAGAATCCATTAACATTTGCTAGAGGTTTAGCTGATGTTAAAGGGTATGATGAAAAGAAATGTTTAGAAAAAGTTGAAGCTGCTTATAAAGGTATTAAGCTTGAACTTGATATGAAAAAAGCAGTTAGTGATGCCGATTTAGTTATTGAATCAATGGCTGAAGATGTCAAAGCAAAAACTGATTTTTATAAAGCTTTAGCTCCTTTATTACCAGAAAAAACTATTCTTGTAACTAATTCTTCAACAATGTTACCATCAAAGTTTGCTAAATTTACTGGTCGTCCAGAGAAATACTTAGCATTACATTTTGCTAATGAAATTTGGAAAAACAATACTGCTGAAGTTATGTCTCAAGCAAAAACTGACAAGAAATATTATGATGAAGTTGTTAAATTTGCTAGTGATATTAGAATGGTACCACTTCAATTACATAAAGAAAAAAATGGTTATATTTTAAATTCAATGTTAGTTCCATTCTTATTTGCAGGATTAGATTTAGTTGCTACTGGTGTTAGTGATCCAGAAACAGTTGATAAAACCTGGGTTTTAGGAACAGGTGCTCCAAAAGGACCATTCCAAATTATTGATATTGTTGGTTTAACTACTGCTTATAATATTGTATTAATGTATGTTAAAATTCCATCATTCTTAGCACCATATCACTTTAAAGATATTTCTAAATTATTAAAGCAATATATGGATGAAGGTAAGATGGGTGTTTCAAGTGGTGAAGGCTTCTACAAATATAAAAAATAAATTGTAAAGAAATAATAAAAAAATATTCGTTTTGTGAGTCCATTGGATCAACAATGGCCATTTCTTTCATTTCATTAATATGTTTATCGTAATAACTTTTTAAGGATAAAAGTGTCTCGTTTTTGTCATCATAAACATGGTGATATAAATTATTTGACATATTTTCAGTCCAGGATCCTATGACTATTACTGATGAATCATCATTAAAAAGCATACTAAATAAAATTACACATTCATCTATATAAATATTAAATCAAATATAATGTTCGTACATATTTCCTACAGGCATTATTTTAAAATCAAAATTCCAATCACCTGCCATAGTTTTAACTAAACTTAATATGTCATCTTTTTCCTCTAAAATATCATCGACATAATAATCTACATAATATGCTACATTTGCATCTAAAACTACGTCACTAACATATGAAATACTAATTCTATCAGTAGTGGTATCAACTTTATCAAGAAGTAAGGTATATTGACTTTGCTTTGAACAAGAAGTTAATAAAAGTGTAATTAATAGTGTTAAATTAAGAAATTTTAAATTTTTGTGCATTATTAACTCCTTTTTAATACCTATAATTTTGTTATAAAGTTTTTTTATTAAATACAAGTTTTATTCAAAATAACATATATTCTTTAATAAATAATATATAATAATATCTTGTTAGGTGTATGTTATGAAAAAAGTTATTTATTTAAAAAAAGGTGGAAAAATTTCTTTAGTGGCTCCAAGTTTTGGTTGTACTACTGAACCATATAAAACTAGATTAAATGTGGCTATAGATAATTTTAAAAAAATGGGATTTACAGTTGATGAAGGAAGTAATATCTATTTAGCTAAAAATGCTACGAGAAGTAATTCTCCTAAAAAGTGTGCTGAAGAATTTATGGATGCATATAGAAGCGATTCTAACGTTATTTTTTCTGTTGGTGGAGGAGAAACAATGTGCGAGATTCTTCCTTATATTAATTTTGAAGAAATTAAAAATTTACCTTTTAAATTTTTTGTTGGTTTTAGTGATAATACTAATTTAACTTATACATTAGCTACTATATCAGAAATCCCTACAATATATGGTCCATGTGCTGGTTCTTTTGCTTTTAAACCTTATAAATATGATACTTTAGATACATTAAAATTATTAGAAGGTAAAAGTAGAGCTACTAAAGGTTATCCTTATTGGGAAAGATATTATAATGATGAAAAGAATTATGATCCTTTAGCAGAATCTAATATTAGTGAACCTAAAAAGATTAGAACATATCCTACTAACATTAATATTGATGAAAGTGGAAGAATATTAGGTGGATGTTTAGATTGTTTACAAACTTTATGTGGTACTCGCTTTGATAAGACTAAAGAATATTTAGAAAAATATAAAGATGATGGATTTATTTGGTTACTTGAGTCATGTGATTTATGTAGTTTAGATATTGAAAGAGCTTTATTTCAACTTAAAGAAGCTGGTTGGTTTAAATATTGTAAAACTATAATTTATGGTAGGCCATTTCATTATCAAGAAGAAGTTTTAGGGGTTGATCATTATAAAGCTATTAAAACTATCTTATCAACTTTAAAAATTCCATATGCTATTGATGCAGATTTTGGTCATTTTGATCCATCAATGCCTTTTATAACTGGAGCTTTAGCAAGAGTTCAAATTAAAAATAATAATATAAAAATTAAATATCTAGATTTATAAGTAGTAGAAAATTAGTATAAAAAAATTGCTATCGTAGGGTAGCAATTTTTTATATTTAAAGAAAACTATTTATTATTTTGTTTCGTTTTCTTTTTGTTCTACTGGTTTATCTTCTTTTTTCTCTCTTAAGATAACATTTAAGAAAATACCAAGGAACATACTAACAGCAATAGAAGTAATTTCAATTACTGGGTTTGTAGGATCACCAAATTTAAGAGCTAATCCACCAATTCCTGCAACAAGAATTGCAGAGGCAACAAAGATATTCTTTGTTTTATTGAAATCAACATTTTCTTTAATTAACATTTTGACACCACTTGAAGCAATGAATCCATATAATACTAATGAGACACCACCAGTAACACAGGAAGGAATTGTTTGAAGTAAGGCAGTAAATGGAGTAACAAATCCAAAGACAATTGATAAGATAGCAGCTAATAAAACAACTTTAACTGAAGCAATTTTACTAACACCAATAACAGCAACATTTTCACCATAAGTAGTATTTGCAGCTCCACATAAAGCTCCTGATATAGCAGTAGCTAAACCATCACCAGTAAGAGTTCTAGTCATACCTGGTTCTTTACCAAGTAAATCTTTACCAATGATATTTCCTAAGTTTTCATGATCACCAATATGTTCACAAATAGTAACGAATGAAACTGGGATAAATAATAACATTACTTCACCAATAGTGGCCCAATCAAACATTTTAATTTGATCAAATCTTAAGAATAAGAATGATTCAGCATCATTTGGTACAAATAATTTATAGTTAATAAATGAAGCAAAACTGATATTTCCTTCTCCAAAAATATTTACAAATGGAGTGAAATCAATAATGTGGAAGTATTCATTTCCACAAGCATAGAAGCCAACAAGTGTAAAGATTAAAGCAACAATATAACCTGTTCCCATTCCAATAACGAATGGAATTAATTTAACCATCTTTTTACCATAGTGAGCAGCTAAAGCAGTAGCAACAAGAGCGATTAATGCGCATAATAATTTAATTAAATTATATGAACCAGAGCTAGTTCCTGTGACATTATTAACAGCGCTACTTGCTAAACTTAAACCGATAACCATAATGATTGGTCCAACAACAATTGGAGGTAATAATTTATTAAGCCAACCTGTTCCTGTAAACTTAACAATTAAAGCAATTGCACAATAGACTAATCCAACAAGAGCCATACCAATAATTAATGCTAAGTAGTTATTTCCACCAGCGTTATTGATCATACCAATTGCTAATGCACTAGCCATTGGTGATAAATAAGCAAATGAGCTACTTAAGAATACTGGTGACTTTTGCTTAGTAATTAAGATATAAGCGATAGTTCCAATACCTGCTGAAATTATTGTAGCAGCAATAGGTAATCCTGTAATTAATGGGACAGTAATACAAGCTACTAACATTGCAAGAATATGTTGTAAAGCAAATAATAACCAATCTCCAAGTTTTTTAGGATTTTCATCAACATCTAAGACTAAATTATTCTTTTTTTCCATAAAAAATCTCCTTTCAATTTTTTAAGTTAAAAAAAAGAGTTTAGGGAACACTAAACTCTTGATTTAACGATGGAATTAAAAATGAAAAGGACACTAGGTCTATGAAGAATAATTCTTGATACGAATTTAGAATTCATAGGACAACCTCCTTTTCACATTGTTTTAAATTATATAAGGACATTTTTAAAAATGAAAGAGGAATTTTAAATATTTTATTTAATTAATACATTCTTAATAATTTGTTGTTAATGAGTCTAGTTTGATATAATAATATTGTATGAAGAAAATAAGTAAAACTATATTATTAAGTACTATTTTATTAACTACATTGTCTTCCTGTAGTTTACAAGATATCTTTAATAAGATTACAAATTGTACATGTACATTTAATAATTATGATGGATCTTTACTTTATGAAACTACAATTACTGTTGGTGATGATGTAGTATACAAAGGAGATACACCAACAAAAAGTAGTGATGATACTTATAGATATGTATTTAATGGTTGGGATAATAGTCTTAATAATATTTTAAAAGACACAACATTTGTTGCCCAATATAAGAGTGTTAGTTTAGATATATTTAATGATTTTACTCCATTTACTAATAGTGAAACCTATGGATATGAATATTTAAGTACCAGAAGTGATGCTGATGATTGCTTAAGTTTTTATAAAGATTTATATAATGCCTGTATTAATTTTGAAAATGATGGAACAATATACGTTAATTCTTCTAGTAGTGATTATTATTGGGCTGAAATTGATTGCAGTGATTATCCAAGTATATCTCAAGATTCTTTTGAAGATTTTTATTCTTGTGTAATTGAAGTATTTCGTAGTGATAATCCACAAAAATATTATTTAATTCCAGAAGCAGGAAGTGATTCTACTAATACTTATTTATATTTATCTTTAGATAGTGATATTGCTGGTAATGGTGAAGTATATTCTAAAAATACTTATATATCTAATATAAATAAGAAATTAGATTCATATATAAATACTGCAGTTAATAATGCTAAAAATTATAGTAGTGATAATGATAAAGCTTATTATCTATATAATATGTTAATTAATGATGTAAATTATGCTACTACTAATGGGGAAGCAACATCTAATTGGTGGGCACACTCTATTGTAGGAGTAGTAACTGAAAAAAGAGTAGTTTGTGAAGGATATGCTTTAATGTATGCTCTATTATGTAATTATAGTGGCATACGTTGTATAGTGGGATTTGGTGCAACAGATGCCAGTAAACCTTATGATACAGGTCATGCTTGGAATTATACTTATATTGATAATTGTTGGTATTGTATTGATTCAACGTGGGGTGATTCTTCTAAAAAAGAAGATTATTACTATAAATTAGACTATGCAACATTTAAACAAGATCATATTTTAGGAGCGGGTTCTAGTTTCTATTTTGAAGTGCCTTCTCCTATATATTAAAAATATACTGTTTTTCAAGGCTTCTTTAAGTATCGTTTTCTATAATGAAAATAGAAAGAAGGAAAAATTATGAAAAAGGCATTTTTAAGTTTAGGTGTTCTTCTTATGATGTTTTCTTTAGTTAGTTGTGGTAATGATAGTTCTACTTCAGGTACTACTACTGATGACAGTGGTGATACAGATACAGGTGGAACTACTGATGATGATGATGGAGATGATGACGATGATACTAAACCTGGTGATGGAGGAGGTTCAGGATCTGGTGGAAGTGGTGCCTCTTCTACAGCAACAATTTCTTATGGAACAATAACTGATACGAGTGCTGCAGTTATTATTAATAATGAAACTTATACTTATAAAGCAAATTTAGTTGTTTCAGGAACTGAAACTACTATTGATAATCAAACATTTAATAATTCTACAAGTGATTCTAATGTCATCTTAGTTTGTAATGGTGGAACTTTAAATATTAACGATTGTATCTTAAATAAAACTGGTGATGGTAGTGCTTATACTAGTGATGATTATAATTTTTATGGTTTAAATAGTGCCATTATTTGTATTGGTGAAGATTCTACTATTAATATCAATAATATGACTATTAATAGTGATGCTGAGGGAGCAAATGCTATATTTTCTTTTGGTGGAGCCAATATTAATATTGATGATATTGATATAACTACAAAAGAAAATTCTTCTCGTGGATTATATTCAACTTATAAAGGAATTATAACTGCTAACGATATTAATATTGTAACTAATGGAGCACATTGTGCACCATTAGCAACCGATAGAGGCGGTGGTTATGTCTATGTTAATAGTGGTACTAATTATGTAGAAGCACATGGAGATGGATCTCCTTGTATTTATTCTACTGGTGATATCGAAGCTACAAATTTAACTGGATATAGTGAAGAAGCTCAAACAATGGTTATTGAAGGTAAAAATATTATTACTGTCAGTAATTCTACATTAACTAGTGATAGTGAATCTAATGATGGAATTATGTTATATCAATCAATGAGTGGAGATGCTAGTGATGATGTTGCAAGTCAAACTTATTCTACTTTAACAATCAGTGATTCTACTATTAATTATAAAGGTAGTGGTGATTATGGTTTATATTTAATTACTAATACCTCATCAATAGTTAATTCTACTAATGTTACTTATGTAAGTAGTGATGAAGACTTTATATGGTGTGGAGCTGTAAGATGGGGAACAGATGGAAGTAATGGTGGAGATTTAACTTTTAATTCTTATAATGAAACTTTAACAAATAAGATTTCTACTAATACTGATGATTCTTCTATTACCCTTAATTTAAAGGATAATAGTACATTTACCGGAACCAGTTCAGGAAATGTCGATATAAACTAACGAAATTATTACTTAGTCAAGTTTCTCAAAAAGAAACTTAATACTAACTTAATGAAAATGTAAAATATGTGAAAATTTTACCGAATTTCCTTGAAATTATAAATATTCTTTACATATAATAGAAAAGTAGCAAACATACTTTACGCCAAGTAAGTAAAATTGCTACTTTTTTTATACTTAAAAGTTATAATGATTACATGGTTAAAAAAGAAAAACAAAAAAAGTACGGATTCTTCAGTAATATTATCTATGTATTACGTGATTCATTATCATATAAAAAGAGTGGTATATTTTTCTTTTTACTTGATATTATATGCTCAATATTATCTCCATTACTTGGAGCTTTAGTTCCATCTATTGTAGTTTATGCCTTAACAAATAATTTAGAATTATCTTCTTATATTTATATAGTATTAGGTTTATCTTTACTTTCATTTTTATTTAGAACATTAAAATATGCAGGTGAACAAAAGTATCAATGGTATTCAACTTTTGCTCGTTGTACTACTTCCTGGAATAGGATATCAGAAAAAGCTATTACTACTGATTATTTAAACGTTGAACCTCGTGATAAACAAAAAATAATTAATAAAGGCTTTGAATCACTTGATTCTAATTGGGTTGGTACTGAAAGATTGATGAAAGAAGTGCCAAATCTAATTATTAATCTTATTGGTATGATTACATATGGAACTTTAGTTGCATTATATTCTCCATACCTATTAATAATATTATTTTTAATGGTTGCTACTAGTTTATTATGGAGCATTTATGGATACAAATACATGGAAAAAACTCGCAATCAAATTGAAGATATTTATCATGAACAAAATATATTGTCTAAAGATACTTCTAATATTGATAACGCTAAAGATATTCGTATTTATAGACTCGAAAAATGGCTAAGTACTTTATTTGGAGTCTTAGTTAAAAAAAGATGTAACTATGAAAATAAATCAGGATTACGTTTTTTAACGGGAGAAATTAGTGATTGTATCTTATTATTTGCTCGTGATGCAGTTGCTTATTTAACTTTAATTGTATTAGTAATTGAAAAAACTATTGATGTATCAACATTTACTTTCCTAATTGGTTTAACTGCTGGGTTTTCAACTTGGAGTAATGGTTTTTCCGCTTCTTTTAATGAATCAAGAAAAGCATCAATATTAGTTAGAGATTATCGTTATGCTTTATCTATTAAAGATGAATTTAATCATGGAGTTGGTTTAGATTTAAAAACTTTAGAATATCCACTTGATATTAAATTTAATCATGTTTATTTTAGATATCCTGGAAGTGAAAAAGACACGCTAAATGATATAGATTTTGAAATTAAAGGTGGCGAAAAGATGGCTTTAGTTGGTAATAATGGCGCAGGAAAAACAACTCTTGTTAAATTGTTATGCGGATTATATAAACCAACAAAAGGATCAATAGAAATTAATGGACACGATTTAAATGAATTTAATATTGATGATTATGAAGGATTAATAAGCGCAGTGTTCCAAGATGTTGAACCTTTAGCCTTAACTATAAGAGAAAATATTACCTGTATTGCAGATAATTCTTATGATAAAGACAAGATGTGGAAAGTTTTAGAAGATAGCGGATTAAAAGATAAAGTTGAATCACTAAAAGATAAAGAAAATTCTTATATTACACAAAGGTTTTCTCTTGAAGGTGTACGTTTATCTGGTGGAGAAACACAAAAATTAATGCTTGCAAGAGCATTATATAAGAATGCACCTTTATTATTACTTGATGAACCAACCGCAGCTTTAGATCCTTTAAGTGAAGAAAAAATGTATAAGAAATATTTAGAATTTGCTAAAGATAATACTTCAGTATTTATTTCTCATAGATTAAGTTCTACAAAATTCTGTGATTTTATCATCTTTTTAAATGATGGAAAAATTGAAGAAAAAGGTACTCATACTGAATTAATGAATAATAAGGCAATGTATCGCGAAATGTTTGAGTTACAAGCAAAATATTACAAGGAGGAAAAGAGCAATGAAAACCAAGAAGAAAAACTCGAGTTTTAAACGTTTAATAAATGTTAGTAAATATTGTTGGAAACTTTCTAAAGGTTTTTGTGTTGTTAATATTGTTTACTATGCCTTTTCTTATTTATTACCCTATATAAGTATTTATTTTTCCTATTTATTACTTGATGGACTTATTGCTCAAGCAAGTAAGGAATATTTATATACTCAAGTATTTTGGATGATTAGTTTAAATTTAGTAGTAGGAATAATTATTAAAGTACTTAATCATTTTAAAAATGTATATAACAGCAAAATTAATGTATTAGTAGATAAGAGTATTACTGATAAAACATTCAATATGGATTTTGTTCAAGTTGAAGATAATGAAAATATGAAGAAACTTGAACTTGCAAGAAGTGGAAGCAACGGAAGTGGAGATTTAACTTCTTTTGGTGATATGATTGGTGCATGTTTTGGTGCATTATTTAATATTGGTTATTCTTTAACTTTATTATCAGGTTTATTTATAAGTGTAACTACTTCAACTTCCAATAATTTTGTTAAATTCTTAAATAATCCAATGTCTTTTATTTGTTTAATGCTTTACATTGTTCTTTATCTTGGAATTAACGTCTTTATTGCAAAGAAAAATAATAAATTATCTTATGATACAATGATAAATAATATGGATTCAAACCGTGCTTATAGTTATTTCTTTGATCTATGTGATGACTATAAATATGGAAAAGATATCCGTGTATTTAAACTTCAAAGATTAATAATGCATAATTTAAAATATAATAAATTTATTTCTCAAGATAGTTGGAATAAATATTCTAATGTCACTATTAGAAATAACTTTATAAGTGGTTTCTTAGAAGCTTTATTATTATGCTTATCTTATTTATATGTTGGTATGAAAGCTTATTATGGATTAATTTCTATTGGTTCAGTTGTATCTTATGTTAGTTCTATAACTCTTTTATCTAATGGAGTTGGTACAATTGTTGCTACATTATCATATTTATTATTAATGACAAACTATTTAGAAAAATATTTTGATTATATTAATATTAAACCTGAAATTAAATATGGCGAAAAACAAATCGACCGCTCAAAAGCATGTGAAATTGAATTTAAAAATGTTAGTTTTACCTATCCACATCAAAAAGATCTTATCCTTGATAATGTATCTTTTAAGATTAATACAGGTAAAAAACTTGCAATTGTAGGTCAAAATGGTGCAGGAAAAACTACTATTATTAAATTATTATGTAGATTTTATGAACCTAATAGTGGAGATATTTTAATTAATGGAGAAAATATAAAAGAATATAGTAAAGATTCATGTTATGAGTTATTCTCTGTTGTATTCCAAGACTTTAAATTATTCTCTTATTCTATTAAAGATAATGTTGCTAGTGGTACTAATGGAGATGAAACAAAAGTATTATCTTGTTTAGATAAAGCTGGTATTAAAGATCGAGTTTTATCTTTTAAAGATGGAATAAATACAATGTTATATAATAAAAATAGTGAAAGTGGGGTAGAAATATCTGGTGGCGAAGCTCAAAAAATAGCGATTGCTAGAGCTTTATATAAAGATTCGCCAATTGTAGTTTTAGATGAACCAACTAGTGCACTTGATCCAAAAAGTGAAGCAGAGATTTATGAAAAATTCTCTACGCTTGTTAATAACAAAACATCAATATTTATTTCTCATCGTATGAGTAGTTGTAGATTTTGTGATGATATTCTTGTTTTAGATCAAGGTAAAATTGTTCAAGAAGGCAGTCATAAGGAACTTGTTAAAGATAAAAATGGTGAGTATTATGCAATGTGGCATGCACAAGCAAAATATTATGAATAATTTCTAATAAATTTTAAATTATTATTCTTTATTGATAGACCTTTTAAATGCTATAATAACTAAGGAATTTGAGCGTTCCTTAGTTTTTTACTAAAAGGTCTTTTTTAAAGGCTAAAGCTCAATAGTTGATACATAGTTATTTATTCTATTTAACTGATGTAGAGGAGGATAAAATGGAATACTCAGCTGAAATTAAAAGAATGTGTCGCGTTAAAAATGGATGTGACGCAGGTGTTAGCCCAATTCCTGAAGAAGGAAAATGGATTAAAGCCAAAGAAATTAAAGATATTTCTGGTTTAAGCCATGGTATTGGTTGGTGCGCCCCACAACAAGGTGCTTGTAAATTAACTTTAAACGTTAAGAATGGTATTATCGAAGAAGCTCTTGTTGAAACAATTGGTTGTTCTGGTATGACTCATAGTGCTGCTATGGCCGTTGAATCATTACAAGGAAAAACTTTATTAGAAGCTGTTAATACTGATCTTGTTTGTGATGCTATTAACGTTGCTATGAGAGAAATCTTTAAGCAATTTATGTATGGTAGAAGTCAAACTGCTTTCAGTGAAAATGGTTTACCAGTAGGAAGTTCACTTGATGATTTAGGAAAGAATTTACGTTCACAAATTGGAACAATGTTTGGTAGTAAATTAAATGGTCCTAGATATCTTGAAATGACTGATGGTTATGTTTTACATATTGGTCTTGATGATAATGATGAAATTATCGGATATCAATTCGTTAATCTTGGAAAAATGATGAAAGCTATTAGAGAAGGAACGGATCCTAAAGAAGCTTATGAAAAAGCAATCGGAACTTATGGAAGATATGCTGAAGCTGTAAAAGTTATTGATCCAAGAAAGGAGTAAGATATGGCAACTTTTGAAAATATGGATAGAAGAATTGATTCTATCAATGAATGTTTAAAGAAAAATGGCATTAAAGATTTAGATGAGTGCCGTAAAATCTGCCTTGATAAAGGTGTTGATGTTGATAAGATAGTTAGAGGTGTTCAACCAATCTGCTTTGATAATGCTGTTTGGGCATATACACTTGGTTGTGCAATTGCTATTAAGAAGAATATAAAAGAAGCAAAGGATGTCGCTTTATGTATTGGTGAAGGCTTACAAGCTTTTACTGTTCCAGGAAGTGTTGCTCGTATTAGAGAAGTTGGTATTGGTCATGGTAATTTAGCCAATATGCTTCTTGATGAAAAAACAAAATGTTTTGCTTTCTTAGCAGGACATGAATCATTTGCAGCTGCTGAAGGTGCAATTGGTATTGCATTAAACGCTAACAAAGTTAGAAAAACTCCATTAAAAGTTATTTTAAATGGTTTAGGAAAGAATGCTGCTTATATTATTTCTCGTATTAATGGATTTACTTATGTACGTACAGAACTTGATAGAAGTAGCGATACTTTAAATATTATTGATGAAACAAAATTCAGTAAAGGACCAAGAGCAGCCATTAATTGTTATGGTTGTGATGATGCTACTGAAGGTGTTGGAGTTATGAAACATGAAGGTGTTGACGTTTCTATTACAGGAAATTCAACTAATCCAACAAGATTCCAACACATTGTTGCAGGTCAATATAAGAATTGGTGCTACAAGAATGATAAGAAGTATTTCTCTGTTGCTAGTGGTGGCGGAACTGGTAGAACTTTACATCCAGATAACATGGGTGCAGGTCCAGCAAGTTTCGGTTTAACTGATAACTTAGGAAGAATGCATGCTGATGCTCAATTTGCCGGTAGTTCAAGCGTTCCAGCTCACGTTGAAATGATGGGATTAATTGGTATGGGTAACAACCCAATGGTTGGTGCCTCAGTTGCCTGTAGTGTTGCTGTTTACGAAGCAATAAAATAGTAATAATTTTTATTCTAGATTAGGGAAATACTTTCTTCCCTTTTCTAGAATGAAAATCGTGATAATTTCTTTATTTCTTATTGATTTTTATAATCGTATTAGATAGAATATTAAAGCACGGGCCAGTGGTGTAGCGGTTAACATGTCACTCTGTCACAGTGAAGATCGAGAGTTCGATTCTCTTCTGGCCCGCCATTTTTTTTATTTTTAAGTCAATATGGCCCGATAGCTCAGTCGGTAGAGCAAAGGACTGAAAATCCTTGTGTCCCCAGTTCGATCCTGGGTTGGGCCACCAAATTAAATGACAGTCGAACTCCAGTGATAGCACACTTGCTAATCAACTGGTGCTTCGGTATTAGACTTGACGCAAGAGACTTCTATAGTTCCTTGAGAAGAGTCAAATAGAGATAGCGGGTTCCCAGCCCGCTTTTTTTGACGCTTTATGTTTCGGATAATTTTTTATTATCGGAAGTGTTATATTTTTGGTATAATATTTGCATAAGTGGAAATTTAAATGGATTATTCGAAATTAATTAAGTCTTTAAGAGAGAAAATGCTGTTAACACAGACTGAGTTTGCTGAAAAACTTGGTGTTTCTTTTGGGTCGGTTAATAGGTGGGAAAATGGCAAACACGAACCAACTATGAAAGTTAAAAGGCAATTAAAAAAGCTCTTTATAAAATACGAGATTGAGGAGGAGAATTAAAATGCCATTACTTACATACTTTGATGAAAATACTAGGGTAAAGTTTCCTGCTACGATTAATTTTTTAAGATTAGGATATTTGTATCGTTCATACAATAAAGCTCTTGAGGAAGGCATAGTAGACTTTCATACTAAAATATTTAAGGATTCATTCAAAAAGGCTATTTCGAGAATAAATAACAAAGAATTTGATGATACTAATATTCAAGAAATAATAGATAAAATAAATTCGGTTATTAGCAACAATGATCTTGGAAAAGAGTTTTATAACTGGCTAATAAACCCAATCGACAAAGTCAAATTAATTGATTTTGATAATCCTGAAAATAACATTTATGAAGTTGTTGATGAATTGAAATTTGGAGAACAAGAAGAGGGCCATTTTAGACCTGATATTAATATTTTAATAAATGGTATTCCATTAGCATTTTTGGAAGTTAAGAAACCAAATAATGAAGGGGGGATACAAGTTGAATTTGACCGCATGGTCAATAAAAGATACCAACAGGTTGAGCATAGGAAATACTTTAACATGATTCAGTTGACTTGCTTTTCTAATAACATGCCCTATGAAACAGATGACGACCGTGAAGCGGAACCAAAACAAGGATCTTTTTATTCGACGCCAAACGGGTCTCAGACAACGTTTAATTTTTTTAGAGAAGAAAAAGACTTGTCTAATTACCCACTAATTGAAGATGATGAGGAAATTATCCAAAATCTCCTTTTAGATAATGGCTATGATCCAGTTGTTATGGAAACACCTGAATATAAGACCAATATAGCTATAAACACACCTTGTAATTCTTTTATAACGTCTATGTTTATAAAAGAGAGGCTTTTATATTTACTCCATTACGGGATTCTTTTTGTTGATGAAGATGTTAAGAAAAAACATATTATGCGTTATCCGCAATTCTTTGCTTCAAGAGCTATATTAGATAAACTTAATAAAGGTGAGAAGTCTGGAATAATCTGGCATACACAAGGATCAGGTAAAACTGAATTATCAGTTTATTGCAACAGAATATTGAGAGACTTTTATGCAAAAAAGGGAATTAACGCGCGCTTCTTTTATGTGGTCGATAGAATTGAATTGCTAACGCAAACAAAGAACGAATTTGTTAAACGTGGCTGTGAAGCAATAGGTGTAGATTCCAAAGAAGATTTTATAACAGAACTAAATAGACCGCTTGACCAAAAGAAAAACCAAAACGCATTTGGAGCTTGTGTAATTGTAAATATACAAAAGTTTTCTGATTCTTTACCAGAAATAACTAATGACTATAATGCAAAAGTTCAAAGGATATTCTTCGTTGATGAAGCCCATAGATCTTATGCGAAAGGAACGGGAGCGTTTTATGTCAATTTAAAACTGGTTGATAGAGAGGCTGTTTTGTTGGCTATGACAGGAACTCCTCTTTTAAACAAAAAAGAACGCTCAAATTTAAGATTTGGTGATTACATTCATAAGTATTTTTACGATCGCTCTATTCTTGATGGGTATACATTAAAGATTAAAAAAGAAGAAATGGAAACAATAGCAAAATACGATATTAAACACAATTTAGAACTAGAGCTAAAAGGAAAAAGAGAAAATGAAAAAGCCAAGGTTTTAGAGTCAGATGAATATATTACTTCCTTAGCTCGTTATATTGATGAAGATTTTAGAAATTTTAGATATGTAAATGAAGATAATTCTATTGGGGCAATGATTGTTTGTAACACTAATCCTCAAGCGAAAAAAATGCAGAAGTGGTTTGAAAAGAATTCGAAATTTAACACAAGATTAGTAACCGATGATGTTCCCACAGATGTGAACAAAGAGAGCCAACTAGATTTTAAAAAAGCATCTTTAGGAATTGATATACTGATTGTTCACTTGATGCTAACCACAGGATATGATGTTCCAAGATTGAAAAAGATGTATTTATTGAGGGCACCTAAAGAGCATTCTCTTCTTCAAACAATTTCAAGGGTAAATAGACCATATAAGAGTCCTAATGGTAAAACATATCAATATGGATATATATCTGATTTTGTTGACATAACAGAAGAATATGACAGGACTGTGGCTGATTATTTAAAAGAATTGAATGAGGAATTAACAGACCCTGATAATACGAATGAACCTGGTGGGATCGGCTTGGTTTTTGATGTGAAGAAAATAGAAGAAAAATATAACAATGCAAAAAGTGATTTAGATGATATTTGTGAAGACAGCAATCTTGAAGAATTTAATAACTTCCTAACAAGAATTAATGAGAAATTCCCTTTATATAAATTAATGAAACTTGTTAATGTTATTTTGGATTGCAAATCAGAATTACTTTTATCAAGAGAAGATGAGAAGGCTAAATTAATTGATAAAAAGCACTATAAAGAACTCGCTAAATTGATTCAACATAGAATTGATATGGTTAATTTAAGCGGCAATCCACTACAAACTTTAAATTACCTTAACGAAGAAGAAGTTGTTCAGATGATGTTTGATTTTGTCAAAACGAGAACAGTCATTCTTGATATGAAAAATATCCACATACCTGACGATTTTAAAGAGAGAGTCAGGCAATTAACACACGAAGTAAATAATCTTCAAAATAAAGATGATGAAGAAGTAATTAAACTCGATGAATTCCTAAGAAAAACATTTGAAAAACTACAATTCAACACAATTGACGATCTTAATCAATTATCCGCTGAAATTAAAGAGGCCATGGAAAAGGCTAGACAAATAAATGAAGAGAACGAAAAAATGGCTAGTGAGTTCAATAATCAATTTGCCTACGTTAAAACATATCAGGATATCTGCAAAAATCATCCAGAATTAAACAAAAAAGACATATTTGAATTTGTAAAAACGCTTGAAAATGCAATTTCTGATATAAATTCTATAAATACTCTTGTATTGGTTGGGAGATCAAACTTTATTTCGAATGTTAAATCAAGCACTTCGAGCGACTTATTAAAGAAAGGCTTGTATAAAAAATTAAAATTGAACCAATTATTTGATGGTATATTAAGTCAGTTATTTGTTAACTTGCAGTTATATTAGAAAGAGGTATTGAGAATGGCAAAATATGAAGAATTGGAAAACCAAATAGAAAGAATTATTGACGATCTTAAAGGTGTTTGCAATCAACATGGTTTAGGAAACCAAGGGGATGAAGAAAGAATCATTACTACTGTT
>JBAYBM010000006.1:0-61493 GCA_041669265.1 Bacilli bacterium | reverse complement strand
GTTAAAGATAGAGAAGCAGCATTAGCTGAATTATTACCATATCAAAGAGATGATTTCTATGGTTTATATATGGCAATGAAGGATTTAAAACATATTAATGTTAATATTCGTTTACTTGATCCACCACTACATGAATTCTTACCAACCGAAGAAGATAAGATTGAAGAATTAGCAAAAGCTATGAACATGACTGTTGAACACGTAAAAGAAAGAATTTCTTACTTACACGAATTCAACCCAATGATGGGTCATAGAGGATGCCGTCTTGATGTTACTTATCCAGAAATTGGTAGAATGCAAGCTAGAGCTATCATCGAAGCTGCTATTAAAGCAAGTAAAGATGCTGGCAAACCAATCGAACCAGAAATTATGATTCCATTAACCCTTGATCCAAAAGAATTCAAGTTCGTTAAAAATATTATTACTGAAGAAGCTGATTTAGTATTAGAAGAAAATCATTCACATATGAAGTATCACGTTGGTACTATGATTGAAATCCCACGTGCTGCATTGTTAAGTGGTGAAATTGCTCCTGAAGCTGAATTCTATTCCTTCGGAACTAACGATTTAACCCAAATGACATTCGGTTTCAGTAGAGATGATGCTACAAAATTCTTACCAGACTATTATTCAAATAAGATTTTTGAAGAAGATCCATTCCAAACCGTTGATCAAAGAGGCGTTGGTAAATTAATTAAGATGGCTGTTAAAGATGGCCGTGCTGCAAATTCAAAACTTCTTTGTGGAGTTTGTGGTGAACATGGTGGAGATCCAAAATCTATTGAATTCTTCAATAGAGTCGGTCTTGATTATGTAAGCTGCTCCCCATTCAGAGTTCCAATTGCAAGATTAGCTGCTGCTCAAGCTCAAATTTTACTCGAAAGAGAAGAAAAGAAAGCTAAATAGTAGTAAAATTACTTACTAAAAATAAAAACGGTACCGCAAGGTATCGTTTTTTTTAACTATATTACAAAATATATAAACTTTAACTAAAACTTTGTATAGATTACTCTAATTCAAAAACGCCTGTATAGAGTTGATAATATGTACCTTTTTTCTTGAGAAGCTCTTGATGAGTTCCTTCTTCAATAATTTGCCCATGATCAAGAACAATTATGTCATCGCTATTTTGAACAGTAGATAAACGATGAGCAATAATAAATACCGTTCTTCCCATCATTAATTTATTGAACCCTTCTTGGACTAATAATTCGGTTCTAGTATCGATTGAACTTGTTGCTTCATCAAGAATCATGGCAGGAGTATTTGCAACTGCACATCTTGCAATTGATAAAAGTTGTCTTTGACCTTGGGATAAATTTGCACCATCGCTTAACAACATAGTATTAAAACCTTGTGGCAAACGAGTTATGAAATCGTAGGCGTTTGCAACCTTTGCAGCTTTATAAACTTCTTCATCTGTTGCATCTAGTCTTCCATATCTAATATTTTCCATAACTGTTCCAGTAAACAAATTTGTATCTTGTAAAACTATACCAAGAGATTTTCTTAAATCACTTTTTTTAATTTTATTAATGTTTATTCCATCATATCTAATCTTTCCATCTTGAATATCATAAAATCTATTAATTAAGTTTGTAATAGTTGTTTTACCAGCACCAGTTGCACCAACTAATGCTATTTTTTCACCTTCTACAGCATGTATTGAAACGTTATGTAAAATTGTTTTACCTTCAATATAACTAAAATCTACATTATCTAAAACTATGTCTCCTTTTAATGGAGTATACGTTACTCCTCCTTCATGATGAGGGTGCTTCCAAGCCCATAAATTTGTGTGTTCTGTGGTTTCAACAATATTTTTATTCTTATCAAGTTTATAATTAACAATTGTAACATATCCTTCATCTTGTTCACTTTCTTCATTAAGAAAAGCAAATATTCTTCCTGCTCCTGCAGTTGCTAAAGAAATCATCCCTGCTTGATTACTTAATTGCCCTATTTGCATACAAAATTGTCTTGTTAAAGTTAAAAAACTTACTACAATTCCAATTTGTAAAGTTTCAGTAATTCCAATGATAGATACATTAAAACAGTTATTAAATATTAATAGAGCTCCTAAAACAGCCACAAAAACATAAACAAAATTTCCAATATTACCAAGCACAGGCATTAAAGCGTTACTTAAAAAATTTGCTTTATTACTATCTTGGTATAATGAATTATTGATTTCATCAAATTCTTCTTTTGTTTTGTTTTCGTGTGAAAATACTTTTACTACTTTCTCCCCGTTCATTATTTCTTCAATATAACCTTCAACTTTTCCAGTTGTTTCTTGTTGCTTTTTAAAATAAACAACAGATCCTCCAGCAACCTTTTTACTAACTAGAGTCATAACAATTGCACCAAATAAAACCATTAAAGTAAGCCAAAAAGAATAATATAACATTAAAAAGGTAACAACTAACAAGGATATTGTAGTTGTAACAACTTGAATCATACTTTGGGAAACAAATTCTCTTAAAGTATCAACATCATTAGTATAAATACTCATTATGTCACCATGTTCGTGAGTATCAAAAAAACTAATAGGGAGCGATTCCATTTTATTAAATAAATCTTTCCTTATTCTATTATTTAATGATTGACCTAATCTAGCCATTATTTGTGTGTAAATAATTGTTGAAATTAAACCAATTAAATAAGTAATGCACATGATAACAGTTATACTGACTAGTTTGTCATAAACTGCATCAAATCCAAGCTTAATAGAAGGCATAATAACATCATCAATAAAATATTCTAAAAATACTGAAGCTGCCATATTTACAATACTTGAAATAATAAGACATATTAAAACTATTATTATTTGTACTTTATAATATTTGAAAATATATTTTAATAATTGCTTTAAGCCAGTTGAATTAATTTTTCTTTTTTTCATATAACACCTCTTTATGAAATCCTGTTTTGAATATCATAAATTTCTTTATATATCTTTGATGACTTTAATAACTCGTCATGCGTTCCTTTATCAATTATCTTGCCTTTATCCATAACTATAATTAAATCTGCATCTTTTAATGATGATATTCTTTGAGCAATAACTATTTTTGTACATTCAGGCATGCTTTTTGATAAAGAGTCTC
The DNA here is from genome assembly GCA_041669265.1 of Bacilli bacterium. Classification (GTDB taxonomy): domain Bacteria; phylum Bacillota_I; class Bacilli_A; order RFN20; family CAG-826; genus Onthovivens. The sequence continues at coordinate 58,383 of JBAYBM010000006.1, read as the reverse complement.
TAATTAACGAATCTGTTTTCGTATCTACTGCGCTAGTTGAATCATCCAATATTAAAATTTTAGGTTTTTTTAATAATGCTCGAGCAATACATAAACGTTGCTTTTGCCCTCCAGATACATTTGTTCCTCCTTGAGTAATAATTGTTTGATATTTATCAGGAAAAGTTTCTATAAATTCATCAGCTTGAGCTAATTTACAAGCTTCTAATATTTCGTCGTCTGTTGCATTTTCGTTTCCCCACAACATATTTTGTTTTATGGTTCCACTAAAAAGTAAATTCTTTTGCAAAACTACAGAAACTTGATCTCTTAAAGTTTTTAAATCATATTCTTTTACGTTATGATCTCCGACTTCTATTTCTCCGGTTGTTGTGTCATAAAGTCTAGAAATTAAATTTACTAAAGTTGATTTAGAAGCTCCTGTACCTCCTAAAATTCCAACGACTTGTCCAGATTTTATTTTCAAATTTACATTTTTTAAGGCAAATTCTTCTGCATCAACATTATATTTAAAATTAACGTTTTTAAAGGAGATATCTCCATTATCAACTTTCATTATTGGATTAATAGGATTAGTAATATGGCTTTTTTCATTTAATACTTCAACAACTCTCTCCATTGATGTTAATGAAATCATAATCATTACAAGTACCATTGTAATCATCATTAAATTACTTAAACATTGCATTCCATAAGAAATTAAACTTGATAAACTTCCGGTAGATAATTCACCCCAAATAACGTTTCCATTAGCATCGTATCCGCCATTTGTAGTAGCAATTAAATATGAACCTATAACAGAAACCAATATTAAAGCAACATTCATTGCAAATTGCATGGCGGGCGAATTCCAAGCCAATAATTTCTCTGCTTTTATAAAATTCGTTGCAATTTCATCACTTGCTTTTCCAAATTTTTGTTTTTCATAATCTTCTCTGACATATGTTTTAACAGTACGAATACCTTTTACGTTTTCGTTAACAGAAGCATTTAGATTGTCGTATTTTTTAAATACCATTTCAAAAATAGAATGCGACTTTATCGCAATAAAAATTAAAATAAAACCTAAAATTGGAACTAATGCTACAAAGATTAAAGCTAACTTATAGTTCAAAGTAAAAGCCATTATGATACTAACAATAAGCATTAATGGGGCTCGAACGCCAATACGAATAATCATTCCATAAGCCATTTGTATATTTGATACATCTGTTGTCATTCTAGTTACTAAACTGCTTGAACTAAATTTATCAATATTAGAAAAAGAAAAATCTTGAACAGAATAAAAAATATCGTGTCTAATATTTCTTGCAAAACCTGTAGAAGCCTTGCTTCCTTCTTTAGCACTTATAAATCCGCAAATAAATGATAATATGGATAATCCAATCAAAATTCCAGAATAGGTAGCTAACAATTGGTAGTTTCCAGTTGTTATATTATCTATAATAAAGGCAATTATATAAGGTATTATGCATTCAAAAATAACCTCAAAAGCAATAAAAAACGCTGATAATATTGAAGGAGTTTTGAATTCTCTTATACACGACATCAATTTTTTAATCATAACAAAACCTCATAAACTATTTAGTAAAAATTCTTCTATCGCCAAAAATTTCTAAAGGAGCGTAATCTTTATATGAAATTAAAGAAGGCTCCAAATTAAAAACATAAGCAATAGGGTTGTTATTATCGTATCTTGGCCATACATTATTCAAGCCTTTTTTATTTGGGTTTCCATATTTAACAAAAGAGACCCAAGCACTATGCATTTGTTTTTCAATTTCTTTAACTTCATTTACATTACAGCCTTTAAAAAATGGATGCCTTTCAATCATACAATCAGTTGTTCCTAAAACAAATGACATCTCTAAAGCGTGACAAGCGTTAAATTTCAATTCACGTGTTTTTGGTAAACTAAAATCGAAGCGGTAAATGTATGTGTTTTTATTAAAAGAACTACGTTTGTTTGCAAGATTTAACATACCTCTAACAAATAAATTATCATATGCAAACTGATGGAATTCATAATCTTTCCACTCTTCATCATAGTATTTTTTTAAGGGTAGATATAAATCAGAATTATTTGATCTATCTAACATTTCTTTAATTTTAACCCAACCATATGGATGAATAGAATAAGGACTATTCTGACAAAACAATGTACCTTCATCTCTATTAGTTCCAATAATTAAATTTACGTCTTTGTTTATTTTTTTATCCTGAGCTTCCATAACATCATAAGGAAGTATGTCATCTATTACAGGAGAATTAATCATAAACCCAGGATATTTTTTTGATATTATTTTTGTAGTTTGGTTTGTTAAATCGAATATTTGTTGTAAAGATAATTTATAAAGTTGATTGATGTTCTTTTTAGTAATTCTTGCACAATTAAGAAATGTGTTTGTATATACATTTTCTTCTTTTGAATCAAAAATACAATATGGTAAAGAGCTTTCTACGATTGCATTTTTAAATAAACCCTCAGTTTTTGGACTGGCTAATAAAGCCAAAACCGAAATTCCTCCTGCAGATTCACCACAAATAGTTATATTGTTTGGGTCTCCTCCAAAAAAAGAAATATTATGTTTTATCCAATTTAGAGCCACAATTTGATCATTAATTCCAACATTTGATTCAAATTCTTTTCCAAATTTAGAAAAATCATAAAAACCTAAAACACCTAAACGATAATTTATTGCTACATATACAATGTCTTCTTTTGCAAAAGCACTCCCATCATACATTGGATAGTAGGAGCAACCAGTCATAAATCCACCACCATGAATCCAAACGAAAACAGGCTTTTTTTTATCAATTCCATTAGTAAAAACATTTAAATTGAGGCAATCTTCTCCTTGATTTGGAGTTACATCCCCATCAAAATTTCCACCAAATTGAAAACAGCTTCCTTTTGGCTCTAAACAACTTATTTCTTCTTTATACTTTTTAATTTCAATGCATCTTTTAAACCTTTTTGTTTCTTCTGCATAAGGAACACCTAAAAAACGATATACTCCGTTTACTTCCTTTCCTTTTACAGAACCACAGTTGGTATTAATAAGAATATTACTCATATAAACTCCTTTATTCACTCATTTCATTTTTAATATCTTCAACCAGTTTTTCACATTCTTGGTACGTAATTAAGTTAATAGAACACATAACTCGTAAAGGATTATATAACAATCCTTTTATAAGCCCATTATCAGAAGAAAGCATTTCATCTAAATGCTTTTCTTTTAATAATTTTTTAAAACACTTAGTTCCTATAACTTCAAATAATAATGTGTTGTCATCGTATTTTTTAGAAGGAGTTGTATTACGTGTTATTTTTTCAATTTTTTGGTTTTGAATGTCAACTCCATTAATATACGCCTTTACTGTAATAAAATTATCAATAGATGACTGTCCAATCAAGAACTCATATTCTCCTTTTTCAAGGACTTCCCTTTTTGAAACACAATCATAAATATATAAATCTTCTTTATTAACTTTTAAACATATTTCCTTCGTTTCTCCAGCTTTTAAATAACATTTTTCAAAACTACATAGTTCTTTGTTTGCTCTATATGTATTTGAATTATTATTTTTAACATAACATTCAACAACAATGTTCCCATCAATATTAGAAATGTTTTTTGCTTTTACATTAATGTCAATTTCATTGTCATTTTGATTTATTAAAGAGTTGGATAATTTAAAATTACTATAACTTAATCCGAAGCCAAACGGAAAATTTACTTCAATATTATTTTTCTCATAATATTTATATCCAACAAAAATATCTTCATCATAATATGTGTTATAAACATCTTTACCAAATGTTTTAGAACTTGGGTTATCATTATATTTCTTAATCCAAGTTTCACTTAATTTTCCACTTGGATTTTTCAAACCATACATTAATTCAAACAATGCTTCGTTTTCTGCTTCACCTGCAAAATATGGTAAAAATACCGCTTTAACTTTATCTAAAAAAGGCAATTCTACAACACTTCCGGATTCAATAACAATAGCAATATCATGAGTATATTTATACACTTCATTAACAAGCTCAATTTGAAAATCATTTAAATTCATAGTTGGTCTATCAAAACCTTCACTTTCTTCACTTTCATAAAGTCCTAAGAATAGAACAACCTTTTTATTTTTAATATAGTTTAAAAACTCAATCTTATCTGATTCACTATTTTTGTTAAATACTTCAAAGTACTTATAATTTGCCTTCTTTTCGTCTAAAATTTCTAGAAATGATTTAGTTATAGCAGAATTTGTATGTGATGATCCACCACCAATAAACCTACAATTCTTAACAAAATCACCTGCAAATACCACTTCTTTTTTTGAATCAAGTGGGAAAAAATTATCATTGTTTTTAGCTAAAACTATCGAAGATAAAGCAATCTCTTTTGCAACATTATATCCAAATTTAAAATCATAATTCTTAACATTAAATTCTTTTGAATATTTATTTTCCATCTGAACAATTCTTTTAACAGATTTATTAAGACTATCAATATTAAATTTTCCTTCACTAAAACCCTTCTCATAAAATTCATGATTGTATTCTTTCTCTGGCATTTCAATGTCCATTCCAGCTTCAATTCCTTCAAACCTATTGCTTACTGCTCCCCAATCACTAATAACAACGCCTTTAAAGCCTATTTCATCACGTAAAATATTATTTAAAATTAATTTGTTTTCGCTAGCAAATACACCATTAATTCTGTTATAAGAACACATTATTGTGGCTGGATTCCCTATTTTAACAGCGATATTAAATGGTTTTATGTATGTATCTTTTAATGCTCTCATTGACAAATTAGATGAGTTAATTTGCCTACCAAATTCTTGATTATTACAACAATAATGTTTTAAAGATGTTCCTACTCCATTATCTTCTACACCTTTAATATAATATCCTCCCATAATACCTGATAAATATGGGTCTTCGGATAAATATTCAAAGTTACGTCCACATAAAGGATTTCTTTTTATATTAATTGCAGGTCCTAAAAGAATGTTTACTTTATAGAATTTACATTCATTTGCTAGAGCCTCACCTAATTTAATCATAAGATTTTTGTCATAAGAATTTGCAAAACAACATCCGCTTGGAAATGTAGTTGCTATCTTGCTATGCATTAAATCAACTAAATCAGCGTTCTCTTTATTTTTTACTTTAATAGCTTTTCTTACTCCGCTTGGACCATCGGTACAAGTTACTTCTTTTAAGTCCTTGTTATATGAATTAAAGGCCCAAAACCCATCACCCATTAAAAGTTTATATTTTTCTTTATTTGTCATTTGTTTAATAATTTCATCTACATTTTTCATATCTTCTCCTAAATAAATCAAAGGCCCTTTTAAATGAAAGGGCCTTGGGAGGTTATTCCCTTTTGCTTATACTTTTCTTAATTTCACTTCTTTAAAATCATCACTTCTTGGTATCCAATTTAAAAACTTTTCTAATTCCATATCCCAAAATCTCCATTCATGAGTATAGTGAGGTATTGTTTCATGATAATTATCTACCTTATTTTCATCTAAGAACTTCATAAAGTCTTTATTAACATCAATTAAGAAATCATCTTCTCCGCAAGCTACATAAAACTTTGGTAAATCTTTTTTATTTTTTAATATTTGATCTTTAATTGGAATAAATTCTGGTTCAAATCCCATTTCTTTAAATCCGTCTAAATGAATTGCTCCACTAAATGAACCAACTGCAGCATAAGCTTTTGGATTACTTACTGCATGGTATAATGCACCAAATCCACCCATAGATAAACCAGCAATAAAGTTATCTTCTCTTTTAGATGAAATTGGAAAAACTCCATAAAGATAATCTTTTAATTCGTATTCAATAAAATCCCAAAATCTATCACTTTTGTTATTTAAATAAAACTTATTTTCACCACTAATCATTGCAATTGCTATATTGTGTTCTTCAGCAAATAATTCAACTCTAGCATAGTTAGCCCATGTTTTGTAGTTATTAGCCATACCGTGTAAAAGAATTAATAAAGGAAACTTCTTTTTTGATTGATCTTGATAATATGTTTTAATACTTTTCCCTTTATCCATCATTCCTTCCATTGTTGTTTTGCTTGGTAAAACAAGCATAACATCTACAGCTCTTAATAAAACTTCACTAATAAAATTAATTTCAATATGTGCCATAAAACCTCCTTTATTCAATAATATCTAATATCTCATAAATATTATTTATTTTATAATCTGCTTTCTTATACTTACTTGCATCTCCAATACCAACACTAATAAATTTCCCAGCATTTGCCGCATCGATTCCAGCAAATGCATCCTCAACAACAATACATTCTCTTGGTTCTAAATGTAATTTCTTCGCTGCGACAAGAAATACTTCAGGATTTGGTTTTGAATGAGTAATATCATTTCCATCAGCAATTGCATCAAATTCAGAAATTAATCCAACTTGTTTTAATATTGTTTTAGTATTCTTTGATGAACTACCAATAGCAATTTTAATATTTCTACTTTTCAATTCTTTTAAAGTTTTTGTAACAGAAGAATCTACATCTTTTGGAGACATTCGTTCTAAATACTTTTTATAAATTTCGTTCTTTGTATTTGCAAGTTCAGTTTTCTCTTCTTCACTATATTCCCTTTTAGCATTTTCTAAAATAATATTTAATGAATCCATTCTACTAACGCCTCTTAAACGATTATTAATAGATTTATCAAAATATATGCCTTCATCATCTGCAATAGTTTTCCAAGCAAGATAATGAAATTCGTCAGTAGAACAAATTACACCATCTAAATCAAATATAACACCTTTAATTTTCATATTTATAAATGTGTATCCCATTTACCACAAAATGAGTCTACAGGATCAATTCCTTTAAAATCACTTCTGCCACATAGTTTATCAACTAATGCATCAATAATATATTCACTACCACCATATGTATTAATGTATGTTTCTACGCGTGGAACATCCACTAAATGATATGGATTCTCTAAAGAAACAAAAACAGTAGGAATCTCTTTAACGTATGCAGGAACATCTGTTCCAAATGGAATAGCCCATTCAATTCTAACTGTAGTTTGATTAGATTTAGTTGCCAAATTAGCACAATACATTAATAAATCATACGAATCTTTCATCCCTTTAACAGATTGTAAAGCGCCTTCTTTTAAAGCTTTCTGTGGAGAAAATCTCGTTACTTCAAAGCCTTCTTTTTTGAGTTTATTTTCAAATTCATCAATAATTGAATCATTTAAAAAGCCAAATACATTTGGAGCTTTATTTTCTAAACCATAGAGCAAAACTTTCTTATATTTTTTTGGGCTAATAGGAAGGACGTTTTGTTCGTTTTTAATAAGTGTTATACAATGATCTGCAATTTTTCTTGCATCGTCTTTAAACTCATCACATCCAACTATTTTATGAGCAGAAATTGGGTCTTTATAAATGGTCCCATCTTGTTTCTTGGTATTTAGTCCAATGCTAGCTTTTGCAGCTAAAACATTAGTAACGGCATCATCTAATCTTTCTTTTGTTATAATTCCTTTTTCGTAACCTTTTTTCATGAAAGCAAAATCTTCATCTAAATCTTTTGTAAATAAGAAACAATCACAACCAATTGCAATAGTAGTTGGAACAGCTAATTCTCTATTCATCATAGTAGTCATTCCTGCCATTGTAGTAGCATCAGTTGAAATAAGACCTTTAAAACCTAATTCGCCTCTTAATAAACCAGTTATTAAACCTTTAGATAAGGTTCCTGGCATACATTCTTTATCTTTCAAACCTGGGGTTAAATATTTTTCCCATGCTGGTTGTAAAATATGACCAATCATAATTGATTTAACACCGTTTTCAATTTGAGTCTTATAAATATGACCATACATTTTCATCCAATCATCTCTCGATAACGAATTTACACTTGCAACAAGATGCTGATCTCTTTCATCAACTCCGTCACCAGGAAAATGCTTTCCACATCCTAATAAACCTAATCTTTGAACTTCTTTAATATAAGCAGTTGTATAATTTGCAACTTTCTTATAATCATTTCCATATAATCTTGTATTTGTGATTGGATTTCTCCAATTTAAATCAATATCACTAACTGGAGCAAAAGCCCAGTTAACACCTATAGCAGATGCTTCTTCACCACAGACATGAGCTAAAATTTTTGCGTTTTCTACATCATTTGTGGCACCAATTTGCATTTGTTTACCAACTTGTGTGCCTTCTTTGACACAACCATTTCCACCGCTTTCTAAGTTTGCACTTATTAAACATGGGATCTTACTATTTTTTTGAAGGTAGTTTGTTAATTCACAAACTTCTTCAATAGACATTCCACCTCTAACCATCAATCCATTAATATGTAAATCATTAATCATATGGTTTAAAAGTTTTTTGTCACTTGTATATGCAATTAAATGAAATAATTGTCCTATTTTTTCATCTAAATTCATATTATTTAACGTATCATTTATCCATTTAATATCATTATCGTTAAGGTAAAATGGCTTACCTTTTAATTCTTTAATCTTCTCTTTATTCATACTATTCAAGCCCCTCCATTTCTTTTTGCAAAGCCTTCTTAGCTTTTTGGTTACTTATAAATGTTTTAATATGTAGAATTTCCTTGATCTTGTATTGATTGAACATAAACGCTAAGAAGAACAACAAGAATAAGGCATTAAGAATTGATGAAATCGTAGCTCCATTTGTTTGTACAAATGTTTTCCCTAAACCATAACTTAACATTGTGGAAGAGAAAGCACCTAAGAAAATAGCAAATGGATAAGGAACAAATGATGAAATAAATCCTCCGATAAACATTGGTAGCATAGCTCCCATCATAACAGTCGTTGAACCGAATCCAACAGATGCCGTTATATTAGTTGAATTTCCAACTGTAACGAACCCTGCAATACCAATTAAAGCACCAGCAATTACGTAACCAATTAATGTATTTGGAATTTCTTTAACACCACATTGGACAGCTTGCAATTGACCATTTTGTAATAAAGCAGAATCATAACTCCATTTAGTATATTTATAGATAGCAAACATAATAATCATTACGATTAAAGCAAGGATTAACATTTCACTTATTCCATTAAATTTAATTGAAAATGAATTTTGAACTAAATCATATCTACTTGTTCCTGATTCACTTTCACAAATTTGATATGCAATACCTTCATATAATAATGTCATGCCTAGTCCACTAATCATTGGAGGAATTTTTAACGTCACATAAACAATTCCACCTAGTACTGATAATGCACAAGTAACAACAACATTTACTATAAAGAATAAAAATATATTACTAGCATTCCCTGTCTTAACCATGATCATAGAAGAAATAATTTCACCTAAAATCATTGTCGCACCAATTGAGAAATCCATTCTTCCTTGATTCATATGAATTCCAAATGCGAATGCAACCATTAATGCGATTACTACTTGTTTTACAAATATTTGATAATCTGTAGTTTCAGACATTAGTTGTCGACCTTGAGCACCAACTGCAGTTAAGAAAATTAAGGTTAATGCAACAGGAATAATTAAAGCATAGATAATTCGTTTAGTATGAAACCATACTTTTTTACTTCCCGTAACTTCTTTTTTATCGTTTACTTTTTCGTTTCTACCCATAATTTCACCATTTAGGAAGCAACAATTTTGCTTGTCGCTTCCCCCTTTAAACTAAAACTTTTATTAATTATTAAGCTTCAGCAGCATCACGAGCTGCTTTTACTTCATCATATGTATAAGCATTGAACTTCTTAATAAATTCATCTCTTGTAATATCGTTCTTTGCTAAAGTTACGTTACCTTCACTATCTTTAACGTCTTCTGCGCTATATGTCATAGTATCAAGTAAGGCTTTTGAATATGCTGGATGTGTTGCATAAGCATCAAATTCTGCAAATTTTGTAAATTCGTCAACACTTGTTGCAGCCCAGAATCCTTGACCACCATATAATAAATCAGCATTTCCACTATCATCTACACCAAAATTTCTACCATTTAATGCACTGAAAGCAGCAGCAAATGCAGGTCCAATACAAGAATTCATTTTTCCACATTCATAATCAATATATCCATCAGCCATAGCAGTTTTATTACTATCGGCGAAAGATTCGACTTCTGCAATCTTTAAATCAACTTTGCCAGAAGCATCTTTTTTACATCTACCTTTTTCAGCAAACATTGAATAAGCACTTGCTGATCCTAAAATGATTTGTGATTTATAAGTAGAATCTGCATTAAAGTTCCCTGCTTTATCGCTTGTAAAATATTCCTCTTCTGTATCATTTAAAGTTGTATCAGCAACGTTTTGTTGCCAATAATTTACCTTATATGGTCCAACATTTAAAATGTCTCCAACAGCCCATTGATTTCCACTCTTATCAACACCATAAACGTTACTTCTTCCAGCAATAATACTTTCCATTTCTTGGATTGTAGAATTTTTTGTAAAGTATGTTTCGTTGCCATCAGTGTCATAGAATGAACAATATTTAGTTGTTGTATCTGGAGCATCTTCAAGCATTCTTTTAAACATACCAGCAACACGCCATGCATGAACGGTAATTCCATAAGTTTGTGCATATCCAATAACACAACCATATACACCTAAATTGGTATAGCCTTTTTCGCTAATATAATAATCAGCCATATCATAACCTGCTTGAGCTTCTTGCTCTAATGATGGTCCTAATGCGGCAACAAAGTGATCATTAATTGATTTATATTGTTCGGTCAATCTCTTTTCACTATCTGGAGAAGAACCAACTGCAACATAATAAGCACCTTTTTCTTTACAAGCAGTAAAATTAGTTTCGTTTCCATAACCAATTTCTACAATTGCTTTACAACCTTTTGCTAACATTGATTTACATTCAGCAGTATTTGATGTTGTTGAACTAAATGAAGAGAATGTTGAAACAATAAACTCATATTTATCTTCATATGCTGATGCTAAATAATCAGAAACATATGAGGCCCATGCTGGGGTTTCACCACCATTTGTATCTGGATTAATGAATCCGATACGAACCTTACTACTACCACTACTACAACTTGTTAAACAACCACATAATAGACTTATTGCAGCTGTTGCAACTAATACACCTTTTAGTTTTTTCATATATTATATATACCTCCTTTAAAAAGTGATTTATTTTTATCTAGGTAAAGTCTTTGTTCGATAAGACCAACTAGATACAAATACTAATAAAACAAACAACACAGCTTTAACGATTTGAATAGTTCCTTCTCCACTTGTTTCAGGGAACGCTCTTAAGAATTCCTCTAAGAATGCAAGAGTGAAAGCACCACATAATGAAGCACTAATTTTACTTCTTGCTCCACCGCTCATTGGCATACCACCAATAACAATAGCAACCATGATATCCATACCATATGTTGATCCTGTAGAAGTAGTAACTGTTGGATTGTTTCCTATGAAGCACAAGGCTGTAAGACCAACTCCAACTGCACAAATTAGGAAAGCAACAATAGAATTTCTTCTAGGAGAAATACCTGTTAATCTTGCACACCATGGATTACCACCTAAGAATTTTGCTTTTCTACCAAATTTTAAATAACGAAATACAAATACACAAACAACAAAATATAGAATTAATATCAATAATCTAAATTGTTCTGTTTGAATAAATGTCCCATAGAATGGATTTGGAGTTAAATTAATTTGTGATGCATTATCTCCCCCAAACGCATCAATTAAGGCTAAGATAATCTTTTGAAGAACGGTCATCATAGCAATAGACATAATAAATATTGGAACTCTTAATACTGATGAGAATAAGATGTTTGCTAGAGAAACAATCATTGCTGCAAATACACAAACTACCGCACTTAAAACGATATTCCCCGTCGACATATAAACCAACAATCCACATGCCGCACTAATTCCCATTGCGCTTCCTAAAGATAAATCGAATTGTCCTAAGGTAAATAAGAAAGATGCTCCAATAGCCATTAAAGCTACATAAACACCTCTATCAAATGTTGCCCATAAATAATCAACGTACGAATAATCGTTAATGAAACAAACGATTGTATAAGCAATAAAAATTACAATTAAACCAGCAAAAGGAAGTAAATTTGTAATTATTTGATTCCTTTTGAATTTCTTATATGTGTTTTGTTTCTTTGTTTCTGAATCTTCAGGACCATTATTAAGGTTGTTATTATTCATTTTTTTACTTAATTCTGCCATAATGTTCTCCTTTTAAATCATGTATTTAATGATTTCAGATTCACTTAAATCTTTAGATCTATTAAATTCTTTCGATAATTTCCCATCTTTCATTATTGCGATACGGTCGCTCATTCCAATAAGCTCTGCCAATTCTTCAGAAATCATGACAATTGATTTTCCTTTTTTCTTTAAATCATAGATTAGTTGATACATAGCTTGTTTAACACCAATATCAACACCTCTTGTTGGACAATCAAGAATCAAAATATCGCAATCTTTACCAATCCACTTAGCAAATGCAACTTTTTGTTTGTTTCCACCACTTAATGAACTTACATATTCATCAACCGAAGCACATTTAATCGATAGTTTGTTAGCTTGGTCAGTAACGTACGCGTTTTCTTTTTTGTTTAAAATTATTGTTTTTCCAACTGCAATTTTATCTAAATTAGCAATCGATATATTATCTTTTATAGGAGCATTTAAGTTTAATGATTCTAAATCACGATTTTTACTAACATATCCAATAGAATTTTTTATAGCTTTTTCTGGATTAGAGATAGCAAAACCTTTTAATTGCTCTTCTCCAGTATCTTTGTCTTTCACTAATTTATATCTCATTACAGTACCAGCCTCTAATGGGATGGCTCCAAAAAGTGCTTTCCCTACTTGATGCATTCCACACTCGGATAATCCACCAATTCCAAGAATTTCGCCTTTATGAAGTTTAATATTAAAATTTTTAAATAAATGAGGAATAACACCATGCTTCATTTCTAGAACCACTTCACTCCCTGATTTACCATCAAAATCACTTCTATAATAATCACCTTTTAATTCACGACCAATCATAGATTCCTTAATTTTATCTTCATCATATTCGCCTTTATTCTTTTCAAACGTACGAATAATATTTCCATCACGAAGAACAGTTAAACTATCGCATTGTTCCATGATTTCATCTAAATCATGAGAAATGAATATTACGGCCTTATTTTCGTCTCTCATTTTATGTATTAATTTATAAAGAATCTCTCTACCATGTTGAGATAATGCAGTAGAAGTTTCATCAACAATAAGAATTTCTGGTTTTTTTGCTACAACCTTAGCAATTTCAATTAATTTTTGATCTTGAAAGTTTATTAAATTAATAGGCATTGAACCATTCATTTTTGTTTCACCCATCTCTTTAAGAACTTCATTAGCAGCTTTATCCATTTTAGATTTCATAACAGGTCCAAATGGTTTTCCTGCTTGCATCATTACTTTATATTGGGTTGATTTTCCTTCAATAACCCATGTGTTTGTGTCTTTATCAATAATAAAATGTTCTTTAGTTGAATTATCTAAATTAATTTTTGTATCTATATTATTAACAAACCAAGTGTTTGTGTCCTTATTTAAAACAGGACATTTTGGTTTGTCTTTGCCTTTAAATAATCTGAATTTATCAGCTTCACCTAAAAATATATTTTCAGATATTGAAATGTTAGGTATAGTTCCTTTTTCTTGAACAATAATTCCTATACCATTATTCATCGACCAAATCATAGTTTTTGGTTCCCATGGTTCGCCTTTAAAAAACATCTTTCCACCATTTTTACTGTGTATTCCAGTAATAATCGCACTAAGAGTACTCTTCCCACTTCCATTTTCACCAATCAAACCAGTGATTTCACCGCGCATTACTTTAAAATTAACATGATTTAAAGCAATAGTTGGACCGAAATGTTTAGAACAATCTTGTACTTCAAATAAAATTTCTTTTGACATTGTAACCTCCTTAAACAGGAAAACTCTTACGATACCTTAATTTTAGACAAATGTAAGCGCTACCATATGTCTATACGAAATATTTTATATACAAAAAATTAATAAATTTTGGCTTTTAGAACCCAAGTTACTTAATTTCTCTAAAAAAATATATTAATTTTTGGCACTTTGTACAATTCTTATTGATAAAAAACAAAATAATATCTAAATTATATGTATGGAAGATAGATTTGAATTAATAACATTTGAACATGCACAATTACCAATAAAGGTATTTTTACACAAAATTGGAAATGTAAATCCTCATTGGCATAACGCAACCGAAATTCTTTATATGATTAGTGGAAATTGTAAGATTTCTGTTAATAATCAATCATATCCCTTTAAAGAAGAAGATTTAATTGTAGTTAATGCTGGGGACATCCACTCTTTACATAGTAACGATGGTGCAACACTTATTGCGTTACAGATTGATTTGGACTCAATTCCATTTTTTAAAACTAATGTTGAATTTAGATTTGATGTAAATACTGTTAAAGACGACTCAAAGAAAACACATTTAACAAGACTTAAAAAAGATATTGTAAATTTAATTAAAGTTAATTCTGGAAAAGATAGTTATGATTTAATAAAAACGATTATCGTATCTGCGATTCTCCAGAATCTCATTGAAAATTTTCAAACAGATACTGAACAAATTTCAAATAAAAATCTTGATAAAATGAAACAAATCACAAAGTATATTAAAGATAATTATCAAGAAAACTTAACATTGGAAGGAGCAGCTGAACATTTTGGAATTACTCCACAATACTTTAGTTCATTCTTTAAAAAGAACCTTGGAACCACATTTTCCAATTATTACTCTGATATTCGATTAGAAAAAACGCTAAAGGATTTACTTAACTGCAATGATCCAATATTTGATGTTGTAATAAGAAACGGCTATGAGGAACCAAGAACTTTTACTAGAGCATTTAAGAAAAAATATGGCAATTTACCAAGTGAATATAGAAGGAATAATATAATTAGTAAAACAGATGTTGGTGATACTGATGTCAACTATTTAAATTTAAGCGAAGATTCAAAAATGAACATTCTTTCAAAATTCTTTGTAAATGAAGATAAAAACCTTGTTTCTCCTTTTATGGTTAATGAAAATTTTATCAAAAAAAGAACTATCATAGATTGTAACAACGTATTGGAATACCAAAAAAATATTTCAAATGTTTCTGTTGGAGTTGGGAGAGCTAAAGAACTTTTGTTCACTGACATCCAAGAAATGCTACTTGAAGCAAAAAAAGAAATTAACTTTCATTTTGTAAATTTTCACGGAATTATAAGTGATGAAATGATGGTAGTGACAAAAAAACAAGGTAAATTATTCTTTTCATTTGCATTAATTGACAAGGTTTTAGATTTCTTAATTTATAATAATCTAAAACCAATCTTACAAATTGATTTTATGCCTGAATTATTAGCAAAAGATAAATATAATAGAATATTTAATGGTGAAGCAATAATTTCTCTTCCAGAAAATTTAGATTTATGGAAAGAATTAATGATTAAACTATTTCAACATATTAAATATAAGTATGGTCATCATGAGGTAAGTTCATGGATATATACTTTATGGAACGAACCTGATAGCGAAAAAGGCCTATTTAATGTTGGAACCCCGGCTGAATTTTATAATTTTTATAAAGTTACATATGACACTTTAAAGCAAGAAATACCTGAAGCAAGATTCGGTGGCTGCCCTTTCATTTTATGTAGTGAAAAGCAAAAAAACTGGACAAGAGAATTTCTTACTATATGTAAATCTAATGACGTATTACCTTTATTCTTAGAATTACACTACTACCACAATGAATATTTAGGTAATTGCAATCCTGATGGAACAGGCTCAAACACTGAAGTATTTAAAAAAAGTGATCATGCTCTTTTAGATTATTATAATGATGTTCGTTCGTTCTTAAAACAACTTGATATCGATTTACCATTTTATCTAGGAGAATTTAATGCAACATTTTCGCATAGAAACTATATAAATGATACATTATTCAATGCTGATTTCTATATTAAAAATTATATAGAAAATTACAATCACTTTTATAGTTATAGTCCTTGGTGTTTGACTGATTTTATACAAGAAAATCCATTACCAAAAGACTTATTACATGGAGGCCTTGGCTTAATGACTACGAACGGAATCAAAAAGCCTTCTTTCTTTGCCTATACTTTCTTATCAACATTGTGCAATACTATTCTAAAAGTAGACGATAACTATATAGTAACAAAAGATGATACAAAAGTTGTTATAGTTGCACATAATTATAAACACTATAATGAAAAATATCGAATAGGCGAACGCTTTAATGTAACTAATACCTCAAGATATGGAATTTATCAAAATGATGATAAGTTACAGCTTGTTTTTGATATTACTGGCATTAAATCGAAATATGCTATTATTCGAAAATATTTTGTTAACAGAAGCGAAGGCAGCGTTTATGATGAGTGGATTAAAGAAGGTGCATTTGACACATGGGATGAAAATTCTATTAAATCGTTAATCGCCAAATCAAATCCGGGTTTCCACCAAGAAGTTGTTAAAATTCAAGACAACAAACTCGAAATATCTACAAAATTAGATGCCCTAGAAATCCAAAAAATTGACATAATTTGGAGGGATTCATTATATGAAGATTGAGTATAGACTTTTATCTAAAAAAAATATTTCTTATGTTTGGTTTTTAGCCCTACCAATTCTGTTTTTATTGCTTATTGATGTTGTTTTTTTAGTTCCTGCTTTTCCTTCATCATCTAGTGAAGAACTTAATATCCCAATGCTTATTATCGGTTCAATATCAAGTTTATTAACATTAATTTATATTGTTCTCATCGTGATTTTCTTGATTACACCAAATAATCTGTTGGAAATTTCTTTAACTTCATTAAGAGTAAATAAAACTAGAAATAAACCTATAGATATTCCTTTATCTGAAATTGAAAGCGTAAGTTTTAAAAAATTTATCAATAGTTTTTCAGGTTTTCTCATAATAAAAGCAGGAAATAAAAAAGTCAGCATCTTATTATATGATAATGCTGACTCTGTTTATAAATATCTAAAACAACTTTTAAAAATATAATATATCTAATCTATTAATTTTGGAGAAAAATAAAGATCATTTGATTCCATTATATGACCGCAATTATTATCATTTAAATATATGTCACCAATGTCATCGATATATCCTGCCTCATGAACTTCCTCAATAATAATTTTTCCATCATCAGTAAGTTTTGCAAATCTTCTTCCGTTCATAAACATATTACCAAACTTATCAATATATCCAACTAAATCAGTTCCAACATAGATATTTTTTCCATAACATTCAATAACTAACATACATCCTCCTTTAATTTAAGAATCCTGTTAACTCAACTTGAAATCCCTTATAGAAATAAGCTTTTTCGGTTTTCTTAGCAAGTTTTTTATTTTTGGTTATAGCAACAAGACAACTTCCACTACCAGTCATAAAAACTGTATCAAATCCCGCTTGGATTAACTCTTCTTTGGTGTCTTTTAAGATTGGAAGAAGATTAAAAGCAGGTTGTTCTAAAGAATTTGAAATGTCTTTTTGAAGATTTCCAGAATGTGTTTCAAGTTCTTTTTTAATTTCATTTATATTACAATTTCCTTTAAAAGAATTATCATAATTTTCATATACTTCCTTTGTAGATAACCCTTCTTTTGGTTTAACTAAAAGAACATACGAATCATCCTTAAAAGTAAAATATTCAATTTTTTGTCCGACCCCAGTTACTAAACTTGGTTTGTTGTACAACATGTATGGAACATCAGATCCTATTTTTGTAGCTACTTCAATCAAATCGTTTTCTTTAACATTTAATTTTAATAACTTGATTATTGCTCTTATAGTTGCTGCGGCATCTGCACTTCCACCACCTAAGCCAGATTGTAAAAATATATTTTTATGAATATTAATATCAAAATGCTCTTTAAAATGCCATTTTTCACGAGCTAAATCAATAGCTTTATGACATAAATTATATTTCTCAATTTTAATTGAGTAATCATCACAAATAACAAAATCATCTTTATTTTGTGAAATATCTATATCTAAAGAATCATGTAATTTTAAAGGCAAAATAATGGTTTCTATTTCATGAAAACCATCTTCTCTTTTATCGACAATATTTAGTGCAATATTGCACTTTGCATAAGCTTTTTCTATCATACCTATAATATTATAGTTTTATAATACCCTCTTTCAATAGTTCGTTTGTTAAATTGATATAATTTTGTAAAGTTAGTTCTTCAGCTCTATTATTTAATTTTAAACCAATAGATAAAATAATTGAGTTTGTTTTTTCTTTATTTTTTACTATTGAATTAAGGTTTGTTGAAATGACTTTCCTTTTATTTAAAAATAAGGTTCTAGTAACAAGGTATAGAGGCTTTACTAAATCTCTATTGCCACCATTATATACAAATTTTACTACAATAGAATCAACTTTAGGAACAGGAAAAAATTTATCTTTCTTAACTTCCAAAATAACGTTCACATCGAATAAATATGAAATTAAAATATTTATAATATTATAATCTTGACTACCAAATTTCGCTGTTATTCTTTTATAGCATTCTTTTTGCATCATAAAAACTGCAATATCAAGATTCTTATAGTTTACTATAGTATTTAATATTGTATCTGTTGTTATATAGTATGGTAAATTACCAATTATTTTATTTGCTTCAAATACCTTATACTTTAAAATATTACCTTTAATAATATTTACATTATAATTCTTAAAATTCTCAGAAAGAAAATTAACAAATTTTTGATCATATTCAACTAATGAATATTTTATGGATTTGCCAACTATAAAACCGCTTAAGGCTCCAAGACCTGGCCCAATTTCTAGTACATTGTCCTCTTTTTTTATTTCTACAGAATCCACTATTTGTTTAGCAACTGTTTCGTCAATCAAAAAGTTCTGCCCTAATTCTTTTTTAGCATGAGAATTTTCTAATAGAAAAAAGTCCTTTATCTCTTTAATTGTAAGCATTTATAATGTCCTTTATCTCTTTTTTAGTAATTTTAATTGAATTTAATTTCTCACAAAGGCTTTTCCCGTTTGAGTAGCCTATATTTAATTTATCACATAAATAATGTCTTTTTAAGGAAGAATCTGACTTTCCACAAAGTCCAAATTCGTACAAATCTGAAATTTTAATATCTTTTTGACTTTTATCTACGAAAGTTATTAAATTTTTTAAAGCTTTGTTTACTTCCTCTTTTGTTGATTCTGCTACACCAACTTTGTGATGCTTTATAGATTTCTCTTTAGAAACAAAAGCATGCTTTGCAGTTGGGATATTCTTTTTGATTTTGTTCCTTATTTGAAGTCCTGGGTAATCTGGATCTGTTAAAACAATAATTCCTCTAATTTCATTAACTTTTTTTAAATAATCTATATCTTCTTTTGATACCGCTGAACCATTAACAGAATAAAAATCTGCATCTAAAAAAGTTGATAAGAAATCAATATCAGTTTTACCTTCAACAACTATCATTTCTTTAATCATCATTTCTCATTTCTTTCCACGTGGAAAATATTTGAAGAGTTTTCATAACTGATTTTTTCTAACTCTATTAAATCTAAATTCTTTCGGTTGGAGGCATATTTTATTGTATCCAATATATTCATAGGTTCGTTTATTTTCCCTCTATTTGGAGCTGGCGAAAGATAAGGAGCGTCGGTTTCAAAAACAATAGAAGTTAATGGAATATTATCAAACACATTTTTAATGTTGTTACTATTTTTAAAAGTTAAAGTTCCACCAAACGCAATCATATAACCTAACTTAATAAATTCTTTTGCCATTTCTAAGGAACCAGAATAACAATGCATTACACCTTTTTGCTTTACAGGGTGTTCTTTTAAGATATTGAACGTATCTTGAATTGCATCCCTACAATGAATTGTTATGGGAAGATTGTGCTTGTTTGCTAATTCAATTTGAGAAATAAACATTTCTTTTTGAATTTTCTTTATTTCTTCAGAGTTTTCCCAATAATAATCTAAGCCAATCTCACCAACAGCTTTCACTTTTTTATTATCTAACAGTTTTTCTAATTCGTTTATGGTATTTTTAGTATATTGCTTATGTTCTGTTGGCATTATACCTACAGAAGCAAAAATTCCATCATTATTATTTGCAATTTCAATAGCTTTTTTAGAGCTATTTACATCCCATCCAACACATAAAACCCTATCAATTCCCGCTTCCTTTGCATTTTTAACGTATTTATTAACATCAAAAAACAACTTCTCATCATTTAGATGTGTATGAGTATCAAAAATCATTTTATTTACCTAAACAAAATCTAGAAAAGATTTCGTTTGCTATATCAAAGTCATGATCTTCGCCTAATAAGGCTAGAACTTTTAAATATGCATCTTGAATATGAACATTAATTAAATCAATTGGAACATTATTTTTTGAATCACTAATTGCTAGTTTTAAATTCTCAACAATGTTTTCTAAAAGACCAATTTCTCTTGCGTTATTGATTGAAGGATTATCATAATCTTCCTTACTTAATCCCAGAACTTCAATAATTTTTGCTTTTAAAGGCTCTATATCTTTATTTAACGCACTTACAAACAATAATTTACTATCTTTTTTACTAATTAAATCAGATTTATTATAAACAATAATATGTAGTCTATCTTTTACAAGATCTAAAACTTTTTTATCTTCATCATCAAGAGTGGTGGAGTCAAATACAACTAACACCAAATCGGCTTTTTTAAGAGTTTCTTCGCTTTTAATTATGCCTTTTGATTCAATCATGTCATTAGATTCTCTAATGCCTGCAGTATCAAAAAGATTAATCACAATACCATTAAGAATCATTTTTCCTTCGACAACATCTCTTGTTGTGCCTTTTATATTGGTTACAATAGCTTTTTCTTCATTAAGTAGGGCATTTAAAATTGAAGATTTACCAACATTTGGTTTTCCTACAATTGCAACATTAATACCATCTTTTATAATTTTCCCTTTTTTACCGCTTTTAATTAAAGAACTAATATATTTTATATTTTCATTGGATACATCAACTATTTTCTTATAATCTGCTTCTTCAATATCTGTATATTCAGGATAATTTATGTTGACTTCAATTAAACTCAATAAATCTCCTAATGATTTTTTAATTGGAATAATTAAATTACTAACTTCTCCAGTTAAAGCCATCATAGATTTCTTTTTGCTTTCTTCACTCTCAGCATTAATTAAATCATTAATAGATTCAGCTTGTAATAAATCCATTTTATTATGTAAGTAACTACGACTTGAAAATTCACCTCTAACAGCCATTCTCGCGCCATTTTTGATAGCTAAATTAATAACTTTATTAAAAATAAGAGGGGAACCATGTGTCATAATTTCAACGCTATCTTCTCCAGTAAATGATTTTGGCCCTTTATAAGCTAATAAAACAACTTCATCTACTTTGTCATCACCATCTAAAATAAATCCATGATAAATAGTGGACTTTATAGTTTTTGTAATATCTCTTGAAAACATTTTTGAGATAACCTCAAAAACATCGTCACCTGACAATCTTACAATAGCCAAGGCACTTCTCATTGGAGGTGTCGCTAAAGCAACAATAGTTTCAAACATATATATCTATATTATATAGTAGTTATTTTACTTCTTCAGAATTATCTTTAATCTTTTTTTGAGTTTCTTCTGGTTTTGGATCAAGTTTAATATAACTACCATTATCAGAAGTAACATACTTTACAACGACAGCACGGTCTTTTCCATCTCCAACAGATTCAGTTTTAATGTTTGTAAAATTACTTAAAGCATTATGAACTTTCTTTCTTTCATCTGGAGTCATTGGTTCAAGTTTAATATCAACATGTGATTTTTGAACATCATATGCAGCTTTTTTAGCGAGATAAACAACTCTATTGTATTTTTTATCTTTATAATCACCAACATCAAGTAAAATTCTAAATTTTCTTTTAAATTTGCAAGAAACAGCTAATTTAACTAATTCATTTAAAGATTGAAGTGTTACCCCATTTTTACCAATAATAATTGAATTATGGTTTGTCTCAAGTAAAATCTTTATAATATCTTCTCTATAAAAAGTCTTTAAACTAACTTCTAATCCTAATCCGTGCATAACATCAGTAATATAATTTTCAGCAAATTCTATAACATCAGTAGTTTCAATAACAGAAATAGTTATTTTTTTAGAGAACAAGAATTTCTTTTCGCTATCAACGTTGTACATTAATTGATCAACTGGAAAATTTAATTCTTTACTAGCTTCGTCTAAAGCTTCCTCCAGTGTTTTTGCGGTATATAACTTCATAATTAATCTTTAAACTCCTTCTTCTTTGAAAATACTAAATACATTATTAAAGATTGAGCTGCACTAAATATAGCACCAGCTAACCAATAAACACCCATTGCAGCTGGTAAAGTAAAGCCCATTATAATGACGAAACCAGTCATAATCCATTGCATCCACTTCATTTGATTGCTTTGACTATTTTGAGCTGGATTAACAGTAGTTTTTGATACAGATTTCATCTTCTTTTTATTAAGCCATTGTGGTAATAACATAGCTACAATTTGTGAAGCACTCATTAAAATGATTAATATTAAGGCAGTCCACCAACCTGTTGTATTAGATGGTAGTGCAGACGTATTAGTTAAAGTGTTCCAAACTGTTTCACTTAAATATAAGCCCATAACAGAGTCTCTTGATAAAGAGGCGCTTCCAGTCATACCATTCCAAACACTAATGAATAGTGGGAATTGAATAACAAGAACAATTAATGAACCAAATGGATGGACATTATGCTTTTTATATAAAGCCATTTGTGCTTGAGCAAATCTTTGTTTCTCATATTGATTTGTATTACTATTTGGATATTTTTGTTGTAATTTAGTTAATTCTGGTTGTAAATATTGCATTTTTTGTTGACTAATTGTTGATGGTAATGTAATCAACATAAAGAACAATCTAACAATAATTGTAACAAGTAAAACACTCCAAATTTGTCCCCAACCATTCATTCCAAAGTTATGTGAGAATGTTTCGGTTAAGTATGAAATTGGATAAACAAATAATCCTTCAAGGAAACCATGATTAACGAATGCGTCTCCCCAACCACTCCAGAAACCATTACTTGCTTTATTAGTAACAGGAACAGTTTCACTGAATGGATCAGTAGAAATATGACCATATAATCCATCATCAATTGAAATACATGTTTTAATTGCACTAACTTTAGATGTTAAAGTAGTGGTATATAATTTATAAAAATCACTATTCATAGCGAATAAATCAACATTGTATTCGCTTTTTCCATATTCATTAATTTTTTCATTCCAACTAGATAAATTACCATATCTAGAATCTGTTGTTTCATTATAAGTATATTTAACGTTACCATGTAAAATAACAGGTGAAGCATCTCTTAAAGCTACCATTTCTGTTAATTTATCGGTATTAGCATTTGCAACATAATCGATATAATCAGCATATTTATAACCATATAATGTTTCAAAATTTGCTGTTGAAATATCAACATCTGCGTCATTACAAATTGCTTTTAATGTATATTCATCTAATTTTTCATAATATTCAAAATAAGGTTTTGAAATATAAGATGATGTAGCAGTTGTTTCAACGGATTGAACAAAGCTGTTTTTACTAAAAATAATAGTTTCTTTATCAAAACTACCGTCATCGTTTGCATGTAATGCTCTATTAACATAAGAACAAGTATGAATGTAATATAAATTTGTTCCTTCAAGTGGCTCTTCACTTATGATCTTTACTGATTCGCCTTTGGCGTTAGTTGTTGAGGTATCAAGAGTTAATAATTCGTACCCATCGCTTACTTTTGTATTTGCGTACTCCAAAGCATCTTCTCTACTATCAAAATAGTATCGATTTAATGGATCATATCCATAACTGTAGTTACTGCCATCTTGAGTATCACAAAAAGAATTACAGGAAGCTAAAACGGTTAAAGATAACAATCCTAAACCTATCATCCCAACTAATTTTTTTGTTTTTTCTTTCATTTTTTCTCCCTAATAGAAGTTAATATAGTTGTTAATTCAACGTTATTATTACTAAATTCGTCTATGCTATATTTTTTACTAACGACTACTATAATATCATAACCATTTGAAAAATCCGTTGAATTATCAATTATACTTCTAATCTGTCTTTTGATTTTGTTTCTAACTACAGCATTCCCATTCTTTTTTGTAATCAAAATACCATATCGTTCAAAACCAAATTCGTTTTGTCTAAAATAAACGGTAAAGACTCTACTTCTTTTAAAGTGTCTTTTATCAAGTATTTCTTTAAATTCTCTATATTTCTTTACCCTATTAATTTTTTTCATTTAAAAAACTATTTAGATTCGACTACTAGTTGTTTTCTACCTTTTCTTCTACGATTTGCTAAAACCTTTTGACCAGCACCGGTTGACATTCTGCTTCTAAAACCATGAGTTCTTGCTCTGTGCAATTTGCTTGGTTGGTATGTTCTTTTAACGTTCATAATTTTCTCCTTATCGTTAGCGTTTTTAATTATATATGTATTAACATATATAAGTCAATTATTATCGGTTTCATCAACTTTTTCAAATACTTTCGAAAAGATTTCTCAACATTGATGTGAATATGATTTTCAAATATTGTTGATAACACAAAATTATTTTGATTATTACTTATTTTTTCTAATGTGGATAAAAATTGCTTTGTTGATGCCTGTCAACAGAGTTCACACAATCCACATCGACAAAAAGTTTTCCACATAGTTTTCCACATTTTCATTTTGTGGATTAGTGGATTTCTTGATATATTCAATGGTTTTTCACTTAAAAATGTGGATAAATAAAAATTTATATATTTGTACCCCACAATTAATGTGGATATGATACAATATTTAAAGAAATTTGGAGTTGATAAATTCTTATGAATGCGAATACGTTGTCAGAAATAACAAATTTATGGAATAAAGTTTTAAGTGAATGCGAAAACAAGATTGATGATCAACGAATTTTTGATGCTTTTTTTAAAGACACTTACATTCATTCAATAGATGGAAAAAGCATGATTATATCATGTAATTCGAGTTTAACTACTACCATTTTACATGACAAATATAAAGATATTATAACTTCAATAGTTGATGAATTAACTGGAACAAACTTTGAGGTTAATTTTGTTACTGAATCTGAACTGAAAGATACTTCTAAAAAATTGGTAATTGATGATAAACCAAAATTTTTTACTAATTGTTTTGTATCTCCAAACTATACATTTGATAATTTTGTTGTTGGACCTTCAAACAAAGAAGCAAGTCAAGCAAGTTTAATTGTCGCCTCTACGCCTGGTAAGTTATATAATCCTTTATTTATATACTCTCAATCGGGTCTTGGAAAGACACATTTATTAAATGCTATTGCCAATTATGTTAAAGAAACAAATCCTACAATGAAAGTTTTATATTGTTCTTCTCAAACATTTTTTGAAGAATATATGAATTTAATTAAAGATCGCCATACAAATGATGATTTAAAAGACTATATTAAACAATTTGATTTCTTATTAATTGATGATATTCAATTTTTTCAAAATAAAAAATCTACTGAAGAGTTTTTCTTCTCTATCTTTGAATTTTTAAAAGCTAATAATAAACAAATTGTATTAACAAGTGATCGTTCTCCAATTGAATTAAAAGAGCTTGATCCTCGTCTACAAACAAGGTTTACGAGTGGACTTCCTATCTCAATATTAAAACCTACTACCGAGATGTGTAAAGAAATATTGATGAAGAAAATAGAAGGTAGTGGCCTTAGTTTATCGATTTTTGATGATGAAGTATTAGATTTGTTATCATCAAAATTTAAAAACAGTATTAGAGATTTAGAAGGCGCATTGAATAGATTGTTGTTTTATGCAAATATGAATCATTTGGATCATATCAATCTCGATACAGCCATTGCTGCTTTACAATCACTTATAGATGTTGGTGATTCAAAGAACAAAGTATCAGAACAAAGAATATTAAATATAGTAGCTGATTATTATAACTTAAGTGTTGGACAAATAACTGGTAAAATTAAAACAGGTCAAATAGTAAATGCTAGACATATAGCAATTTACTTATTAAGGACAATGTTAGATGTTTCTTTAAAACATATTGGAGAGTTATTCTCTAATAGAGATCACACAACAATTATGCATAGTGTATCAAAGGTGGAAGGAATGTTAAAAGATGATAACCAAGCAAGAATAGCAATTTCTGAATTAAAAAAGCGAATTAGTGCTTAAAACTACTATAAAAGAAGTGTAAAATAAACCTATAAAAAAGTTTTCCACATTTCTACATTGCTTATTATTATTAAAATATATTTAGAGAAAGGAATATTTATATATGAAATTTACTATTAATAAAGAGATATTTACAAAGGCATTACTTAATACAACGAAAATTATTCAACCAAAATCTATTAATGCTGCTTTAGTAAATATAAAAATGGTATTAGATGCTAATGGATTAAATCTCACTGGAAGTAATGGAGGAGATATTTCTATTAGTCAAACGATTCCTTTATATTCTGGAGATCAAGAAATTATAAGAGATGTTAGACCAGGAGGAGTATTAGTAAATGCTCAAATCTTAACCAATATTGCCCGTAGTATTGATGGAGCAGAATTAACGTTTGAATTAATGGATGATAGTTTAGCGAAAATTGCTAACGAAAAATCAGTATTTAAATTAAATTCAATTCGTGTAGAAGAATATCCAGAAATTGATTTCTCTAAATCTGGAACTCGTGTAGAAATTCCTACAAAAGATTTTATTGATTCTGTAAATGAAGTTTCATTTGCTGCTCTTACAAAAGAGAGTAGACCTATATTAACTGCAGTAAATTTCTGTGGTTCAAATGGTTGCTTAACTATGACCGCTACTGATGGAGCTAGACTTGCTGAAAAGAAACTTTCAGTTGTTCTTGATCAAGTATTTTCTATCAATATCCCTAGCAAATCCCTTATGGAATGTGTTAAATCTATAACAAACGAACAAAAAATAGTTCTTTATATTTCTGAGAAAAAGGTAATTTTCGAATTAAAAGATACTTTAATTTCTTCTCGATTAGTTGCTGGGGAATATCCAAACACAAAGAACATTATTCCAAAGCAATTCAATTATTTCCTTGAAGTAAATGCTAATGAATTTTTAACTGCTATGAATAGAACTTCTTTACTTTCTGTAGAAAGAGAGAACGTTGTTAAAGTTACTATGAATAGTCAAAGAGTTGAAATCTCTAGTAAATCACAACAAGTAGGAAGTGCTGTTGAATCTTTAAATGTTTTTAAATTTACTGGTGAAAGATTAGAAATTAGTTTTAATAGTGAATTAGTTTCTGCTGCTATAAAAGCTTTAAAATCAGAAGACGTTTTAATCTCGTTTATTGGAGAAATGAAACCATTCACTGTAACAAATAAAAACGATTCAAATATCATTCAACTTATCACGCCAGTTAGAACCTATTAAATTTAAATAAAAAATTAAAAAAGGTATGGGGACACATACCTTTTATTTTGCTTTAAAAATGGCTCCCTTTAATATATAATATTAAAGGAGTTATTTTTATGGATAAAATTGATTACAAACAAATTAAAATTAGTAGTGATTACATTACCCTTGGGCAACTTTTAAAGTTTGCACATGTTATTGTTAATGGCGGAGAAGCTAAAAGCTTTATTCTTTCTCATAACATCTTAGTAAATGATGAAGACAACAAACAAAGAGGCAAAAAGCTTTATCCTGGTTACAAAGTAGCTATTGATAACTCATTGTTTTTTGAAATTGTTAAATGATAGTAAAATCTATTAAATTAATTAATTTTAGGAATTATAAAGAAGTTACTTGTGAATTTGATAAAGGGGTTAACTATCTCTATGGCGAAAACGCAAGTGGAAAAACTTCTTTAGTAGAAGCTATTTATTATTTATCGTTAGCAAGATCGTTTAGAACATCAAACGATTCTGAATTAATTGCTAATAATTCTAAAGAAGCTCTTATTTATTCTGAAATAATGCAAAATGAAAAGAAAAATCAGTTAAACGTTCTTTTATCCCTTGAAGGCAAAAAAATGCTTCTAAATGGAAATAAAGTGGGAAGAATTAGTGAATTGAGTTCTATCATGAATGCAATTTATTTTATTCCTAAAGACGTGCTGTTATTAAAAGAGGCACCAAAAGGAAGAAGATTATTTTTAGATTTATCGATTGCAAAAACATCAAATAATTATGTAAGGCATATAAAAACATTTGAAAAATTGCTTAAATCGAGAAACGAAGAATTAAAAAAGATTAATTTAAATAAGAAATTATTAAGTGTTCTCACTGAGCAGTTAGTTAACGAAAGCAAAATAATTTATGTATATCGTCGTGATTATATAAACAAGCTAAATGAAAAATTAAAAATTGTTTTCAAAGAATTAACAAAAACAGATGCGGACATAAGCATTCATTATGTTTCTTTTATTAATAATGAGGAAGCATATAAAGAGAATGCTTTAAAAATGTTTGATTCATCTTTAGAAAACGACATTCGTAGAGGACAAACTTCTATCGGAGTTCAAAAAGATGATTTCTATTTATCATTAAACAATAAAAGCATTGGAATATATGGCTCACAAGGAGAAAACAGAATTTCTGTTTTAGCTTTAAAACTAACACCATATTTCCTTGTAAACGAAGAAGAATTAAAACCTGTTGTTATTTTAGATGACGTATTAAGTGAATTAGATGAGAACCATAAGAACCTTCTACTTAAATTTTTAAGTCAGATCGACCAAGTATTTATAACTTCTACATCTAAAATCATTTATGAAAATACACATTACTATTTAGTTTCTAATAACGAAATACGAAAGGAGTAAACTAATGGAAGAAGAAAACAAAAAAGAGGTTGTCAAAGAAGAGGAAAAGACAATCGAAGCACCTTCTGCAGAAGAACAAGCAATCGTAGATGAAAAAATCACTGGACTAGATGATAAAATCATCGAAGTTAAAAACGAGAGGGATCTCGAAAAAGGTGACGCAAAATACGATGCTAACGATTTAACTGTATTAGAAGGACTAGAGGCAGTAAGAAAAAGACCTGGTATGTATATTGGGTCAACTTCATCAACGGGTTTACATCACCTTGTATGGGAAATCGTTGATAATGGTATTGATGAAGCTTTAGCTGGATATTGTGATACAGTAAAAGTTACAATCAATAAAGACAATACCGTTACTGTTGAAGATAATGGTAGAGGAATTCCTGTAGACATTGTTAAGAAAAGCGGTTTATCAGGAGTTGAAACAGTTTATACAATATTACACGCTGGTGGAAAATTCGGTGAAACTGGTGGATATAAAGTATCTGGTGGTTTACATGGAGTTGGTGCATCAGTTGTTAATGCTTTAAGTGAGTGGGTAGATGTTTATGTTCATAGAGATGGGGGTATTTTCTATCTCCGTTTTGAAAATGGTGGACACGCAGTTGGACATTTAGCAAGAGTTGGCGATTGTTCAGATCATGGAACAATTGTTACATTTAAACCAGATAAAAAGATATTTAAAGAAACCACAGAATTTAATTATGAAACAATTAATAATCGTTTAAGACAAATGGCTTTCTTAAATAAAGGAATTTCAATTGTTTTTTCTGATTTAAGAGATCCTGATAAAAAACCTGTTACCTATAAATATGAAGGTGGAATTGTTGAATATGTTAAATTCTTAAATAAAGATTCTGCACCATTAACTACAGATATTCAATATTTTGAAGGTGCTCAAAATTATGTTGATAACGAATTAAAAGAAATCATTATTGTTGAAACTGCACTTCAATATACTTCAGGATACAATTCAAAAATTTATTCATATTGTAATAATGTTGCTACTGGCAATGGTGGTATGCATGAAGATGGTTTTGCCCTTGCTTTAGTTAGAGTTTTTAATAACTATGCTCGTGGAGCTAAAATTTTAAAAGATCAAGACAAAGAAAGATTTACATATGATGATTGCTGTGAAGGTTTAACCGCTATTATTAGTGTTAAACATCCAAATCCTCAATATGAAGGCCAAACAAAAGGCAAATTAGGAAACCCAGAAGTTAAAAAAATTGTTTCAAATGTTGTTGGAGATAAACTCGAAAGATTTTTAATGGAGAATAAAGCTCAAGCAACTTTAATTTGTAATAAAATTAAGAGTTCATATGATGAAAGACTTGCTGCAAAAGCCGCAAGAGAAAACACTCGTCGTAAAAACTCACTTGAATTAAGTACATTACCAGGAAAACTAGCTGATTGCTCATCTCAAAATCCTGAAGAATGTGAATTATTTATTGTTGAGGGTAATTCTGCAGGTGGCAGTGCCAAGATGGGAAGAGATTCAAGAACACAAGCAATCTTACCTTTAAGAGGCAAAATTTTAAATGTTCAAAAAGCTCAAATGCACCGTATATTTGACAATGGTGAAATCGGAAATATGATTAATGCAATTGGTTCAGGATATGGCGATGATTTTGATATAAGTAAAGCTAGATATCATAAAATTGTTATTATGACTGATGCTGATGTTGATGGTTCACATATTAGAATTTTATTATTAACATTCTTCCATAGATTTATGAAGCCTTTAATTGATAATGGTTATGTTTATATTGCACAACCTCCACTATATAAATTATCATTCCATTCAAAAGATTATTATGCATATAGTGATGATCAACTTGATAATATTCGTGCAAAACTAGGTATTACTAATGGCGGATATGCCTTACAACGTTACAAAGGCTTAGGAGAAATGGATCCTCAACAACTTGAATCGACTACTATGGATCCAAAATTTAGAAAGATGCTTAAAGTAACTGTTGATGATGCAATAGCTGCTGACCAAGTATTTAACGATTTAATGGGTGAAGATGTTCCACCAAGAACAGAATTCATTCAAAGAAATGCTAAATTCGTAAAGAATCTTGATATATAGAAAGGGGAAGAATATGGAAAACGAAAATAAAAAAGATGAAGAAATTAAAGATACAGATGTAAATGAAGAAGAAATTAAAGACGCAAAAAGCGAAGTTGAAAGTGGTATTGTTCCTTCTTTAAAAGACACTGAAATTGTTAGTGAAGTTCAAAATTCTTTCCTTGATTATGCTATGTCAGTTATTGTTTCAAGAGCAATTCCTGATGTTAGAGATGGTTTAAAACCAGTTCATAGAAGAGTTATTTATGGTATGAACTTAAATGGATATACTCCAGATAAGCCATTTGTAAAGTCTGCAAAAGTAGTTGGTGATGTTATGGGAAGTTTTCACCCACATGGTGATGCTGCAATTTATGATACTCTTGTTAGACTAGCTCAAAGTTTCTCAATGAGATACACACTTGTTCAAGGACACGGTAACTTTGGTTCAATGGATGGTGATGATCCAGCTGCTATGCGTTATACAGAATGTCGTATGTCAAAATTAGCACTTGAAATGGTTAGAGATATTGATTGTGATACAGTTGATTTCATGCCTAACTATGATGGAACGACTGTAGAACCTACTGTTTTACCATCTAGAATCCCAGATTTATTAATTAATGGTAGTGATGGTATTGCTGTTGGTATGGCGACAAAAATACCTCCACACAATTTAAAAGAAGTTATTAATGGAATTATTGCCTATAGTAAAAACGAAGAGATTACTACAGAAGAATTAATGCAATATGTTCATGGACCAGATTTTCCTACTGGTGGAATTATTTATGGATTAAGTGGTATTAGAGATGCTTATGAAACTGGTAGAGGGAGCTTTAAAATAAGAGGCTTATGTGAAATTAAAGAAGAAGAAAATGGAAAATCTCGTATTTTAATTAAGCAAATTCCATACCAAGTTAATAAAGCTAACTTAGTTGAAAAAATAGGCCAATTATGTCGTGATAAATTAATTGAAGGTATTACTGGAATTAGAGATTTATCAAAAGAAGATGTAAACATTGAAATTGATTGTAGAAGAGATGTTGTTCCCCAAGTTATTCTTAATCAATTATATAAAAACACACAATTAGAAGTTAGTTATGGGGTTATCAATCTTTGTATTGTTAATGGTGCTCCTAAAGTATTAAGTTTAAAAGAAACTATCAAAAACTATCTTGATTTCCAAGTAGAAGTTATTGATAGACGTACTAAATTCTTATACAAGAAAGCACAAGACAGATTACACATAGTTGCTGCTTTAATTATTGCTCATGATAATGTTGATGAAATTGTAAAGATGGCAAGAGCAAGTAAATCTCCAGCTGAATTCCAAGTAAGTTTAATGCAAAGATTCTCCTTTAGTGAAGTTCAGGCTAAAGCTGTTGTTGCGATGACTTTTGGTAGATTAACTAACATTGAAACATCAAAATTACTTGATGAGAAAGCAAGTATTGAAAAAGATTGTGAAGAATATTTGAGAATTTTATCTTCTAGAGAAAACGAAGTTGATATTGTCATTAAGGAATTAACAGAAGTTATGAATAAATTTGGTGATGATAGAAAAACTTTAATTTCAAAAGATATTGTTTCTGTTGAAGACGAAGATTTAATTCCTGAAGAAGAAATTGTCATTACTTTAACTAACAAAGGCTATATAAAGAGAATGCCAATTGATGAATTTAGAAGCCAAAATAGAGGTGGAGTTGGCGTTAGAGGAATGTCTGTTTATAATGACGACGAAGTTACAAAAATGGTACATTCAAAAACCCACACCGATGTTTTATTCTTCTCTAATTTAGGAAGAGTATACCGTAAGAGAGGCCACGAAATTATTGAGGCTAGTAGAATTGGAAAAGGAATTCCTGTTTCAAATCTATTAAATCTTGATAAGAATGAAGATATTAGAGCTATGTTATCGGTTGATAATTATGCTGATAAATATTTATTCTTTGCTACTAAAAAAGGTATTGTAAAACGTACTAAATTAAGTGAATTTGAAAGAATTAATGTTAATGGAAAATATGCAATTACTTTAAGAGATAATGATGATTTAATCGATGTTAAAGTAACAGATGGTGGTGCAATTATTTTATTAGCAAGTGATGCTGGTCAAGCATGTAAGTTCTATGAAAGCGATGTTAGATGTATGGGTAGAACTGCGGCTGGAGTTAAAGGTATTAATACTAAAGGTGCTGAAGTTGTTGCTTTATCTACATCTCTTGATGGAAGTGAAGTATTTGCTTTAAGTAAATTAGGTATGGGGAAATTAAGCGATCTCGAAACTTATCGATTAACAAAACGTGGTGCAGGCGGAGTTAAGACTATGAAGATTACTCCAAAAACAGGAAAACTAGTTGGTTTAAAAATAGTAAATCAAAATGATGATATATTTGTTATTACTAATAATGGAACTGTTATTCGTACCGCATTAAATCAAGTTAGAATTATTGGTCGTAATGCACAAGGTGTTAAGATTATCAACTTAAGAGAAAAAGAGACTGTAAGTTCGTTTACAATTGTTCCACATATTGATGAAGAAAATACTGACAATAGTGAAAACCAAGCGGTAAATGATATGGAAAATGAAGATAACAAAGAAGCAAAGGAATAAAATGAAGCCACTTATTTTCTTTGAATGTTCATTAAAAAATGATAATTATGAAGGCACAAGAGCTCGTAAAAATTTAAAAGGGGCTCTTGAGCTTTGTAACGTTTCTTATTCAAGTTCTGTTTATGATGATACATTTAATGTTGCTCATTTTATATCGCTAAAAGATTACAAACAATACAAACAAGACTTAAAAGAGAATTGCAAATTAGTAATTAGTTTATTTTATGCAGAAGAAGATGAGAACGCTGAATTGTTTATCAATAAAAAAGAACCATATGAATTAACAAAAACTGATGTTAGTTTGCTAAATGAATTCAATTTAATATTGGTTCCTAGTAATGAATGTATTGATATTTTAAAGAATGATGGAGTAACTACAAAAATAAAGAAATTTTCTCCTGGAGTTAATCTTGTTAAATATGATCTTAAAAGTGCTTATGAAAGATATATTGCATATAAATATTTAAGAACTCCTGAAGAAGTACCTTTAATTACAATAAATTTTAAACATAGTGATGATATTGCAATTTCAAGAATTTGTGATGTTGCAAGAGCTTTCCCTAATATTAAATTTATAGCTATTTCTCAAAGCGATAGATTTAGTAGAAAAAGCAAAAAATTAATAAAGAAGGCAACTTCAAATTTAACTTTTTCACCAGTTTTAGAGAACGATATATATTGTTCATTATTAGTTGATTCGTTTGTTTATTTGGTTGTTAGCTCTTTTAAAGGGAATGTGTTTGGTTGTCTTGAAGCGATGGCTGCAAATTGCCAAGTTCTTGCAATCGAAGGTAGTACTTTTAGTGATATCGTCGTTGATAAAGAAACTGGGTATGTTTATAATAACGTTGATTCTTTAAAGAACGGGATCGAAGATTGTTTGAATAAAAAACTTATTCCAACAACAACAAAAGCTTATCAATATGCTGAGGAAAATTCGTTGAGTATTAACGGGCCAAAGCTATTAGATATTTATAAAAAACTATAGAGGTAGAGTTATGAATGATTTAAATTACATTTTAAACAACAAAGAGCATGTTCAAGAGTTACTAAAAAGAAAATTATACGATTGTAATCTTGATGAGTTAGTCGATTTAGTTGCAAAGAAAAGAAAACTACAACAAATTACTGAAACTAATAAAGCTGAGCAAAATAAATTATCAAAAAGTGTTCCACAAGTTAAAAAAGCAGGTGGAGATGTTCAAGAAATTTTTGCAAAAGTTAAAGCATTAAGTAACGAAAATAAAGAAAATGAAGAGAATCTAAAAGATCTTGAAACAAAAATTAACAAAATTGTTTTTGCTTTACCAAATTTGCCAGATGAAGATTTGCTTGGTGGAGGGAAAGAAAATAATAAGCCAATTTATATTTTTAAAGAACAACCAAAATTCGATTTCCCTATCAAAGACCATGTGGAATTAGCAGAATCTTTAGGTTTAATCGATTATCAAAGAGCTGCAAAAATAGCTGGAAATGGTGCTTGGATTTATACAGGATTAGGTGCCAGACTTGAATGGGCATTAATTAATTTCTTTATTAGTGAGCATATCAAAGATGGATTTACATTTATATTGCCACCTCATTTATTAAATTATGAATCAGGATTTACCGCAGGACAATTCCCAAAATTCGAACAAGATGTATTTGTTTTAAATGATTTTAACCCAGAAAGATTTTTATTACCAACTGCCGAAACTGCACTTGTTAATTTACATCGTAATGAAATTTTAGGAGATAGCGAACTTCCAAAGAAATATTTTGCATATACTCCTTGTTATAGAAAAGAAGCTGGAAGTTATCGTACTGAAGAGCGAGGAATGATTAGGGGCTATCAATTTAATAAAGTTGAAATGGTTGAATATACTAAAGAAGATGATAGTGATAGAGCTTTTGAAGAATTAGTTGGTAAAGCAAAATCATTAGTGGAAAAGTTAGGATTACATTATAGAGTTTCTAAACTTGCTGCAGGAGATTGTTCTCATTCAATGGCAAGGACATATGATATTGAAGTTTATTTACCTTCAATGAATATTTATAAAGAAGTATCTAGCGTTTCAAATGCTCGTGCTTATCAAGCTCGTAGAGGAATGATTAGATATAAAGATGAAGAAGGAAAGATTCATTATTGCCATACTTTAAATGGTAGTGGCCTTGCTACTTCAAGAGTATTCCCTGCAATTCTTGAGCAATTTCAACAAAAAGATGGGAGCGTTTTAGTACCAGAAGTTTTACAACCATTTATGGGTGGAATTAAGGTTTTAAAACCAATTAAAAAATAATAAGAAAATAGACTAATTTATATAAATTTGATATTATAAATAAGCCATCACAATTATACTTTTCGAACCAGGTCAGGATGGAAACATAGCAGCCTTAAGATTTGTTATAATGTGTGATGGTTTTTATTTATGAAAAATAATGACATATATTTTATGAGAATAGCCTTAAAAGAGGCACAAAAGGCATATAAAAATGACGAAATTCCTGTGGGAGCTATAATAGTAGATTCTAAGGGGGATGTTTTAAGTAAAGCATTTAATAAAAAAGAGAAAATGCATGATGCAACCGCACATGCAGAGATTTTAGCTATTAAAAAAGCTTCTAAAAAATTGGGTGATTGGAGACTTAATGGCTGTACAATTTATGTTACTTTAGAACCTTGTGAAATGTGTATGAGTGCCATTAAACAATCAAGAATTTCAAAACTTGTCTATGGTGCAAGCAAAGAAAATATAAATTCAAACACATACGAAAACAAATCCATGGGGGACTTGCATGGGATTTTAGAAAAAGAGTGCCTAGAAATAATTCAGATGTTTTTTGAACAAAAACGATGATGTTTTACATTGTAAAAAAACATATTACAAATTATACTTTTACTAGGAGAAAAAATGTTAGAACTAAACGATATATCCAAAGATTATTACATTGATAAAAAGCCTTATCCTGCGTTAAAACACATTAACTTATTTTTCTCAAGCAAACAATTTTGCGCAATTTTAGGACCATCCGGTTGTGGGAAAACAACTCTTTTAAATATTATTGGTGGTTTAGACCAATATACAACTGGTGATTTGAAAATTGATGGAATTTCTACACAAAAATATACATCAAAAGATTGGGACAATTATAGAAACAAAAGAATTGGATTTATATTTCAAAGTTATAATTTAATCCCTCACTTAAATGTCATTGAAAACGTTGAATTATCTTTAGTATTAGCGGGCGAAAAAAAAGAAGAACGTGAAAGAATTTGTAAGAATGTATTAAAAGAAGTTGGATTAGATGATGTTTTATATAAAAAACCAAATCAATTAAGTGGTGGTCAATGTCAAAGAGTTGCTATTGCTCGTGCTTTAGTAAACAATCCAGAAGTTATTTTAGCCGATGAACCAACTGGTGCTCTTGATAGCAAAACAAGTGTTCAAGTAATGGATTTATTAAAAGAAATTAGTAAAGATCGTTTAGTAATTGTAGTTACACATAATGAAGAGATAGCAAATAAATACGCAACAAGAACAATCCGTATTAAAGATGGAGAAATTCAAAGCGATTCTAATCCTGAAGAAAATACTAAAAATAGCAAAGAAAAGCAAAAAATAGAAGCAGTTCAAAAGAAAGAAGAAGAAATAATAAGCAAAAAGAAAAAATCTTCTATGAATTTTTGGACTGCAATTAAGCTTTCATTTAGAAATCTATTTACCAAAAAGACAAGAACAATTTTAACAAGTGTTGCTTCTAGTTTTGGTATTATTGGTGTAGCTCTAGTTTTAGCACTTAATAATGGTTTTACAAATTATATATCAAGAGTTGAATCTCAAACCGCTTCATCTACTCCAATAAATGTCCCTCAATACACTGTTACATATGATTCAGGTAACGAATCGGATATAAATCAAACTACAAAATTTCCTGATACTGATAATGTATATCCTTATATAACTGCTTCTGCAACAGCAACATATAAATATAATAATTTTAGTGAAAAATATTATACCTATTTAAATAAACTTAAAAACGAAGAAGGACTAATAAACGATTACATAATCAATTATGTTAATGCTTATAGTATGAATCTTATAACTGATGTTCCTGATTCGATTGATGGAGAAAATGCCGGAGGAATTCAAAAATTAGACTATATATCTTATAATTCCTTATATAGTACATTAAATAGTGTAACTGGTTTACCTACTAATTATTTTCATGTTTTATATGGTGAAGAAGAATACATAACTGAATCATATGATTTAATAGCTGGAACATATCCAAAAGAGTCAAATGAACTTGTATTAGTTGTTGATTCATATAATAGAATTAACTTTTCTATTTTAAGAGCATTAGGTTTTTATAATAGTAATGATGTTCAAGAAGATGCTTTAGATTCAACTAGTGAAAGCCATGTTAAACCAATAACATTTGAGTCATTATTAAACAAAAAATATAAGATTTTTAAAAATGATGATTTTTATAAATTAGACGATTCTAAAGAAGTTTTAGATGGTGATGGTCACTTAAGAAATATTCATAATTATGTTCAAAATGATATAGATGAATTATATAATAATTCCTCTTATGGAACGGAACTAAAAATAACAGGAATTTTAAGACCTGCACAAAGTAGCGTTGTTTCTTTAATGACTACTGGATTGTGTTATTTAAAATCTTTACAAGAGGAATTTACTTTAGAAAACGAAGGTTCACAAATAAATGAAGATTTAAAAGACAACGTTTTAATGAAGAATGTAGAAGGAGTAGATACTGGAAAAGTATTTGAAACTTTTGGTACTGATTTAATTTCTACAATTTCTAAAGAAGATGTATCTACAAGTGATATCCGTACGGTATTTGATAAGTATTTTGAGTTTAGAAGAATAACAAATTATAACAATGTTTATAATTCTATAAGCAATTATTTATATGTTGGTCAAACATTTGGAAGTGATTTAGTACCAGAAGCTTTATTAGAACATGGCATTAATGATTTGGATTATGTTTCTAAATATATATCTAATATTTATGTAAAATATTTATCAAACCAATATAGTAGCGCAATAAATGATGTTATTGGTTTATATGCTTATGTCTCTTCTTATGAAATAATATCTAATATTGTTATATTCCCAGCCAATTTAACTAGTAAGGATAAACTATTAGAAAGATTAGATGAATATAATGTTATTAATTCAGAAGACACTAGTGATCCTGACCATGCTTCAAGTTTAAATGAACAAGTATTTTATACAGATGTTGTAGGTAGTTTAACAAGTGGAATTGGAAAGATGATTAATATTGTATCAATAGTTTTAATTATTTTTGCTTCTATATCTTTATTAGTTTCTTGTGTTATGACAGGAATTATAACTTATGTTTCTGTTATTGAAAGAACTAAAGAAATTGGAATATTACGTGCTTTAGGTGCTCGTAAAAAAGATGTTGGACGACTATTTGAGGTTGAGTCTTTGTTTATTGGAGGAATTGCAGGATTAATTGGTTGCTTAGTTGCATATTTAGTTACGATTCCTTTAAATCAAATTTTAAATATAGTTTATGCAGAATATAATATTGGAAATATTGCTGATTTAAGTATCGTCGCAGCATTAGTGTTAATTGCAATTTCAGTTGTATTAACCCTTATTAGTGGAGTAATTCCATCGAGATTAGCGGCAAAAAAAGACCCTGTTACTGCATTAAGGGACGAATAATATGAGCAAAAAAAATATAGAAATTAAAAGATATGAAGCCTCAATAAAACAAGGGTTATCAAAAAAACAAGTTGAATATAATAAAAGTATTGGGCAAGTAAATAAAGTAAGAGATAAAAAGAAAGATCAATATTTTAAAATCTTTATTAAAAATATATTTACCTTTTTTAACATGCTTTTATTAGCATTAGCTATTATTTTAATTATTGCAGGAAAATGGAAGAGTTGTTTTTTTATTATTGTTTTTGTAGCAAATACTTTTATAACGATGTTTCAAGATTTACGAGCAAAAGCATTAGTTGATAGATTATCTCTTGTTAATAAAGAAAAAATAACTGCTATAAGAAACTCAAAAGAAGTAAAGATTGATGCAAATGAAATTGTTCTCGATGACATTATAATTTTAAAAGCAGGTGAACAAGTTCCTTGTGATGGAATAATTTTAGATGGAAAACTAGAACTTGATGAATCTAGTATTACTGGCGAATCTTTAACTCAAAGAAGAAAAGAAAAAGAAACTATATTAAGTGGTACCTATGTAATTAGCGGAACAGCCTATGTAAGAATTAATCATGTTGGAAAAGACAACTATATAAATGCCTTGCAAGATAAAGCAAAAGATTTTAAGAGCCCTAAATCTTTAATGTATGTTCAATTAAATTACTTATTTAAAGGTATTAGTGTAATAGTAATTTTAATTGGAATATTAATGATTTTACAAAAAGGATTGTTAGATAGTATTTTTGATAGTTGGGAAAAATTCGAACAAAATGTGGCTCCTGTTGCTGGAGCATTAATATCTATGATTCCTTCTGGTATGTATTTATTAGCTTCTACTTCTTTAGTTGTCGGAGTAATTAATTTAGCAAAAGAAAATGTTCTTGTTCAAAATATGTATTCAATTGAAACTTTAGCTAGAATAGATACTTTATGTTTAGATAAAACAGGCACTTTAACTGATGGATCAATGAGTGTTAAAAAAGTTGTTCAATTAGATGACATTCCATTTAATAAAGATAAATTCGATATTGTTATGGGTAGTTTTAATAAAGCTGTAAATGATAATAATTTTACTGCTACTGCGCTTATAAATTCATACGGTAATAAAGGTGTTTATCAAAAAATAGATAGCAAGCCATTTTCTAGCGAAAGGAAATATTCAATTGCAACATTAGAAGAAATTGGAACAATTTGTGTCGGTGCTTATGGATTTGTTCCTGCAAAAACAAGTGAAGATGAAGAAAGAATGATTGATGAATTAAGTAAAGAAGGATATAGAATTCTTGTTGTTGGGTATACTAAAAAAGTACTTAATTTAGAAAAAACTATATCAAATCTCGACCCAATTGCTTTAATTGTTATTGAAGATGGAATTAGAGAAGGGGTTAAAGATGTTATTAAATGGTTTAATAAAAATAATGTCGATTTAAAAATTATAAGTGGAGATAATCCATACACAGTTAGTTCTATTGCTGAAACTGTTGGAGTAATTAATTTTGATAAATTTATTTCTCTTGATGGGAAAACAGATGATGAAGTAAGAGAAGCTGCTTTAAAATACACGGTATTTGGTAGAGTTAAACCAGAACAAAAAGAAATTATAATTGAAACCTTAAGAAAAAATAAACATACAGTTGGAATGTTTGGGGATGGAATTAATGATACTTTAGCTCTTAAATCTAGTGATGTACCTATTTCAATATCTTGTGCTACAAAAGCAGCAAAAGATGTTTCTTCTATAATATTATTAAATGATAATTTTAATTCTTTACCTCAAGTAATATCTCAAGGTAGAAGAGTAATAAATAACTTACAAAGAACCTGTTCTTTATTTTTAATAAAAACTATTTTTGCTATTATCGTTAATATATATTTCTTAATAAGTGGAATGATAGGTGGAGTATCTTATGTATTTACTCCAGAGAATTTCTATGGCTGGGAAATAGTTACCATTGGTTTAGCAGCTTTCTTCCTTGCTCTTGAGCAGAATAACAACGAAATTGTTAAAGGTAAATTTGTACTAAATATTTTTAAAAACGCCATTCCTTTTGGAATTGGTATCTCTTTAGGTGTAATTGGACTATTTATATATTTTGATTTAATAATTAAAGCACCAATTACTATTCCTAAAACTGTATCTGTATATTATATGAGTATTCTTTCTTTAATAGCTTTATTTGCAGTTTGTTATAAACCAAATTTATATAGATCGTTAGTTTTTAGTTTTGCTCTTATTTTTGATGTAGGTTTATTTGCTATATCATATTTATTTGATAAACATTTTAATTTATTAGATATCGATACTTCTTTAGCTCCTTTAACTATCTTATGGCCATTATTAATAGCACTTGGTTGTACTATATTTCTATTACTTATTTTTTACTTTATTAAAGAGAAAAGAAAAGCAAAATGATTGATACAGAAAAACTAATTCAACATACATTTATTAAATTATTAAAGAAAAGAAATGTAGAAGAAATTGATGTTAATATGATTTGTAAAGAAATTAATATTAAACGTCAAACATTCTATTATCATTTTCAAAATATTTATGATGTTATATTTTCTATTTATTGTTATAAAAGCATTCCTTATATTGCTAACAGTACGTTAGATGTTTCTATATATAATATGTTAAATTTCTTATATAACGACAATGAATATAATATTAAAATTGCAAAGAGCAATGCTAGAGATGTATTAGAAGATTTTCTTTATTCTTATATTCATAATTGTATTAATAAGTACTTAAATAAATATGTAATTAACGAGGATAAAAAAGTTGTTTTACTTAAATTTTTTTCTAAAGGAATTGTAGAAGTTACAATCTCAAATTTTATCGAGAAAAAATCTTTAGAAGTTAATAAAAACGAAATAAACAAATTATGTAGTGAGAATCTAATAAATTTGATAATTTCTAAATTTTAATCTACTAAATCGAATAAGTTTATTATTAAAAATCAATAAAACCCTTTTTTTGTAAAAAATTATTATATAATTAACGCAGAAATTATGAAAAAAACTTTATTGGCAATATGGTTTGCCGCTCTTTGTATTGTTTCATTATCATCATGTAATTCAAATTCTAGGGTAATTACTCCTTTGAAGACCGATACTGCTCATAATGGTAGCTTTAGTGGTTTAGTTGATGTTACTAGAAAAGCTAATGAAACTTATGATTTAGTTAGTGGTAGAACATATGCTTTAGGATTTATTAATCCTGATAGTAATGTAACATATTTAATTGATTCAAGTGCAACTGGAAATATTCTTACTCTTACAAATGGTGGTGAAAGTAATGGCTATTCAATATCTTTTGATCGTTTATTAACAGATTATAGTGGTTGCTTTTTTGATTATTTAGAAGAAACAGTAACTACTGAAGCATCAAGCACAACAACTTATTATTTTTCTAACCAAGATGGTAAATATGTTTATTGTGATGGCTCTACTTCAACTGGTGGATTGACATCAACTAAAACTTCAATAGATGGAATATCTCAACAAGAAACATACTGCCATTTATTTGCTAGTTATACGGGGCAAATGGGCCTTGGATATTTGTGTTTATCAAATCCTGGTGGTTCAAATCAAACTATGTCTTGTCAATACAATGCACCCGCAACCACATTATTTTCTGTTGCAATATATGAAGTATATGAATACGATGCTATAGATTTTGAAAGTGATGTTAGAATTGCTACTGACAGCGAATTAAATCAATTTTCAACATTACAAGCAAAATATCAAGCCTTACCAAATATTGAAAGACAAAAATTTTGCTTATCTGACACAGCTTCAACATATTCAAAAATGTATGAAGGAACTGGAAATCCTTTTGCTTCAAAAACTCCTGAATTAGAATATGATGCTGCAAATAATTGCTTAACAAACGCAACATACCTTGAAGATTATATTATCATTGGTACCTATGATGGGTTTGAAATGAATTATTATAATTCTGATATTTATGGTGGTGAAGATTTTAATTATGAAATAACTACTGATGGAACAATTGCTATTGATCCTGAATGGGGTACATCAGTTCAAGTTTATATTTTTGGTAAAGAATATGACGCTGAAGTCTCTGATTACGATTATTCAAGCGCAATACAAACAGTTTTATTTGAAACAAGAGTTGATAATCCTGATGTTCCTAGTGGAATTAGTTTTTCAAAAATAACTGATACTTCTTTTGTTGCTTCTAGTGATGGCGGTGCAGAATTTTCGCTTAATGGAAGTTCATGGGGTAGTGGAAGTTTTAAGAATTTGACTCCAGGAACAAAATATACTGTTAGTGCTCGTTTTGCTGAAACAGATGATTATTTTGCCAGTAAATCTATAAGTGCAACAGTAACTACTTTAACTGAACTTGAATATTTAAAAATTACAACTCAAGAAGAATTAGATAAAATTTATGCAACATATACAAAATATGGATATGCAGCAATTGATACTTTATATACTAGTTTTACAAATCAAATAACTAATAGTGAAACTGTTGAAGCATTAAAAGCTTTAGCATTAACATTTGAACCTACTTTTTCTTTTGTAGTTGTTCGTGAAGATTATTTAATAAAAATTCAAGGAACTGCTCTTGAAAGTGATGGTTATTTTACAACTGATTTAATTAATGAATATTATGATAAATTGGGTTCTTATGAATATGGAAGCCAAAGCGAAGATGATATCAAAACTTTGTACAAAGAATTAGAAACGAAGATTAATTTGTCACATTATAAACAAAAATTATTAGCAAGTTACTGCTCATTCTTTAATGGAATATTAAGTGGATATACTGGTGATACTTCTACCTTATGGTCAACATTTGATAGTGGTTATTCTTTAATTATAAATGCCGAATTAACAAAAGATGATATTGGAAATGCTTATGATACTGCCGTTGAAAATTTGAGGAACATATAATGGCAAAGAC
The DNA here is from genome assembly GCA_041669265.1 of Bacilli bacterium. Classification (GTDB taxonomy): domain Bacteria; phylum Bacillota_I; class Bacilli_A; order RFN20; family CAG-826; genus Onthovivens. Next base: position 13,991 of record JBAYBM010000006.1, on the reverse strand, counting down.
ATTAAATAGCGAAACAAATAAAAGCGGTACAAATACTTTTAAAGATAATGGAATCACTTGGACTGGTGTTAATAGTGAAGAATATTTTTTAGGTGGGCAAGAAGTTTTTAATCATCCTGAACAAAACGACTTTTTAAGTAAAACACAAGCTAGTGAATATAGTGTAGATAGTGAAGAATCTACTGCTGAAAAAACTGTAATTACAAATACACTTGTTTCTGCTGGAACTATTGTAAGTGGAGGAGTTGTTGCTGGAGTTGCTGTTGGTGGAGTCGTTGCAACTACTGTAGCTGTTGTTGCCGCTGCTGTTTCATCAGCAATTTCTGTTCCTACTATTAAAAAGACAACATATACTCCAGGTTTTTATGTTTGTGAATATGCTATTGATTATGAATATACTGTTGATAATAAATTAGATATATATTTAACGGGAAATGGAAAAACTACTAAAGAATTAACTATTGAAGTTTTAACATTAAATGAAACAAAGAATGAAGAAGGTAATTATTCTAAATCATTAAGTGGTTCATTTACTGGTTTAACTGACAATACTTATTATACTGTTGATATTAAATCTAATAATGGTTATGGCGATACTACTATTAGTACAACTAACTTTTCAACATTAGATTATATGGAACCAGTAGATCCTACTGATCCAGATGAAGGCAATACTGAAAGTGAATATGGAACGATTGCTTTAAGTAGTTCATCAGTTGATTATTCTTCAAAAACTATATCATTTGGCGTATCAATTACAGATCCAAATAGTTATTTATCTAATATATATGCCGTTGCAACCTCATCCGGTGGAGGAAGTGCAAGTTCAGGAAATATCACCGGTACCTCTGGTAGCATTGATATCAGCGGATTTACAAAAGGTTTTTATATTCATTTGGAAGTGTATGCTACAAGTTCACATCCATTGGATATTGAAAATGGGACAACTCTCAATAAATATGCAGAAGCTGTACTCTATTATTAATAAAAGGAGAATGTTATGAAAAAAGAAACAGGATGGAAAACCTATTCACGAGGCAAAAAAGTCTCAATCATTGTTGGTATTGTTGTTTGGGCATTACTAGCAGTATTTTGTGTCATTGTAATCTTTTCAAAAGATATCTTTGGCGCTAACAATCCATTTAGTGGTGTTATAGGAGATAACACAACAGAAGGATTTGATTTTGGAACATGGTGGAAAGATAACTATATGAAGTTTGTCTCTACATTGTTCTATATTGTTTTATTCTTAGGAGTATCAAAATTAATTAGATTCTTACTTAGTTTGATATTTGTTAAGAGTAAGAAAGCATCAACTGTAGTTAAATTAATTAATTCGTTTATTAAATATATTGCAGTTATCGCTTTAATTCTTGTTATATTAAGTGTTTGGGGAGTTGATACAACTACACTTCTTGCAAGTGCTGGAATCTTAGCTCTTATCATTGGCCTTGGTGCTCAACCACTTATCAGTGATATTATCTCTGGTTTATTTATTGTCTTTGATGATGACTATAAAGTTGGTGATATTGTTGTCATTGATGATTTTAGAGGAACCGTTAAAGAAATTGGTATTCGTAATACTAAACTTATTGATGATGGTGGTAATGTTAAAGTTATCAATAATAGTAAGATTGGCACTGTTGTTAATATGTCGGATAACTATTCTTTAGCAATTGTTGATGTATCAATTGATTATGATGAAGATTTAGGAAAAGTTGAAAAAATTATTGTTAATTCTTTCCCAAGATTAAAAGAAAAAGTTAAAGGCATTATTGGTGATCCTATTTATAAGGGTGTCCAAGAAATGGCCGATTCTTCAATTAATATGAGAGTTGTTGCTTATGTTAAAGAAGAAAATAAATTCCAAGTTCGTAGAGATTTAAATCGTGAATTATTCTTAATTTTTAAAGAGAATAATGTTAATATTCCATTCAATCAAATTGTTGTATCAAAACGTGATGAAGATAAAAAATAATATTCTTTAAAAACATAAAAAATAAGCATTAGGAAGCAAATTCTTAATGCTTTTTATTATTATTAAATAAGTGGAAAAAAAGACTATATAATGATATTATTATAAAAGCAATTCTCAAGATTAATTGTTGTACACGTTGGTTGGCTATCAATCAAGATTGAGAGGTAAAAAAATGTCTAAAGAAGATTTGTTTAGTTTCATAGTATATTTTCTAATGTTAGTGGTAGCAGGAGTTGTTGGATTTGCTATTATTGGACCAGGTTTATCTGCTGCTAAAGGAACAGTAAATGGTTTTAATGTCTATGGATTTGCAGTTTTAGGTTTATTAGGAGCCGCTATTATAAATGTTGTTGGTTTTGAAATTGCTCATGTAATAGGTGCTAAAATTGGTGGATATGATGTAATATCTGTAAACGTTGTTGGTTTTTATTTTTATAAGAAATTAATTGAAGTAAAAGATAAAGATGGAAATGTTCATTTTGAAAAGAAAACAAAATTTAAATTTCCAACTAATTATGATGGATTAACTGGTGAAACTGTTATTATGCCAAAAAGCGAAAAATCTAATCCAATGCCATATGTTTTTGCCCCTGTTTTGTTTTTTGCAATTGAAGTAATTTTATTAATATTTGCATATATATTTATTACTGATCCTTCTAAGAGTTCTACTACAACTCAAAATCCTTTATTATGGATGAGGTTCTTACAATTATTTATAGTTACAATTGGTGGAATGGTTACTTTATATGATTATTTCCCAACTAAACTTGATAGTACTACTGATGGATATCGTATTACTTTATTATCTAAAAAAGTTAATGTTCAAGCATTTAATGTTTATCTTACTATTTTAGGGAACGATGTATTAAATAAGAAAGAAGTCAATTATAAAGTATTTGATGAGATTACAGATTTTACTACTAAAGTTAACTTATTAATTGCTGATACATATTTAAGAAAAGATGAATATAATGATGCTTTAGAAATTATTAATAAAATAACTATAAGCGAAGCTAAACTAAGTACAGGAACATTATGTTTAGCAAAAGTACATCTTTTATATATTTATTTATATTATGGAATGAATGATAAAGCTAAAGAATTATATTTATCTTTCTTACCAAAAGAAAAAGAATACTTTAAAGGTGAATATGATATTTATTGTTTCAAAACATATATTTTATATTCAGCTTTAATTGATAATTCAGAGAGTGAAGTAAAAATTACTTTAAAGAAAAAGAATAAAGTCTTTAATAGAATAGCTCCATCTCGCTTAGAATATGAAGAAGTTGGACTAGATAAAGTATTAGAAAAAATTAAAAAAGAAAGACCTGAGATAAAGATCTAAGGAGTTTATATGATTTATAATTCAATAGTTGAAATGGTTGGTAATACCCCATTACTTCGTTTACATAAAATTGAAAAACACTATCATATCCCTTGTCAAATCTATGCTAAAGTAGAAAAAACCAATCCTGCTGGAAGTATAAAAGATAGAGCAGTATTAGAAATGCTTAAGGAATATAGTGCTAAAGGTTTAATAAATAAAGATACAATGATAATTGAACCTACTAGTGGAAATACTGGTATTGCTTTATGTGCTTTTGCAAATTATTTTGATTTTAAAGCTGTTATAGTTATGCCAAGTTCAATGTCTGAACAAAGAAAAGCATTAATGAAAGATTATAATGGTACTTTAGTTCTTGTTGATGGTGGAATGAAAGAAGCTGTTAAAGAGGCTAATAGATTGCATCAAGAAAATAAGAATTCTATTATATTAGGTCAATTTGATAATGAAGATAATTTAAAAGCTCATTATTTATATACTGCAAAAGAAATATATGATGATATAAGTGATTTATCTTATGTTTTTGCTGGTATTGGAACCGGAGGAACTATTTCTGGAATAGGTAAATATTTTAAGAAACATCATCCTCAAACTAAGATTATTGGTATTGAACCAGCTTCATCACCTCTTATTAGTAAAGGTATAAGTGGACCACACGAAATACAAGGAATAGGTGCAAATTTTATTCCTAAAAACTATAAGAAAGAATTTGTTGATAGTGTAATTACTGTAACAAATGAAGAAGCTATTGATACTGCAAAAGAAATTGTAAAAGAAGAAGGATTATTAGTAGGTATTTCTAGTGGAGCAGCTTTAATTGGTGCTATAAATACCATTAAAACTTTAGGCTTAAAAGATATTAAAGTTGTAGTTATTTTCCCTGATACAGGAGAAAGATATTCATGGAATTAGAATCTAATCATTTTCCAAATAAAAAAGGAATATTAGAATTTGTAGATGCATGCAAATGTATCTTTTTTCCGGAGTTCTTTTTTAATTTATGTTGTGAAAAAGATTGTATAGAAAAAGCAAAAATATTATATAAAGAATATGTTTGTGATGAAGAAAAAAACGTAGAAGATTTCTTTTCTTATATTCCAAAACTTAAGGAATATTTTACTAAAGATATTGAAACAACATTTCAAAGTGATCCAGCTTGCGATTCTTTAGAAGAAGTAATTGCCTCATATCCAGGATTTACTGCTACATTTTATCACCGTATTGCACATATTATTTATAAAGAGGGTTTAAAAGTTGTAGCAAGAATAATTTCCGAAGAAGCTCATTTTTTAACTGGAATAGACATTCATCCAGGGGCAACTATTGGAGAATATTTCTTTATAGATCATGGCACAGGAATTGTTATTGGAGAAACGACAACAATAGGCAATCATTGTAAGATTTATCAAGGTGTAACTTTAGGTGCCTTATCTTTATCTGATGGACAAAAATTAAGAGGAGTTAAAAGACACCCTACAATTGGTAATCACGTTACTATTTATAGTGGCGCTTCTATTCTTGGAGGAGAGGCAATAATTGGAGACCATGTTGTTATCGGCTCTAATGTTTTCTTAACTGAATCCATTCCAGAATATACAAGGGTTACGATACCTAAACCAACATTAGTTGTAATGAAACGAACAAAAAAATAAAATAAAAAACCATATCAATTACGATATGGTTTTGTTTTTCATGCGGTAAATGATTTACTTTTTCACTTCTTGTTTTGAAAGCAAATCTTTAATTTGAGTGAGTAATTCAATTTCAGTTGGTGCTGGTTTTCCAGGAACAACTGGAGCTGGTCTTTCTTCTGGATGTTTTGTGTAATATTCTTCTAATTGTTTAGCTTCAATAGCAGCTCTTTTTGCTTTCATATAAGCAAAAGATTTTGTGATTGCAAATAGAGTTAAAGCAATAATTAAGAATGAAATTACAGCATTAATTAAAGTTCCCCAATCAATGATAGCTGAATTATTGAAATAATAAATTGAACCATGAAGGGTATATTTGCTATTTAAGAAATTAGTGCCATAAGTTAAAGCATCAGCGGCGCCTTGACTTGTGCCATATGCTTTAGCAATATCACTAAAATCACTAGCAGCAAATGTTTGTCCAATGCCAGAAATTCCTGCTTGAGCAGCATTTGCAGCTGGTAAAACAGTTACTAATCCTTTAATTCCACCTGGAACACCCCAAGTACATAAACTAAGTAAAATATTAACGACAGCAGTTACAATTGCACCAAAGGCAGAGCCCATGATGACGCCAACTGCCATATCTACAACGTTACCACGAGTAATAAACTTCTTGAATTCTTCAAATGTTTTGTTTGCTTTTTTATTTTTCTTCATAAAAAACCTCCCCACGTGAATATTATATATAAGTAATTATTAAAATTCATCAATTAAGACAATAAAAAACCCAAAACCTATTGGATTTTGGGTTTATTTTATAAATATTTTTAATTATGAACTGACTTTAAGTCCACGAATAGCCATTGCTGGAGAACTGCTTGAACTAATAAATAATTCACTATTATTTCCAACAGCAATAACGCTATCAAATAATTTGAATAAATTTCCACCAACAGTAATTAATGATAGTGACCCTTTTTTCTTTCTGTTTTCTACATGATAGCCTTCAGCTTCTAAGGAGAAATCTCCAGAGGTTGCATTAAGACCAGCATGTAAACCAGTTATTGAAGTAATATAAACACCATTTTCAATTTTTTCGAATAATTCTTCTTCAGTTAATTTACCTGGTTTTAATGAGAGGTTATCTACATCAATTCCAATCTTTCCGTTTCCACCATAACCATTAGCAGTTGTTTCAACTTTATCTTTTGCAGCAGTTTCAAGATTGTATAAATATGTTTTAACAACACCATGATCAACTATTTTTTTATTAATTGTGGCAACACCTTCATCATCAAAGCCTTTAAAGAAAATATTTTTTGTTAATGGCTTTTCTTCAATTGTAATTTTGCTTGAGGCAATCTTAGTATTTAGTTTTCCTTCAATTAATGATGAATGTTTTTGAATCTCTTCACTAGAGAATGAACGAATATATGCATTTAATAAATCATTTACTACTTCATTTTTTAATACAGCCTTATAAGTTCCTCCTGGAATTGGAGTTCCATGGAATTTACTAGTTACCTTATCAGTAATTTTCTTTACAAAATTATCAACGTTAAATTCTTCAAAGTTATTACCAAAATAAATATCGCCATCAGATTTAATTTCTTCGCCATCTTTAGCGACTTGTTCAGCGTAGAAATAGAAATAGTTTCCTCTTTGTTTTAGATTAATGCCATATGTATTTTTAATGGTACTTTCCTCACTAACTTCAACATATGTAACTTGTACTTCAGTAACTCTTTTATCAGCGCCTTTAAGTTTGCTTTCAAGTTCATGAAGTTTAGCAATTTTAGTTTCTACAGAAACTTTTTCAAGTTCTTTGGAAAATAAATTCTTATTATGATATTTTTTACTACCTTCAAAAATAAATGAAGGATCTACTTTTTCAATATAAGAAGCGCCATCTTTAATAGCATGTACTAAAAATAGTGGAGTATTTTTATCATCTTTTTCTGTTTTAGCAGAACCCATTTTTCCTTTATAAATACCACGAACAGCAATAGTAGATGTATCACTTAATGAATAACTATCAATTTCGCCATGGAATAAAGAAAAACTTAATTTTGTAGATTTATGAGTACTAATTTGACTTACTTGAATATCATTTTCTTTAGCAAGTTCAAAAAACTTTTTAGAGTTCATTTATTGATCCTCCTCTTCCGCCAACAATGATTGTTTTAATTCTAATAGTAGGTTGTCCAACATTTACTGGAATACTTCCACTAGAAGATCCACACATACCTTGACCTAAATCAACATCATTACCAACCATATCAATATTCTTTAAGATTTCAGTAGCTTTTCCAATAAGAGTAGCTCCTCTTAATGGTTGATCTATTTTTCCATCTTTAATTAAGTATGCTTCACTACAACCAAAGTTAAATTCACCAGTTGCAGGATTAACACTTCCTCCATTAAAAGAGACTGCATAAATGCCTAATTTTGTAGCTTTTATAATATCTTCTGGTTTAGATTTGCCTTTTGCAATATAGGTATTAGACATTCTTGAAGTAGGTTCATATTTATATGATTCTCTTCTACAACATCCATTACCTGGATGATTATTCATACGTCTTCCATTAAAGGAATCAACTAAATAATCTTGTAATATTCCATCTTTAATCAATAAATTATTTTGAGCTGGGATACCTTCATCATCAACATTAGATGAACCCCATTCATTTGCTAATACGCCATTATCATAAGCAGAAACTACTGGACTAGCAATTGCTTTGCCAACCATGTCTGTGAAGACACTTAATTTTTTAGCAACTGAAGTAGCTTCTAATTGGTGACCACATGCTTCGTGGAAGATAACTCCTCCCCAACCATTACCAATAACTACAGGGAAATTACCGCTTGGACATTCTTTTGCTCCAAGCATTAAGATAACTTTTTCTGCATTATGTTGAGCAACTTTAAGCATTCTATTATCTTCTTTAAACCATTCCCAACCTTTTTGGTTGCCTGGTCCATCAAATCTAGTTTCAATTTTTCTATTTTCACTAGCAATCGATTGAAGAATAAATCTTCCCCATTCACGATGATCTTTAGTAAATTTACCTTTACTATTAAAGATATTTACATCAGTCATAGTAATTAAGAATCCACCAACAGTACGAACAATTCTCTTATCATAATTTGCCATAACTGCAGTTGATTTCTTTAATAAATCTATAATGTCTTTTTTATTTACTTCGTTATAAGAAAGAACCTTTTTATTAACTCTTTTATAATGAGTTACTTCAAATTTATCAATATCTTTAACAATTTGTTTATCATCAAAAGATTTTGATAGTTTATTTGCTAATTCAAATAATCCCTTTTTAGTTACATTATTAGTATAACCATATACACTTCTTAATCCTTTTAATAATCGGATACCTACTCCAAATATTTGTCCCTCAACAAGATCTTCAACTTTGCCATTATCTAATTGAATAAACTGTTTTGTAGTATCTTCATAGAATAATTCAGCAAAATCTGCTCCTGTTTTAAGGGATAGATTAATAGTATCTAATGCTAATTTTTTACTAAGCATATCTATCCTCCTATTGCTTTACGCACTTTTAATATTTTCATATAGAAAAATATTTAAAACAAGTAAATATTGTTTACTTTAATGCTAAATATATTTGTTATTTATATTAATCTATTTTAACGTTATAAATTTCTTCAACTTCTTTATAGGCATTTATTAATTCTTTTCCTATTTTATCAATAGAGCGTTCTTCAGCAACTTTATAGCCGTTTGCGATAATTTTAGAATTATCTGTATTTAATACTTTATCAATGATTTGAACAAAATCGATATTATCTTTTCCCATATAACAATTAACGCCATTTTTAAGCCATGGTTTATAAACTCCAATATCACGAACGATTAATGGTAATTTACTAGCTAAAGCTTCAAGAACAACAATACCTTCTGTTTCTTCGTAAGATGGAAAGAACATGGCATTTGCTGATGAAAAAGCACCTTTAATAATATCTCCAGCGATATAGCCTGGAAAAATAACATTACTTGGTTTATGTTTTATAGCTTTTAATATTTTATGTTGAGTTAAACATTTTTGGAGATTACCAAACCAAATAAATATTACATTTGGCATATCTTTTGCAACTTCAATAAAATCTAATAATCCTTTTCTTTCAAATAACAAACCTACTCCAATAACAACACTTTGATTTGGTTTCAATTTAAAACGTTCCTTAAAAGCTTGTACTTTTTTATCATCATATTTATAGTCTTCTAAAATAATACCATTTGATATAGCTTTTACAGGACATTTTACTCCTTTATAGTTTTCGATTAATTTTTTAGAGTATGGGGTAGGAGTAATAATATAATCTGCGTGTTGATACATTTTTTTTAAAAACCCATCAAAGAAAGGTTCCATTAATTTCCAACATCTAAATGACTTTCTAAAATCTTCAAAAGTGGAGTGACCATGAACAACAACAGGTATATGTTTTCTTTGACATTTTCTTAAGAATCTATATGATTCTGGAAACACAGTATTTATATGCACAAAATTATAGGTATCTTTTCTATTAAAAGTAGTTTCTATTCCATTTATATTTAAAGCTTTTTGCTGATGTTTAAGTGCTCTACCAATTCCAGAGACACCTAAAGCTTTTCTTCCTTCTTGATATAATAATACTTTCATATTTCTTCATTCCTTAGGGGTATATTGATTTTAGCATTTATTATTAGATATTTGTGAAAAATTTGAATACTAAATTTCTACTAATTTACTTGATTAAGTAAATCCAGTTTGATAAAGTATATTCACGTGCTTTCTTTGAACGAAAATAGTAGTTCAGAGCGGAAGGAGTAAAGTTATGAAGAAAGATATTCACCCAAAGTATCATAAGTGCAAGGTTACTTGTGTCTCATGTGGTACCACATTTGAAACTGAATCAACATTAGATGAAATTCGTGTTGATACATGCAGCAATTGTCATCCATTCTATACTGGCAAGCAAAGATTTGTCCAAGCTGATGGAAGAATTGATCGTTTCAATAAGAAATATGGTCTTAATAAAGATAACAAGACTGAAGAAAAGAAATAAGTAAATACAATCCTTCGGGATTGTTTTTATATTGTGAACAAATTATATGGCAAAAACAGTTATTAAATATTTAACAAAACCAAATATTGATGTTGTAGATTTTATTTATAGTTTTACTAAAACTGATAAATTAGCAATTGATAAAGAAATTACATCTTTTTTAAGAGAAGATGATAATTTTGCTTTAATTATTAATACTTTTAGTAGGATTAATGGTCTTATATATTTTTCAATGGATGAAGAAAGAGCTATTTTAAATATCTATAAGATTTATTTAAATATTGGAAACGATATTACTTTAGCAATTGAATTTTTAAGAAATAAATATAAAGGATATAGGATGAATTTTAAAATAGATAAAGATAATAGAGCAATATTACCTGCTATTAAAAAATATCATCCAATACAGGAAAAAGATAAAGATATATTAACTATAGTTCTATAGTTTTTAATATATTGATTTATAAACTTTGTTATAATTAATATTTAGAGGTACTTTTATGGAAAAGAAAAGATTTTATATTACTACTCCGATATATTATCCAAGTGGTAATGCTCATATTGGACACGCTTATTGCACAACTATGTGCGATGTTTTTGCACGTAATAAAAGAATGCGTGGATATGATTGTTATTTCTTAACAGGTACTGATGAACATGGTATTAAAATAGTACAAAAAGCTAAAGAAGCTAATGTTACACCTCAAGAATATGTAGATAAAATTGCAGGTCAATTTAAAGATTTATGGAAAGCAATGGAGATTTCTAATGATGATTTTATTAGAACTACAGAATCACGTCACTATACAATAATTCAAAAAGTATTTTCTCATATGATTAAGAATGATGATATTTATTTAGGAAAATATGAAGGTTGGTATTGTACTCCTTGTGAAGCTTTCTGGACTGATACACAAATTGGAGAAAATCATTTATGTCCAGATTGTGGTCGACCAGTACAAAAAGAAACAGAAGAGTGCTATTTCTTTAAAACTCAAAAATATTTAGATGTAGTAAATAAGTGGTTTACTGATCCTCTTTCAGTAACTCCAGTATCAAGAAAAAATGAAATGATTAATACATTTTTAAAACCTGGATTAACTGATTTATGTGTTAGTAGAACCTCTTTTAAATGGGGAGTCCCATTACTTGAAAATCCAAAACATGTATCCTATGTTTGGGTTGATGCATTATTTAATTATGTAACAGCATTAGGTTATGGAACTGACCATGACGAATTATATAAGAAATATTGGGAAGATCCTGAATGTGAAATAATTCATGTTATAGGGGCAGATATTACTAGATTTCATACCATATACTGGCCAGAATTTTTAGCATCTATGAATTTAAGATTACCTGATAGAGTATTTGTCCATGGTTTAATAATGATGAAAGATGGCAAAATGTCTAAATCAAAAGGTAATGTTATTTCACCATATCCATTAATTGAAAGATATGGAGTAGATACTGTTAGATATTATTTAGTAAGAGAGATACCTTTTGGAGAAGATGGTACTTTTACTCCTGAAATGTTCGTAGATAGAATTAATATGGATTTAGTAAATAATTTAGGTAATTTATTAAGTAGAACTGTATCAATGATTATTAAATATTTTAATGGTGTAGTACCTAACTTTACTAAGGGTATAAATCCACAAGATAAAGAATTAGAAGACTTAGTAGAATCTACTATTAATAAGAATGAAGTAGATATGGATAATTTACATATTACAGATGCATATATTGAAGTTATGTCTATGCTTGATAGAGCTAATAAATATATTGAAGAGAGTGCACCTTGGAATTTAGCAAAAGATCCTTCAAAGAATGAAAACTTAAAGAGTTGTATGTCTCATTTAGCATATATGTTATATGTTGGTGGTAAATTATTAGAACCAATATTAGTAAAAAAATCACCCGAATTATTTACTCAATTAGGTGTTAATAAAGCTAATCAAGATTATAAAAATATTCATAATGAACATATTTGCGATGGTAATAATGTTACTAAAGGCGATAGTTTATTTCCTCGATTAAAAGTAGATGAAGAAGTTACTTATATTGCATCACTTATGGGTGGTAAATAATGTATAAATCTTTTCATCGTGAAATTATACATGGTAAATGTATAGATATTTCGAGTGAAGGAAAAGGTGTTGTTAAAGAAAAAGGTAAAATAATATTTGTTAGTGGACTCTTTTTATATGAGGAAGCTGATATTGAAATATTATATTCTCGAGCAGGAGTATATTTTGGTAGGGTAAGTAAATTATATAAATCATCTCCATATAGAGTACAACCTAAATGTTTAGTATGCACTGCTTGTGGAGGATGTACTTATCAACAAATAGCTTACTCTGAACAATTAAAATATAAACAAAATAGAGTATATAATTCCTTAAAACGTTTAGGAGATATAGATACTAAAGTTAATGAAACAATTGGTATGGATAATCCTTATAATTATCGTAACAAAATACAAATACCTTTAGGTTATGATAATAAAAATCATATTATATCTGGCTTCTATAGAGAAAGAAGCCATGAAATAATACCAATTAATGAATGTGCTATTGAAGATAAAAGAGCTAGTAAAATAATAAAAACCATTAAAGAATTAATGCCTTCTTTTAAAATGTATCCATATGATGAAGATAGAAGAACTGGTTTATTAAGACATATCCTTATTCGAACTTCATATTATAAAGAAGAAATAATGGTAGTATTAGTTTCTTCAAAGCAAACATGGGCTGGTAGAAGTAATTTCGTAAAAGAATTGGTTTTAAGATGCCCTGAAATAACTACTATTGTTAGTAATACTAATAGTAGAGACACTAATGTAATTTTAGGTGAAAAAGAAGAAGTATTATATGGTAAAGGGTATATTGAAGATAGTTTATGTGGATTAGTATTTCAAATATCAAGTAAATCTTTTTATCAAACTAATCCTGTACAAACAGAAAAACTATATCAAATCGCCATCCAAAATGGAAATTTCACTAAAGATGATATAGTTTTAGATGCATATTCAGGTATAGGAACAATAGGATTAATTGTATCTAAAAATGTAAATAAAGTATATTCAGTAGAAATAGTAAAAGAAGCTACAAAAGATGCAATTAATAATGCTAAAAGAAATAATATAAATAATGTAGAATTCTTTAATGATGATGCAGGAGATTTTTTAGTAAAGAGTAAATCTATTAATAGAAAAATAGATGTAGTAATAATGGATCCACCTCGTAATGGAAGTGATAACAAATTCTTATCATGTTTATTAGAATATTCACCTAGAAAGATAATATATATTTCATGTGAACCATCTACATTAGCAAGAGATTTAAAACAATTAAAATCTAAATATATGGTTAGTTCTGTTCAACCAGTAGATATGTTTCCAATGACTCCACACGTCGAGACTGTTGCACTGTTGGTGCACAAAGATTCCAAAAAATAGCGGCATTTAGGCACTTTTTCAAGCATGAGTACTTCCTTAATGTAGGTCCATGGGAGCGTCAAAAGCTCATTTCGGACACCATTGAGATAGTAGTCGTATTTGACCTCGTATGTGTTGCACTGTTGAGAAAAAGCCGATGAATAGGGCTTTTTCACAAAAATCCAGGGCTTACGCTACACTTACCAGTTACGACGGGGTTTAAAGGCTTCACCTGTAGACATGTCCAAAATCAAAGAAAATAGGCTTTTTACGGCCTATTTTTTAGTTTTTGTCTTTGTTAGTCCAATGATTGATCCTACATATGAATTGTTTAGCCAAAAGCATTGCTTTGTATATGATTTTAATCCAGTTAATTTATCAGTGACCGGAAGAGGAGCAGTATCGGTTGCATCTTTTCCATGTGGACGTACATGAGTGACAGGATTATCTGCCATTCCAGGGAAGTTATTGTATCTAATTTGCTTTCCTGATTTATTAGTTTTGATTTCT